>PFEY01000066.1:76-26154 GCA_002783205.1 Rhodobacteraceae bacterium CG17_big_fil_post_rev_8_21_14_2_50_63_15 | reverse complement strand
TCTCTGACGAGATTGTCATCGCCATCCTGCGCGACCGGCTGTCTGAGGCAGATGGCGCGCAAGGCGTGATCCTCGACGGCTTTCCGCGCACGACCGTGCAGGCCGAGGCGCTGGATCATCTGCTGGCCGGTCTCGGGCAGGGCATCCGCGCCGCGATCAGCCTCGAGGTGGACGATGCCGCAATGGTCGCGCGGATTGCAGGCCGTTTCACCTGTGCGGGCTGCGGCGAAGGCTATCACGACAGCTTCAAGACGCCCGTCAAAGCGGGCGTCTGTGACAAATGCGGCGGCACCGAGATGACGCGGCGCGCCGATGACAACGCGGAGACGGTGGAACAACGCCTGCGCGCCTATCATGCGCAGACCGCGCCGCTGATTTCCTATTACGAATCGCGCGGGGTTCTGGTCCGCGTCGATGCGATGGCCGACATCGAGGCCGTCGCTGGGCAACTAAACGACGTCGTCACACGGGCGATGGCGTAAGGGAAGGCTGGTGCCGGGATGGTCCCGGCACAGGCAGGAGGAAGCAACTTGACAAAGGGAGGACAGGCTTTGTCCGGAGAGAAGTCAACAACCGCATACTGGTCAGCCAATGTGCGTCTCATCTTATGGAATCTCGTCATCTGGGCGCTCGTCTCGTTCGGGTTCGGGATTGTTCTTCGCCCGATGCTGTCGGGGATCGCGATCGGCGGAACCGATCTGGGGTTCTGGTTCGCGCAGCAGGGATCGATCTTCGTCTTTCTGGTACAGATTTTCGTCTATGCCATGATGATGAACAAACTCGATGCCGAATACGGCGTTGAAGAATAGAGAGAGGGAACAGGGACGATGGACCAATACACACTCAACCTGCTGGTCGTGGGCGCGAGCTTTGCGCTCTACATCGGCATCGCGATCTGGGCCCGTGCGGGCTCGACGAGCGAGTTCTACGCGGCCGGCCGGGGCGTCCATCCGGTGATGAACGGCATGGCGACCGGCGCGGACTGGATGTCGGCGGCCTCCTTCATCTCGATGGCGGGCCTGATTTCTGCCGTCGGCTATGACAACTCCACCTATCTGATGGGCTGGACCGGCGGCTATGTGTTGCTGGCGATGCTGCTTGCGCCCTATCTGCGCAAGTTCGGCAAATATACCGTGCCCGAATTTATCGGCGACCGGTTCTACTCGAACACCGCACGCATGGTGGCGGTGATCTGTCTGATCGTGGCGTCGGTGACGTATGTGATCGGGCAGATGACCGGCGTCGGCGTCGCCTTCGCGCGATTCCTCGAGGTGGACAAGGCCACCGGTCTTTATATCGGCGCGGCGATCGTGTTCATGTATGCGGTTCTCGGCGGCATGAAGGGGATCACCTATACGCAGGTCGCGCAGTATTGCGTGCTGATCCTGGCCTATTCGATCCCGGCAATCTTCATCTCGCTGCAACTCACCGGTTCGTTCCTGCCGCAGGTCGGGCTCTTCTCGGAGCATACCGCCTCGGCGCAGCCGCTTCTGGTCAAGCTCGACCAGATCGTCACCGATCTCGGCTTTGCAAGCTACACCGGGCATCACCAGTCAACGCTCAACATGGTGCTCTTCACGATGTCGCTGATGATCGGCACCGCTGGCCTGCCGCATGTGATCGTGCGTTTCTTCACAGTGCCGAAGGTCGCCGATGCACGCTTTTCGGCGGGTTGGGCGCTTGTCTTTATCGCGCTCCTCTACACCACGGCTCCGGCTGTGGGCGCGATGGCGCGTCTCAACCTGCTTAACACCATTTCCGACAATGGCGCACAGGCGGACGGCATAACGTATGAAGCGCGTCCCGACTGGATGAAAAACTGGGAAGTGACCGGTCTTCTGAAATTCGAGGACAAGAACGGCGACGGCCGGATTCAATACTACAACGACAAGTCGGAAGCCTTCAAGGCGACGGCCGAGGCCAATGGCTGGGCCGGGTCGGAACTCACCGTGAACAACGACATCATGGTGCTGGCCAACCCGGAAATCGCCAACCTGCCGGGTTGGGTCGTCGCGCTGGTCGCGGCGGGTGGTCTGGCGGCAGCGCTCTCGACGGCGGCGGGTCTGCTGCTTGCGATTTCGTCGGCGATCTCGCATGACGTGATCAAGGGTTCGCTCAATCCGGGCATCTCGGAGAAGGGCGAACTGCTGGCGGCGCGGATCTCGATGGGCGTCGCCATCGTAGTGGCGACCTATCTTGGCCTCAACCCTCCGGGCTTTGCGGCACAGACCGTGGCGTTGGCCTTTGGGATTGCGGCGGCGTCGCTCTTCCCGGTTCTGATGATGGGGATCTTCTCGAAGCGGATCAACAACGCAGGTGCCGTGGCGGGTATGCTGTCGGGTTTGATCTTCACGCTGGTCTACATCTTCGTCTACAAGGGCTGGTTCTTCATCCCGGAGACCAACCAGTTGCCGGACAATGCGGCAAACTGGGTGTTCGGCATCTCGCCGCTGTCGATCGGCACGGTCGGTGCATTGGTCAACTTCGGCGCCGCCTATCTGGTGTCAAGCATGACCAAGGAACCGCCGGTCGAGATCCAGACCCTCGTGGAAAGCGTCCGCGTTCCGCGCGGTGCCAACAAGGCCGTGGCGCACTGATACTGACAGGACGGGGGCGGCGTGTGCCGCCCCCGTTCACCTTGGCCCGCCGATATTTCCGGATCCACGGGCGCCTGAATACCATTTGACGCAACAGCGAACGAAAGGCCTCCGCGTTGACGAATGATCCCGATCTGATCAAGGTGCTGCGCCGGTACGCCCCGTTCGATACGCTGTCCGCCGCGCTCTGTGCCTGGCTGGCACCGGATCTGAGGCGGGTCAAGCTTGCTGTCGGGGAGGAGATCTTTGCCAAGGGCGCGCCGCTGGCGGGGCTCTATGTCATCGAATCCGGCGCGCTCGATATTGTGACCGGTCAGGCCGATCTGGTCTCGCGCCGGGGGCCGGGGGATATTCTGGGCGAGCGGGGCATATTTCGAGATGGCAACGCACAACTGACCGCGCGGGCGGCAAAGCCGACCCGTGTCATCGTGATTCCCAAGGAGCAGTTTCTTGATCTGATTGAGCAATCCAAGGAGATTGCCCGCTGGTTTGCCCGCGCGCATCCCGCAGAGCCCGGGGATGACGGGCCCTATGCAACCGGACTGACGGCGCTTCAGGTGGCGGATCTGATGGCGAAGCGACCGATCACCTGCACACCGGAGGCCACGATCACGGATGTTGCGCGGCTGATGCGCGACCATGTGATCTCGTCAGTGGTGGTGATGCAGGAGGACCGGCTGGCCGGGATCATCACCGCGCATGACCTGACCAACAAGGTTCTGGCCGAAGGGCTGACCGGAGCGGTTCCCGTGTCGCAGATCATGACGCCCGATCCGGTGACAATCGCCCCCAATCAGCTGGGCCTCGATGCGCTGATGCTCTTGTCCGACCTGAAGGTCAATCATCTGCCGGTGGCACAGGGGGGGCGCGTGGTGGGGATGATCGGCAAGACCGATCTCTTTCGGCAGCAGGCGGCCACCGCCAGTCACATGGTGGCCGATATCGCCAGCGCCGAGCGTCCCGAGGAGATGGCGCAGGTGATGGAACGGGTGCCGATGCTGCTGGCGCAGCTGGTGCAGGCCGGCGTGCGGCCACAGTCGATCACCCGGCGGATCACCGATCTTACGGATGCGATCACAAGGCGGCTTTTGCGGCTGGCGGAGACCACGTTCGGACCGCCGCCGGTGCCCTATCTCTGGGCGGCCTGTGGCAGTCAGGGGCGGCGTGAACAGACCGGGATAAGCGATCAGGACAATTGTCTCATTCTCGATGACAGCGTCCAGCCCGAACATGACGTCTATTTCACCGAGCTTGCCAGATATGTCAGCGACGGGTTGAACACCTGCGGGTTTTTCTATTGTCCCGGCGACATGATGGCAACCAACCCGCGCTGGCGTCAGCCGCGCCGCGTCTGGCGCAGTTATTTCGAGGGCTGGATCGAGCAGCCCGACACAGAGGCGCAGATGCTGGCCTCGGTCATGTTCGACCTGCGCGCCATTGCGGGGGAGAATGCCCTCTTTGACGACCTTCAGACCGAGGTTCTGGCGCAGGCGCACAAGAATTCGATCTTTGTCGCGCATATGGTGTCCAATTCGCTCAAGCACAGCGTTCCGCTGGGCCTGTTTCGCGGCTTTGCGATGATTCGCTCTGGTGAGCACAAGAACACCATCGACCTCAAACTCTCCGGGGTCGTTCCGGTGGTCGATCTGGGGCGGATCTATGCGCTTTTGGGGTCGCTCGAGGTGGCCGGCACGCGCGATCGGATCGAGGCGGCGCGCACCGCCGGCGTGATTTCGGACATCGGTGGGCGCGATCTGCTGGATGCCTATGATCTGATTGCCGAAATGCGCCTGCGCCATCAGGCGGCCCAGATCCGGGAGGGGCAGAAGCCGAATAATTTCATGGCGCCTGCTGATCTGTCGGAGTTGGAACGCAATCACCTGCGTGATGCGTTCATGGTGGTCAAGACGATGCAATCGGCGATTGCACAATTCAGAGGGGCACCGGGATAAGATATGATTCTTGAATTGATCGCCGCCTTCGCCGTGGGTATCGGTGCCGCCGGTCTGGCGCTTGTCGCCGGGCATCTGAGCCGGGGACGCCTGCCACGCTATGCCGCGCCGATCCTGGCCGGGCTGGCGATGATCCTCTATGCGATCTGGTCTGAATACACCTGGGCCGAGCGCACCCTGAGCACGCTGCCCGACAGTGTGGAGGTGGTGAGCGCGATCAAGGAAGCGAGGGCCTGGAAGCCCTGGACCTATGTCGTGCCGCAGGTCACGCGGATGATGGTGCTGGACCGCGCCGGGGTGCAGACCAATCCGGCGGCCCCGTCGATCCTTTTGGCCGATGTCTATCTCTTTGGTCGCTGGGCCCCGCCGGTCAAGCGCCCGCAACTTGTGGATTGCGCCAATGCGGCGCGGGCTGACGTGACCGAAGCGGCACTGACCGATCCGTCCCAAGCGGAATGGCAAAGCGCAGGCCGGGAAGATCCATTGATCGGAGCGCTCTGCATGAACTAAGCGGGAGAGGAGGCCCGCCGGGATGTCTGAAAAAACCATTCTTCTGGTCGAGGATGAGGACAATATCGCCCTCGCCCTCGAGCACCTCATCGGGCGGGCGGGCTATCGGTTGCGGCGGGTGGCCTCGGGCAATGCGGCGCTGGCGGCTCTGGCCGAGGATCACCCCGATCTGGTCGTGCTCGACGTGATGCTGCCGGAACGCTCGGGCTACGAGATTTGCCAGATGATCCGCCGCGATGCCAGTCTGCGCGATATCAAGGTGTTGATGATGACCGCTGGCGGGGGCGAGGTGGAGCGCCGCAAGGGGCTCGCGGTGGGGGCCGATGCCTTTATGACCAAGCCCTTTGCGACATCGGATCTGACGGCGCAGATCGCCGCCTTACTGGCCGGAGACTCGCATGATTGACCGGCTCACGACCCGGCTTGGCCTGCGGCTGCGATTCGCGCTGTTTTTCGCGGCACTTGGTCTGGGCGGGGCGGCGCTGATCGCGGGATCGCTCTGGCACGGCCATGCGCGGGCGGGCGGTCCGGCGGATGGCTATGTGATGGCCGGGGCGATCGCCGCCTTCGGCCTGCTGGGTCTTGCGGCGTGGATCGGGCTCTTGTTCGATGAGAATGTCGCCAAGCCGATCCTTGCCCTGGCATCGGATCTGACCACCCGCGCGCGCGCCGATGTCGATTTGCAGATCGACGAGACCCAGGCGCGGCATCTGAGCACGCTGGCGCCCGCCGCCAATGCGATCAACGCCGCCCTTGCCGAGGCGCGCGCCGCGCGGCAGCGTGCGATCGAGCGGGAAACGGCGCGGATCGCGCGGGAAAAGGCGCTGTTCGAGGCGCTGTTTCGCGATCTCGGCGAGGGCGCCGTGGTGGCGACGCCCGACAATCGGGTGATGCTCTACAATCGCATGGCGCAGGAATTGCTGGGCGAGATCGGCCTTGATCGCCCGCTCTCCGCCTTTCTGCGGCCGGAGCCGGTGCTTGACGCGCTGTCGCGGATGCAGAAGGCGCGGGTGCGCGGGCAGATCAGCGCCGAGACCTTTCTGGCGGCCTCTGCGGATGGCAAGAGATTCCTGCTGGGCCGTGTCAGCCCGATCATCTCGGACGAGGAACTGTCGGGGCATGTGCTGATCTTCCGGGATGCGACCGATGACCTGAGTGCCCATGCCCATCAGGATCACCTGTTCAACAACCTGCTGGAAGGGGTGCGCCGCCCGGCGGCCACGATCGGCGCGCTGCTCGATGTGTTGCAATCCGCCGATGACCTGCCGCCCGAGAGCCGCGCGCAGTTTGCCAAGGGCATCGAGGATGAGGTGGCGCGGCTCTTTGACTGTCTTGCCGACATGAGCGCGCGCCATTCGGCGGTGAAGTCGAACCGCTGGCCGATGTCGCCGGTGGCGGTGGCGCATATCCTTGACGGCGTGGCGGCGCAGGTGGCGGTTCCGCTGACGCTCTCCGAGACCGAGGAGATGCTGCTGTGTGACGGATTTGCCGTGATCACGCTGCTCGGGGCGCTGATCGGGCATCTGGTCGAGGAGGGCACGCGCGATGGCCTGAGCCTCTCGACCGAGACGGAGGGCGCCGAGACGCGCCTTCTGCTGGGCTGGCAGGGCGAGGTCGTCAGCGACGGGCAACTCACCGACTGGCTGAGAGAGCCGCTGTCCTCGGCCTATGGGGATTATTCGGGGCGCGACGCGCTGAGCGCGCATCAGACCGATCTCTGGGCCGAGACGACGGCGGCAGGGCACAGGATCGTGCTGCCGCTGGCCGCAGCCGCGCCCAGGTTGCGGCCCGGCGATGCACGGCCGGAATTCTATGACTTCAACTTGCCAAGTGCGGTTGCCGGCGATCTCGCCGAACGGCCGCTGTCGGACCTGAGTTTCGTGGTCTTTGACACCGAGACCACCGGCCTGTCGCCGCGCGGGGGCGACGAGATCGTGCAGATCGCGGGCCTGCGGATCGTCAACGGACGCATCCTGCGCGGCGAGACCTTTGACACGCTGGTCAATCCCGGCCGCCCCATCCCGGCCGCCTCGACCCGCGTGCATCATATCTCGGATGAGATGGTGCAGGGGGCCGCAGATATTGTCGAGGCCGGGCGGCGGTTTCACGATTTCTGTCAGGGTGCGGTGCTGGTCGCGCATAACGCGCCGTTCGATCTGGCGTTTCTCAGGCTCAAGGAGCAGGTCATCGGGCGACGGTTCGATAATCCGGTACTCTGCACGGTGCTGATGTCGGCGGGTTTGTTCGACCACAGCGGGCAGCACACGCTTGATGCGCTTTGCGAGCGGTTCGGCGTCTCCATTCCGCCCGAGGCGCGCCATACCGCGATGGGTGACACCATCGCTACGGCTGAGGTCTTTGTGCGGATGTTGGGGCTCTTGCAGGCCAAGGGCGTGACCACGTTGGGCGGGGCCATTGCCGAGGAAGGCCGCATGACCCGGATCCGCAAGGCGCAGAATTACTGAGCCACGTATCCGGACCCCGTTCTGACGGGGGCAACCAGACGCACGATGACGGTGCTATGGCGTGCCCGAGGCTAACGGCCTTGCACGATGTGTCTCAGGTAATTTTCCAGCAGACGCGAGACGTCGTTGTCAAAATCATTCCACGGCAGGCAGCCGCAAAAGGTGATCGAGCCGACGGCAAACACGGATCCCCCGCCCGGCTGGTCGAAATAGATCAGGTCCGCATGTTTGGCGGCTTCCTCCGGTCCACCGGTCAGGTTCGTCAGGTGGGTCAGTTGCTCTTCGGGGACGAGCATGAAGGCGCGGTTGTCGCCCGCTGAGCGGGCCAGCAAGACAAGGTTCAGCGGCGAGCCGATCCGGTGATCGACATGATCGAGTTCAAATCCCGCCGCGCCGTTGCCGCTGAACCCGTAATTGCCGAAGATATCCTCGGTCATGCCCTCAAAGAGCCAATCAAACGCCGGATCGTGACAGATCCGTTGGTAGGGCGCGCCGTAGAATTCGCCCTGCGCAGAGAAGCCGATCCCGACAAGGGCCTGCGGGGCGCGTCCGCTGCGCCGCCAGAGACCGCCATAGCTGCCATCGAAAGCGTTGTAGTATTCGCCCGGTTCCGCGGCCCAGGCGCGGATGCCATCCTCGGCGCGGCGGATTTCGAGCAGACTGTCATTTTCCACATGGCGCGCGATGCGCCAGTAGAATCCGTTACCCCCGAGATAGAGCAGGTTGCCGCCCGTATCGCGATAATCACGCAGCGCATCGAGCGTCTCGGCGGTGTGATATTCCGGATGCGTTGTGGTGGTGACGGCCTTGTAGCCCGCCAGAACGCCGGCACCTTCGGCATGCAATTCGTGATCGGTGATGATGTCATAGCCGATGCCCTTGGCGTGCAGCCAGCTGATCAGGTGACTGTCGGCCGGGAAATGCCGCAACCCCGAGCAAGGGGTTGCCCCGAAGGTGAGAAAGCCGGGCCGGAAATTGAACAGCGGACGCCGATGCGACGCGTGGCAGATGCCGGATCCGTCGGAATGGGTGTTATAGGTCGAGAGGCCATAGTCTCGATACTCGGCCGGGTTATGGGGATAGGCCCGCCACGCCTGCATCCGCCCCTGCCAGGCAGGATCATAATCGGGGCGGGCATGGTTGCCATAGACCACATAGGTAAAGGTCGGGATCAGCACGCAGAGATCCGCGCGCCGGGTGCCTCTGGGCGGGCAGATGTAAAAGGGGAGGACATCGCTGCCGCCGTCTTCGTGGTCGAGATGCATGACATAGACGCCCGAGGGCATGTCAGCGGGCACGCTCAGGGTGAAATCGGTCTGCCAACCGAAATCATAGATATCGTCCTCGTGGAAATGGATCGCCCCGTAATGCTCTGGCTTGTGCCGCCAGCACATCTCGGAGGCGTCCCAGAGCGATCCGGTCATGGCGCGGGTGGGAAAGTTGACAAGCTGCAAGGCAGGCCCGGTGAGGGCGGGCACATGTCGCTGTGGAATCGCGGCTGCGAGATCCCAGGCCGCGACCGTGCCATCCGCAGCGGTGATGCCCGGCGCCTCGATCTTGCCGTTGAAGAAATCGACCGCTCTGCTGTCCGCGAGGCGGGCCGCGAGGCGGGCCGCGAGGCTTGCGGGGGCGCAGATCGTGCCGCGATCAAGCGCCCCGTGCGCGCGCTCTGATGGGTTGCCATGGTGGTCTTGTGAGGTCTGCACAAGCGTTGCCTGTCCGTCTTGCAGGGTGGCCTCTACGCGCGTCCAGCGATGCAGCGCCAGCGGGTGTTCCATTGTCACGCGCCCGTCGCCAACCGCTGCAAAGAGGCAGCCCCCCGCATCGAGCCCGAGCGTCAGGGCGCCGCACGAGAGCACGGCCTGATCCTTGCCGTTCAGATGCGTGGGCAGGATGGTCGCCGCCAGCGTGACCGGGTCTTGCGCCCTCAGCGTCAGTGGGCGCTCGGTAATCCCGTAGGAGCCGGGGTAAAACGGTTGATGCCGCGCCGGCAGGACGCGCGGGGGGAACCAGGCGCTTGCGTCCTCCTCGGTGATCCCCATCCCGGCCGGGTTCGGATCGGCGCAGATCGATCGCGCCAGTCGGGCGCGAATGTTGCCGCCGCGCGTCGCCGAGAGCTTGAAGGCGATCTCTTCGCCCGGCCGCGCCGAGAGCCGGTCGGTATAGCCGGTCAGGGGAACTTCTTTCATTCGATTACCTCAACTGTGGGCCATAAACGAGATCGGGCAGCCAGGTGATCCAGCCCGAGAAAAAGACAAGCAGTAACAGCATTAGCAGATAGGGGATCAGCAGCGGAAGAACTCCGACCGAGATATCCTCGATTGTGATCTTGCTGATCCGTGCCGCGACAAAGAGGTTCACGCCGATGGGCGGTGTCAGAAAGCCGATCTCGCAGGTCATCACGGTGAAGATGCCGAACACCACCGGATCAATGCCGAGGCTTGTCACCAGGGGAAAGAACACCGCGGTGAAGATGATGATCTGCGGAATGCTCTCCAGCCACATGCCGACAAGGATGTAGAACACCCCGATCAGGAGCATGATCAGCCAGGGAAAGGCGACGAGGCCCTGAAACAGGTCGAGAATGTCGCTGGGGATGTCAAAGATCGTCACCAACTGGCCGAAGGCCTTGGTCGATCCGAGGATGAACAGGACCGAGCCGATCACGATCGCGGTAAACTTGAACGCTTGCAGGAGTTTCGCCCATGTCAGGCCCTTGTAGACAAAGAGCCCCACAAAGAGCCCGTAGGCCACGGCGACGGCGGCCGCTTCGGACGGGGTGAAAATGCCGGCATAGATGCCGCCCAGGATCAGGATGGGTGCAAAGATCGCCCATTTGCCGTCCCACATGGCCCACAGCAGCGGCCCCCAGCGAAACCGCTCACCGGTGCCGCCATAGTCGTTCTTCCACGAGATCACAAAGACCACGACCATCAGCATCAGCCCGAGAAGGAGGCCGGGCATGATGCCAGCCAGAAAGAGGCGCGGGATCGACACATCTGTAACCAGTGCAAAGATGATCAGAAGGTTCGAGGGCGGAATCATGCTGCCCAATGCCCCCGCCGCGGCCGCGATTGCCCCGGCAAAGCGCGCGCGGTAGCCTTCTCTCTGCATGGCGGGAATGGTGATCGAGCCGATGGCGGCCGTGGTCGCCGGGCCAGAGCCCGAGAGCGCGGCAAAGAACATGCAGGCCACCACGGTCACAAGGCCCATGCCGCCCTTGTAGGTGCCGACAAGGCGTTGTGCGATGGCGACCAGCTTTTCCGACATGCCGCCCTGTTCCATCAGCTGACCTGCCAGAATGAACAGCGGGATCGTGACCAGCGGGAAGGGCTCGAACGCCGTCCAGGCGGCTTGGGCCATCAGGGTGAGGGGAATGTCCGCGATCAGGAGGCCTGCCACGGTGGCGAGACCGGCGGCAAAGGGAATGGGCACGCCGATCGCCATCGCAAAGACAAAGGCCGCGACCATCACAAGGGGACCGTTCATAGCGGCAGATCCTTCCAGCCGTCACGGCGCCATCGCCAGTAGACTTGCAGGATACGAAAGAGCATCAGGGCGAAGGTCATCGGAATGACCATCTGCACCCATCGCTGCTCTATGCCCAGACCGGGGGTCATGTAGGTGACGTTGAACAGCAACTGCGTATAGATCGTGGTCTGCACGATCATGAAAACGACAAAGCCGAGCCAGAGGCCATCGGCCAGCACCACCGACATGATCTGAAGGGCACGCGGGAGGCGGTGGATCAGCAGCGTGATACGGATATGGGCACGTTCGCGCACCGCCATGCTGGCGCCGAGATAAACCGCGAAGATCATGCCATAGACCGCCGTTTCTTCGGCCCATGCGGCAGCGGACGAGAAGAAGTAACGCAGGATGACCTGCAAGAGGACAGACCCGACGACCACGATGAGACAGATCGTGCAGATCACTTCCTCGAAGTATCTGTCGATTTTGGACAGCATCGCCCGGCCTCCGTCCTGAAGGTGTGACGGGCATGGCGGGATGGCCGCCATGCCTGTTCTTGATGCTAATTGGCCTGCGCGCGGATCGCTGCGAGCAAGGCCACGAAATCGTCGCCTTGCTCGGCGGCATAGCGATCCTGCACCCGCAGCCCCGCCGCGATAAAGCCGGCGCGATCGAATTCTGCGGTTTTCATCCCGCCCTCACCGGTCAGGAACGCGCGGACCTCCTCTGTCTGTCTGGCCATTTCCGTGCGATGATAGGCCCCGGCCTCTGTCGCGGCCCGCAGCACCGCGGCACGTTGGGCGTCATTCAGCTTTGTCATTATGCGATCACTGGCGAAGAGCGGCGAGAAATAGGTGAAATGCTCAAGCGCCGTGAAATAGGGCATGATTTCGTAGAATTTCTGCGACTGGATGAAGGACGTGCCGTTGTCGGCCCCCTCTACGGTTCCGGTCTGCAAGGCGGTCGGCGTGTCCGCCCAAGGCAGCGGAATGGGCGCGGCGCCAAACTCCACATAGGTGTCGATCATGACCTGATTCTTTGGCACCCGGACCTTGAGCCCGTTCATGTCCTCAACCGAGGTGATCAGATTTCTGGAGTTGTAGAAGTCGCGGTCGCCGACAAAGCCGTAGGTCAGCAGATGGACCCCAGTCGCGGCCTGAAGCTGGGTCGCGAAGGTCTGGCCAACCTCACCTTCCAGCACCCGATAGGCGTGGTCCTTGTCCTGAAAGATATAGGGCAGAACGAACGCATCCGTCAGCGGGAAATGCGGTGAGACATTGTTGCTGGTGATGATGAACATGTCCACCGTGCCCAGTTGCATGGCCTTGAAGGCTTCGTCCTCGCCCATCAGCTGACCGCAGCACCGCACCTTCACGTCGATGCTGCCCGCTGAATACTGCTCGGCCAGTTCCTCGAACTTGTCGGCCAGCACGGCATAGGCGCTGGTTTCGGCCGCTGCATAGCCGAGGTTGATGGTGATGTCCTGGGCCACGGCGGTGCCGGCAAGGACTGAGAGGGCCATCGCGGGTCCGGCGAAGAAGGCAAAGGATGGATGATACATGAGAGCTCCCGGTTGGTGTTGGATTTTTGTTATTGGACTGAGAGGCAAGGTAGACCCGCAGAACTTGCGTGTATAATATCAATTTATTGGTTTTTGATGCATAATAGGTATCATGAAAGTGAACCTCCGCCATATCCGCTATTTCCTGGCGCTTGCCGACGAGCTGAATTTTCGTCGCGCGTCAGAGTTTTTGCATATCTCGCAACCGGCGCTCACCCGCACGATCCAGGATCTTGAAGCCGGGTTGGCGGTCAGGCTGTTTGATCGCGCGCAGAACTTTGTCCGCCTGACGGATGCCGGGCGCGTCTTCAGGGAAGGCGGACGGCGGGTGATGAACGGCCTTGAGGCCACCATTGATCTGACGCGGCGCGTCAGCATCGGCGAGGCGGGGGCTTTGCGTGTCGGCTACACTGATTTTGCCATTTCCGGGGAGCTTCCCGAACTGCTCAAGCAATTCCATCACAAGCATCCCGGCATCACGGTGCGCCCGCATCACGGCGTCACGGCGGTGCAGCTTGACGAGTTGAAGGATGACAAACTGGACATCGGATTTGTCACCGGCCCGGTCCGGCAAGCGGGATTCCACAGCCGCGTGGTGCAGACCGACCGTCCGATCTGCATCGTTCCCGAAGGCCATCGTCTGGCCGCACGGAGATCCGTCATGCTTGCGGATCTGGCGGAGGAGGATTTTGTCCACGGTCCAGCCGATGCCTGGGCGCATTTCTACGACTATCTGTTTCCGCTGTGTCGCAAAGCCGGATTTCAGCCAAACATCGTCCAAGAGGCGTTCAATTCCGTGGGCATTCTCGGCCTCGTCTCTTGTGGCATGGGCATCACCATCCTGACGGAAAGCACCTACAACTTTGCGACGGGCGGCTTGGTGCCCCTGGCGATCACCGACATTGCCGACGCGATGGTGACGGAGGCAATATGGGCCTCCGAAAATCTGCGGATGCCAACCCGGCACTTTGTCGATTTTCTCGACGAACGGGCCCGCCCCGAGGCTTGGAACCCAAGGACTTGATATGTCGTGGAGAGATCTGTCGTGAAAGGTGGTAGCGGAGGAGGGACTCGAACCCCCGACACGCGGATTATGATTCCGCTGCTCTAACCAACTGAGCTACTCCGCCAAACCGTGGTGGTTGCTATGCCAGCCCGCTCTGTGCGTCAAGCAGGAAATTGGCATTCATGATCCGCCCTTGTCGGCGCGCCGGGATTGTCCCATGATTGCGGTCATGACTGTGGTTGACCCTTCTGCGCTTGGCGAAATTGCCGGGATCATCGGAGCGAGGAATGTCCTGACCGGCACCGATGCCGCCGGGTGGGGGCGCGATTGGGCGGGTCGGGTCACGTGGCACCCGCTGGCCGTTCTGCGACCCGCGAACACATCCGAAGTTGCGGCTATTGTCCGGCTGGCCAACCGGCACCGTCTGCCGGTGGTGCCGGTTTCGGGCAATACCAATCTGGTCAAGGGCACCGAGGCCGAGTCGGCGCTGATGCTGTCGCTGGACCGGCTGTCGGCCATCCGCGAGATCCGGCCTGCGGCGCGGGTGGCGGTGGTCGAGGCGGGGGTGATCGTTGCCGCGGTGCAGGAGGCCGTTGCGGCGCATGACCTGATCTTTCCGCTGAAATTCGGCGCGCGGGGATCCGCGATGATCGGGGGCGTGCTGTCGACCAACGCGGGAGGCTCCAATGTGCTGCGCTATGGCAATACGCGGGATCTCTGTCTGGGACTGGAGGTGGTTACGCCGACCGGAGCGGTGATGACCCTGATGAGCGCCCTGCACAAGGACAATTCGGGCTATGATCTGCGCCATCTGATGATCGGCGCGGAAGGCACGCTCGGGATCATCACGGCGGCGGTGCTCAAGCTCTTTCCGCGTCCGCGCGCCACGGCGACGGCGAT
Organism: Rhodobacteraceae bacterium CG17_big_fil_post_rev_8_21_14_2_50_63_15; assembly: GCA_002783205.1. GTDB lineage: Bacteria > Pseudomonadota > Alphaproteobacteria > Rhodobacterales > Rhodobacteraceae > Roseovarius. The sequence continues at coordinate 11,692 of PFEY01000066.1, read as the reverse complement.
GGTGGCGGTGCCGTCGATCGGGGTCGCGCTCGATCTGCTCAACCGGTTGCAGGATCAGACCGGCGGGGCGGTCGAGGCCTTTGAATACATGCCGCGCAGCTTTGTCGCGGCGTTGCTCGCGCGCTTTCCCGAGATGCGCCCGCCGTTCGAAAAGGCCTATGACGTCAATGTGCTGGTCGAGCTTGGCAGCTCTGGCGCGCGCGATGCCCGACCGGATGCCGAGGGACGGGTGCCTCTGGCGGCGCATCTGGAGGAGGTGTTGGGCGCGCTCTATGACGAGGGGTTGGTGCTGGATGCCGTCGTTGCGCAGAACGAGGCGCAGCGGGCTGAAATCTGGGCCCGCCGCGAGGCCTCGGCGCAGATTCTTCGGGTGCGATCGCCGGTGGTCGAGAATGACATCGCGGTGGCGACCGACCGGATGGAGGAGCTGATCGCACGGATCGAAAGGGTGAGCCGGGCGCTTGATCCGGGGATCGAGAATACCGGCGTGGCGCATCTGGGCGATGGCAACCTGCATTATGTGGGCTGGCCGTCACGCGACGATCCGGGCCTGTGCCGCGCGGTGCAACGGGCGGTTGAGGAGGAAGTCCTGGCGCTCGGCGGCAGCTTTTCGGCCGAGCATGGAGTCGGGCTGTCGAAACTGCCGGCGATGGCGGCGCACAAGGATCCCGTGGCGCTGGAGATGATGCGCGCAATCAAGGCGGCGGTCGATCCGAACGGGATCATGAATCCCGGAAAGCTCATTCCAGATCAATGAGTTAAAGTCACCAGTCGAAGAATCCCGCGCCCGCCCGTTCGAGGAGTTTGCTGGCCATGGCGCGGCCCAGGGTGGCGCCGTCCTCGACCGGGGCGGATTGATCGTCGCTGAGGCTCTCGCTGCCATCGGGGCGCAGGATCTCGCCGCGCAGGCGCAGCATGCTGCCGCTGATCTCGGCCAAGCCGGCGATGGGGGTTTCGCAGGAGCCATCGAGAGCGGCCAGAAAGGCGCGTTCAGCGACCAGTCGCTGACCTGTCTCGGCATGGTGAATCGCGGCCAGCAGGTCGGCGGCACGGACATCGTTGGCCCGGCGTTCGATGCCGATGGCACCCTGCGCGACAGCGGGCAGCATGATCGCAGGGTCTAGAGCGGCGGTGGCCACCTCCGACCGGCCAAGACGGTTGAGCCCGGCCATGGCGAGGAAGGTGCAGGCGGCGACACCCTCGCCAAGCTTCTTCAGCCGTGTCTGGACGTTGCCGCGGAATTCCACGACCTCGAGATGCGGATAGCTGACGAGAATCTGCGCCCTGCGCCGCAGCGAGGAAGTGCCGACACGGGCCCCGGCGGGCAGGGCGGCAAGGGAGGGTGCCGCGGGCGAGACAAGGGCGTCGCGGACATCCTCGCGCGGCAGGTAGGTGTCAAGCAGCAGCCCCTCGGGTTGCAGCACCGGCATGTCCTTCATCGAGTGCACGGCGATGTCAATCGCGCCGCAGAGCAGCCCCTGTTCGATCTCGCGGGTAAAGAGGCCCTTGCCGCCAAGCTCCTTGAGCGGGCGGTCGGTGATCAGATCGCCTGTCGTCTTTATGACAATTATTTCAAAGGCTTCCTCGGGAAGATCAAAGGCGGCGCAAAGCCGCGCGCGGGTCTCGTAGGCCTGCGCGAGCGCGAGCGGCGATCCGCGGGTGCCGATCTTGAGCGGGCGGGACGGGGTGGGCAAATCACGTGTCATGGCGGTGGTTTAGCCGCGACAAAGAGACGTGGCAAGCGTCGGACGCTTGACATCGATGGTCTTGGAGTGGACCACAGGTGAAACGGAGGATGCCATGGCCGCGCAAAAGACCATTCTGAGAGCCCTGTCGGGCGAGACCCAGCCCATACCGCCGATCTGGATGATGCGGCAGGCGGGCCGCTTTCTGCCCGAGTACCGAGCCACGCGGGAACAGGCGGGTGATTTTCTTTCCTTGTGTTATAACAGTGACTTGGCAACCGAAGTTACGCTTCAGCCGATCCGGCGCTACGGGTTTGACGCGGCGATCGTCTTTGCCGATATCCTGCTCTTGCCACAGGCGATGGGGGCGGATCTGTGGTTTGTCACCGGCGAGGGGCCGCGGCTATCGACGATCACGGATCAGGCGGGGCTGGACCGGCTGAAACCCGCGAGCGCGATTCACGAGACGTTAAACCCGGTTTACCAGACAGTGCGCAATCTGGCCGGGGCCCTGCCGGGTGAGACGACGCTCATCGGATTCGCGGGCGCGCCCTGGACGGTGGCGAGCTACATGATCGCCGGGCGGGGCACCCCCGATCAGGGACCGGCGCATGCCTTGATGGCTGAAAACAAAGTGGTTTTCGAGGGCATCATCGACCGGCTGACGGAAGGCACGATCGAATATCTCTCGGCGCAGATCGTGGCCGGTGCGGAGATGGTCAAGCTCTTTGACAGCTGGGCGGGATCTCTGAAAGGTGAAGATTTCGAGAAGTACGCGGTCGCGCCGACGAAGCGGATCATTTCCGCACTGAAGGCGCGGCATCCGGGGATTCCGGTCATCGCCTTTCCCCGTGAAGCGGGGGACAAGTATATCGGATTTCACGCAAAGACCGGCGCGGATTGTGTGGCGGTGGACAATTCGGTCAGCGCCGAATGGGCGGCAGAGAATGTCCAGAAGGATGGCTGTGTGCAGGGAAATCTCTCGCCATCGCATATGGTTACGGGTGGAGAGGCGCTGGTGCGCGAAACCCGCCGGACGGTTGCGGCCTTTCGCAACGGGCCGCATATCTTCAATCTTGGGCATGGCATCACGCCCGATGCGGACCCCGACAACGTGCAGCGCATGATCGACACGGTGCGCGGCGGCTGAGCGTACAGCAGGCACAGTGTGGACGCTGGTTATGTACGCAAGGTGCCGGTGAGGGTGGTGCGTTCGATTTTTCACTCTGCGGCAACCCGATCTTAACCTTTGCCCGGCAGGGTGGTCGCATGTCGGACGGAAAGGATCGAACCATGCGACGCGGGATGTCCCTCATCGGCCGGAACGCCAAAAGCGACCGAAGGCGATGTCGCCACTGAGCGCGCCAAGCCGGGGCTGGCCCCGCAGTCTGAGGATCGGAGGAACGCCCGATGAACAGACATTACCGCGACAGTCGCAAGATCGATCCTAGCCGGGGAGCGGTGCTGGGCGATGGCACGCCCAACGACGCCGACCGGATCGAAATCGGGCCGACGCAGCTGGCCTATGGCGAATGGGCGGCGGCGGGGCTGGAATTGCCGGATCTTCCGGCGATGCGGCGGTTTCGCTGGGAGCGGCTGACGGCGGCGGTGGTGGAGCGCGATTATGCGGGGCTCTTGCTGTTCGACCCGCTCAACATCCGTTATGCGACCGACAGCACCAACATGCAGCTGTGGAACACGCATAATCCGTTTCGCGCCGTGCTGCTCTGTGCCGATGGCTACATGGTGATCTGGGACTACAAGAATTCGCCGTTCCTGTCGTCTTTCAACCCGCTGGTGCGCGAGGCGCGGTCAGGGGCGGATCTGTTCTATTTCGACCGCGGCGACAAGGTGGATGTGGCCGCCGATGTCTTTGCCCGCGATGTCGCGGCGCTCATGGCAGAGCATAGCCCCGGCAACCTGCGGCTGGCGGTGGACAAGGTGATGCTGCACGGGTTGCGCGCGCTGGAGGCGCAGGGGTTGCAGATCATGGAAGGCGAGGAGGTCACGGAAAAGACCCGCGCCATCAAGGGGCCTGATGAAATCCGCGCGATGCGCTGTGCCAGCCATGCCTGCGAGACGGCGGTGGCGGAGATGGAGCGGTTTGCTCGCGCCACCGTGCCCGGCGGCGGGGTGAGCGAGAATGACATCTGGGCGGTGCTGCATGGCGAGAACATCCGGCGCGGCGGCGAGTGGATCGAGACGCGCCTTTTGGCGAGTGGGCCGCGCAGCAATCCGTGGTTTCAGGAATGCGGGCCGCGGATCGTCCAGAATAACGAGATCCTGGCCTTTGATACCGATCTGATTGGCAGCTATGGCATCTGCGTCGATATCAGCCGGACCTGGTGGATCGGTGATGCCCGCCCGCGCGCCGACATGGTGGCGGCGATGCGGCACGCGCGCGAACACATTCAGGCCAATATGGAGATGCTGCGCCCCGGCGTGACGATCCCCGACCTGATCGCCGGCAGTCATCGGCTGGAGAAGAAGTATCAGGCGCAGAAATACGGCTGCATGATGCATGGCGTAGGCCTCTGTGATGAGTGGCCGCTGGTGGCCTATCCCGACAAGGCGGTGGCGGGCGCGTTCGATTATGCGCTGGAGCCGGGGATGGTGCTCTGTGTCGAGGCGCTGGTCAGCGAGGCGGGCAATGATTTCTCGATCAAGCTGGAGGATCAGGTTCTCATCACCGGGGATGGCCATGAGAACCTGACACGCTATCCCTTCGATGCGGCGCTGATGGGCGCCGCCTGAGCCCTCATTCGGCGGCGAGGGTGAGCGGCAACGGCCCGGCATCCTGCGCCAGATCATAGACACAGGCGCGGTCCCGTCCAGACCGTTTGGCGCGATAGAGCGCGCGATCAGCCTGCTGGATGGCGATCTCGATCGCGCCGCCGGGCGGCAAGGCGGCGACGCCAAAGCTGGCGGTCAGGGGCCGGGCGCGGCCGCCGATCACGACCGGGCTCTCGCGGATGCGCTGACACAGACGGCAGGCCGCAGCAAAGCCGTCGGTGAGGGTGGTGTTGCGCAGCACGAGCACGAATTCCTCCCCCCCGAACCGGGCAATGAGGTCGTCCTCCCGGCAATTCGAGGCGAGGATTGCCGCAAAGTGCCGCAACGCCTGATCTCCCGCCGGGTGGCCGTAATGATCGTTGAACCCCTTGAAATGGTCGATATCCGCGACGATCACGGCGCAGGATACGGCGCCGAGTTGCGCCGCCCTGCCGTAAAAGCTGATCCGGGTGCAGACCCCGGTCAGCAGATCATGATGCAGCGCATGTTCAAGCTGCGCGCTGAGGTGATGGATCGCCGCCAGGCGCTGGCCAACCGCATAGGCGATGGGGGCCGCCAGCATCAACGCCATCATCGAGCCGGGGATCAGCGTTGCCCCGGCCAGATCGGATGGCAGAACCAGATAGCGCAGCACGATGCTGGCGATCACAACGATGGCCGAGATCGCCATCGCAAAGCGACGCACATCGCCGCGTGTTCGCACCTGCATCAGCATGGCCATCTGCATGGCATGACCCCCTTCTCCTCCGCGCTCAGGATGGCGCGATCCGGTTAACGAAGGGTGGCAGCGGCTGGTTTCCCGCGGGACGAAGTGACGCGATTTTTAGGCAATGGCGGCCTATCGTCACCTTCACGTGACGATCTGGTGCATAGGGTGGTCGCGACCTGCGTATCCTTCTAGGATGAAGGTCATCCCAGAGGAAGAACCGATGCCGACCGAACGTCTCACCTTTAGCGGCCATGCCGGGGATATGCTCGAGGCGCGGCTGGATCTGCCGGACGGGCCGCCACTGGCGACAGCCCTTTTCGCGCATTGTTTCACCTGCTCCAAGGACAGCCCGGCGGCGCGCCGGATTGCGGCGCGTCTCGCGGGGGCGGGGATTGCCGTCCTGCGGTTCGATTTCACCGGGCTGGGGCAGTCGGGGGGCGCATTCGAGACCACCTCCTTTGCCTCGAACATTCGCGATCTGGTGCTGGCGTCCGAAGCGCTGGCGGTGCGCGGCATGGCGCCGGGGCTGCTGATCGGGCACAGTCTGGGCGGAGCGGCGGTGCTGGCTGCGGCCGGACAGATCGCGAGCGCGCGCGCCGTCGTCACCATCGGCGCGCCTTTCGATCCGGGCCACGTGACGCATAATTTCGGCGCGGCGCTCGACCGGATCGACCGTGACGGCGTGGCAGAGGTCTGTCTGGGCGGACGCCGCATCCGCATCGGCCGCGATCTGGTCGAGGATGTCCGGGCGGAAAATCTTGAACCCGGGATTGGCGCCCTGCACAAGGCGTTGCTGGTGCTGCACGCGCCGCATGATGCCATCGTGGGGATCGACAATGCCGCCGCGATCTTTCGGGCGGCAAAACATCCCAAGAGCTTTGTCACGCTCGACGGCGCCGATCATCTGATCTTGCGGCCGAAGGATGCCGAATATGCCGCCGAGGTCATTGCCGCCTGGGCCAGGCGTTATCTGAAACTGTCGCGCCCGGCCCCGCCTCCCGGTGCGCCCGAGGGCGTGGTACGGGTGCGTGAGGCAGATCCCGAGGGGTTCTTGCAGGATATCAATTCCGGCCCCGATCATCATGTCCTGGCCGACGAACCGCTGGCCTATGGCGGGACCGGGCGCGGCATGTCGCCCTATGGCTTTCTCGCGGCGGGGCTGGGGGCCTGCACCGCGATGACGATCAGGATGTATGCAAGGCGCAAGGGGTGGCACCTCGCGCATGTGAGCGTCGATGTCTGCCACGACAAGGTCCATGCGCAGGACGCCGACAGTCGCAGCGAGGCGATGGTGGACACCTTCACGCGCGTGATCCGGCTGGAGGGCAGGCTGAGCGCGCAGGAGCGCGACAAACTGATGGAGATTGCCGATCGATGCCCGGTCCACCGCACGCTGGAGCGCAGCGCCCGGATCACGACGAAAGCGGGCTGATGGGGTTTCTTCTGGCCTTAAATATTCCGGGGGTTTGGGGGCTGGCCCCCAAGTCCGGCCAGCGGCGACTCAGCTGCCGCGGCCGATATGTTCGACCATCGCGGCGAGATCCTCGGGCGGGATGTCGGATTGCAGATGCGCACAGGCATTGGCGCTGAGTTCGAAGATGGAGCCATCCGAGAAGAAGCTGGTATTGGTGACAAAGATCACCTTGGCCTCGGGATAGCGGTAGCTGGCAAGGTCGGCCACCGCCAGCGCGCTGCCTTTTTCCAGAACCAGGTCAAGAATGATCACGTCAAAGCCCTGGGTGTTGAGCGCATGGACGGCCCCGGTCTGATCGGTGGTCAGGCTCACCGTCATTCCCTGGCGTTGCATGTGGTTTTGCCACAGGCTGCCGAGGTCGGGATTGCTTTGCACGATCAGAACCTTCATCCGTCCCCGCGTCGCGATGCCCTGGACCCTTGCGACCATCGGCCCTTGATCCGTCCCTGTCGCCATGAATGTTACCAAAAGGTTAACGACGATCTCAAGGCAAGCGATATCGGCAGCAAGGCTTGCGCCATGTGCGGATTTCCGCTTGATGGGAGGCAGGTCCGAAGGAGTGCAGGGAATGTGGAACACGATCACCAAGAACCGGACCTCCAACGCCTGCACGGCGCGGATCGGTGGAGGCGTCGCATGAACCGCGATCACGGCGGCGGAATCGACGCGGCGCGGGCGCGGTTCGGGGGCGCTCGGGCGGACTGGCTCGATCTGTCGACGGGGATCAATCCGCGACCCTATCCGCTGGGCGATCTGACGGCGGCTGGCTGGAGCGTTCTGCCGGACCGGGAGGCGACGCTGGCGCTGGAGCGCGCGGCGCGGGCGTTCTGGCGGGTGCCGGAGGGGGCAATGGTGCTGGCGGCGCCGGGCGCGTCGAGCCTGATCGCGCGGCTGCCGGGGCTGAGGCCGGTGGGACGGGTGCACATTCCGGGGCCGACCTATAACGAACATGCCGCGAGCTTTGCCGCCCATGGCTGGGAGCTGAGCGATGCGGGGGAGGATCCGCAGGCGCGGGTGATCGTGCATCCCAACAACCCGACGGGGCGGTTCTATGGCGCAGGTGATCTGGGTGCACCGTTGAGCGTCATCGACGAGAGTTTCTGCGACGTGGCCCCCGAGCGGTCACTGGTGGCAGAGGCGGTGCGCCCCGGCGTGATCGTGCTCAAGAGTTTCGGCAAGTTCTGGGGGCTGGCCGGGCTGCGGCTGGGCTTTGCCATCGGGCCCGCTGATCTGATCGCGCGGCTGGCCGAGATGCTGGGCCCCTGGCCGGTATCCGGCCCGGCGCTGGAACTCGGCACGCGGGCGCTGAACGACCCCGACTGGGCGCGCTTAACGCGGGTGCGGCTCAACGAGGATGCCGCGCGGCTTGATGCGCTGTTGCGGCGGGCGGGGGCGGAGATCGCCGGGGGCTGTCCGCTGTTCCGGCTGGCGCGGGTGCAGAGCGCGCGGGAGTGGCACGAGCGGCTGGCAGAGCGGCGCATCCTGGTGCGGGTGTTTCCCTGGGCTGACGATCTCGTCCGGCTGGGGCTGCCGGATGGCGCAGGCTGGGCGCGGCTGGAGGCGGCGCTGTGACGTTGGTGCTTGCGATGCTGCTCGATGCCGCGCTGGGCGAGCCGCGCTGGCTGTGGCAGCGGGCACCGCATCCGGCGGTCCTGATGGGGCGGGCGGTGGGCTGGTGCGATCAGGCGTTCAACCGCGGCGCGGCGCGGCGGGCGCGTGGGGTGCTGGTGATGGTGACGCTTGGTCTGGGGGCGTTGGGGCTGGGGTGGCTTCTGTCGCTTCTGGGGCCGGTGGTGGAGGTTGTCGTGGTGGCGATCCTTCTGGCACACCGCTCGCTGGTCGATCATGTGGCGGCGGTGGCGCGCGATCTGCGGGTGTCGCTGGGCGACGGGCGGCGGGCGGTGGCGCGGATCGTGGGGCGCGACACGGGCGCGATGGAGGTGCCGGATGTGGCGCGGGCCGCGATCGAATCAGCGGCCGAGAATCTGAGCGACGGAGTGATTGCCCCGGCCCTGTGGTTTCTCGTCGGCGGGTTGCCGGGGCTGATGCTCTACAAGATCACCAACACGGCGGACAGCATGATCGGTCATCGCACGGAGCGCCATGAGCAATTCGGCTGGGCTGCGGCGCGGTTCGATGATCTGTTGAACCTTGTTCCGGCGCGGTTGACGGCGGCGCTCATCCTGCTGGCGCAGGGTCGGCTGGGCGCGTGGCGGCCGGTCGCCGCCGAGGCACCGCGGCATCGCTCGCCCAATGCCGGTTGGCCCGAGGCGGCGATGGCGCGGGTGCTCGATGTAGCACTGTCGGGGCCGCGCGCCTATCACGGGGTGCAGAGCGATTTTCCCTACGTGCATGGCGGCGGGCGCAGGGAGATCGGCGCGGCCGAGATCGCGGCGGCCTGTGGCGTTCTGTGGCGGGTGTGGGGGGCCGCACTGGGGCTGATCGTGGCGGGGTGGATACTGGTGGCGTGAGATGCTAATTGATAACTTTAAGTTATCAATTGTATCAGAAAAGACAACTTCCCCCAATGAACTCTGTTTGTTAGAACTGTTCCAGACGGATCGGGCATCACGGCTGATCGGTGACGATGGCCACGTAAAGCCTTGGCAAGTCACTGATTTCAAGACACCTCGCACCCGATTCACGGCTTGGAACGAAACAGAATCGGAGACATAGATGGACGGCAACAATATGGGCAAATGCCCGGTAATGCACGGCAGCGTGACCGAAACCGGCACCAGCGTCATGGATTGGTGGCCCAAGGCGCTCAATCTCGACATTCTGCATCAGCATGACGCCAAGACCAATCCGATGGGACCGGATTTCGACTATGCCGAGACGGTCAAGACACTCGATTTCAAGGCGCTCAAGGCCGATCTCAAGGCGTTGCTGAAGGACAGTCAGGAGTGGTGGCCCGCCGATTGGGGGCATTACGGCGGCTTGATGATCCGGCTGGCGTGGCATTCCGCCGGATCCTACCGTCTGGCGGACGGGCGGGGCGGTGGCGGGCATGGCAATATCCGCTTTGCGCCGCTCAACAGCTGGCCGGACAATGGCAACCTCGACAAGGCGCGGCGCATCCTGTGGCCGCTGAAGAAGAAATACGGCAACAAGCTGAGCTGGGCGGACCTGATCCTGCTGGCGGGGACCATGGCCTATGAGGACATGGGATTGAAAACCTTCGGCTTTTCCTTTGGCCGCGAGGATATCTGGCATCCCGAGAAGGACACCTATTGGGGCGCGGAAAAGGAATGGCTGGCGCCCTCTGACAGCCGCTATGAGAGCGTCGAGAACCCGGCGACGATGGAAAACCCGCTGGCCGCGGTGCAGATGGGGCTGATCTATGTGAACCCCGAGGGTGTCAACGGTCAGCCCGATCCGCTGAAAACCGCCGCTCAGGTGCGTGAGACCTTTGTCCGCATGGCGATGGATGACGAGGAGACCGCGGCGCTGACCTGCGGTGGCCATACCGTCGGCAAGGCGCATGGCAATGGCGATGCGGACACACTTGGTGCGGAACCCGAGGCGGCCGGGATCGAGACCCAGGGTCTGGGCTGGATCAACCCGAATCTGGGCGGCAAGGCCAGCAACGCGGTGACGTCCGGCATCGAGGGCGCGTGGACCAGCAAACCAACCAAATGGGACATGGGCTATTTCGACATGCTCTTTGGTCATGACTGGGAATTGACCAAATCGCCCGCCGGCGCAAACCAGTGGCGCCCCGTCGCCATCAAGGAAGCCGATATGCCGGTTGATCCCACCGATTCGACCAAGCGCGTCATGCCGATGATGACCGATGCCGACATGGCGATGAAGATGGACCCGACCTATCGTGCGATCTGCGAAAAGTTCATGGCCGATCCGGCCTATTTCGACGATTGCTTTGCCCGTGCCTGGTTCAAGCTCACGCACCGCGATCTCGGGCCGCGCACGCGCTACATCGGACCCGACGCGCCGCAGGAAGATCTGATCTGGCAGGATCCGATTCCGGCGGGGCGCAGCGATTACGATGTCGCCGCCGTCAAGGCCAAGATTGCCGCAAGCGGTCTGAGCATTGCGGAGATGGTGGCCACCGCCTGGGACAGCGCGCGGACCTATCGCGGCTCTGACCTGCGCGGCGGGGCCAATGGCGCGCGCATCCGTCTGGCGCCGCAAAAGGACTGGGCGGGCAACGAGCCCGCGCGTCTGGCGCGGGTGCTGGCGGTGCTGGAGCCGATTGCCGCCGCAACCGGCGCGTCGGTCGCGGATGTGATCGTGCTGGCGGGCAACCTGGGCGTCGAGCAGGCGGCCAAGGCGGCTGGTTTCGCCATCGAGCTGCCCTTTGCGCCCGGTCGCGGCGATGCCACCGCCGCGATGACCGATGCCGCCTCCTTTGACGTGCTCGAGCCGCTGGCGGACGGGTTCCGCAACTGGGTCAAGGCGGATTACATCGTCACGCCCGAGGAAATGCTGCTGGACCGCGCGCAACTGATGGGGCTGAGCGCGGCCGAGATGACCTGTCTTGTCGGTGGTATGCGGGCCATGGGCACCAATCATGGCGGCACCGCGCATGGTGTCTTTACCAGCAAGCCCGGCGCGCTGACGACGGATTTCTTCACCACGCTGACGGACATGTCCTATCGCTGGGTGCCCAAGGGCGACGGTCGCTATGACATCGTGGAGCGCAAATCCGGGGCGGTAAAACACTCTGCAACGCGCGTCGATCTGGTGTTCGGCTCGAATTCCATCCTGCGCGCCTACGCAGAGGTCTATGCTCAGGACGACAATGCCGAGAAGTTCGTGCACGATTTCGTGGCGGCCTGGACCAAGGTGATGAACGCGGATCGGTTTGATCTGGCCTGATCGCGGGGCAAGCGATCAGCGGGCGCGGCGAGAGGATCGCCGCGCCCGTTTGCGTGTCGGGCCGCGCGCGCTGTGGTGAGGCGACGTTAATCTTTGGCTGAGCATCTTTCGGG
>PFEY01000094.1:961-98369 GCA_002783205.1 Rhodobacteraceae bacterium CG17_big_fil_post_rev_8_21_14_2_50_63_15 | reverse complement strand
CCATGCCGATCTCGTGCCCGAGCCGTGTCTTGACGCGGCCGGGGCGCGGTTCCTTGAGCATCACGACAAGCGTGCCGCGCCTCATCCAAGATAATCGCGCAGGATGCGGGCATAGATCGCCTTGAGCCGGTGGATCTGCGCCACCTCCACCCGCTCATCGACCTGATGCATGGTCTGCCCGACAAGGCCGAATTCCACCACCGGACAATGCGCGCGGACAAAGCGCGCATCCGACGTCCCCCCCGAGGTCGAGAGCACCGGCACAATCCCGGTCTCGGCCTCCACCGCGCGCGCCACCAGATCCGAGAGCGGCCCCGGCGGCGTGAGAAAGCTCTCACCCGAGACCTTGACCCGCATCTCGCCCGTGACGCCGAATTCTTCGGCCACACGATCCAGTTCGGCCTGCATCCATGCGCTCAGGCTCTGGCTGTCATGCGCGTCGTTGAAGCGGATGTTGACGGTGGCACGGCATTGCGCGGGGATAACATTCGTCGCCGGATTGCCGGTGTCGATGGTGACGATCGCCAGCGTCGAGGGATCAAAGGCCGCGGTCCCCTCGTCCAGCCGCTGCGCCGCCAGCCGGTCCATCAGCCGCGCCATGGCGGGCAAGGGATTGCGCGCCCGCTGCGGATAGGCCGAATGGCCCTGCACGCCGGTCAGCGTGAACTCTGCCGTGAGCGAACCGCGCCGCCCGATCTTGATCATCTCGCCCAAATGTTCCGGGCAGGTCGGCTCGCCCACAAGGCACGCGGTCATCCGCTCGCCCTGCGCCTCCATCCAGTCGAGCAACGCGCGGGTGCCATCCACCGCCTCGCCTTCCTCGTCGCCGGTGATGGCGAGGATCACGGCACCATCGGGCGGGGTCTCGGTCACAAAGTCCACCGCTGCCGCGACAAAGGCCGCGACCCCCGATTTCATGTCCGTGGCGCCACGCCCATAGAGCCAGCCGTCGCGTTCCACCGCGCCAAAGGGCGGCACGCTCCAGGCGGCCGCATCGCCCACCGGCACGACATCGGTATGCCCGTTGAAGCCGAAACTGCGTGCGGCCCCCTTCTTGCCCCAGCGGGCAAAGAGATTGGCCACGCCGCCGCGATCCACCCGTGTGCAGGTGAACCCGGCACCGCTCAGCACGCCCTCCAGCAGGCGCAGGGCACCGCCTTCCTCGGGCGTGACGGACGCACAGCGCAAAAGATCGGCGGTCAGGCGCGCGGGGTCGATCACAGTCTGGGGCATCGGGGCGGTCCTGTCGTTTCGGTTTTATGATGGCCTAACGCGGATCGCGGACGGGCGCAAATCCTGCGGGTTGGCAACAGATTTCAGGTAAATGCCTGACAGGCTTATTAAACCTTAACAGGAGTCAAATAATTTGCTAGGGCTGCCTTATAAAAAGAACACCCGAGGCAGGGTAGACCAGAGCACAGCCGCGAGATCCGCAAAGGACAAAGCGGCGCCAGAGACGGAAAGCACCGCGCGCAGCGCCGCTGCACGAGAGGGCTGACCGGGCAACACGGCCTTTCAGGGCCGTGTGCGGGCATGGTTGCGCTGCCTCCAACCAGGGGTTGGGGCAGGCATGGTTGCAGGCGTCGAGATACCGATTGATCGCAATGCCTCTGCGACGCAGATGGCCAATACCATCTTTGGCGACGGGGTGCAGGTCATCTCCGCCTCCTATACCGGCGACCGGGATTCCTCGGGTATCTACAGCAATGGCAACGCGATCTCGCCGGGGGTGGTGCCGGGCGATACGGGTGTCATGTTCTCGACCGGCGACCTGCGATCCTTTACCAATAGCGGGCCACAGTCGAATATCAGCAACAGCACGACGAGCACCTCCAGCGGTCCCAACAACGTCGCGGATTTCAACGCCGCGGCGGGGGCTCAAACCTTTGATGCCGCCTATTTCGATGTCGATTTCATCCCCACCGGCAACGTGATGACGATGCAGTTCGTCTTTGCCTCCGAGGAATATCCCGAATACGCCACGGGGGCGTTTCAGGATTTCTTCGGCGTCTGGATCAACGGCAACCTCGTGCCGCTCAGCATCGGCGACGGCGATATCGACCCCAGCAACCTCAATGCGGGCTCGAACGGCAACCTCTTCATCGACAACACCCAGGATCAGTTCAACACCGAGATGGACGGCTTCACCGCGACCCTGACCCTGACCATCCCGGTCAATTCCGGCCAGCTCAATTCGATCCACATCGGCATCGCGGACGTGTCGGATGCGAACTACGATTCCACCGTCCTGATCGCGGCGGACAGCGTGCAGACGACGCTCGTTGCAATCGATGAGACGACGACGCTTTTCCCGGACGGCAGCAAGATCATCGACCTTCTGAGCAACGATGTGAACAGCACGGCGGGCACGCTGACCATCACCCATCTGAACGGCCAGCCGGTGGTGGCAGGCGACATCGTCACGCTCAATTCCGGCCAGCAGATCCAGCTCAATGCCGATGGCACGGTCACGGTGCTGGGCGACGGCGATACCGAACTGTTCAATTTCACCTATGAGGTCGCAAGCAGCACGGGTCAGACCGATGTCGGCTTCGTCACCGTCGATTCCGTGCCCTGCTTCGTGGCGGGCACAAGGATCAGGACCCCGTCGGGGCCGGTTCCGGTCGAAGACCTGCGCCCCGGCGATCTCGTCATCACCCGCGACGACGGCGCGCAGCCGCTGCGCTGGATCGGGCGGCGGCAGGTCCGGGCAGAGGGTGATTTCGCCCCCATCCGGATCGCGGCCGATACCTTCGGGCGGCACCGCGAACTCTGGGTCTCGCCGCTGCACCGGGTGCTGATCCGCGATGCGCTGAGCGAACTGCTCTTTGGCGAGCCCGAGGTGCTGGTCGCCGCGCGCGATCTGGTCAATGACCGCTCGGTGCGGCGCATCGAGGGTGGCAGCGTGGAGTATGTCCACATCATGTTCGACCGCCATCAGGTGGTCTATTCCGAGGGACTGCCGACCGAGAGCTTCCTGCCGGGGCCACAGATCCGCAACAGTTTCGAGGCCGAGATCGTGGCCGAGATCTGCACCCTCTTTCCCGAGATCGACCCGGAGACCGGCGCAGGATACAGCCCCGCGGCGCGGCGCACCCTGAAACGCCACGAGGCGCTGGTGCTGATGGTGCAGGGGCGTGCGGCCTGAGATGGGCTGGATCGGGATCTTGGATCAGACGGGCGGGCGGTTCGAGCCCTCGGGATTGGGCGCGCATGGTCAGACCGGGACGCAGCAGGCGGGGCAGGCGGGCTTTGCGCTGATGCCACGCGGCACCTTGATGCTCGAGACACGGCTGTCGCCGGAGGAGCGGCCACAGACCCTGCTCTCCTTCAGCCAGAGCCTGCCCTGGATCGAGGAGGTCTCGCTGCACGCCCTGCCCGGCGGCGCAATCGTCCTGATCCTGCGGCAGGCGGATGACATCTCCAGCGTCACGCTGCCCTATCAGCCCGATGACCGCACCGATGTCATCCGCCTGAGTTACGGCTGGGATGCGCCCGCCGGGTGGAGCCGGCTGGTGCTGGAGCGGCCAGACTCGGACAAGGTGCATTGGCTCGCCCTGCCAAGGCCGCGCCCGTTATCCCTGCTGATGCTGCAAGCCATGCTGAACAACCCGCACTGTCGCCAGATGGACCGCGAGGTGATCTTTGTCGCGCTCTCCTCGAAGGTCGAGCCGGTCGGCCCGCTGCCGGGGTTCTGCCAGCAGGTGCCGGTTCTCACCCCGCGCGGCGAGGTTCCGATCGGCCAATTGCGGCGCGGTGATCTGGTCGAAACCGACGGCGTGACACAGGTGCCGGTCCTTCAGGCCATCGCGCGACGGGTGCCCGGATATGGCAGCTTTCGCCCGGTGCGCCTGCGCGCGCCCTATTTCGGCCTGCGCCACGACATCATCGTCAGCCCGCAACAGCGGCTGGTGATCCGGGGATCAGAGGTCGAATATCTCTTCGGCTCCGAGGCGGTGCTGGTGCCCGCACGCCATCTGGTCAACGGCTTCTCGGCGCTTCTTGCCGATGCGCCGCCGGTGATCACCTATCACCAGTTGCTCCTGCCGGGGCACGAGGAAATCATCGCCGCCGGCACCCGGACCGAGAGCCTCTATGTCGGACGCCTGCGCCGTAACCACGACCTGCTGGCCGCGAGCGCGCTCGCGGGTTTCGACCGCGCCCGCCTGCCCGAACATGCCCGGCCCGTCTGGCCGGTGCTGCGCGCCTTCGAGGCGATCACGCTGGCGATGAACCGCGCGGCGTGAAGCAAACTCCGCCGGTGCGGTCCGGAGCCCATATGGAACCGCTCAGGATCGAGTTGACCGGAGCAGGCCATTCTGTTTCTGTCCCTTCAAGAAAGATGCTGCTTTGCACTGGTGTTGTTTTCAGGGGGTGTGATCGAAGATGAAACAGATCGCCAAGGATTTGCTCGACAAATTGGGATATGCCGTCATCAACCTCAATTCCTTTGTCGAAACAGACTGTAAGTGGGGTCCGAACATACTGGTTTATGCTTTGAACGACCTGTCAACCCGTCAATCGAAGCCGCTCAAGATCGTCCAGATTGGGGCTAATGACGGATCTGAGGACGATCCCTTGGAGCAGTTCCTGGCACGCAATGACTGCACGGCCATACTGATTGAACCAATGGATCATCCTTTTGCGGCCTTGAAGGAAAAGTATCTACACAGGGACAATATTCACACCGTTCAATCCGCGATCAACGACATCGCCGAGGATCTCATCATTCACTACATCGCCGATGGATCAGGCAAACCAGACCTTTCAGTCTATTCGTCAACTGATCGCGACCTTGTCGAAACGCATTTGAACTGGCAAAAACAAAACCATTCCGGCCTTGAAAGACACACTGTTCTCTCGAAGGCCATTCGCGCCGAGACGGTTAAATCTGTGCTCGAACGCTTTGACATGACCGCCGTTGATGCGATCGTCGTGGATGCGGAAGGTCTCGATCACAAGATTGTTCAAGGATTTCTAAGGGATGGGATAGAGCCGAAAATCATCCGCTTTGAGTTCCGTAACATGTCACGGCGAAATTTTCACGAGACGCGCGCTATGCTGCTTGAAAGGGGATACGAAATCGCGCGGTCCGGAATCGACATCTATTGTCAGAAAGCAGGCCTTTTGCGCTAGGCCTGAACATCGGGGTTTGCAAGTGACCGCCCAAGGTCGGCGCGGTCGCCAGCCTCGAGCGACATGAAACAGGACTTGCTCCGGGCACCGGCACCGCCCAAGGTCAGCGCGCAATCGAAGAGTGCGATTGCTCCCCTCACATCCCTCTGAACAGTCTGCCGCGCCGGTGGCAGAGTTTGATCAAATTCTACCCCTGCCGGAGCACTCCCATGAAAGACGACAACTTCCTGCGTGAAATGACCGCCCGCCACCTCTGGCATCCGATGGGCCATCCCGGCGAGCAGCAGACGAATGCCCCCAAGATCCTCAAATCGGCGGCTGGCGCGTCAATACCACCGCCTGCGCGGCGAGCCGACGCGCACCAAGTTCCTGAGCCTCAAGAAGGGCTATCACGGCACCCATTGGGGCGGCGCCTCGGTCAATGGCAACAACCGCTTCCGCATCGGCTACGAGCCGCTCTTGCCCGGCTGCTACCATCTGCCTAGCCCCTATACCTATCGCAACCCGTTCGACGAGACCGATGGCGCCAAACTCGCCGAACGGATCGCCGAGGCCGAGATCGACGTGATCCCGTCGGCGCTTGACGCAGGCTTTGCTGCGGCCTGAGCCATGCCAAGCGCCCTAAGCCGCGCTTGGCTCGATCTCTGATCGCATCTTAGCTGAAACGGCTCCAAGCCGATGTCATGGCGTTGGACATGTTGTCCCAAGCCGCATCGGCGCCGGCCTTGAAATCCTTCCACGCCTCGGCACTGGCGGTCTGTATCTTGTCATACTCGGCCTCCATCTCGGCCCGCTTTTCGCGCAGATCCTTGATCTGCTCCTGATATTTGATCTGCATATCGGCAGAGACCTCGCGCGAATTCGCCTGGAGCTTGTCGATCTCGGCTTTCCACTGGTCGAGTTGGGCGTGCAGTTTTTTCTGATATGTCTCTTTATCCATGACTTGTCCTCCTTATGGGAAATCTGATGGCAAATCGTTGTGCCGTGAAGATCTTCACCTATTCACGATCTCCCGGAATCCAAAGGGGCTGGCGGATCTCCGCCGACCCCTGGGCCTGTCAAAAGGGGGTGCAGGGGTTACTCGAACTTCTTGATTTCACCTGACTTCAGGCGGCGCATGTAGCTGTCAAGCTCGCGCTTGACGATCGGCATCAGGATATAGAGCCCGATGATGTTGACCACCGCCATGGCAAAGATCGCGGCATCCGAGAAATCGATCACCGGGCCGAGATTGGCCGCCGCCCCGATCACCACAAAGATGCAGAAGATCACCTTGAACACCAGTTCCGTGGTCTCGCCCTCGCCAAAGAGATAGGTCCAGGCCTTGAGCCCGTAATAGGACCAGCTGATCATCGTCGAAAAGGCAAAGAGGATCACGGCCACCGCCAGAATATAGGGAAACCAGCCGATCGCGCTGCCGAAAGCCGCCGAGGTCAGCCCCACACCCGAGGTGCCGCCGACGGTCTGGATCGCGGTGCCCGCCTCATTGAGCAGGTAATTGCCATCCGGCCCCGCCACCAGCTGCCCGGTGATGATGATGACAAGCGCCGTCATGGTGCAGATCACCACCGTGTCGATGAAGGGTTCGAGCAACGAGACAAGCCCCTCGGTGATCGGCTCCTTGGTGCGCACCGCCGAATGGGCGATGGCCGCAGAGCCCACCCCCGCCTCGTTCGAGAACGCCGCCCGCTTGAAGCCCTGGATCAGCGCACCCACCATGCCGCCCGCAATCCCGAGCCCGGTGAAGGCCCCGGCAAAGATCTGGCCCACGGCCCAGCCGATCTGATCCGCGTTCATCGCGATGATGATGAGTGCTGTGCCGACATAGAGGAGGCCCATGAAGGGCACCACCTTCTCGGTCACGCGCGCGATCGACTTGATCCCGCCCACGATCACCGCAAAGACCACGCCGGCAAAGACCAGCCCGGTGATCCAGCCCGGATAGTCGCCCAGAACACCCGCGATCTGTTGATGCGCCTGATTGGCCTGAAACATGTTGCCGCCGCCCAGCGCGCCGAGGATGCAGAAGATCGAGAACAGCACCGCCATGATCCGCCCGCCCGGCACGCCGCGCTCGGCAAAACCCTTGGTCAGGTAATACATCGGCCCGCCAGAGACCCGGCCATCGGCATATTCGTTGCGATATTTCACCCCCAGAGTGCACTCGGTGAACTTGGACGCCATCCCCATCAGCCCGGCCAGGATCATCCAGAACGTGGCCCCCGGCCCACCGATGCTCACCGCGACGGCGACGCCGGCGATATTGCCCAGCCCGACTGTCCCGGAGAGTGCGGTGGCGAGCGCCTGAAAGTGGCTGACCTCGCCGGCATCGTTGGGATCGGAATAGTCGCCCTTGACCAGCGAGATCGCATGACCCACGGCCCGGAACTGGATGAACCCGAAATAGAAGGTAAAGACCGTGGCCCCCACCACCAGCCAGGCCACGATCCACGGAAAACTCGTGCCCGGCAGGTTGGAAAAGATCAGGTTCACGAACCAGCCTGTTGAGCTGGCAAAGATCTGGTTGACGGTCTCGTCGATCGATTGTGCCTGCGCCGGAACACCGGCCAACGCCAGCCCCGCCGCGCTCATCAGCGCGGAAATACGTCCTTTGTTCATGTCACTTATCCCTGTTGTTTCTTGCTTTACGGCACGATGGTGCAGGGCACCGGAGAGGTCTGCACCAGCGCCCCGGCCACCGAACCAAAGACCCGGGCCCCGATCGCGGATTGCCCGTCGCGCCCGATGACGATCTGCACCGCGTTGATGTCCTTGGCGATCTTGCCCAGCAATTCCGCGATGTTGCCGTAGCGGACCATCGTTTCCACGGGCACGCCCGCATCCTTCAACTCGGCCACCACGGTGGTCATGATCGCCTCTTCGGCACGCGCCATCTCCTCGCGGCGACGCTTGTGGCGCTCTTCGAGCTCGCCCGGCGTCAGGAACGAATAGGGCGACCATTCGAGCACATGCACGAGCACGATCGTGCCGCCCTGCGCCCGCGCCCGATCCGTGGCGAATTCCAACGCGCGTCGCGATGATACGCTGCCGTCGTAGCCGACGACAAACTTTCCAGACATGGCAGGTTCTCCCTCGTTGTTTTCATGTCCGGACCCTCTTTGCGCGGTCCGGTGAGGCACTCTAGCAGAAGTTTTCCCTGCGTTTGTCCCGAAATTCACGATTTGGCACGCTGATCGCATCAAAATTCCACAGGATTCGCCAATTTCTGCAGATTGACCCATCGCACGCGGTGCGGCAGATGGCCACGCGCGTCTCTGCCGCAAGCGCAGCCGCGGCCCGTCCCGGCATTGATCTCGGGCCTGAATTTGCGCATAGAATGGCGCAGAACCGCCAGGGAGGGGCCGATGGACCTGCGCCAGATCACCGAGGATTTCACCGTGTCGCCGCAGATCGAGTGCGCCGACATTCCTGCAATTGCCGCCGCCGGGTTCCGCGCGATCCTGTGCAACCGTCCCGATGGCGAAGACCCCGGACAATGCGCTTATGATGATGTCGCGGCGGCGGCCACAGCAGCCGGATTGCAGGTGCGCGCGGTGCCGATCGTCTCGGGCCGGGTCTCGCCCGAGGATGCGGCGGCCTTTCGCGCCGCCCTCGACGAGTTGCCGAAACCGATCCTTGCCTATTGTCGCAGCGGCACCCGTTGCACCATGCTCTGGACCCTGACGAGCTTTGGCGAACGCAGCGGTGACGAGATCCTGCGCGCGACTGCGGCGGCGGGCTATGACATGTCGGGTCTTGTCGCGCAACTCGACCAGTCCCGATAACCGACCGGCCACGCTTTCATCGTTCCTAAAATACTCACTCCGCGCCGCGCCCTCGTGGCGCGCCGCCCGGATGCCGGCACGGCCCGAGCAACGCTGCAAAGCCCAGGATGATGCCCGACACCGTGGCGATCATCCCCGCCGCGCTCAGCGCATTCTGATACCCCAGCCAGAGCGGGCCATATCCCGCCAGCACATAGCCCAGCACCGCCGAGAGCACCGCGAAACCGAGGCTCCACGCCACCTGCCGCCCCATCCGGTTGGTCATCAGCCGCGCCGCCGCGGGCGGGCAGATGAACATCGCAATGACGATGATCGAGCCGACCGCATCAAACGCCGCCACCGCCGCCACGGCCGCCACCGCCACCAGCGCAAAGCCAAGCGCGCCGGTGTGCAGCCCCTGGGTCCGGGCAAAGCCTTCGTCGAAGGTCGAGAGGACCAGGGCCCGCCAGAACAGCGCGGTAAAGGCCGCGACCGCCAGCATCACCCCCGCCATGCGCAGCAACTCCGGCGGCAAGCCGCGCAGCGCCTGGCCGTCGAGCAGCGCCCCCCAGCCCCAGCCATCGAGCCAGATCAGGCTTTCAAGATTGCCATAGAGCGCGTGCTGCACGTCGAGATGCACCCCCGAGGCCGAGCTCTGCTCCAGCAGCAGCACGCCGCCGGCGAACATCGCGGTGAAAACCACGCCCATCGCCGCCCCCGGCTCGATCCGCCCCAGCCGCCGGATCGCCTCGATCAGCACCGCCGCGATCAGCGCGGCGACCGCCGCCCCCAGCATCATCGGTCCGGTCGCCACCACTCCGGCCAGCAGGAACGCGGCCACGATGCCGGGCAACACCACGTGGCTGATCGCATCGCCGATCAGCGCCTGCCGCCGCAGCAGCAGGAAATTGCCGGGCAGCGCACAGGCCACCGCGGCGCAGATCCCGATCACCAGCGGCGGCAGCGACAGCATGACAAAGTCCTGCTCCATCACACCGCCGCCTCCGGCCGCAGGCCGCGATCGAGCGCCGCGATCTGATCGTCGGTCAACACCTCTGCCAGCGGGGTGAGACCGTCATACCGCGCCGCCGCCGCCTCGAAGGCGGGATCGCTGCGCAGCATCTGCCAGCGCCGCTCGTCCAGCCGCGCCCGCGCCGCCATCGCCCGCCCGGCCTCGGTCGGCACGCCATCGGCGCGCACCAGCCCGGCGCGGCGCATCAGCCGCAGCGTCAGCGGTTCATAGACCGGCTGCCCGCCCGCCAGCGCCAGCAATCCCTGCCGCAGATGCACCCGCCGCTGAAAGCGCAGATGCCGCAGCCCCGCCGCCAGCACCCCGCGCCCCGGCGCCAGCAGCAGCGAGAGCAGAAACAGGGCAAAGGCCACCAGCACGATGAGCGGCCCGGTCGGCAGCGCCGGGGCGGTGGCCGAGAGCGCCGCCCCCGCATAGCCCGCGCTGCCGCCGATCAGCCCCGCCATGACCACGACCACGCCCACCCGCTCGGACCAGAACCGCGCCGCCACCGGCGGGATGATGAGCAATGCCACGATCAGCACCAGCCCCACCACCTTGAGGCCGACCACTGTGATCGCCAGCGCCAGCCCCATCATCGCCAGCTCGACCAGCCGCAGGCGCATCCCCTGCCCCGCCGCATAGCCCGGATCGAAGGCCACCAGCACCATCGGCCGCCGCAAGAGCATCACCAGCCCGAGAACCAGTGCGCCACCCAGGGCGATCACCACCGCTTCCTCGCGCAGCATCCCGGCCGTGGCGCCCAGCAGAAAGGTTTCGAGCCCCGCCTGCCGCCCGGCGCTCATTCCCTGCACCACGGTCAAAAGCACAATGCCCAAACCGAAAAAGACCGACAGCACCGCCCCGATCGCCGCATCCTCGGTCAGCCGGGTGCGCGCGGTCAGCCATGTCAGGACCAGCAGGCCCGCCCCGGCCGAGACCGCCGATCCCAGCATCAGCCCCGGCAGAAACCGCCCCTCGCCGCCGAGCGCGACCATGACCATGAACCCCAGCACCACGCCGGGCAGGGTGGAATGGCTGATGGCATCGCTGACCAGCGCACGCTTGCCGAGATAGAGAAAGGTTCCGGTCGCCCCGGCCGCGACGCCCAGCATCGCGGCGCCGAGCGTCACCAGCGTGGCATTATAGCCCAG
Source organism: Rhodobacteraceae bacterium CG17_big_fil_post_rev_8_21_14_2_50_63_15 (assembly GCA_002783205.1). GTDB lineage: Bacteria > Pseudomonadota > Alphaproteobacteria > Rhodobacterales > Rhodobacteraceae > Roseovarius. The sequence goes on along the minus strand of PFEY01000094.1, from coordinate 87,306 downwards.
TTGCAAGGTCAGCGCCTGCCAGAGCATGATCTTACCCTGCCGCCGCGCCGCCCATTTGCGCCAGCGCCAGCCGCCCGCCATAGGCGGCCTGCAAATGGGCAGGCGTAAACACCTCGGCCACCGGTCCTTCGGCAATCGCCGTGGTGTTGATCAGGAACACCCGGTCGAAATAGTCAGGCACCGTGGCCAGATCGTGATGCACGGCCACCACCGTCCGGCCCTGCGCCTTGAGCGCCTTCAACACATCGATGATCGCCTTTTCGGTCGCCGCATCGACCCCAGCAAAGGGCTCGTCCAGCAGATAGAGATCGGCATCCTGCGCCAGCGCGCGCGCCAGAAACACCCGCTGCTGCTGCCCGCCCGACAGCTGCCCGATCTGCCGCCCGGCGAATCCCGCCATGCCGACCCGTTCGAGACAGGCCGTGACCCGCGCCCGATGCGTCGGCCGCACCCGGCCCAGCAGGCCAAGATCCCGGTAAAGCCCCATCATCACCACATCGCACACACGGGCCGGAAAATCCCAGTCCACGCTCGCGCGCTGCGGCACATAGGCGATGCGGGCGCGCATCTCGTCGAGCGGGCGGCCATAGCTCGTGACCTGCCCCGACAGGGGCCGGATGATCCCCAGCGCCGCCTTCAGCAGCGTCGATTTCCCCGCCCCGTTGGGCCCGACGATCGCCGTCATCTGACCGCGCTGAAACTGCACATCAACGGAAAACACCGCCGGCTTTTCGCCATAGGAGACGGTCAGCCCGCGAATGGCCAGCGGGCTCTCGACCGCGTCCTCGATCCGCGCGCGCCCCACCAGTTCCAGTGCCATGCTCAACTCCCCGCCGCCAGACGGCCATCCATCCCGCGCGCCGGCACCACGCCGCCCAGGGCGCGCGCGATCGTCGTCACGTTGTGGTCGATCATCCCCCGATAGCTGCCCTCATAGGTGCCGGGCAGACCCATCGCATCCGAAAAAAGCTCGCCACCGATCCGCACCGCATGGTCGCGCGCCGCCGCCCCCTCGATCAGCGCCCGGACATTGCGCTCCGAGACCGTGCTCTCGACAAACACCGCGCCGATACTGCGCGTCACCAGAATCTCGACCAGGTCGCCAATCCGCGCCAGCCCGGCCTCGCTCTCCGTGGAAACCCCCTGAATCCCCTCGACCTCGAAACCATAGGCGCGACCGAAATAGCTGAACGCATCATGCGCCGTGATCAGCACGCGCGCCGCTTCGGGCACGCTGCCCAGCACGCCCTGCGCATAGACCCCGAGCCGCGCGAGGTCTGCCTTGTAGGCGCGGGCATTCGCGGTAAAGACCTCCCCGGCGTCCGGTCGCGCCGTGCTCAGCGTCTCGGCAATCCGGTCAACCACCGACATCCACAGATCCGGCACCATCCAGACATGCGGATCAAACCGACCCTCATAGGCGGCATGTCGGATCCGGCTTGCCTCCGGCACCGCCTCGCCCACCGCCACCACCGGCGACCGCTCGGCCAGCCTGAGCAGAAACTCCTTCATCTGCGCCTCCAGATAGAGCCCGTGCCAGAGCACCAGATCGGCGCGGGTCAGCGCCGCGATGTCGCTGCGGGTCTGCCGATAGGAATGCGGGTCGATGCCGGGGCCCATCAGCGCGCGCACCTCGACCAGATCCCCGCCCACCACGCGCGCGGTATCCGCGATCATCCCGGTGGTTGCCACAACCGCCAGCCGCGCCGCCTGCGCCCACGCCCCTCCGGCCCCCCAGAGGGCGGCTCCGGTGGCAAGACGGAAACTGTCGCGGCGCGTGATCGGCATGGCACTCTTTGTGATGTATGGTTCAGTCTGAATATGAGAGTGACTCGCAATCAAGTCAAGACAGATGCGAATAATTCTCAATTTCAATCTTGTCCGATCCCGATCCCTGCTTCTTCTTGGTTCAAATACCCCCGCCGGAGGCGTCCTGTCGCATCAGGCCAAGCCAGATCCGCGCGCGGCCCTGAAACCGTACACAAGCCGCGTCCACGCGGTACAGCCTGAACCCTTGCGTGCCCCGATCAGGACCGTTTCAAGAGCGCCAGGAATTCCTGTGAGGGGATGCCATCGGGGGTCACGCCCACCGATTGCTGAAACGCCCGGATCGCCTTTACGGTATTCGGCCCGATAATGCCGTCGATCTTCTCGATCCCGTATCCCTTGCGCTGCAAACGTTCCTGCATCTCCATTTTCTGCTCAAAGGTCAGGGGGTTATATCCCCGAGGCCAAGCCGCCTGAATCTCCGGCCCGCCGCCGATCCGGTCCGCCAGATGGCCCACGCCCAGGACATAGGCGGTCGATTTGTTATAGCGTTCGATCACCGCGAAATTGTCAAAGATCATGAAGGCCGGCCCCTGCACTCCGGCCGGCAACAGGATCGAGGCCCGCCCATGATCCGGCACCGCGCGCCCGTTTAACCCCACAACCCCTTGTGCCGCCCATTGCGACGGCATCTTCATCGTGTTGCGATTGGCCGCCCCGGCGCTGAACCCGCGCGGCAATCTCACCTCCACGCCCCAGGGTTGCCCCTTCGTCCAGCCGAATCTTTTGAGATAGGCTGCGGTCGAGGCCAGCGCATCCGTGGGGTCGTCCGACCAGATATCGCGCTTGCCATCACCTGTAAAATCAACGGCATAGGCCAGATAGGAGGTCGGAATGAACTGCGTATGCCCCATTGCCCCAGCCCAGGATCCGGTCATCTTTTCCGGGATGACATCGCCCGATTGCAGGATCTTCAACGCCGCAACCAGTTGACTTTCAAAGAACTTTCCACGCCGTCCGTCATAGGCGAGGGTGGCGAGAGACTGAATGAGCGGCAGATCCCCCAACCGCTCGCCATAGGTGCTCTCCATCCCCCAGACCGCCGTCACGATCTCCTTTTCAACCCCGTAATGCGCCTCGATCCGATCCAGCGCCCGGCGGTGCCGGCGCAGCGCCTCCTGTCCGTTCTTCACCCGCACGGGCGAGGTGGCACTGTCGAGATAATCCCAGATTTCCCTTTTGAATTCAGACTGGTTACGGTCTTTCGCGACAATCTCCAGATTGAAGGTGACGCCGCGAAACGCCCGGTCAAACACCTGTCTGCTGATCCCCTGGCTCAGCGCACGCCCCCGAAATCCGGCAACCCATCGGTCAAATCCGGCATCGGCTGTCACCGGCACGACGATCGCATCGCCAAGGTTGTGCGGCCGCATCTGCGGCCGTGGAGATACCTCGACAGCGCCGGCCATCGCGGTACTCAACCCCATGAATACGCTCAATAGTCCTGATAGACATGCCCGCATTGCCCGGCCCTTCTGTGATGTGGCTCTCGACACAGGATAGCGGGATTACGGCCAAAGCAAAAGCGTTGTCGTCACCTCGGGCGCGCCGCCGCCGAGACTAGCGCCGCTTGCGCTCCACCTTGCGCTTGACTGCCGCGGCCTTGTGGCGCGCCGCACCCTGCTTGCGCCGGGACGGCGCGCCGCGCGCCGCGCGCGGCCCTTTTGGCACTGTTTCACCCTCCAGGCTCACCAGTTCGAGGGCAATGCCGCCCGTGACGGGCGCCGCCTCGGAGATTTTGACCGTCACCCGCTGCCCCAACCCGAGGATGAGCCCGGTATCAGACCCCATCAACGTCCCCGCCTCACGGTCGAAGTGAAAGAATTCCCGCCCCAGACTGCGCACCGGAATCAGCCCGTCCGCCCCCGTCTCATCAAGCCGGACAAACACGCCGAATTTTGCTACGCCACTGATTCGACCCGTAAAAATATCACCCAGCCGTTCTGAGAGAAAGGCCGCCAGATAGCGGTCATTGGTGTCACGCTCCGCCATCATCGAGCGCCGCTCGGTGTCGGAGATATGTTGTGCCGTGGCCTCGAGCTCTGCTTCTTCTTCATGGCTCAGGCCGTCCTTGCCCCAGCCATGCACCGAAATCAGCGCCCGGTGCACCACCAGATCGGAGTAACGCCGAATCGGCGAGGTGAAATGCGCATAGGCCTGAAGCGCAAGCCCGAAATGCCCGAAATTCTGTGGCGCGTAATAGGCCTGCGTCATCGCGCGCAGGGTGGACATGTTGATGATCTCGGCATGATCGGTGCCCTGCGCGGCATGCAGGAGCGCATTGAGATGCGCCGTCTTGAGCACCTGCCCCTTGGCCAGCACCAACCCGGCCGCCTCGGCCACATCGCGCAGGCTCTCGAGCTTTTCGGGCGCAGGTTCCTCATGCACACGGAAGAGCAGCGCTGATCTGCGCGCGACCAGCGTTTCGGCGGCGGCCACATTGGCGAGCACCATACATTCCTCGATCAACTTGTGCGCCGTCAATCGTTCGGCAAAACTGACCGACAGAACTTTGCCCTCGTCGCTCAGGACGACCTTGCGTTCGGGCAGGTCCAGATCGAGCGGCTGACGCCGCTGACGCGCCGCTTCGAGCGCAGCATAGGCGGCATAAAGCGGCGCGATCACCTCGTCCATAAGCGGGGCGCATGTGTCATCAGGCGCGCCATCCTGCGCCGCCTGTACCTGATTGTAGGTGAGCGACGCGGCAGAGCGCATGAGGCCACGAACGAACCGGTGCCCGATCTTGTCGCCCTGTCCGTTGATCTGCATCCGCACCGCGATACAGGCCCGCGGCACGCCCTCGTGTAGGGAACACAGATCGCCCGAGAGACGATCCGGCAGCATCGGCACCACGCGGTCGGGGAAATAGCTCGAATTGCCGCGCTTTCGGGCCTCGTGATCCAGCGCCGTGCCGGGGCGCACATAATGCGCCACATCGGCGATCGCCACCCAGATCACATGCCCGTCCGGATTCCCTGGATCGTCATCGGCATGGGCCCAGACCGCATCGTCATGGTCGCGCGCATCCTGGGGGTCGATGGTGATCAGCGGCAGATCGCGCAGATCCTTTCGGCCCTTGAGGCCCGCCGGCGTCATCGTATCGGCTTCGGCGATCACCTCGTCGGGAAAGGTATCCGGGATGCCATGCTGATGGATGGCGATGAGCGACACCGCCTTGGGGGCAGAGGGATCGCCCAGCCGGTCCAGCACCCTCGCGCGCGGCAGACCCAGGCGGCCCGCGGGGCCAGCCTGTTCCGCCTCCACAAGTTCGCCGTCCTGCGCGCCGCCCGTGGCATCGGCGGCGACCATCCATTCCTTGCCGTCGCCCTTGTCGATGGGCAGGATCCGCCCGCCTTCGGCACCCTTGCGAAAGACCCCCAGAACCTTGCGCGGGTTGGTGCCGATCCGCCGGATCAGGCGCGCCTCGTAATGATGTGCCTCGCCCCTGACCTCTTGCAGTCGTGCCAGGATGCGATCACCCGCACCCATCGCCGGATCGGAGGCGCGCGGGATCAAAAGCACGATGGGTTCCACGCCCTCGCCGCCCCATTCGAGCGGTTTCGCAAGCAATTCGCCATCCCGGGTCTGCCCCGAGACCTGCAACACGCTGACCGGCGGCAGGCGGTCCGGGTCGCGATAGGTCTTCTTGCGCTTGGCGAGATGGCCGTCCTCCTCCAACTCCTTGAGGATCCGCTTGAGATCAATCCGCGCAGCCCCCTTGATGCCAAAGGCCTTGGCAATATCGCGCTTGGCGGTGAGGGTCGGGTGATCCGAAATCCATTGCAGGATTTCGCTCTTGCTCGGCATCTGGCTCATGCCCCGGCCCTAGCACGAAGTCCGCGCGGCGTCATCCGGGAAAAAGGCGCTTGCACTCAACTGGTCGCATTGATCCCACCCTCTCTTGCGCCTATACGCGAGGTCAACCGCAAGACAGTCAGCCCAAGGAAACGACGATGTCAAATGCCGCTCTTGAAACCGCCATCAATAGCGCATGGGAGGCGCGCGACACCATCACTCCGACGACCGGCGGCGAGACCCGCGAGGCGATCGAGGACACCCTGAACGCCTTGGACAGCGGCACGCTGCGAGTGGCCGAACGTCAGGCGGATGGGCAATGGCATGTCAACCAATGGGCCAAAAAGGCGGTGCTTCTCGGCTTTCGGATCAAGGACATGGAGATCCATCCGGGTGGCGCACAAAATGGCGGCTGGTGGGACAAGGTTGACAGCAAGTTCAGGGGCTGGGGCGAGACCGAATGGCGCGCCGTCGGGTTCCGCGCCGTGCCCAACTGCGTGGTGCGCAAATCCGCCTATATCGCGCCCGGTGTCGTGCTGATGCCCTCCTTCGTCAACCTCGGCGCCTATGTCGACAGTGGCACCATGGTCGATACCTGGGCCACGGTGGGTAGCTGCGCGCAGATCGGCCGGAACGTGCATCTCTCGGGCGGCGTCGGTATCGGCGGCGTGCTGGAACCGATGCAGGCCGGCCCGACGATCATCGAGGACAACTGCTTCATCGGGGCGCGCTCCGAGGTGGTCGAGGGCTGCATCGTGCGCGAGGGCTCGGTGCTGGGGATGGGCGTTTTCATCGGCAAATCCACCAAGATCGTCGATCGCGAGACGGGCGAGGTCATGTATGGCGAAGTGCCGCCCTATTCGGTCGTGGTGGCAGGCTCGCTGCCCTCCAAGAACAATGTCAGCCTCTATTGCGCGGTGATCGTCAAGCGGGTGGACGAACAGACCCGCTCCAAGACAGCGATCAACGATCTGTTGCGGGATTGATCCTCGCAGGCCGCGCGAGCGTCCGGTCCATCTTCGCGCAGGCCGCGAATTTTATGCTGTCTTTACTCACAAAGCGTTCAAAAGAGTTAAAGAGTAAATCATGGGACAATCACGCATATCCGATTCGAACCTCGTGCTGGAAAACGCCACTCTGGCGTTCTGGGCGCACGGTTACAAATCTACGTCAATCAACGACCTGATCGCGGCAACCGGCCTCAACCGCGCCCGCCTCTATGGCGCGTTCAAGGACAAGCGCGGTGTTTTCATGGCCTGCCTTCGTCACTACAGCGACAACGACAAGCGCGCCTTTCTCGACAGGCTGGCGCACGACCTGCCCGCGCGTGAGGCGATTATCGCGGTGTTCGATGCCGTGCGCATGGCACCGGATGCAGGCCGTCCGGGCGGCTGTTTTCTGGTGAACACCGCTATCGAGAACGCGCCGCACGACGCCGAGATCCGCGATGTCGTGCAGGACGGACTCGGCCATGTCGAACTGTTCTTTCGCGAGCGCGTTAAGGAAGGCCAGAGGGTCGGCACGATCCGCAGCGACATCGACGCCGCGCCGACGGCACAGGCGTTATTGGGTCTCTACATCAGCCTGCGCGTGCTCATTCGCTCGGGCGCGTCGCCGCAGGAGGCCCCCACCGCGATTGCGGCGCTGGGGCGGATGTTGCTGGGCTAAGGTTGGTGCGGGTCAGCCGTCTCCCGGCGTGTCCTTGTCCCGCTTGACTTGAGGCCCTCCGTGCCGCAGGGCTGCACAGGACGGAGGGCCGGAACATGGCGGATCAGGATCACAAGAAACCGAGCCGCCAGCAGGTCTATACCCTGCTGGTCGAGATCGGCCGCAAGGCCGGCGATGGCCTGCCTGCCAAGGCAACGGGGGCGGCGCTCGTGATCTACGCCTCAGGTGTGGACGAGGCCGAGGCGGTGCGGGAAACCGTGGCGATCCTGAAACAGGCCGACACCGCCCCCTTGGACGTCACAGGCTATGGAACCCTCGAGGAACGCGAGGCCGACGGCGACGAAATCTCGGATGAGGAACGCGCGCTTATGCAGCGGGCGCGCGACGAGAACGCCGTGATCGTCGCGCAGGTGACGCCGTTCTTTGAGTGATGCTGACAGCCGTCTCTCACGCCGCGCCTGGTGCAAGCTCTTGGGAAAACCCCTTTTTAGGCCTGAACGCACGCCTTTCGGGGTTTAATTCAATGTGCTTTCCAGCCTTTCGGGCTGACCCACGACCACAAAGGTGAGCGCATCAGGGTCGAGCAGTTCGCGCGCGACGCGATTGATGTCGTCGAGCGTCACGGCATTCACCATGTCGTTGCGGTTGGCGATGTAATCGGTCGGCAGGCCCTGCATCTGCATCCCCACGGCGATCGAGGCGATCGGCCCATTGCCCTCGAATTGCAGCGGATAGGCACCGGTAAGATAGGTCTTGGCGTTCTGCAATTCCTCGGGTGTCACACCGTCGTTGCGGATACGCTCCCATTCGGTGCGGATCACGGCAATCGCTTCGGCCACACGATCATTTGCAGAGGCGACCGAGCCCATCCAGAGCTTGGCCGCGTCCTTGTCGGCGAGATAGGAGTAGACGCCATAGGTCAGGCCGCGCTTTTCGCGCACCTCGGTCATCAGGCGGCTTTCAAAGCCACCACCGCCCAGAATGTGATTGAGGATATAGGCGGCAAAGAAATCCGGGTGTTCGCGCGCAATGCCGCGTTGGGCAAAGGCGACGATGGATTGCGGGGTGGCGAAATCCACCACCTGAACGCCGCCGGGCAGATTGAGCGTGGCGGGGCCAGGCAGCGGCGCGCCGGTGGCGGGCAGATCTCCCAGGAGATGATCGAGCATCGCGGCAAGTTCCGCCTCGGTGATGTCGCCCACGGCGCTGATGTAGAGCCGGTCACGGGCGAGCGCGCCGTCATGTGCTGCCAGAACATCCTCACGGTTGAGCGCCGCCACGCTCTCGAGTGTGCCGTCGAGCGCGGTCGCATAGGGATGATCGCCAAACACGAGCCCGTCGAAGGCCCGGCCGACAATGCTGCGCGGATTGGTCTCGGCAGAGCGGATGGACGAGGTGATCTGACCGCGCACGCGCTCAATGGCGTCAGCGTCAAATCGTGGTTGCAGAAGACTCGCGCGGAGCAGATCGACGGCCTGATCGCGATTCTCGGTCAGGAACCGCACCGAGATGCTCACCTGGTCATCATTGACCGAATAGCCGAAATCGGCAGCCAGCGATTCGGTGGCGCGCGCGAACGCGCGCGCATCCATCTCGGCCGCCCCTTCTTCGAGCAGGCCGACCATCAGGTTTGTCGCGCCCCGCTTGCCGGGTGCATCGAGCGAGCCACCGCCGCGAAAGCGCAACTCAAGCGCCACGAAGGGGATCGTATGATCCTCGACCAGCCAGGCGTTGAGACCGCCTGGTGTTGTCAATTCCTTGATAGTGATCTCGGCACGGGCCGGCAGCGCAGCAAGGAGCAGAAAGACGCTTAGCAGGACGCGGATCATTGAGTGACCTCCGGGGCCATGAGCCACCCAGTGACTGATTGCTTGCGGTCAAAAACCCGGCGGGCAGCGGCCATGATCTCGTCTGCCGTAATGGCGTTCAGAATATCGGGCCAGGCCGCAACATCGGCCACTGTCAGGCCCTGGGTCAGGGCACTGCCATAGCGGTTGGCCAGTCCGCCCGCATCGTCGCGGGCATAGATATCGGCAGCGCGAATTTGCACCTTGATCCGATCAAGCTGATCGGCATCGACCCCGGCTTCAAGAAAGCTGACGAGCACGTCATCGAGCGCCGCCTCGGCCTGCTCAAGCGTGACGCCGGCGGCGGGGACAACCACCAGATCAAAGGTCGTCTCATCAAGCGACAGGCCTGAATACCACGCCGCCACCTGCACCGCGATCTGACTGTCGAATTGCAGTTTCTCTGCCAGATAGGACGTCTGTCCGCCGCCCAGAATTTCAGCCAGCAGCGTCAGCGCCGCTGCCTCTTGCTGCGCGCCGCTGTCGCGTTCGGGGGCGAGATAGGAGCGGCTGACATAGGGCTGCGAGACGCGCGCATCGCGAAAGGTGATGCGGCGCTCGGCCATCTGCGGCGGCTCCTGCGGGCGAACGCGCGCGGGTAGGTCCGGATTGGCGGGCAGGGGGCCGTAATGTGTCTTGGCCAGCACACGCACCTCGTCTGGTGTGACATCGCCCGCCACCACCAGAATGGCGTTGTTGGGCGCGTAAAAGGTGCGGTAATAGTCCAGCGCATCGTCGAGGTTGAGCGCTTCCATCTCGTGGCGCCAGCCGATGACCGGCACGCCGTAGCGGTGGTTGAGATACTGCATCGCATCCTTTTGTTCGCGAAAGAGTGCGGCGGGGTTGTTTTCCACCCGCTGGTTGCGCTCCTCTATGATGACGTCACGCTCGGTCAGGATATCGGCCTCATCGAGTTGCAGATTTGTCATGCGGTCGGCTTCCATGCGCATGATCAGATCGAGGCGATCTGCCGCGATCCTCTGGAAATAGGCGGTGTGATCATAGCTCGTAAAGGCGTTGTCCGAGCCACCGTTGCGCGCAACCGTGGCCGAGAATTCGCCCGGTGCCAGCGTCTTGGTGCCCTTGAAGAGCAGATGTTCAAGAAAATGCGCAACGCCGGACACGCCTGGTTTTTCATCCGCCGATCCGGCGCGATACCACACCATCTGTGTCACGACCGGCGCGCGATGATCCTCGATCACCACGACCTCGAGCCCGTTGTCGAGCGTGAAGGTGCTCACCTGATCGGTGGAAGAGGCCAGAGCCCCGCCCGTGCCAAGCGGCGCGAGGGTCAGCATCAGGCAGGCAAGCACATGGCGCATGGTCGGGGCTCCGGTGACGGGGTTCTCTTGAGCAATATAGATACGTCCGCAGGGCCGGGATTCAAGCGTCTGCTCTACTCTTTCGGCGGTGGCGGACTGGCTGGAGTGATCACACCGCGATTGCGCAGACGCTGTTCCTCGGCGTAGGCATCAAGCCATTCCCGGCGATAGGCCTGCACATAGTCATCGCCGGGCAGGATACGCAGCACATTGACATTGCCATAACTCTTGCGCGTTTCCTTGTCCTCCCTGGCCAGGGTCTGCCGGACATCCGGCGCGGCACCAAAGCGATTGGCATGGTTGACCAAAGCACCGTTGGAGGCTGCGGGCGCGGATGAGTTGACCACGGCGGGATTTCCGCCAAGTGCGATCACGCCATCGGCAAGGGGATTCTGATCGGTCAGGTTCGCCGCACCTGGCGTCGGTTGCGGCAGCGCCGCGTAATCCTCGGGTGTTTGCAGGGGTTTTCCGGGAATGATCGAAAATTCGTCGGGACCGTTGCTGGTATTGCGCAGCCGTGTCAGGGTCACGTCATCATTTCGTCCGCCGCAGCCCGCGATAACGCTGGCTGTCAGAAGGATCAGAACGGTTTTGCGCGGCATCATCATCGCCACTCCCCTGCAACTTTCCCTGTGCTTTAGCGCATTCGTCGGTCGAGGTCACGAGGGCTTTTTGTCAGTGGGCAGCAGAACTATGCCGACAGCTCCGGCAAAGACCGCGACATCCGCGATGTTGAAGGCATAGGGGTTCTCTATCCCGCAACAGGACATGTTGAGGAAATCCGCCACCGCGCCATAGATCAGCCGGTCGATCACATTGCCGAGCGCGCCCCCAATCAGGAGTCCTGCGGCGATCCGGTGCAACGGCGGACCCGGTTCTCGATGTACCCACAAGAGCACAGCGCCAACGATCACCAGCGCGATGCCGACAAGGAGCCAGCGGGTCATCGCCGCCTCACCGCCCAGCAACCCGAAGTTGATACCCGTGTTCCAGGCCATGCGCAGATTGACATAGGGTGGCAACACGTCGATCTGACCGTGAGTGCGCAGGTCCATGACATGAACCACGATGAATTTCGAGGCCTGATCAAGCAGGAAGATCCAGAAGGCTGACCAGTACAAGGGTTTCATGCCTATCTCAGTGCCGGAAATGGCGCTGTCCTGTCAGAACCATGGCAAGGCCGGCCGCATCCGCTGCCGCGATGACTTCGTCGTCGCGCATCGCGCCGCCAGGCTGAATGACCGCCGTAGCCCCGGCTTCGGCCGCTGTCATGAGTCCGTCCGCGAACGGAAAAAATGCGTCCGAGGCGACCACGCTGCCATTGGTCAGGGGGGCAGGCAAGCCGAGTGCCTCTGCCATGTCCTGAGCCTTGCGGGCGGCGATGCGGCAGCTATCCACCCGGCTCATCTGGCCTGCGCCAACGCCCACGGTGGCCCCGTTCCGGGCATAGACGATCGCGTTTGACTTGACGTGCTTGGCCACCGTCCAGGCAAAGAGCAGATCGGAGATTTCCTGCGCGGTGGGCGCACGCTTTGTCACCACGCGCAGGTCGGCGGCGGTGATTTGGCCGGTATCCTTGTCCTGCACCAGATAGCCGCCCGAGACCTGTCTGATCACCCGCCCCGCCGCCACGGGATCGGACAGCCTCTCTGTCAGCAGGAGACGCAGGTTCTTCTTCTTGGCAAAAATACCCAATGCCGCGACATCGGCCCCGGGCGCGATCACCACTTCGGTGAAGATCTCTGCGATTTCAGCCGCCGTGGCCGCATCAAGCGGCTGGTTGAGGGCGACAATCCCACCAAAGGACGAGGTGCGGTCGCAGTCGAAGGCGTGCCTGTAAGCCTCCAGAAGTGTCGCCCCCCGTGCCACCCCGCAGGGGTTGGCATGTTTGATGATGGCACAGGCTGGGCCCTGATCGGGGGCAAATTCACTGACCAGTTCAAACGCCGCGTCGGTATCGTTGATGTTGTTGTAGCTCAGTTCCTTGCCCTGCACCTGGCGCGCGGTGGCGACTCCGGGGTGGTCTGAGCCGTCAGTGTAGAACGCGGCCCGCTGATGTGGGTTCTCGCCATAACGCAGCGTCTGCGCGAGCGTGCCGGCAAAGGCACGGCGGCGCGGTGCGGCATCGCCGATCGCCTCTGCCAGCCAAGTGGACACCGCAGCATCATAGGCAGCCGTGCGCGCATAGGCGCGCTGCGCCAGCTTGCGGCGGAATTTCGGGCAAGTTGCGCCGCCATGCTGATCCATGTCGCCAAGCACTTTCTCGTAATCCTCGACATCCACCACCACGGTGACATGCGCGTGATTCTTGGCCGCAGCGCGGATCATCGCCGGACCGCCAATGTCGATGTTCTCGACGCAGGTGTCATAGTCGGCGCCCCGCGCGACAGTCTCTTCAAAAGGATAGAGATTGACCACCAGCAGGTCGATCGGAACGATGCCATGTTCCTCCATCGCCGCCAGATGTTCCGCGTTGTCACGTAGCGCAAGAAGGCCGCCATGCACCATCGGGTGCAGGGTCTTGACGCGGCCATCCATCATTTCAGCAAAACCCGTGAGGTCGGCCACGTCGCGCACGGCAAGTCCCGCTTCGCGCAACGCGCGGGCTGTGCCGCCGGTCGAGATCAACTCGACGCCGCGCGCCGTCAGGGCACGGGCAAGATCAATCAAGCCAGTCTTGTCGGACACGGAAAGCAGGGCGCGGGTGACGGGCGCAAATTCTGTCATGGGGATGGGATCCTGAGTTCTGGTATCGGTTGGTTCAGTTTTCGGTCGTGGTCTCGGGCATATCCTCGATCAGATCGCGGATCCCGACAGGAGTATCCTTGGCCTTGGCCAGCGACCATCGGACATGGGTTGCGTAGGCTGTCGCGCGACCTGACAGGACGATCTGTTCGGCCGCGCGCGGTTTGAGCCGCGTCTTTTCAAGATAGACGCTGGGTTGCAAGGACAAAGCGGCGCGTCCGTCGCTGCGGAACACCCAGATCTCGCCGCTGCGTAGCGCCAGTGAGACCGCGGTGCCGCCGAGATCCACCGAGGCGTCGATATCGGGGTGGAGGTGAAACCGCAGGTCGAAGGGCACGCCATGCAGGCGCGTGGCGTCGAGGGCGTGGTCAAATCGGCGCTTGTCGGCCTCATCGATGGCGACCAGAATGTCTTCGCCAGCAAGGCCGCGCCCGTCTGCGGTGAGATCCAGTCGCCGGACATGGGTCAGGCCATGTGACCGGGCATAGCCATCCTGCGCACCTTCGAACCGGTGCCCATCGGGCGCGTCCGAGAGGGATGTCAGAACTTGGCGCGGCGCCTCGATCAGCCAATCGGCCTGTGCGGCGTCACTGCCAAGACGGGCGCTGGACTGGCCCGCGAGGACCAGGGTGGAATGCGACGGTGTGGCCCGTCCGGCGCGGCGCCATTCTGTTCCGAAACTACTTCCAGATCCGCAACTTACAATGAGCGGGCGCCGACCAGACGTCAGCTCGAACGCCAGAGTCGAAGCATGCGCATTGGCCGAGGCGGCGCCGAGCGGCGGGGCGGCTGCGTCGATGATTACGCTGGTGCGTCCTGCACTCAGCCGGGCAAAGCCCATGGCCAGGCCTTGGGTGACGCGAGTCTTGACGCCGCTGGCCGCCAACGCCGCGTCGAGCCGCCCCTCCAGTCCGCGCCCACCACCGTGAAACCGTGCCAGTCCACCATCGGCATGGCGCAGGGTGCGCAGGGTGGGGGCGATTCGCTCGACCGCGCGCCAATGGGCGTCATCCGCGGAATGTCCGGCTTCGCTCAGGGCAAGGGCGGACCACGTCAACAGGCTCAGCACATCGAGAAGATCTTCTGGATTGCGGGTGAGAACACCGCCTTGTGCGTCGATCCGGGTCTCGCATTCCCGTGCAAGGGCGGCGCGCGCCGGGGCGAGGTAATGTTGCATCCCCTCAAGGGCGAGGCCCGCGTAGATCAGCCCGGTCAGCGCCTCAAAGCGTGGCAGACCCGGGTTGGTGGCCGGCCAGCGTCGGGCCAGAAAGGCGGTTTGTTGCGCCATCGACCGAAAGAGCGGTTTTGACGCTTCGGGCGGTTGCCCCCGCAACAGAAAAAGTGCCTGGCTGATCCAGCGGATAAGACGCCGACCGGTCAGGTCCGGGGTCCAGCCGGGGCCAGTGCCGTTGCCGTAGCGCTTGATCCAGTCCCAAAGCCACGCTTGCGCGCGCGTGCGTGCCGGAGCATCGCCGACGGCAGCCAGATCATCGAGCCAGGCAAAGCCGTGCAGTTCGCTTGTGAATGCCGCGTCTGGCATTGCAAGCTCCCAGATTGATGTGTCGGGGGCCTGCAACAGATGCCCTGCAAAGACAAAATTGCCGGCACAGAGCTGCCGTCCGCGCGCCAGATAGCCGATGCTGCGCGGTTCGGGTTGCGATACCAGACCGGTGGCGGGACGGCTGAGAGTCGCGCGACGCGCGGCCATACAGTTGAGCAGGCGCGCCCCGCGCGCTGACAAGGTTCTGGAATGCGACATGTGCCTCTGGACGCTTCTGGCGGCGCTGATGGTGGCACTATAACTGCACGATCCGGCCGAGTCACCGCCTGAATGTGCAACTTCGGTCAGGCGCGCAGGCAGCCAATGTAGAACCCGTCCATTCCTCCGAGATCGGGCCAGTAATCGGGGCGCAGGCGCAGGCCGCCCTCCTCGGTGATCCAGGCCGGGTCGATACCGGGGCGCAGGAGGGCCGCGCGGTCGGTCGAGAGGCCGGGATGGCGCAGCAGGGCCTCTTCGATCTGGCACTCGCCCTCGTCCGGTAAGAGCGAGCAGGTGCAGAACACCAGCCGCCCGCCGGGTTTCATCAGAGTCAGCGCGTGATCGACCATCGCCGCCTGCAAACCGATCAGGGCGGCAAAATCAGAGCCGTCCTTGGCATGGGGCAGATCGGGATGACGCCTTATCGTTCCGGTGGCTGAACAGGGGGCATCGAGCAGGATGGCGTCATAGGGCCCGCCCTGATGCGTGAGCGCATCGCCGGTGATGCAGGTGGCGGTCAGGTGGACACGCGAAAGGTTCTCAGCCACGCGTTCCATGCGGCGTGCGGAGAGGTCAAGGGCCGTCACCTCGGCCCCGGCATTGGCCAGTTGCAAGGTTTTCCCGCCGGGTGCGGCGCACAGATCAAGGATGCGCTCACCGGGCTTGGGGGCCAGCACCCTTACAGGTATCGCGGCGGCCGCATCCTGCACCCACCAGTCACCGGACGCATAGCCGGGCAAGGCAGAGATCTGGCCGGGATCCGTCAGGCGGACAGACCCCGTGGGCAAGACGATGCCGCCGAGTCTCTCTGCCCAGATTTCGGGATCGGTTTTCACCGTCAGATCAAGGCCGGCACCCGCGAAATGCGCGCGCTCCATCGCCGCAACAGCAGCCTTGCCCCAGGCTTCTGTCAGCGGGCTGCGCAGCCAATGCGGCAGGATGGGCACGCGCAGATCGTTCCAGGCCCTTGGGGCGTCCTCGGCCATCTTGCGCAGGACCGCGTTGATCAGCCCCTTCAGGCTGCCATAGCGGGGGTGGCCGGCGATGATCGTGACCGCCTCGTTGACCACGCCATGCGGATCACCACCCTGCGCCAGTTCCACCGTGCCCGCGCGCAGGATGTTATAGACTGCGAGCGGCGGCGGCTTGCGCAGGTGACGCGACAGAAGACGGTCGGCGCGCGCCAGCCCGCGCAGGGTGTCGGATGCGAGCCGCTGTGCGCGGGCGCGGTCGGCGGGCGAGAGTGCATCGAGAGCACCCCCGGCAATGAGATCTGACATAAGCCGCCCCTGGCCGAGCACCTGATCCAGCACCTGCACGGTAGCAGCACGGGCGGTGAGGGCGCTCTTTTTCATCGGGACATCCTTGGCGACAGGCTGGGAGCGGGATATATCAGGAGGGTCAAGACAAGGAAAGCCCGGCCATGACCCCCAAAGATGAATCCACCATCGGCGATCTGCCGTCCGCCGCCATGCGTGCCTTGGCCGAGGCGGACCAGCGCCGAAAGGCCGCAGCGGCGCTTGCCCTGCCTCTGGAGTTGGGCGGAAGGCGCGAGGGGCTTGAGCCCGTGCGCTATGGCGACTGGGAGAAAAAGGGCCTTGCGATCGATTTTTGATCGACACCAGCCCCGCTTTGATCAGCGAATTTGCAAATCCGCAAACCGCCCGGCGCCCTCATCGGAAATGAAGCGCATTGTGCTGCCTTGCACGCGAACAGCCTGACAGTTGGCGCCGAGATCCATTTCCCCCCAGTAAAGATCGCGGCAGAAATACCCGCCGTTCCAGCGCCAGACACCGGTGACGTTTCGGCCAAATGCGCGGCCCCTGATCTGGCCATCGGGCGTCACATTGAGGCTGATACCAAAGCGCGTGAGATCACGGCCCTCGATAAGCGACACAAAGCTGTCGCGCTCTGAGATCTGGGAAAACTCCTCGGCCAAGCCCGGGGCGGTCGCAGCAAGCGTTGCCAAAAGCACAAGAATTGCACGCATCGAATACACCTGTCCTGGAAGCGATCGCATGTCTTTACGCATGACCGCGGCCGGCGGATCAGTTTTTGCCGAGACCGAGAACGTCGATCATGTCGTAGCTGCCGGGTTTTCGGCTCAATCCCCAGAGCGCGGCGCGCAGCGCGCCACGGGCAAAGATCACGCGGTCGGTGGCGATATGGCGGAGCACGATGCGTTCGCCCGCAGCGGCAAAGATCACATCATGCTCGCCGACGATATCGCCCCCCCGGATCGCCGAAAAACCGATATGGCCACGCTCACGGCGTCCGGTGATCCCGTCGCGCCCGCGGTCGCTGACAATCTCCAGTGCCACGCCACGCCCTTCCGCGGCCGCCTGGCCCAGCATGAGCGCGGTGCCCGAGGGCGAGTCAATCTTCTGATTGTG
This sequence comes from Rhodobacteraceae bacterium CG17_big_fil_post_rev_8_21_14_2_50_63_15, assembly GCA_002783205.1. Lineage (GTDB taxonomy): Bacteria > Pseudomonadota > Alphaproteobacteria > Rhodobacterales > Rhodobacteraceae > Roseovarius. Next base: position 69,950 of record PFEY01000094.1, on the reverse strand, counting down.
ATGCGCCTCGACGATCTCGATGTCGAACTCCTCGTCGAGGGCGGCGGCCACCCGCTTTGTGAGCTGGGTCAGGAGGTTGACGCCGAGGCTCATGTTGCCCGCTCGGATGATCACCGCGTGTCGCGCTGCGGCATCAAGGTGCTTGAGGTCTGCCGCATCAAGCCCGGTGGTGCCGATGACATGCACGACGCGCGCCTGCGCGGCAAGGGTGGCGAATTCCAGTGTTGCTTCAGGTGCGGTAAAGTCGATGATCGCCTGTGCGCCGGCAATCACTTCGAGCGGATCATCGGCTACGCGGACGCCCATGTCGCCGATGCCGAGGGCGGTGCCGACATCCTGCCCGATCCACGGGTGACCGGAACGCTCCAATGCGCCGATGAGCCGTGCGCGGGGACTCTCCGCGATCGTGCGGATCAGCATCCGGCCCATCCGGCCAGAGGCTCCAGTGATCACGATACCCGGCAGATCGGTCATGGTCGCGGCTCCTGTCCTTATTGCAAATGGGCATAACGTGCGGCGGGCAAGGCGGCAAGGGGGCGGGCGGGGCTCTGCGCGGCGCCGTGGCAATGGGTATTTGGGCCAAGAAGAAGTCGGTTGGATTTCCGCGCTTGGAAATGGCTGCGCAAGGGCTTAAATGCGGACCATGGCAAAGAACATCTCTCTCGACGGGCCGGGACCCTCGCAGCGGCAATTGCGGGTGGGCGAACTCATCCGGCGCACGCTCTCGGAGGTGCTGATGCGCGGTGATATCCACGATCCGGATCTCAACCGCATCTCTGTCACCGTGAGCGAGGTGCGCACATCCGCTGATCTCAAGATTGCCACTGCTTATGTGATGCCACTGGGCGGTGAGGGGCGCGCGGACCTGATCGCGTATCTGGCCCGCAACAAGCATGAGCTGCGTCGAATCGTCGGCAAGAAGGTGGGGCTGAAATATGCCCCGGACTTGCGGTTCCGGTTGGATGAGACTTTTGATCAGATGGACGAGGCAAGGCGGCTTTTCGCGCAGGACAAGGTGCGACGGGATGTCGAAGGCTAGAACGGCACTGGCGGTGGCTGCGATGGTGCTCTGGGTCGGGGCGGCGCAGGCAGCGGACTGCCGTGGCGAAACATTCGACGGCGAGGGCTACACGGTCTGTGAAGTTGATCTGACGCAAGACACCGTGCGGCTCTTTCTCCAGCACCCGCAGACCGGCACCCCATTGGGAAGTTTTGCAGCCATAGAGCAGCTGTTGCGTCCCGAAGGCAAGGCGCTTGCCTTTGCGATGAACGCCGGCATGTATCATGCGGATCGCCGCCCGGTGGGTCTTTATGTCGAAAACGGGCGCGAACTGGCACCGCTGGTCACGCGGGAAGGTCCGGGGAATTTTGGTCTCTTGCCGAATGGGGTATTCTGTTTGCGCGACGGTCGGGCCGATGTGATCGAGGCGCGGCGCTTTTCCGAGCAGCGGCCCGCTTGTCGCGATGCCAGCCAATCGGGACCGATGCTGGTGATCGAAGGTGCCCTTCATCCGCGTTTTATCGAGAACAGCGACAGCCGCTATATCCGCAACGGCGTGGGCACGTCGCCGGACGGGCGGCGGGCGTGGTTCGTGATCTCGGACAGGGCGGTGAATTTTCACACCTTCGGGCGGGTCTTCCGCGATCATCTGGGCGCCTGGCAGGCGCTCTATTTCGATGGCAAGATCTCAAAGCTCTACGCGCCTCGTCTGGGACGGTCTGATATCGGCTTTGCCATGGGGCCGATGGTGGGCGCGGTGATTGACGCGACCGCGGCGGTGGATTAGGCCTCCGCCTTCCGAGGCAGGTCAGAGGGCTTGAGATGGCACGCAAACGCAAGGGACGCGATATTTCAGGTTGGTTGGTGGTGGACAAGCCCGCTGGCATCTCGTCGTCGGCCGTTGTGAACAAGGTGAAATGGGCGCTTGGGGCGCAAAAGGCCGGCCATGCAGGCACGCTCGATCCCGAGGCGACAGGGGTGCTGGCGATAGCGCTTGGTGAGGCCACCAAGACGGTGCCTTACATCACCGATGCGCTGAAGGCCTATGTTTTCGCGGTGCGTTTTGGCCAAGCCACCGATACCGACGATAGCGAGGGAAAAGTGGTGGCGGAAAGCGATTCCCGCCCGACGGATGCCGAGATCAAGACCGCGCTCGGGCAGTTTGTCGGCAACATCTTTCAGGTGCCCCCGAAGTTTTCCGCAGTCAAGATCGACGGGCAGCGCGCCTATGCTCTGGCGCGCGAGGGCGAAGACTTCGAGGTGGCGGCCCGACCATTGTGGGTGGAGCAGCTAATCATGACCGAGCGGCCCGATGCCGATCACGCGGTGCTGGAAATGACTTGTGGCAAGGGGGGGTATGTGCGCGCGATTGCCCGCGATCTGGGCAAGGCTCTCGGCTGCCATGGGCATGTGGCCTGGCTGCGGCGGGTCTGGTCCGGACCGTTCGATGCCGAGGACGGGCTCAACCTCGAACAGATCGACGCGATGGCGCAGACGCCCGCATTGGAAAGCTATCTGCGCCCGCTGGAAGAAGGGCTGGCCGATCTGCCGAGGGTTACGGCGACGCCCGAAGGCGCGGCGCGGCTCCACCATGGCAATCCGGGGCAGGTGATCACCAACGAGGTTGAGTATGGTGAGGAGTGCTGGGCCAGCTTTGAGGGGCGCGCAGTTGCGGTCGGGCGCTACAGGGCCGGTGAGTTGCATCCATCGCGGGTGTTCAACACATGACGGATGCGGCACCCCAAGACCGCCACGATCCCGGCGGGAAGGTTCGCTTGCGGCTGCCCGAAGGAGTGATGGGCGGGGCCGTGTATTCGCCCTGCGGACGCTATCGCCAGAGGCTCAGCCGAGACTGGACACCACAGGGCGTTGCCGCGCGCACGGTGCTCTTCGTGGGCATGAATCCCTCGGTGGCGAGCGCCGAGGTCTCGGACCCGACCTGTCACCGCGAGCTCATGTTTGCCCGTGACTGGGGCTATACCCGATATCTCAAGGGCAATGTGCTCGATTGGCGGGCGACCGCGCCGCGCGATCTGCCCGCAGATCCAGACGTGGCCTGCAGCGTGGCGAACATCCCCGCACTGAGCGCAATGGCGCAGGAGGCGGATCTCGTTGTGCTGGCGTTTGGCAAACTGCAGGCGCGTTATCAGGGCGTCGTGCGGGCGGTGATCGATGCCGTGGCGGCGACAGGGCGGCCACTGAAGTGTCTGGGGCTCAACAAGGATGGATCGGCCAAGCACCCGCTTTATCTGCGCAAGGACACGCTCTTGGAAGATTTTCCGCTAGATTTTTCACAGCCACGAGAGCCGCTTTGACGATGATTGAACGGATCTGATACGCAAAGGGGCGCTCTTGCGTAAGCGCCCCTTCGGCCTTGTGCTGAGGGGTTCCTATTCCTCGATGCCGAGCGCCACGAAACGTGGCTCGCCAGCGCGGCGCACCAGAAGCAGAAGTGATTTGCGCCCGGCATCCTTGGCTTCGGTGATCCGTTCCTCGAGGTCGCGGATCGTGGCAACCTTTTGCTGACCTGCCTCGGTGATCAGATCGCCCGCCCGCAGGCCTTTTTCGTAGGCTTCGGACAGTTCATCGACATCGGTAAGCACAAGCCCGGTCACGGTGTCGTCGATCTCGAGTTGTGCGCGAAACTCATCCGTCAGCGGGCTCAGGGTCAGGCCGAGCATGGATTTTTCGACCGGAGCCTCTCTCTCTTTGCCCGGTTGCGCGACGGGGGTTTCTCCCTCGGCTTCTTCGCGGCGACCAAGCGTGATGTCGAGCGTCGTGGTCTTGCCGTCGCGGAACACGACGACGCGCACCGACTTGCCGACTTCCGTGTTGCCCACTTCGCGCACGAGGCTACGGGTATCGGCCACATCCTTGCCGTCGAAGGATGTGATCACGTCGCCAGCCAGCATCCCGGCCTCCGCTGCCGGGCCTTCGGGCACATCGGTCACGAGCGCGCCCTTGGCCTTGTCAAGCCCCATCGCTTCGGCCACGTCGTTGGTCACGTCTTGGATCCGCACCCCAAGCCAGCCACGGCGGGTCTCGCCGAATTCCTGCAATTGACCGACCACACGCTTGACCACGTTCGAGGCCATGGAAAAGCCGATCCCGATAGAGCCACCGGTCGGGCTGAGGATTGCCGTGTTCACCCCAACCACATCGCCATCGAGGTTGAAGAGCGGTCCGCCGGAATTGCCGCGGTTGATAGCGGCGTCCGTCTGGATGTAATCGTCATAGGTGCCCGAGAGCGCGCGATTGCGCGCGGATACAATCCCGGCAGAGAGCGAAAACCCCTGCCCGAGGGGGTTGCCCATGGCCAGCACCCAGTCGCCGACTTTTGCGGTGTCGCTATCGCCAAACTTGACAAAAGGAAGCGGTTTGGGCGCCTCGACCTTCAAGAGGGCGATGTCGGTCTTGGGATCGGTGCCAATCACCTTGGCGGGCAGCGTCTCGCCCGAGTAGAATTCGATGATGATCTCGTCGGCGCTTTCGATCACGTGGTTGTTGGTGACAACGTAGCCGTCCTCGGAGACGACAAAGCCCGAGCCGAGCGCCGAGGACCGGCGCGGGCGGTCACCTTCGCCCTGACGGTTGCGGAACTGGTCGAAAAAGTCCTCGAAAGGCGAGCCCTCGGGCACGATGGGAGAGGGGCCGGTGGGCTGCTCAACGACCGTCGATGTGGTGATGTTGACCACCGCCGGACTGATCTGTTGGGCCAGATCGGCAAAACTGTCGGGCTGCGCACGTGCCGCCACGGCTTGGGCGAGCACCAGCGCAACGATCAGCGCCATCAGTGCCAGCCGACGTAGAGGACCTGTATCCGTTTGGGCAATGGAAATCGTTCGGAGTGTCACGCCAATATCTCCTTTGGTCTGTGTCATTCGCCGGTGTTGGACAAGCACCGCGCGTTGCGTTCAATGTAGGGCGCCGGGGACGGATCGGAAAGATCGCAGTTTCATGTCACATGCATGTGACTCCTTCGCCTCGGCGAAGGCAAGAGCCTTGGCGATCAGGCCCCAAGGCTCTTGGCCCCCCAGACCATTGCCAGCCCGAGCACCAGTGCAAGAAGACCCATCAGGCGGCGGGCCTCGGGCGGGAGTGCCGCAAGCGCCACGAGCATCTGATCGACAAGCGAAGGGGCCAGTGCATAGACCAGCCCCTCGACGATCAGCACCAGCCCTAGGGCCAGAAGCGCAGTTTCAATCATTCCGGAGCATTGCCCGAGCGCATGTAGTCGAAGAATTCGCTGTCCTGCGTCATCACGATCGAGGAATTTCCGGACTGCAATGCATTTTCATACGCCTGAAGCGAGCGGTAGAAGGCGAAGAATTCGGGATCGGCGCCAAAGGCCTCGGCAAAGATCGCGTTGCGTTCGGCATCGGCCTCGCCCCGGACCACCTGCGCCTGCCGTTCGGCATCCGACAGCGTCTCGGTCACCGTGCGGTCGGCGAGCGCCCGGACACGCTGCGCGGCCTCGTTGCCGCGGGCGATCTCGTCGGCCGCTTCGCGCTCGCGTTCGGCCCGCATCCGGGCAAAGGTGGCCTCGAGGTTCTGGTCGGGCAGGTTGGTCTGTTTCAGACGCACGTCCACCACATCAAGGCCAAGGCCTTCGGCGCTGCGCTGTGACTGCCTCTGAATGCGTCGCATCAGCTCGCGGCGATCTTGCGACAGGATCGTATCCGACGTGACCTGATCAGCCCCCAACACCTCGCGGATCTGGGCGTTGAGGATCGAGGAAAGCCGGTCCTCGGCGACCCGGAGGCCTCCGATACCCACGGCCTGACGGAACTGAACCACGTCCCGGATCCGGTAGCGGGCAAAGGCATCGACCACCAGCCGGCGATCGTCCGAGGGCGTCACTTCGATCGTGTCGGTGTCAAGCGACAGGATGCGGGCGTCATAGCGCACGACCTCCTGAATGAAGGGTATCTTGAACGACAGGCCCGGGTCTTCCTTGACCGCCTTGATCTGGCCGAATTGCAACACCAAAGCCTTCTCGCGTTCATCGACCACGAAAACCGAGGACAAACCCAGAAACAGGATCACGACCACAAAAGGGATGAAAATCTTTGCCTTGCCCATGATCTCAGTTCCCCTCTCCGGTGGTGTTGCGACGCAGCTCATTCAGCGGCAGATAAGGCACGACATTACTGCCGCCCTCACCGCCGACGACCGAGCCGTCGAGAATGGTCTTGTCGATGCCGCCCAGAACCCGCTCCATGGTTTCAAGATAAAGACGCTTTCGCGTCACTTCAGGGGCCTTGGAATATTCTGTGAGAACAGACGTGAAGCGACTTGCATCGCCCGAAGCCTCATTGACCACGCGCGCCCGAAATCCCTCGGAGTCTTCGAGGATCTGCGCGGCCTGACCGCGGGCTTCGGCAAGAACGCGGTTGGCATAGGCATCGGCCTGCCGTTGCAGCCGGTCGCGTTCCTGCTCGGCGGCCTGCACCTCGCGGAAGCTGTCGATCACGTCGCGTGGCGGATCGGCCTTGTCGAGGTTGACCCGGACGATACGGATGCCGCTGTCATAATCATCCATCGTTTCCTGGATGTTCTGCATGGCCGTATCTGCAATGATGCCCCGGTCCCGGTTGAGGATCGGCGACAGGTTCGAGGCGGCAATGATCTCGCGCATCACCGATTCCGAGACCGCCTGCACGGTTAGTTGCGGATCACGGATATTGAACAGCGCCTTTGACGGGTCGGAAATGTTCCAGACCACCTGAAAATTGATGTCCACGATATTGGCGTCCGTCGTCAGCATCAGACCGTCATTGCTGGAGCCTTGCCGGTTGCCGATCGTCTCGGTGCGTTCCGACGTCACATTCATCACTTCGGCTGTGACCACTGGCCAGGGCGCAAAGTTCAAACCGGGATTGCCGGTCTTGTAATACTTGCCGAGGAACAGTTCGACAGACTGTTCTTCCGGTTTGACCGTGTAGACGCTGGCAAATGCCCAGAGCGCCACCGCTCCAAGCACGGCCAGCCCGATCGTGCCCTTGCCTAATTGTGGGCCTTCGCTGCCAGCGTTACCACCGCCCCTGTTGCCGCCGCCACGCCCGCCCATCAGGACGCGCAGTCGGTCTTGGCCTCTGCGCACCAGTTCGTCGATCTCGGGCAGTTGCGGGCCACCTTCCGGCGGGCGTCTTCCGCCACCGGTGTTTCGGTCGCGGTCATCGCCGCCGCCAGAGTTGCCGCCGCCGCCCCATGGGCCACCAGAATTTCCTGCCATAAGCTTTGTCTTTCCCTTCTATCCCGACTCTGACGCTGTTGTTCACTAACCTGTGCAGCACAGGCAAAAAATCAACCCGCGCGCACCGGGGTTTTCATCGTTACAAGTTCTTCGGACATCGTGGGATGCACCGCCACGGTGCGGTCGAAATCCTCTTTGTCAGCGCCCATCTTGATCGCAATTCCCGCCAGTTGGATCAATTCGCCCGCACCGGGGGCAACGATATGACAGCCCAGAACCTTTCGCGTTGTCTGGCTGACGATCAGTTTCATCAGCACCCGGTCCGGACAGCCTGCAAAGGCGCTCTTCATCGGGCGAAAAGACGTGGCATAGACTTCGATCGGCTCGCGGTCACGGGCCTCTTCCTCGCTCAGACCCACGGTGCCCATCTCGGGCTGGGTGAAGATTGCGGTCGGGATCAGGACATGATCGACCGGAGTCGGGTTGCCCTTGAACACAGTTTCGACAAAGGCCATGCCGTCACGGATCGCTACCGGCGTAAGGTTGACCCGGTCGGTCACGTCGCCGATCGCGTAGATCGACGGCACACCGGTCTGGCTGTAGCGGTCGACCACGATCTCACCCTTGCGACCCACGGCCACGCCTGCCGCTTGCAGCCCGAGATCTTCTGTATTGGGGGCGCGACCGGTGGCGAACATCACCTTTTCGAAAACCGCCTCTCTGCCATTGGTGGCCTTGACGCGATAGCCACCGGGGGCGGGCTCGATCGACAGGATGTTGGTGCCCAGATGCAGGGTGACGCCCGATTGGATCATTTCGTCAGAGACCAGCCCACGCGCCTCGTCGTCAAAGCCGCGCAGGATCTGCGCGCCGCGGTAATACTGTGTCACCTGAACGCCCAGACCGTTGAGAATACAAGCGAATTCGCAGGCGATATAGCCGCCGCCGATGATCAGGATGGATTTGGGCAGCGAGTCGAGATGAAAGATATCATTCGAGGTTATCCCGTGTTCCGCCCCTGGCAGGCCAGGTTTCTCCGGCCGCCCGCCCGTCGCGATCAGGATATGCTTGGCGCATTTTCTGGTGCCATCGGGCAGTTCAACGGTATGCGGATCCACAAGCCGCGCTCGGGCGTCAAAGGTCTCGACCCCGTTGGTCTGGAGAACACCGCGATAGACGCCTTCCAGCCGGTCGAGTTCCATATGCAGTTTCTTCCGGAACCTATCCCAGTCAAATGCACCCGTTTGAACCGCCCAGCCATAGGCCTGTGCCTCGGCCATTGCAGTTGGATATTCGGATGCAAAGACCATCAGTTTCTTAGGCACACAGCCCCGGATCACGCAGGTGCCGCCATAGCGGTCCTCTTCGGCCAGTGCCACGCGCGCGCCGCCCTGCGCCGCCACACGCGCCGCGCGCACCCCGCCAGAGCCGCCGCCAATCACGAAAAGATCATAGTCGAATGTCATGCCTGCCCCAGCCTCAGTCGTTCAGATCGGTAAAGAGGTTGTCAGCCTCGACGAAATCGAGGCGGTCCTGTTCGACAGTGCCTTCGTTGATGTTGCGCGTCTCGACGCGACCATCACCATGTCCCACGATCACCACATCGCACACATCGAGGAACAGCCCGTTCTCCACGAGGCCTGGTACTTGATTGAGAGCCATGGAAAGACGATGCGCATTGCCGATCCGGTTGAGATGCAGATCAAGGATGTAATTGCCCTCATCGGTCATAAAGGCCCGCCCGCCATTCATCCTGAGGGAGGCATCACGGCCCATAACATCCATGTTGATCAGCAACTCTTCGATCAGCGACTTCGTGGTCTGCCAGCCAAAAGGAATGACCTCGACAGGAAGCGGAAAGGCTCCCAGCGTCTCGACCTCCTTGGCAGCGTCTGCGATGACGATCATCTGGTCCGAGGCCGTGGCCACGATCTTTTCCTGCAAGAGCGCCCCGCCGCCGCCCTTGATCAGATTGAGATTCCTGTCGAACTCATCGGCGCCATCAATCGTCAGGTCGAGCCATTTTGCCTCATCAAGGCTGATCACCTCTATTCCGACCTCGCGCGCGAGATCCGCCGTGCGGGTGGAAGTGGGCACGCCCTTGATCCGCAGCCCGTCCTCGCGCACCAACTCGCCCAGGCAGCGCACCATCCAGGCGGCCGTCGAACCGGTCCCGAGGCCCACGCGCATCCCGTCCTCGACGAAATCGACCGAGCGCTTTGCCGCGACGAACTTGGCTTTGTCGATGGGTGACAATTCTCCGGACATGACAACGACTCCCCCCATGGTTCGCAGAGGTTATAAGAGAGTTGGTCCAGAGGTGCGAGGGCGAATTGCCAGAGCCTGCGGCTGGCAGAACCGGGTTGCTGTCACCCGAGGCAGATCGCCGGGCACCGCACCGCCGTCGCTGTGCAGTCCGATTGAAGCGTCCGATGCTCTCTGCGGGCGCTCACACCTTCGGAAAATACCGCAAGAGCGAGTCCTTGGCGCCGCAGATGTGGCTTTTGGTCAGCGCCGCCGCAGCATCTGCATTTCCAGCTTTGCAAGCGTTCAGAATCGCGAAATGCTCTTCATTTGCACGCCCCATTCCGTTGCTCATCACCAATTGCGCCCGGACATACCGCTCGACCCGGTCCATCGCCTTGTGCGAGACCTCGATGAAGTATTTCAGCGCGCTCGGGCTGTAGAGAGCGGCGTGGAACGCGCGATTGAGATTGCCCCAGTCCATCGGAGTGGTGCAGGCCGAGAAGGCAATGCAGGCCCTTTCAGCGGCCAGAAGGCTGTCGTCTGTCATGCGCGATGTGGCGTCGCGCACGATTTCGGGTTCGATGAGAGCGCGAAAGTCAAAGATTTCTGCGGCTTCGGTCGCCGAGAGGCTGGCGACGACAGCCCCCTTGTAGCGTTGCGTCTTGACAAGGCCCTGTTCCTGCAACCGCGAGATTGCCTCGCGCACCGGGATCCGACTGGTGTTGAAGATGCGCGCGATCTCTTCCTGGCGCAGCGGCTCACCCTCGGTCAGATCGCCCTCGATTATCGCCTTGCGCAGCATGTCGAACACGATGGTCGATGCCGAGGCCATCTCGGAAATATCTATGGATTTCAGATTCATTTCGGGTTCCTGAGTCGCGCTTTGGTAAAACATGGCAAGTTGGAGGGAAAGAGGGAGATTTCCATATTGCATATTGTATCCAATATTCTACTCTGTGGGTCTACGATAAAAAAGAATCTCACAACAGGAGAGAAAGATGTTGAAACGGAGTATTGCGACCGGGGCGCTGTTGTTGACGATGGCGATGCCGGTCTCGGCGGACACGCTGGATGATGTGATCGACCGCGGCACCCTGCGGTGTGGAGTGGTTCTGGATTTTCCGCCGATCGGATATCGGGACGCGAACAACGAGCCTGCCGGCTTTGACGTGGATTACTGCAAGGACATGGCCGCCGCGCTCGAGGTCGAACTCGAGATCCTTCCCCTGACCTGGGCCGAACGACTGCCGGTCATTGTCACGGGGCGCGCGGATGTCGTGTTCGGTGCCACCTCTGACAGTCTGGCGCGGGCCAAGACCGTGGGCTTTTCCATTCCCTATGCGATCTATTATGCGCAAGGCGTGATAGGCAAGGACAGCGGCATCGTGAATTTCGAGGATATCCGCGGCAAGCGCGTCGCGGCGGGTCTGGGCACCGTGCCGGAACAGGAATGGCTCAAGATCGCCAAGGAATGGGGCGAGGAGAACCTCTATCAGGGCTATCAGTCCGAGAACGAGGTGTTTCTGGCCGTGGCACAGGGCAAGGCCGATATCGGTATCACCACCAATACCGCCGTCAAGCCGATTACGGATCAGTATGACAACGTGGTGGCGGGACCGCGGATGCCCTGGACGACCGATTACACCTCGGTTGTCGCCAAGCGCGAGGATGTGTCCTGGTTGAACTACCTCAACCTCTTTGTCACCCATCAGGTGCGCTCTGGCCGCTATCAGGAACTCTGGGGCAAGTATGTCGGCGGCGAGGCCCCCGAATTGCGCATCCCCGGTGTGATGTACTGATCCGCACATCGTCATGGCCCGCTCGCCCGGCGGGCGGGCCACATCACGAGAGGCGCTGATGTTCGACTACAATTTCCATTGGCGCCCGGTGTTCAAGAGCGTTCCGGATCTGCTCGATGCAGGTCTTTTGACCCTTCAGGTTGCGATTTTGTCGATGCTCATCGGCATCGTGATCGGTCTTGGCCTGGCGGTGATCCGCATGAACATGCGCGGGCCGCTCTACTGGTTTGCCACCTCCTGGGTGGAACTGGCGCGCAACACGCCCGCGCTGTTTCAGCTGTTCTTCTTCGGCTTCGGGCTGGGTGCCTTTGGGCTGCATCTGACGCCCTACACGATCGTTCTGGCCGGGCTCAGCTTCAATTGCGCGGGCTATCTGGCGGAAAACTTTCGCGGCGGCTTTCAGGCGGTGCCGGATACGCAGCGCCGCGCCGGGCTCAGCCTTGGCATGACCTCCTGGCAGGTCTATACTCGCATCCTCATCCCGCAGGTCTTTCGCATCGTTTATCACCCGCTCACCAATCAGCTTGTCTGGGCGGTGCTGATGTCCTCGCTGGGGATGCTGGTGGGCTTTCGCGAGCTTTCGGGCGAGACCCAGTTCTTTGCCAGCCGGACCTATCGCATCTTCGAGTATTTCGCGGTGACGGCAGTGATTTACTACGTGCTGGTCAAGCTCATCCTTCTGGCGTCGCGGCTGCTGGCCGTGCGGCTGTTTCGATACTGAGGCGCCCCCAATGCAGAGTGGCATCAACGTCTTTACCAGCTTCGGGACAAATGACATCTGGTTCATGGCTCAGGCCGCGTGGCGCACGCTGATGATCTCTGCGGTTTCCATCGCGCTTGGCACGCTCCTTGGCGTGATTTGCGGCTGGCTGCTGCACGAGGGGCGGATCTTGGCCGCAGTGCTGCTCGCTCCGCTGCTTGATGCCTTCCGCTCGGTTCCGCTGATTATCCAGTTGGTGCTGTTCTACAATTTCGCACCGATCATCGGGCTCAACCTCGATCCCTTTGCGTCGGGTGTCATCGTCCTCACGCTCTACACGGCGGCGCTGGTCGCTAATGTGGCGCAGGGCGGGATGCAGGCGGTCGGCGTGCCGATGCGGCGGGCGGCGCGCAGTCTGGGAATGAGCTACTGGCAGGATTTGCGCTATGTGGTCTTTCCGATCGGCGCGCGCGCGGTCTTTCCCTCCTGGGTGGGGGTGGCGCTCGGCGTGATGAAGGACAGCGCGCTGGTGTCGGTGCTGGGATACGTCGAACTGTTGCGCGCCAGCCAGATCCTGATCACCCGCACGCAGGAACCGCTCTTGATCATCTCGATTGCCGGGGCGTTCTATTTTGCCCTGTCCTATCCGATCTCTCGCTATGCAGCCAAAGTTGAAAAGAGGTGGGTCCAATGATCGAAATCCGCGGCCTGCACAAGTATTTCGGCGCGCTTCATGTCCTCAGAGGCATCGACCTTGACGTGCCAAAGGGCGAGGTTCTGTCGGTCATCGGGGCATCGGGATCGGGCAAATCCACGCTGCTTTACTGCATCAACGGGCTCGAGCCGATCCAGAAGGGCGCGATCCGGGTGGACGGCACTGACGTTCACGCCAAGGGAACCAATCTCAACAAGCTGCGGCAACGCATGGGCATGGTATTTCAGCAATGGAACAGCTTTCCGCATCTGACGGCTCTTGAAAACGTGGCGTTGGCGCCGCGGATCGTGAAGGGTAAATCGCGGGCCGAAGCACGCGAGATCGCGGCCTATCAACTCCAGCATGTTGGTTTGGGCGACAAGCTGAACGCCTATCCCAACGCGCTCTCGGGCGGACAACAGCAGCGGCTGGCAATTGCGCGGGCGCTGGCGATGGAGCCCGACTACATGCTGTTCGACGAGGCGACCTCGGCGCTTGATCCGGAACTGGTGGGCGAGGTGCTCGATACCATGCGGGTGCTGGCCGAAGAGGGCATGACGATGATATGCGTCACGCATGAGATGGGCTTTGCCCGCGATGTCTCGGATCGGGTGGCCTATTTCCACGAGGGCGTGATCGCGGAGATCGGGCCGCCCACGCAGATTTTTGGCGCACCCCGCTCGGAGTTGACCCGCAAGTTTCTGGCCAAGGTTCGCTGACCCGGTCAGACCGACAGACCCGCATTGCACACCACGGTCGGCCCCGCATGGCGTCGGCTCAGAAGGAGGAGAAGGACATGACGAAGAATGTTTTCACGGGCTGTATGCCGGCCTTACTGACACCCTGCACGCCCGATCGCAAACCGGATTACGACAAGCTCGTCGCCAAGGGGCAAGAGTTGGTCGGGCTCGGCATGTCTGCGGTGATCTATTGCGGCTCGATGGGCGACTGGCCCCTGCTGACCGATGCCGAGCGGATGGAAGGCGTGGCGCGGCTCTGCGCCGCCGGCGTGCCGGTGGTGGTGGGGACCGGGGCCGTCAATACAAGCGTGGCGGTGGCCCATGCGCGCCATGCGGCGGAGGTCGGTGCACTGGGGTTGATGGTGATCCCGCGAGTGCTGTCGCGCGGCCCGTCGATTGCCGCGCAGAAGGCGCATTTCGAGGCGATCCTGTCCGCCGCGCCAACCCTGCCTTCGGTGATCTACAACAGTCCCTATTACGGCTTTTCCACGCGGGCGGACCTGTTCTATGCCTTGCGTGCGGCACATCCAAATCTGGTCGGATTCAAAGAATTCGGCGGCTTCGACGATCTGCGTTATGCGGCCGAAAACATCACCTCGCAGGACGCCGATGTGACGCTGATGATCGGCGTGGACACCGCCGTCTATCACGGGTTTGTCAATTGCGGGGCGACGGGGGCGATCACCGGCATCGGCAACGTCCTGCCGCGCGAGGTGCTGCATCTGGTGGCGCTCTGCCAACGCGCGGCCAAAGGCGATGCCGAGGCGCGGCAGCGCGCCCGCGAACTGGACGAGGCGATGGCGGTGCTGTCGAGTTTCGACGAGGGCCCCGATCTGGTGCTCTATTTCAAGCACATGATGGTGCTGAAAGGCGAAGAGGCTTACCGGCTGCATTTCAACGAGAGCGACCGACTCTCGCCGTCGCAGCAAGGCTATGTCGAGCGGCAATACGCCCTCTTTCGCGCCTGGTATGCCGACTGGTCGCGGCAGGGCGGGGTGATTGCGCAATGCGCGTGATCGACAGCCATACCGGTGGCGAGCCGACGCGGGTGATCGTGGCGGGCGGCCCCGATCTTGGCGCGGGCCCGCTGCCTTTGCGCGCGGCGCAGCTTCAGTCGGAGCATGGCGATCTGTGCAAGGCTGTCCTGCTCGAGCCGCGCGGCAATGATGCGATGGTGGGTGCCCTTCTGGTGTCGCCCTCGGCGCCGGATTGCGTCACGGGGGTGATCTATTTCAACCCCATCGCCAATCTCGGCATGTGTGGCCATGCCACCATTGGTCTGGCGGTGACGCTGGCGCATCTGGGGCGGATTGGTCCGGGGCGGCACCGCTTTGAAACCCCGGTGGGCGTGGTCGAGGTCACGCTGCACGACGCGCATACCGTCTCGGTCGTCAATGTCGAGAGCGACCGGCTCTTCCATGCCGTCACCGTGGACGTTCCGGGCGTGGGGCCGGTCACGGGCGATGTCGCCTGGGGCGGCAACTGGTTCTTTCTGGTCAAGCAGAGCCCGATCGCGCTCAACTCGTCGAACATCGCGGCGCTGACTGATCTCACCTTGCGCATTCGCGCGGCGCTCGATGAGGCCGGGATCACCGGGCGCAATGGTGCCTGGATCGACCATATCGAGCTCTTCGGCCCGCCCGCTGATCCCGCCGCCAACGGGCGCAATTTCGTGCTCTGCCCGGGCGGCGCCTATGACAGGTCGCCCTGCGGCACCGGATCCTCGGCAAAACTCGCCTGTCTTGCGGCCGACGGCGTGCTCGCGCCCGGAGAGGACTGGGTGCAGGAGAGCATCATTGGCAGCACCTATCGCCTGAGCTACCAACCCGGAGCGAATGGCGGCGTCATTCCAACCATTACAGGCCAAGCCTTTGTCACCGGTGAGGCAGATCTGATCTTTGACCCGGCAGACCCATACGCAAAGGGCATTCGCCTTTGAGAGCGACTAGGAACGGACCAAACCATGCTGCGGGATGAACAGGTTCAGGATATCGTTGTGATCGGTGCCGGGATCATCGGCATTAACGTGGCTCTCGCCCTGCAAAGACATGGGGCCGACGTTCTTGTCTTCGATCGCACGGGCGTGGGGGCCGAGGCCTCGCAGAGCAATGCCGGAGCGTTTGCCTTCAGCGATATCGTGCCGCTGGCGACACCGGGCGTTTTGTGGCGCGCGCCGCGCTGGCTTCTCGACCCGCTTGGGCCGCTCAGCATTCCGCCGTCCTACGCTTTGCCGCTCCTGCCGTGGCTGCTGCGCTTCTTCCGCGCGAGCCTGCCAGACCGCTACGCCGCAGGGCTTGCGGCGCAGGCCGCGCTGATGACGCTGTCACGGGAGGCGCTGGAGCGGCAGGTGGCAAACGTTGATGCCGGACATCTGCTGTTACGCGAGGGGCAGTTGCAGATCTTCGACTCCGAGCAGACATTCCGCGCCAGTCTTCCTGTCTGGGAGGAACGCGCGCGCCATGGGATCCGGTTCGATCTTCTGCACGGCGCCGACGCCCTTGCCAAACTTCAACCCGGTCTCGACCCGCGTTTCAAACATGCGGGCTTTACCCCGGATTGGCTCAATACCTGCGATCCAGCGGCTTGGCTTGCGCATCTGGCCGAGACATTCCGGCAGCGCGGCGGCCGCATTGAACGGGCCGAGGTGGTAGCCCTGAAGGCAGAAGAAAACAGCGTTCACCTGAGGTTGTCGGGGAGAGAGGTTCAATCTGCACGGCAGGTAATCGTGGCGGCGGGGGCGTGGTCGCATCATCTGGCGCGCACGCTCGGCGACAGGATTCCGCTCGAAACCGAGCGCGGCTACAACACGACGCTGCCCGAGGGCGCCTTTGACCTGCGCACCCATCTGACCTTTTCCGATCATGGCTTTGTCGTCTCGCGCATCAATGGCGGGGTGCGTGTGGGGGGCGCAGTCGAACTTGGCGGCCTCCGCCGCCCCCCCGATTTCAGGCGATCGCAGGTGCTGCTGGCCAAGGCCGCACGCTTTCTGCCGGGGCTGCGGACCGAGGGAGGCACAGAATGGATGGGCTTTCGCCCCTCGCTTCCCGACAGCTTGCCGATCATCGGCCGTTCGCCCCACTGCGCCCGCGTGATCCATGCCTTTGGGCATGGCCATCTCGGCCTGACACAGGCGGCGGCGACGGGGGAGATCGTTGCGGCCCTTGCCCGCGACATTCCTGCGCCAATCGATCTGACCCCGTTTTCCGCAAACCGCTTCTGAAAGGACCGACCCATGAAGATCACCGCCATCACCGTCTATCAGGTGGACCTGCCGCTCAAGGAGGGTCGCTACAGCTGGTCGAACGGCAATTTCGTCGAAGTGTTCGACAGCACCGTGGTGGAAATCGTAACCGATGAGGGGCTGAGCGGACATGCCGAATGCTGCCCATTGGGATCTGCCTATCTGCCCTCCTTCGCACTGGGTGTGCGCGCGGGGCTCGCCGAACTCGCCCCACATCTGATCGGTCTTGATCCGCGCAACATCGGTCAGGTCAACCGGGTGATGGATGCAGCACTGCGCGGTCATCCCTATGCCAAGGCGCCGATCGACATTGCCTGCTGGGATCTTCTGGGCAAGGCGACCGGTCAGCCCGTCTATACGCTGCTGGGCGGCGCCGCGCAGGAGGATGTGGTGCTCTACCGCGCGATCAGTCAGGAGGCACCCGAGATCATGGCCAAGAAGATCGAGGGCTATGCCGCCGAGGGCTATACCAAGTTCCAGCTCAAGGTCGGCGGCGACGCCAACGAGGATATCGCGCGCATCCATGCCACGCGCGCGGTGCTCAAGCCGTCGGACCTGCTGGTCGCGGACGCCAATACCGGCTGGACCCGGCACGAGGCGGCGCGCGTGGTCGGCGCGGTCTCTGGACTCGATGTCTATATCGAGCAGCCCTGCCTGACCTATGAGGAATGCGTCTCGATTCGCCGCCGCACCGCCCTGCCTTTCGTGCTCGACGAGGTGATCGACGGCACTGGGATGCTGGTGCGAGGTCTGGCCGAGGATGCGATGGACGTGATCAACCTCAAGATCTCCAAGGTAGGCGGGCTCAGCCGCGCGAAACTCATGCGCGATCTCTGCGTTGAGCAGGGCATCCCGATGACGATCGAGGACACCTGGGGCGGCGACATCACGACGGCGGCGATCGCCCATCTGGCGCGCTCGACACCGTCGGATTTCACCTTCTCGGCGACCGACTTCAACAGCTACGGGACGAAGGACATCGCCGAAGGTGCGCCGCGCCGGATCAACGGCCGGATGACGGCAGCGGATCGTCCCGGACTGGGGATCACGCCGATTTACGACGCCCTCGGCAATCCTGTCGCACGCTACACCTGAGGAACGGACATGCGCAGCATCAAGACCATTCACGTCATCTCCGCCCATGCCGAAGGCGAGGTGGGCGATGTCATCGTCGGCGGCGTCCTGCCGCCCCCCGGGGCCACGATCTGGGAACAGCGGACGTTTGTTGCCGAGGACGAATCCTTGCGCAATTTCGTACTGAACGAGCCGCGCGGCGGGGTGTTCCGGCATGTCAATCTGCTGGTGCCGCCGAAAAACCCCGAGGCCGAGGCCGCTTTCATCATCATGGAGCCCGCCGATACGCCGCCGATGTCCGGGTCGAACTCGATCTGTGTCGCGACGGTTCTTCTCGATGGCGGATTGATCCCGATGACCGAGCCAGTGACCAATCTGGTGCTCGAGGCACCGGGCGGGCTGGTGCGCGTCCGGGCGGACTGTCGGAACGGCAAGGCCGAACGCATCCATGTGCGCAACGTCCCCAGCTTTGCCGATCGACTGGCGGTGCCGCTGGAGGTTGAGGGTCTGGGAACACTGAAGGTCGATACCGCCTATGGCGGCGACAGTTTCGTCATGGTCGAGGCGCGGGATGCGGGCTTTGCCATCACCGCCGACGAGGCGGGCGATATTGCCCGCATGGGGATGCGCATCACGCGCGCCGCGAACGAACAGCTTGGCTTTGTGCATCCCGAGAACCCGGCGTGGGATCACATTTCCTTCTGTGCTTTCTGTGGTCCGGTTACGGTCGAGGGCAATCGGCTGCTCGGCCGCTCTGCGGTGGCGGTGCGCCCCGGCAAGGTGGATCGCTCGCCAACCGGTACCGCCCTCTCGGCGCGCCTCGCCGTGATGGCAGCCAGGGGCCAGATCACCGAGGCTCAGATTTTCGAAGCAAGTTCAATCATCGCCTCGACGTTCACGGGACGGATTGTTGGCAGCGCGCGCGTCGGCGGCAGACCGGCGGTCATCCCCGAGATCAGCGGCCGGGCATGGATCACCGGCATTCACCAGCACATGCTCGATCCCGACGATCCCTGGCCGCTGGGTTATCGGTTGAGCGACACCTGGGGCGCTTGAGACGGGATCGTCCTGCGCGCCTCGCCATCACCTTGTCTCTGGCCTCGTGCCCTGCCGGAGATAGTGCGCGCAGCCGGTGACTGCGGCATGATCGTCGATGATGAGCGTGAGCGGCATGGCCAGCAGGATCTCTGTGTATGGGCCTTTTGCGGTGAAACAGTCTCGCATCCCGAGCGAGAGGAGATGCGCTGCAAGGGTGCGGGCCGTGCCGCCGATCAGAAAGACGCCACCTGTCGCCATATGGCTCAGCGCAAGATTGCCCAGAACCGTGCCGAGAAGCCGCGCAAAGACCCTGAGCGTTGCGGTTGCCGCGGCTTCGCCTCTGACATGGGCGTTGACGATTTCCGGCGGCGGCAGGACGGTGCCGGTCCGCAGGCGGTGCAGGCGGGTCAGACCCGGGCCCGACAGCAGCGCCTCATAGGGTTTGTGGGGAATGTCCGTTGCAAGCGCCGAGATGAGGGCGTTGGTGGCCTCATCCATATGTGGCAGGCTGGAATGCCCGGCCTCCGAAGGGGGGACGAACGGGCGCGGGCCAAGGCGATGCGCCACGGCGATGTTGCTGCCGGTGCCAAGACCCATGACCAGGCGCGGGCCCAAAGGGTCCGGCGCGCCGGAAACGAGCTGCAAGACCGACTCCGGCGCCAGATCGTCAAGCGCCCAGGCCTGCGCCTGAAGGTCGTTGAGCAGATGTACCTCCGAAACGCCGGTCGCGTTGCGCAACACGCGGCTGTCAATGAACCAGTCGAGATTGGTCAGTTGCGCGGTGCCGCTGGAAACCGGGCCGGCGACCCCGGCGCAGAGGGTCGTGGGGAGGGCTTCCCGGGCCGCGAGATAGTCGGCGAGCAAGGGCGCCAGCCCCGGAAAACCAGCATTCTGGAATGTTTGTGCTGTGCCGGGCACCAGTCCGGCAGGCGTGGCAAGCGCAACCCGCGTGTGGGATGCCCCGACATCGGCCAGCAGCCACTCAGCCATCGCGCCAGCGGGCGACCGTGGCACGCGCGCTCTGGGCCAGCATCACCACGTCGATCCCCACGGCCAGAAACTGCGCGCCCCAGTCGCGGTAGGTCAGCGCGGTGGTGCGGTCGAGCGCGAGAATGCCTGCCGCCTTCTGCGACGCGGCGATGCGGGCAAGCGCGGACCTGATCGCCACCTGCACTGGCGCGGCGCTGCTGTCGCCGAGATACCCCATGTCTGCGGCCAGATCGGACGGCCCGATAAAGACGCCATCGACGCCCTCGACCGTCAGGATATCCTCGAGCGCGTTGAGGCCCGCCCGCGTCTCGACCTGCACCAAAAGGCACATCTGCGCGTTGGCGGTGGGGATGTAATCGGCGACGCCGGAGAACTGCGAGGCGCGCGCCAGAGCCGCGCCGGAGCCGCGCAGGCCGTCGGGCGGATAGCGCATCGCGCGCACCAGAGCGCGGGCCTGATCCGCGCTTTCGACCATCGGGATGAGCAACGTCTGCGCGCCCGCGTCGAGCACCTGCTTGATCGCCCAGACCTCTCCCATCGGCAGGCGCACCACTGGCTGGCTGTGCTTGCCGGCAAGCACGGCGAGTTGCGCCGAGATCGTCCGCAGGTCGTTTGGGGCATGTTCGGCATCGATCACCAGCCAGTCAAACCCGGCGCTGGCCAGAATCTCCGTGGCATAGGCATCGGCAAAGCCTGCCCAGCAGCCATAGAGCCGGTCCCCCCGCGCGAGGGCGGACTTGAACAGGTTTTCGGGAGCGGGCATGGTGGGTCTCCTTCTTGGCGGCTTGCCTCAGCATAGACCGGCCGCAACAGGGTTGGCGAGGGGGCGCGTGATCTTTCGCTCGCCCTTTGCCGGCAGGTCGTTTAGTCAACGTCAAGGGAGGAACGGACGCATGAAACTGGTGCTGCATCACATCAATCTCGCGACCGACAGGGTCGAGGACATGGAAGCATTCTACCGCGATGTGCTTGGGCTGGAGGTGCCACAGACCGATATTCCGGTTCTGGAAAAGAACAAGGGTTACGCCGGCGATGTGGCGTTTGTCTGGGATGGGGCGATCCAGACTCATCTGGCGCGGCGCGACGCACAGGCCGGATTTCGCGCCGGACAGATCGTCAACCCGGTGGCGCAGGGTCACATTGCCTATCGCACCGATGACATCGCGGCGGTCATGGCGCATCTCGACGCCAAGGGTGTGCCCTATTCCGACTGGGGCAACCGCGCGGTTGCGGGCTGGCACCAGATTTTCTTCTATGATCCCGATGGCAACGTGATCGAAGTTCATCAAAAGACGACATGAGCCATGCATGAGCATCTCAAGGGCGTGCTGATCACCGGTCTGGGTGTGCTCTTCGTGGTGCCGGATTCGTTGTTTGTGCGCCTGATTGACGGCGATCCGGCGTCGATCTCGTTCTGGCGCGGGCTCACGGCGGGCAGCGTGATCCTTGTGGGCGTGCTGATGACGCATGGGCTGCGCGGGTTTCAATCCGTGGCGCGAACGGGAAGGCCCGGACTGATCTATACGGTGCTGATTGCGATCACGGCCCCCGGATTCGTGCTGGCGATCAGTTGGACGAGCGTGGCGAATGTGGTCTTTATCTTGGCGTCGATGCCAGTCTTTGCCGCGCTATTCAGCCGGGTGTTTCTCGGCGAGGCGATCAGCCGAAGGATGGTTTGGACCATGCTGGGGGTGTTCGTGGGGCTTGGGATCATCGCCTGGGGATCGGGAGAGACACAGGGCGCACACTGGAGCGGCGATCTGGTCGCCGTGGGCGTCTCTGCCAATTTTGCCGCCGCGATGACGGCGGCGCGGCAGTTGCGTGCCGTGTCGATGATCCCGGCCATTCCGCTTGCATTTCTGGGCGCGTCGCTGGCGATCTGGCCGCTGGCAGAGCCAATGAGGATCTGGGCGCAGAACTGGCCGCTCATTCTGGCGCATGGCGCGTTCATCAGCGTCTCGACCTGCCTGTTAACTCTGGGGCCGCGCTATATTTCCTCGGCGGAGGTGGCCTTGCTGATCCTGCTCGAATCCGTGCTGGCCCCGCTTCTCGTCTGGGCTGTGATCGGCGAGGATCCAGGCGGCTGGACCGTGCTGGGCGGGACGGTTGTTATCGGAGCGCTCTTCGCCTCCAACCTCTGGGCGCTGATCTATCAGCACCGCCTGCGCAACCGGCCGCACCCACGTACCGGCCCGCCTGTTTGAAAGGAGTGCCATGACCCAAGACGATACACCAGGCGAGGCGCCCTGTTTTGCCCATCACCTTGTCGGCGGTCATGTCGTCGATGCCGCCACCTGGCGCGACGTCAACCGCTTTCGCAAGGCCGAGCGCGCGCGTCTCTATGCGGCGCGGCGCACCCTGTCGCAGGAAGAATTGCGCGCCGAGTCTGACAGCGTCATGGGTGCGCTCAGCGATGAGATCGGCGATCCCAAGGGGCGCATCATCGCGGGCTATTGGCCGATACGGGGAGAGATGGACCTTCGGTCCTTCCTCGGCGATCTGACATTGCGCGGCGCTGAGGTCGCCCTGCCTGTGGTCACAGCCAAGGGTGCGCCGGTCGCTTTTCACCGCTGGCATCCCGGATGCGCCATGACGCGGGGGTTCTGGAACATCCCGGTACCCGCCACGGCCGAGGTTTTGCGCCCGGATCTGGTGATCGTGCCGCTCTTGGGGGTGGACGCCCAAAACTACCGGCTTGGCAATGGCGGGGGCTATTACGACATGGCGCTTGCAGCCCTCGTCCCGCGCCCGCGCACGATCGGCGTTGGTCACAGCTTTTGCGAGATCGTCACGATCTTTCCGCAGCCTTGGGATATTCCGATGGACCGTATCGTCCTCGGGCTCGCGCCTTAGAAATTGACCGTGACACCGGGCAGGTTCAGGGCCTTCATGAGGTCGCGCAGCTCCTGACGGGCGGCGATGTTGGAGATGTTGAGCCCCTTGACCCCGATATCCTTGAGATCGAGGAGCGTCAGTCCACGTGGAAACAGTTCGCGAAAGATCACCCGCTCGTTGAAGCCGGGCGCGATCCGAAAGCCGATCCGTTTCGACAGCGCCTCGATCGCATCTCCCATCTTCTGCTTGTTGACCATCTGCTGCGCCCCCATACGGTTGCGCACGACGATCCAGTCGATGGCGCGCAGACCCGCCTGCGCGCGCAGTTGACGGGCATTCCAGACCATTTCGGAATAGACCGAGGGGCCGAGGATCTTGCGCCCGTCGCTGTCGATATGAGCGAGAAGATCAAAGTCGATGAAGCTGTCGTTCAGCGGTGTGATCAGAGTGTCGGCAAGACTGTGCGCGACCTGGCTCAGGCGGGTATGCGAACCAGGGCAGTCAATGACGATGAAATCGCTGTCGGGTTCCAACGCGGCGACAGCAGCGGAGAGGCGGCGGTCATAGACGTTTTCACCGGGGCGCAGCTGATCGTTGGCCACATCGGGCAGGTCGTGAAAGCGGGGGCTGGGCAAGTTGAGCCCGGATTTCTTCATGAACTTTGCTCGGTTGTCGGCATAGCGCCCGAAGGTGCGCTGGCGCAGGTCAAGATCGAGTGCGCTGGTCTTGTGGCCAAGGCGGGCAAGTGCCGTGGCCACATGCATCGAGACGGTGGACTTGCCCGCACCGCCCTTTTCATTGCCGACGACGATGATATGCGCCATGATCACTTTCCCCTCGGGTCGCGGGCAGCCGCGATATTTTTGCGAAACAGTATCGTCTGGCGCTGCAATAGGGAAGGGTGCGAGGGCTGGTCAAGCGTCTTTGCAGACAAGGTGTTGCACCTTTTGCAGATCGCCTAAAGACGCGGCTTTTGCTGGCACCTGACCGGCCGCGGCGTTAGGGTCGCGCCCATGTCCGAGACCGCGCTCACATTTTCCCCCGATCAGGCCGAGGCGCATGACCGCATCGTCGAGATGCTGCGAGGCGTGGGCGTCGATCTGGATGAGGGCGCGCTCACCCCGCCGCGCGACGGCAAATCGGCCGTGATGGCCGTCGTCGGCAAGGCTGGATCGGGCAAGACGCTGCTGCTGGCCGCACTCTATCACGCATTGACGGAGGCGGGGCTCGAGATCGTCTCGGGCGATTATGAAGGGCGCAAACGGCGCGATCGGCGCACCCTGGCGATCCTTGCGCCGACCAACAAGGCGGCGAGCGTCCTGCGCCTGCGCGGGGTTCCGGCGACGACCATCCACCGCATCCTCTATACCCCCGTCTATCACCCGGAATATGAGAAGATCGCCGAATGGCTGGCGGGCCAGGGCACCCGGCCTGCCATCGAAGGGCTCACGGATCTCGCGCTCGACCGGGCGCTGGCCTTTTACCAGACGACCAGATCCATCCCCG
The DNA here is from genome assembly GCA_002783205.1 of Rhodobacteraceae bacterium CG17_big_fil_post_rev_8_21_14_2_50_63_15. GTDB lineage: Bacteria > Pseudomonadota > Alphaproteobacteria > Rhodobacterales > Rhodobacteraceae > Roseovarius. Next base: position 45,890 of record PFEY01000094.1, on the reverse strand, counting down.
GCGCTCTGGCGGTGGCAGGGCTGCGGGGATCCGATTTCATCACCGGCTGGAAACGCCGCGAGGAGCCGCTCGATATCGGGTTTGTCGATGAGGCGAGTATGCTTGATGCGCAGCAGCTGACCGATCTCAGGGAGATTTTTCCCACCCTTCTGCTCTTTGGCGATCCGGCGCAATTGCCGCCCGTCAAATCCACTGGCGGCATGGTGTTCGAGGCGCTGCCTGCACCCGCCAAGCTGACGCTGAGCCGGGTGCACCGACAGGATGCCGGCAACCCGATCCTTGATCTGGCACATGCACTGGCCGATCCGGCTCTGGATTTTCCACAGTTCGAGGCGATGGTCGAGGAGGCCGCGCGGCGCGACGAACGCGTCAGATGGGCCGAGCGCGTCGAGGTGGACCTGATGGCGCGCTCCCCCGTCCTTGTCTGGCGCAACGCCACACGCATCCGCCTCATCCATGCGTTTCGCGCGGTGCATGGCGCCCCCGAGACCGAACTCCTACCCGGTGAACCGCTCATCTGCGACGGAATCGAACTTCCGCTCAAGCATCGCAAGAAACGGATCGATCTCGAAGCGCGCGGGCTGATCAAGGGCGCGCAGGTGGTCTATCTCGGGCCGGGCAATCGACCGGGATTCTCGCGCTTGCATGTGATCGGCGCCGAGGATCCGCAGGTCAGCGCCGCCTCCATCGTGAAAATCGAGAAACCCGATGAGGCAGAGCCCTTCATTCCCTTTGCCGCCAACATGGGTGCGACCTTTCTGCATGGCGCGGCGGTGACGATTCACAAGGCGCAGGGCAGCCAGTGGCGCGCGGTCCAGGTCTTTGCCCCCGACATCGATGTCGCCGCCCGCATGGGGCGCATCGAGGCCGGACAACCCTTGTGGAAGCGGCTCGCCTATGTGGCGATCACGCGGGCCGAAGAGCGCCTGCACTGGGTGGTGCGCAACCGGCTCTCAAAGCCTACGGTGCCGCTGACGGTGGAAGATCTGCGCGCCAGACCTGTAGCACTGGAACTGGAGGAAGAGCAATGAAAACGGTTCTGATCACCGGGGCGAGCGCCGGGATAGGCGCGGCCTGCGCACGGGCGTTTTTGACCGCAGGCTGGCAGGTGGGTCTGATGGCACGACGCGCCGAGGCATTGCGGACGGCGGCCGATGGCCACCCCAAGGCGGTGATCCTGCCCGGCGATGTGACCTCGCCCGAGGATGTGGAGCGCTGCTTTGCCGTATTCGCCGCTCAGGTGGGGCGCCTCGATGTGCTCTTCAACAATGCCGGCAGCTTTGGCCGCGCAGCGATGATCGACGAGCTTGGCTATGACGAGTGGCGGCAAGTCGTGGAGGTCAACCTGCACGGCATGTTTCTCTGCGCGCAGGCGGCCTTTGGCCAGATGCGGCGGCAGGTGCCGATGGGCGGGAGGATCATCAACAACGGCTCGATCTCGGCCCACGTGCCACGTATGGGATCGGTCGCCTATACCACCACAAAACACGCCATAACGGGTCTTACAAGGACGCTCAGCCTCGACGGTCGCGCCTATGACATCGCCTGCGGGCAGATCGACATCGGCAATGCGCGCACCGAGTTACTGGAGGGGATCATCGCCACCAACCCGGACAGTCCTCCGCCCACCATGGACGTAGCGCATGTCGGTCGCGCGGTGCTGCACATGGCAGACTTGCCGATCGAAGCCAACGTTCAGTTCATGACCCTGATGGCCACCAAGATGCCGTTCATCGGGCGGGGCTGAGGTTGGGCAACCCCGTCGTCACCCACGCCGGATATCGGCCCCAAGACCGGCCATCAGCGCCTCGAAGACCGGGAAGGACGTGGCGATCGGGCTGCCGTCATCGACGCTGACCGGGGCTTGCGTGGCCATGCCCATCACGAGGAATGACATGGCGATCCGGTGATCAAGATGGCTGGCGCAGGTCTGCCCGCCGGGCACCTTGCCATGGCCAAGACCCTGCACAATCCACCAGTCCGGGCCGTCCTCGATTGTCACGCCACCGGCGCGCAGACCCGCAGTCATCGCTGCGATCCGGTCGCTTTCCTTGACGCGCAACTCCTTGACCCCGCGCATCACCGTGGCCCCTTGGGCAAAGACCGCTACCACCGACAGAACCGGATACTCGTCGATCATCGAGGCCGCGCGCTCTGGCGGCACCTCGATGCCCTTCAGATCGGGCGAGAAACGCGCGCGCAGATCGGCCACCGGCTCGCCGCCCTCCTCGCGCAGGTTCTCGTAGGTCAGATCGGCCCCCATCTCTCGCAGCGTGGTAAAGAGCCCCGCACGCGTCGGGTTGAGCCCGATATTGGGCACCAGCACATCCGATCCGGGCACGATCAGCGCCGCACAGACCGGAAACGCCGCCGAAGAGGGATCGCGCGGCACGGTGATCCTCTGAGGCACCAGTTCCGGCTGTCCGGTCAGCGTGATCACCCGGCCTTCGGCGGTCTCTTCGGTGACAATCTCGGCCCCGAATCCCGCCAGCATCCGCTCGCTGTGATCGCGCGTCGCCTCGCGCTCGATCACCACCGTCTGCCCCGGCGCGTTGAGCCCCGCGAGCAGCACCGCGGATTTCACCTGCGCGGACGCAACGGGCACCGTATAGCGCACTGGCACTGGTTCTGCTGCGCCGACAATCGTCATCGGCAGCCGCCCACCCGCGCGCCCCACCGCCTGCGCCCCGAAAAGCGCCAGAGGATCTGTCACCCGCGCCATTGGCCGCTTGTTCAGGCTCGCGTCTCCGGTGAAGGTCGCGGTAATCGGCGAGGTTGCCATGGCCCCCATGATGAGCCGCACACCAGTACCGGAATTGCCGCAATCAATCACCTGATTCGGCTCGGCAAAGCCGCCCACACCCACGCCATGCACATGCCATATGCCTGACGCGTCGCGCGTCACCTCGGCTCCAAAGGCCCGCATCGCCTTGGCAGTATCGAGCACGTCATCGCCTTCCAGCAGGCCGGTGATCACCGTCTCGCCCACGCAAAGCGCGCCCAGGATCAGCGCCCGGTGGCTGATCGATTTGTCCCCCGGCACATCCGCCTGCCCGGAAAGCGGGCCGGATCGCTGCGAGGTCATCGGAATCGGGGTGCCGTGTGCGGACATGTGCGCGCCTTTCATGGATCGGATCGTGCCGCCTGATAGCTTGGGCCGGCACCGTCGTCCACGGTCTCGATCAGCGGTCGGAGCCGGGTACGCGCTGCGCCGCAGTCACGATGAACTCAACCAGATAGTCTGGCGTCGCAAGCTTTGCTTCGCCACAGGCGCGCACCGGGGTATGGCCGGGCGCGACCCAGGCATCCCAGACCTCGTTCATCGCTGCGAAATCCTTGATGTCGGCGAGCCAGACGATGGTTTGCAGGATGCGTGTCTTGTCGCTGCCTGCCTCGGCCAGCAGGGCCTCGACCTGCGCCAGACAGGTCTTGGTCTGTTCGGTCACGCTGTCACCGGGATGGCCCACTTGCCCCGCCAGATAGACGGTGCCGTTATAGGTGACGATCTGGCTCATCCGGGGGCCGGTATGGTGGCGGGTGATGTCCTGCATGGGTCAGGTCCTTTCTGTTGCCGTTAGTTTCTTCTAGGCAGCGTTTCATCGCTGCGCCAGAGCCAAATGCTACATCCACCAGCGTGGCAAGTCGTGCCGCGCGAGCCAGCCGCCGATGCTGAAGTGATCTCGTCGGATCAATAGAACCAAAGCGATGAATGCCGCGAGGACCGCCAGATCGATCACCTGATTGCGGTTGACCGGAAATCCTCGTGCATTCACCGCGAAAGGATCGAAAAACCCGTCAAGCCGCCGCAGCACGGTAAAGAAGTGCATCACCAGCAGGCTGCCATAGGAGATGTAGCGAAACATTCCCAACGCCACCATGAGGCAGAGCGCGATCTGCACCCCCCCCGCCAGATAGACCTGTGCAAGGCTCACCTCGACGCCGTCGATATTGCGCGCGAGGTCCTGATACTGCGCGGGCGTGATGATCTTGTGCGCCGCCCAGAGAAAGATGAACCACGCCAGACCCAGCCGCAGGATCAGAAGCGCCAGCCCGTCGAGCCTGTCTTGCGGTGAAAGATGATCTCTGTCCAATAGCTCGCCTCCGAGCATTCGTTTTCGGTATGAAATGGCTATAGGCTCGGCGTGCCGCCGACAAATCACAGCCCGGCGAGAAATATGTCAGAGGCAGAATCGGTCCTCCAAGTCCTAACGGATGAGCCGCTTCAGCCAGCCCTTCTTTTCGGCCTCTGGCTCCGGCGCGGGGTCATCCGCATTGGGGGCGCCAACGACCTCCTCGAACCGGGTAAAGAACTGATCGGCCATCTTCTTGGCAAAGCCGTCCACGATCCGGCTGCCGAGTTGTGCCAGCTTGCCGCCGACATTGGCCTCGACGTCGTAGATCAGCCGCGTGCCGGCCTCGCAATCTTCGAGCCGGACATTGGCGCCGCCCTTGGCATAGCCTGCGGCGCCTCCCTTGCCCTCGCCGGTCAGGGTCAGGCTCTCCATCTCGACGATGTTCGACACTGTCACCATGCCCTTGAACGTCGCCTTCACGGGGCCGACTTTCTGCACCACCGTGGCTTCGAATCCTTCGTCTGCTGTGCCGATGACCTCCTGCGCACCGGGCACGCATTCCTTCAACACGTCTGGGCTGAGCAGGGCCGCCCAAACCGTCGCCCGATCCGCCTTGATATCGCGTGCATCGCTCATCTTCATCTGTGATTTCCTTCTCCCGCGCCCTTGCGGCAGAGCCTAACGCAGGCCAGTGCCGTCGCCAAGAGCGCAGAAGGAGGCGCGCGCTTCAACAGTCTGGCATCGTGGCTTGCAACCTCCTAGGCTGGCGTCACTGTCATCGGGAGATCGGACATGCTCAAGGGCCTGCGCGTGATCGAGATCGAGGGGCTGGGGCCGGCGCCCTTTGCCGCGATGATGCTTGCCGAACTGGGGGCCGAGGTGATCGTGATCCATCGTCCCGGCAAGGGCAACGCCGTGGCGGGCGCGCGCAACCTGATGGATCGCGGAAAACGGTCGATCATCCTCGACCTGAAGGATGCCGACGATCTTGCGGTGGCGCGGGCGCTGATCGTGCGCGCCGATGCGCTGATCGAGGGCTTTCGTCCCGGGGTGATGGAACGGCTGGGGCTCGGGCCAGACGCGATGCACAGCGCCAATCCCCGCCTTGTCTACGGGCGCATAACCGGCTGGGGTCAGGACGGCCCGCGCGCGCAGACCGCCGGACATGACCTCAATTACATCGCCACCTCCGGCGCGCTCTGGTATGCCGGTGCGCCCGGCACGGCGCCGGTGACACCGCCGACCCTGGTAGGGGACGTGGGCGGCGGGGCGCTCTATCTGGTGGCGGGGGTTCTGGCCGGTCTGATCCGGGTCGCGCGCGGCGGGTCCGGCTGTGTGGTGGACGCCGCGATCGTGGACGGATCGGCGCATATGATGGCGCTCCTGATGTCGATGATGCCCTCGGGCAACCTGTCGATGGCGCGCGGCCAGAGCCTGCTGGACGGACCACACTGGAGCCGGGTCTATCGCTGCCGTTGCGGCGGCCATCTCAGTGTGCAATGCCTAGAGCCGCAGTTCTATGCGGAGTTCCTGCGCCGGATGGGTCTGACAGGCGACCCGCGCTTTGCGGACCAGCATGACCGTGCCGCATGGCCCCGGCAATCAGCGGCGCTGGAGGCGCTGTTCCTGCGACATCCGCTCACCCACTGGACGGAGGTTTTTGCCGGATCGGAAGCCTGCGTTGCCGCCGTCCTGCGCCCGGACGAGGCCGCAGAGGATCCGCATATGCAGGCGCGTGGCGTGTGGCGCTGCGAAGCGGGACATCTCGCCCCCGCCCCCGCCCCGCGCTTTGACGGGCAGGTCCGCGAGATCGCCCCACCGCGCGAGCGCGGCGCAGATTCCGTCGAGATTCGCGCCGAACTGCCGGATCAGTCCAGTCGTCGCACAAGAAGCTGATTGCCGGGGCCGATCTTGGTCTCGAAAACCTTCAATTCCTTGACCAGATCGCTCAGTTTTTTCTTGCCATAACTGCGGGTGTCGAAATCCGGCTTGTCGGCCTGGATCTGCTGTCCAAGACGCCCCAGAGGAAACCATTCATCCTCCTGATCGATCTTTTCCATCGCGTCAAAAAACAACCGCTGTGCCGCTGTGACAGTCTTGGTATCCAGCTTTTCCACCGGCGCATCGCGTGGGGCATCCTCGGACCCCTGCCAGATGTTCTCGATGGCAACAAAACGGTTGCAGGCGTTCTTGAGCGCGTCTGGCGCCTTGGCCTCGCCGATGCCGATCACTGTCAGGCCCTGTTCGCGGATGCGGCTGGCCAGCCGGGTGAAATCGCTGTCCGACGAGACCAGAACGAAGCCGTTGAAATGCCCGGCATGCAGAATGTCCATGGCGTCGATCACCAACCCGATGTCGCTTGCATTCTTGCCCTTGGTATTTGCGGTCTGCTGATGCTGGACAAGGCCCAGTTCCTGCGCCGTCCGGGTCCAGCCTGACAGTTGCTGGCTCGACCAGTCGCCATAGACCCGGCGCAAGGCAGGCTCGCCATAGCTGGTCACTTCCTTCAGGATCGCGCGGGCGTACTTTGCCGGAACATTGTCCGCGTCAATCAGGACAGCCAGGAGCGGCGAGCGGGGATCTGACATGAGCGGTCTCCTTTGTGCCTTTCATGCCCGATCCCGATGCCGGGTGAAACCCCCTTGCGCGGAAGTCAGGCGGTCGCGCCGATCCTGTCCTGCGTTCGCGTCTCGAAATCCGAGGCGTCATGGCGTTCGTGCAACTGCATCTGCGGCTCGCCCCAGTTACGGTTGACCTTCCGTCCGCGTTGAACCGCCGGACGGGCGTCGATCCGTTTCGCCCAGGCAACAAGATGCGTGTAGCTGTCCACACTCAGGAACCGCCCGGCATCGCCATATTGCCGGTGCAGCGCAAGGTTGCCATACCACGGCCAGATCGCCATGTCGGCGATGGTATATTCCTCGCCCGCGATATAGGGCCGTTCCGCCAGTTGCCGATCAAGCACGTCAAGCTGCCGCTTGGTCTCCATCGAAAAACGGTCGATGGGATATTGCCATTTCTCGGGCGCATAGGCGTAGAAATGGCCGAAACCGCCGCCCAGATAGGGCGCGCTGCCCATCTGCCAGAACAGCCAGTTGAGCGTTTCGGTGCGCGCCGGGCCCGAGGCGGGCAGGAAGGCCCCGAATTTCTCGGCCAGATGAAGCAGGATCGAGCCGCTCTCGAAGACCCGCACCGGCGCGGCGCCGGAACGATCCATCAGCGCGGGGATCTTAGAGTTGGGGTTGATCTCGACAAAGCCGGAACCGAACTGATCGCCCGCACCGATCTCGATCATCCAGGCGTCATATTCCGCGTCATGGCCCGCCGCGAGCAGTTCCTCGAACATCACCGTGACCTTGACTCCGTTGGGCGTGGCGAGTGAGTAGAGCTGGAAAGGATGCTTGCCCACCGGCAGGTCTCGGTCATGGGTCGCGCCCGCAATCGGCCGGTTGATCGAGGCGAATTGCCCGCCTGAGGGTTGTTCCCACCTCCAGACTTCGGGCGGGATATAGGCGCTGTCGCTCATCTGTATGATCCTTTGCCGGAGTTTGATCAGAGTTTAAGCCCTCACGCCGGGACCGCAATGCGAAACGCTGCACAGCGGGCTGTGCGGCGTTGCAAGTTTTGCATCAGCGGCGGTTTCTCAATAGACCACGACGCTGCGGATGCTCTCGCCGGCATGCATCAACTCGAATCCCTTGTTGATTTCGTCGAGCGTCAGGCGGTGAGTGATCATCGGGTCGATCTCGATCTTGCCCTGCATGTACCAGTCCACGATCTTCGGCACGTCGGTGCGCCCGCGCGCGCCGCCAAAGGCCGTGCCCCGCCACGACCGCCCCGTCACCAACTGGAAGGGACGGGTCGAGATCTCGGCCCCCGCCGGCGCGACGCCGATGATGATGCTTTCGCCCCAGCCCTTGTGCGCGGCCTCGAGCGCCGTGCGCATCACCTGCACATTGCCGGTGGCATCGAATGTGTAATCCGCGCCGCCCCCGGTGAGCGCCACCAGATGCGCGACCAGATCGCCGCTGACCTCCCTGGGGTTGACGAAATCGGTCATGCCAAAGCGAGTGGCCATCTCGACCCTGCCGGGGTTGAGATCAACCCCCACGATCTGATCCGCTCCGGCCAGTCGAAGGCCCTGAATGACGTTGAGACCGATGCCGCCCAGACCAAAGACGATGGCACGACTGCCGATCTCGACCTTGGCGGTGTTGATCACCGCGCCAATGCCAGTGGTCACGCCGCAGCCAATATAGCAGATCTTGTCGAACGGCGCGTCCTTGCGCACCTTGGCCAGCGCGATCTCGGGCAGGACGGTGTGATTGCTGAAGGTAGAACACCCCATGTAATGCAGGATCGGCGTGCCATCGAGCATCGAGAAGCGCGAGGTGCCATCGGGCATCACGCCTTGGCCTTGGGTCGAGCGGATCGCCTGACAGAGATTGGTTTTCGGGTTGAGGCAATACTCACATTCGCGGCATTCCGGCGTGTAGAGGGGAATCACATGATCCCCGGGTTCGAGGCTGGTCACGCCCGGGCCCACCTCCAGCACGACGCCCGCCCCCTCATGCCCCAGAATGGCCGGAAACGCGCCCTCGGAATCCGCCCCCGAGAGCGTGAAATCATCGGTGTGGCAGAGGCCCGTGGCCTTGATCTCGACCAGAACCTCGCCCGCCTTCGGGCCGTCGAGATTGACCTCCATGATTTCCATCGGTTTGCCAGCCTCCACGGCGACCGCGGCTCTTGTGCGCATTGATCCGTCCTCTTGCTCTGGGTTTGGCCGGACTGTGCGGGAATGTGCCTGGCTTTGCAATCCCGCCCGCAACCGCGATCTGCCCGGTGGTGGGCGCGATATGAGTATTTGCAGAACGCTGAAAGAGGAAACGCGCGCCCGTCTTTCACTGTTCCTTCAAATACTCAGACCCGCCAGTCTCCCTTTGGTCCGCCGACGAACGGACTCGACTCCCGCCTTCCCCCGACCTAGAAACAGGAACAAAAAAAGAACAAGCCTGCCATGCCGCCTCGTTGTCTGCTCTCTGTCTGGTTTCCCCGGCTTGCGGCCGAGCGTCTTTTGCGGCGGGCGGGGGATATCGCCACGCAGCCCTTTGCGACGGTGGCCGAGGATGGGGCGCGACCGGTTCTGGCGTCGCTTTCGGCAGAGGCCGAGGCGGCGGGGTTGCGGCGTGGCCAGCCCCTGCGCGAGGCGCGCGCGCTCTGTCCCGATCTGCGGACCTGGCCACAGGACCGGGCTGCCGAGGCGGCCTTCCTGCGCGTGCTTGGCCGCTGGGCGGAACGGTTCTCGCCGCTGGTGGGGATCGACGGCGAGGCTGGGCTGATGCTCGACATCACCGGTTGCGCGCATCTTTTTGGCGGCGAGGCGGGGGTGCTGCGGATGGTCGGGCAAGAGGCCGCCGGGCTGGGGCTGAGCGCGCGGTGCGGGCTGGCCGATACGGTGGGCGCGGCCTGGGCCCTGGCGCGCTTTGCCGGGCAGGAGGCCGGGCCGGGCCGGCCGGGTGACGCGATCGAGCAGGAGGCCCGCGCCACCCGCTCGCGCGCCGCGCGGCGCAGGCCCTGGGAGCGCGGCGGCATTCCCCCGATGGCGCAGGGCAGGACAGAGGCCGGACAGATCGCGCCCGAAGGCCAGTTGCACAGCGTGCTTGCCCCCTTGCCGGTGGCGGCCTTGCGCCTGCCAGAGACCGTGGTGCAGGATCTGGGCCGTCTCGGGCTGCGACGGATCGGCGATCTGATGGGACAGCCGCGTGCCGCTCTGGGGCGGCGGTTCGGTCCCGAGGTCATGCTGCGGCTCGATCAGGCGCTTGGCCTTGTTCCCGAACCGGTCTCGCCCGCGGCCCCGCAGCCTTGCTTTGCTACCCGTCTGAGCCTGCCCGAGCCGATCGGGTTGCAGGACGATCTGCGCGCGGGACTGGAGCGTCTGGCAACCCGGCTCTGCCGGATGTTGCGCGACAGGGGGCAGGGCGCGCGGCATCTGCGATTCGAGGTGTTTCGCACTGATGGCAGCCATCAGGCGGTCGATCTGCGTCTTGCGCGTCCGGCGGACAGGCCCGAGAGCCTTCTGCCGCTCTTTGCGATGCGACTAGAGGCGATCGAGGCGGGCTTTGGCATCGACCGGCTGCGGCTCGAAGCGGTTGCAACCGATCCGGTTCCGCCGCAGCAGAGCGAGACCCGTTTCGAGACCCTGCGCAGGGTGGACGATGAGAGCGGTGCGCTGGCCGATCTGATCACCCGTCTCGGCATGCGCATCGGGCTCGAGGCGATCACCCGCCGCCACCCGGCCGAAAGCCTGATCCCCGAGAAATCGGCGCTGATCCTGCCCGCCGCCTGGTCCGAGCCGGCCCCGGCGCCCTGGCCGGTGCCCCCCCTGCCGCGTCCGCTGCTGCTGTGGCGGCCCGAACGGTTGCGCGATGTGCCGGGCAACTCCCCGCTTCACCTCTTTCACTGGCGCGGGCGGTCGCATGAGGTGGCCGGGGCCCTCGGGCCGGAGCGGATCGCGCCGGAATGGTGGCTGGAGGATCCCGACTGGCGCACGGGGCTGCGCGATTACTGGCAGGTGGTCACGACACGCGGCGAGCGGCTCTGGCTTTTCCAGGCGCATGGGGCGCAGATCTCGGGTGGCTGGTTCTGTCAGGGGCGCTTTGGCTGAGGCCCCGGATGCACAGGTACTGATCCTCAGTCACCGAGCGAAGCGTTGGCGCTGGACCTTGCCCGCACTCCGACGCAGACTGTCGACATGACGATGCCGAGACTGGATATCACGGGCCATGCCCTTGCCAATGCAAGCCGCGCCCGGATGCTTTGTGCGATGATGGACGGGCGCGCCTGGACGAACAAGGAACTGGCTGCCGATGCTGGCATCACCGCTCAGACCGCAAGCGTGCATCTGCGCCATCTCGAAGAGGCGGGGCTGATCACGCAGCGGCGCAGCGGGCGTTGTCTCTATCACCGGATCGCGGGGCCAGAGGTGGCGGCGATGCTGGAGCATGTCTCGGGGCTTGCCCCTTTCGATCATTTGGTGCGTGCGCAGCGGGCAAGGGCGGCAGACCTTGCCCTGCTTCGATGCTGCTACAACCATCTTGGCGGTGCCGTTGCCGTCGCGCTCTGCGATGCGCTGATCGGCCGGGGCGCGCTCCGGCATGAGGGCGAAGGAATGGTGGCGCAGCGCTCGCCTGTCTGGAGCACGCTCGGCGTGGTCTTTCCAGACGGGGTGGGCATGGTCGTGGCAAAGCCCTGTCTCGACTGGTCCGAGCGTCGCGAGCACCTCGGCGGGGTGCTGGGCCGGGCAATTCTCGATCACGCCCTGGCCGAGGGTTGGGTGCATCCCGCAGGGCCCCGGCGCGGCCTGCAGATGAGCGAGCGGGGAAGGTGCGCGTTTGCCGCGGTGATCGGGAACGATCCGCAGGTGCCGGCCCATGGGTGACCGTGAACCGGATCGCTATCGGATCGAAAGCGGGCTGCGCATCCTGGTCCAATGTCCTGCCGAGGCGCTGCCACGGATCGAGGCGGCCGTGCTGGAATGTGATCCGTTGGCCCATGGCGATTACGACCGGGTGTCGTTTCACAGCTCGACTGGGCTGCAGAGGTTCCGGTCGCGCGGCGGCGGACGCAATCGGGCCACCGAGGAGACAATGCAGGTGCCCTGCGTCGAATGGCAGATCTTCACCACCGCCGAGGGCGCGGTGCTTGAGGCGCTGATCCACGCGATCTACGGCGCCCATCCCTATGAGGAACCGGTGATCCACCTCGTGCCCGCGCGGCGCTGTCGTCACCGGCGCGGCATGGACGAGGACAATCCCAACCGATTCTGGAACCGCGATCCCGCCGATTGGGTGCCAACCGAACATCGGGCATGAGGGCCGGAGGCGCGGCGCGGGTGCCTGAAACCGCTTGATTTCCGGGCCGATACGGGTGACGCTCATCCCATGAACGCGCAACCGCCATACCCGTTCACACAGACCCAAGGGGCCGAGCAGGTGGCGTTCCAACGCCCGGAACTGGCCGTCATCCTGTCGATCTACGGGCGTATGGTGGCAGCGGGCGAATGGCGCGACTACGGGATTTCCTGCCTGCGCGAGACGGCGGTATTTTCGATCTTTCGCCGCACGGCGGAACATCCGCTCTACCGTATCGAAAAGCGGCCGGGGCTGCACGGCAAGCAGGGGCAATATGCGGTGATCGGCATGGATGGCCGTGTGTTGAAACGAGGCCATGATCTGCGCGCGGTGCTGCGGGTGCTGGAACGCAGGCTGATCCGCGCAGTAGACTCGGGCTATCTCAGAAGAAGTTGATGGGCCACTCGGGTCGAAACTGTGCCAAATCAACGTTCTGGGGACGGGTCATCCCGGAGCCCGGTCTTGCGGATGGCCCCTGCGCAACAGCCTTTGGCCATCGGACTGCACATTGCGGCCAGACATCAAGGTCCACCCCATGTCAGATCGGCCAGCCTATCCCAGCAATTGCTCTACCATCCGGCTGTCTGGGTCCTCAAGCGCCGCGATCACGTCGAAATGGTGCCGACCTTCGGCAATCTCATGGCCTGCGTTCCACGCCTCGGCCAGCCATCGGGCCTGATCCAGAAATGCTGGCCGCTCGTTCGCCCCAACCCAGACGGTGACCGCAACAGGCAAGGGCCGCATCAAAACCGGGCTCTCGGCCTTGGCCGCCTCCATGTCGAGGCCGAATTGTTCGTTCATCGAGGTCTGCAGAAGCGGCCGCAGATCCGAGACCGGTGAGATTGGCATGACGTGGCTCAGCCGTGCCGCCACATCGCCGGGCAAGACACCCGGCACCGCCATGCGCGCCACCAGATGTCCGCCCGCCGAATGACCCACGAGCGCAATCGGCCCCTCGTTCCGCGCCGCCAGAACGCAGACCGCTTGTGCGGTCTGGCGGGTGATGTCGGCGATCCGTACCTCGGGGCAAAGGTCATAGGACGGCATCATGACCGCCCATCCCCGCGCCAGCGGTCCTGCCGCCAGATGCGACCAATAGGATCGGTCAAACCGCAGCCAGTAGCCACCATGCACAAAGACGCAGAGCCCCCGCGCCGTGCCCGTCGGGTGAAAGAGATCGAACACCTGACGTGCGCTATCGCCGTAAGGTCGGCCAAGCTCTGCCCGGCGCGCATTGCTCAACCGGGCACGAAACGTCTCCGCCGCGACCATCCAACGCGCCGGATATTGGGCGCCACCTGGAATATGAGGGACGTTGGCATAGGCATCATCCAGTTCCATTGTGTTTTCTCCAGTATCTGGCCCTAGACATTCCTAGCCCAAGCTGGTTTGCCTTTGCGAGACCAAATGACATGCCGAAAAGGGGAATGCGATGTCCAAGACCGATCTGAAATCCATGCTGAAGGATCCCAGCCTGCTCTGCGAACGGGCCTATATCAACGGCGAATGGGTGGATGGCGACAACGGCACCTTTGCAGTCACCAACCCGGCCCGAGGCGAGGTCATCGCGCATGTCGCCGATCTCAGCCGCGCGCAGGTGGCCCGCGCCATCGCCTCTGCTGAGGCGGCGCAGAAGGAATGGGCGAAATGGACCGGCAAGGAACGCGCCAATGTGCTGCGCCGCTTCTTCGATCTGATGATGGAGAATCAGCACGATCTGGGCGTGATCCTGACCTCTGAACAGGGCAAACCACTGGCCGAGGCAAAAGGCGAGGTGGCCTATGGGGCGTCCTTCATCGAGTTTTTCGGTGAGCAGGCCAAGCGCATCTATGGCGAGACTATCCCCGGACATCAACGCGACAAGCGGATCATGGTGATCAAACAGCCGATCGGCGTTGTCGGCTCGATCACGCCATGGAACTTTCCCAACGCGATGATCACCCGCAAGGCGGCCCCGGCACTCGCTGCAGGCTGCGCCTTTGTCGGGCGCCCCGCTGCCGAGACGCCGCTCTCGGCGACGGTGATGGGTATTCTGGCCGAACGCGCGGGGGTTCCGGCAGGCGTGTTCAATATTGTCACATCGTCGCGCTCGAGCGAAGTCGGCAAGGAATTCTGCGAGAACCCGGGCGTGCGCAAGCTTACCTTTACCGGATCGACCGAGGTCGGCCGCATCCTCTTGCGCCAGGCCGCCGATCAGGTGATGAAATGTTCGATGGAACTGGGCGGCAACGCACCCTTCATCGTGTTCGACGATGCCGATCTCGATGCTGCCGTCGAAGGCGCGATCCTGTGCAAGTTCCGCAACAATGGCCAGACCTGCGTTTGTGCCAACCGCATCTATGTTCAGGCCGGTGTCTATGACGCCTTTGCAGCCAAGCTGAAAACGGCGGTGGAAAAGCTCAGGATGGGCGACGGGATGGAGGAAGGCGTGACGCTTGGCCCGCTGATCAATGGCGATGCGATCACCAAGGTCCGGGACCATTTGGCCGACGCCACCGCCAAGGGGGCCAAGGTGATTCTTGGCGGCGGCACACCGGTGCAAGGCGCGGGCTATTTCCTGCCCCCCACGATTGTGACCGGTGCGACGCAGGACATGACCTTTGCCACGGAAGAGACCTTTGGCCCGCTCGCCCCGCTCTTCAAGTTCGACACCGTCGATGATGTGATCGCAATGGCCAATGACACGATCTTTGGTCTCGCGAGCTATTTCTACGCGGGCGATCTCAGCCGTGTGTACAAGGTGGCCGAGGCGCTGGAATACGGGATTGTCGGCGTAAATACCGGCATTATCTCGACCGAACTCGCGCCCTTCGGCGGGGTCAAGCAATCGGGACTCGGGCGCGAAGGTAGCCACCACGGAATCGAGGAATTTGTGGAGATGAAATATATCTGCATGAGCGTCTGACATTCGACCCTCGACCTCTGCCAGAGCAATGGCTAGACTACGTGCAGTTCCGACTTGGCAAGGGAGACCACCAATGCTCCGCTCCGTCATTCTGACCGGACTGCTTGTGTTGTCAGCATCGCTTTCAGCGACAGCGCAGGAGAGCGGCAAACGCAAGGTGTCGGGTGCGGTCGGCTATTTGCAGCGGATCGCGCTGCCACCTGACGCTCAGGCGATTGTTGCCGTTGAAGGGCGTTTTGGCAGCCTTCTGGCGGAAACCCATCTAACGGCCGATGGCCTGCAGGTGCCGCTCCCCTTCGCGATGGAGATCCCGAGAGGTCTGGCTGGACGTCTGAGCGCGGTAATCCGCGTTCAGGGACAAGTGCGATGGATTCTTCGGGACGTGCTGCTTGACGCCGGTGCGGATGCGCTTGATCTCGGCAACCTGGTTCTCGAACCGGTGACGCCGATGGCATTTGTGACCGATTTCGTCTGCGGCGACCTTACTGTCTCTATCGGCATTCTGAACGAAGAGATGGTGCTGCGGGCCGAAGGGCGGGATATCCCGCTCAGGCAAGTCGTGGCGGCCTCGGGCGCGCGGTATGAAGGGATCAATGATCCCGAAACGAGTGTATGGAACAAGGGCGAAGAGATGACGATCCGCCTTGAGGGGCGCGATCTGCCATTATGCGTCAAGGCACCTTCACCGGACGCTGGCCCCTATCGTGCGCGTGGGAACGAGCCGGGCTGGGCTGTGGTACTCAACGAAACCACGGCCGAGATTACCGCCGATTATGGCGCGATCACCCACTCTGTGCCGCGCCCCAAAGTGAAGGTCATTGATGCGGCCTATCTGCTCGACATGCCCTCGATAGATGCGCGCCTCAGCATCCGCGAGTCGCTCTGCCATGATGATGCGACCGGAATGCCTTATCCGGATAGTGCCGAACTGGTCTTGGGCACCCGGATCCTGCGCGGTTGTGGCGGCGATCCGTCGGACCTTCTGATCGGATCGCCCTGGCAGATCACCGCCATGGGATCTGCAGACCTGATCGAAGTGGAGCGCCTGTCGCTCAATTTTATCGCGCCCGGCCGTGTAGCCGGCAGTGGCGGGTGCAACCGTCTGGTCGGCGGGTTCAGCCTGACGGGGGAAGGGTTGCATTTTGGCGCAATGGGCAGCACGATGATGGCCTGCCCCGAGCCTCTGATGGAGCAGGAACGAAGGATGCTAGATGCCTTGGAACAAGTGACGCGGTTTGATGTCACCGAAAACGGCACGCTCCAGTTGATCGGTGGCCAAGCGGATGAGGTGCTGATCGAGGCCCGCCGTCTTTGAGACGCAAATTGCCCGACCAGAGCGATCTGACCGGGCAAGACGTCGCAATAGCGGTCTATCAGTTGACCTTCTGGGCCTCGATCACATCTTTTACCCCGGTTTCGCCATTGGCAATCGCGATGCGGCGTGGCTTGAGCGCCTCGGGCACTTCACGCTGCAGGTCGATATGCAGCATGCCATCGACATGGCTTGCCCCCGTGACCTTCACATGATCGGCGAGCTGAAAGCGCCGCTCGAAGGCGCGGGTCGCGATGCCACGGTGCAGATAGGTGCGGTTGCCGTCATCCTCCGCCTTGGTGGCCGATACCACCACCGCGCCCTCTTTAACCTCGACTGTGAGATCTCCTGCGGCAAAGCCCGCGACGGCGATCGAGATGCGATAGGCATCGTCGGCGGTTTTCTCGATGTTGTAGGGTGGGTATGTGGGTTGCGGCACATCGCTGGCCATTACCCGATCCAGAAGGTCGGCAATCTGGTCAAAGCCGACGGTTGCACGATAAAGCGGTGCAAGATCAAAGTTGCGCATGGGTCATCCTCCATTGAGCGATACCTGATGTCATGCCCTCCCCGCGGGGACAGGCGTCGATGCGTCCGGCCCGTGATCTGGCACCGGAGCATCCCGAATTTGGGAAGTGCGACGTGCCTTGTCAAGTCCCGCGCCGCTGGTCAGGGCCGAGCAAATTTGGCGCCCGAGGCGCGCGCGCCATCCCCCACCGGCATCCGCCGAAATCCGCTGTTGCCGATGCTAGCCGAAGGCATGGTCATTAAATCCCGCTTGAGGCTGGCGACGAGGGCGGGCAGATCCATGCCGATGGCGCGTTTTTCGGCATTCTCCCAGTTTCCGCCACTGATCAGGGAGATGATGCGCGCGCGTTGGCCGTCCCTGGCAAAGACCGGGGCGCCGGAGGATCCGAAGATGACGTTGCAATCGAAGGCCATCAGCCCTTCTGACCGCCACAAAAGCCCGCAGTCGCGCTGCCACGAGGGGGCGCTGTCGCGGTTCTGGCCATAGGACACAACGCTCACCCGCTGGCCCTCGCGCGGTGCCTCATGCAGGCGAAAGGGTGCAGCAAGCCCACTCTGGATCGGCGTACCAAGATGCAGGAGCGCCGCATCCTGACGGACATTGTCCGCCTGCATGCCCGCCGCCGGATCATAGCTGCGTGCGGCCACGTAGCGTGCGACATCGGCCTCGGCGATGGCCACCCCGTCGCGCAACCCGGCCCGGAAGCGGATCGTGTCCGCAGGCACCGGCTGTCCGGCAGAATCAAAAAGGCAATGCGCGGCGGTCAGCACCTGATCGGGCGCGATGAGCACGCCCGTGCAAAAGCCCGAGTCACCGATATCGACGCGACCGACGGCCTCCCAGCCAAAGAGATCGTCCCGATCGGTAAGCCGGATCAGGCCACTCGGCTCGGTCAGGCCAGGGCCACTCATCGCGGCACAGAGGCCAAACGCAGTCAGGAAATGACGCAACCGGATCATGGCTTCGCGAATTTCGCACCGGTTTCGCGGCGGGTACCGGTGGTGAACATCTTCGGCGCAGCGTCCTGAAACACGCCCTCGCCCGCGTCAAGGGCTGCGCGCAGCACCTGTAGGGGGTCAATCAGCCGGGTGCCAAGCGAGACCTTGCGCCCCTCGACCTCGGCCATCGCCGACACGACTGAGACGATACGCGGCACGCCACCCTCAAAGCTGAAGACGGGGGACCCGCTCGATCCGAAATCGACATCGCAGGACATCACCAGAACCTCGTCCTGACGCGCCAGAACCTCGCAGATGTTTTGCAGCGATGGCGCCTCGGCCCGGTCCTTGCCATAGCTGACAACGCCGATCTTCTGACCCTTGCGGGGGCGCTCATCCGTCTCGAACGGGGTTATGGTCGTGTTGTTGATCGGATGATAAAGTTCGAGCAACGCGAGATCGTTGCGCACGCGCTCGGCCGTGACGCGATTGCCATAATCGTAGTCGGGATGGCTCACCGCGCGCCGCACCGATCGCGTCGCTGCGGCCCGCCCGTTGCGCCAGCCGGCAAGGAACTCGATCCGCGCAGGATCAAGTCGCGCGCCGGTGGCCTTGTCATAGAGGCAATGCGCCGCCGTCAGCACCAGATTGGGCGCGACCAGAGCACCCGTGCAGAACCCGCGCCCGCCAAGATCGAGCCGCCCCACCGCCTCCCATTGGCGCGCCTCGTCTCCGACTTCGAGCTTGTGCAGACGGCTGTCCTGCGCCTGCGCGGGGCCAGACAGAGCACCGGCCAGGACCAGAAAGAGAAAGCGCAGCATAGGGCCTCCAGAACACGCAACACAGGTTCGATAACAGGCGTTCGGGGCCAGATTATGACCATCAACGCAGGATCGGAACCCCGGTTATCCCCTGCGCCGCCCGCCCCAACGCGGGCGGTTGCGGGCCCCCTGTGGCCCAGTCCAGAAGTTCTACCGTATGCACCACCGGAAGGCCGCTGCCTGATCCGATCTGCATCATGCAGCCGATGTTTCCGGCCGCGATCACATCCGGGTTCTTTGCCTCGAGCGTGCGCACCTTGCGCGCCTTCAGCTGTTTGGAAATCTCCGGCTGCATCAGGTTGTAGGTGCCTGCGGACCCACAACAGAGGTGACTGTCGGCAGGTTCCACAACGCTGAACCCGGCGCGTTTCAGCAGATCCTTGGGATAGGTCTTGATCTTCTGCCCGTGCTGGAGCGAGCAGGCGGCATGATAGGCCACCGTCATCGGCTGCGCCCCGCCTTCGGGCAGATCAAGCTGCATCAGAAGTTCGCTCACATCCATCGCGATGGCACTGACCCGAGCGGCATCCCCGGCCAAGGCCTCATGCCGGAACATGTAGCCGTAATCCTTGACCGTCGTGCCGCAGCCCGAGGTGTTGATCACCACGGCGTCCAACCCGCCCCGATCCATCTCGCGCGTCCAGGCACGGATGTTGCGCGCGGCCGTGGCATGGCTCTCGGCGGTCTTGCCCATGTGATGGGTGAGCGCGCCGCAGCAGCCCGCGCCCTCCGCCACCACCACCTCGCAGCCTAGCCGCGTCAGGAGCCGGATCGTGGCATCGTTGATATCGGTATTGAGCGCCTTCTGCGCACAGCCCGTCATCAGCGCCACGCGCTTTCGGCGCGGGCCCTGCGCCGCGAATGTCTGAGGGTCGTCATTGCGGCTGACGGGAGGGATCTGCCGTGGTGCCATCTCGAGCATCGCGCGCAGGCGGGCGTCTGGCATCAGCCGTGCAAAGGGGCGTCCGATCTTGGCCCCGAGCAACGCCAGACGAAACCGCATCGGATAGGGCAGGATGCGCGCCAGGATCCAGCGCAGGGCATGTTCGCCAATCGGCCGCTTGTAGCGTTCCTCGATGTATTCGCGCGCCTGATCCACCAGATGCATGTAATGCACGCCCGACGGACAGGTCGTCATACAGGCCAGACAGGAGAGACAGCGGTCGATATGCTTGACGGTGTTGGCATCCGGCACGCGGTTCTTCTCCAGCATGTCCTTGATGAGATAGATGCGTCCCCGCGGGCTGTCCAGTTCATCGCCCAGGACCTGATAGGTGGGACAGGTGGCAGTGCAAAATCCGCAATGGACGCAAGAGCGCAGGATCTCGTTGGCGCGCGCGATCTTGGGATCAGCCAGTTGTTCCGCGGTGAAGTCGGTTTTCATGGATCTGGTCTTTCCCTGCCGGTTATACAGGCTCGCCCGTGGCCATCAGGCCGGGGTTGAGAATCTGTCTCGGGTCGAACTTCTGCCGTAAGCCCTGCTGCAACGCGGCCAGAGGCGCGGGCAGCGGCGGAAAGGCACCCTCTGTCCGGTCGCCCCGAATCAGCAGGGCATGACCGCCGCGCTCTGCCACCGCGCGACGGATCTGCCGCCCGGTCACGCCCGACCCCACCGGGGCCAGCAGCCAGATCAGCCCGCCACCCCAATCATAGAGCGCCTCCACGCCTGCGAGCGACGCCACCACACCCGGCGCATCGCCAGGCTTGACCGACAGCCGCCAGACATCGCCGTCACGGCCATGAAACGGCGTCACATCACGGATCTGACGCCACGCGTCGATGGTCCTGTCTTGATCGGTGTCAATGATCACATCGCCAAATTCGGCCAGAAGCCTCTTCAATTCCCCGGCGCGATAGAGCACTGAAGCCTCAAATCCCTCCAGCCGGATCATCGTGACGGGTGTGCCTGCCGTCGCCTTGGGCAGATGTGCGGCCCCGGTGATTTCATAAGGCGATCCGAGAACCTGCGCGAGCGCAGAAACGGCCCTTTCATCGCTCAGCCCCTCGATCCGCACCATGCCGATGCTGCGCGGGCAGGGCAGCACCTTGAGCGCCACCTCGGTCAATACGCCGAGCGTGCCATAACTGCCCGCCATCAGTTTGACCAGATCATAGCCCGTGACATTCTTCATCACCCGCCCGCCGTTCTTGACGATCGTGCCGCGCCCGTCGACAAACCGCACGCCGAGCAGGAAATCACGGCACGCCCCGGCCTGAATCCGGCGCGGCCCGCTGACATTGACGGCCACCACTCCACCGATCGTGGGGGTCCCCATCGTTCCCAACAGTCCGCGATGGTCCATCGGCTCAAAGGCAAGTCGCTGCCCCTCGGTTGCAAGAACCGCCTCGATTTCAGCCAGCGGTGTGCCCGCTTGCGCCACGATGGTCAGCGCGCCCGGCTCATAAAGCGTAATGCCGCTCAGACCCGACGTGCTGAGCGGCGCGCAATTTGAGGGTGCTCCGATGGGGCGGGTGCCGCCGCCCAAGATGCGCAAGGGGCCGTCCGCTCCTGCAATGATCGCGGCGAGGTCCGCCTCGGTGTTCGGTGTCATACTGCTTCTTCTGGCTTAAAATATCCCGGGGGTCCGGGGGCGGCGCCCCCGGTGCGATGGCTCAGGCCGCGCGCCGCGCCTCGGAGGTGGCGAGCGGAAAGACCTTGGCCGGGTTGAGCAGCCATTTCGGATCGAACACATCCTTGATGTTCATCTGCGCCTCCAGATCGGCGGGTGCGTATTGATGGGGCATGAGATCGCGCTTTTCGATCCCCACACCATGCTCGCCGGTCAGGCATCCACCGACCTCGACACAGAGCTTGAGGATCTCAGCACCAAAAGTTTCGCAGAGTTCCAGATCGCCCGGCTTGTTGGCATCAAACAGGATCAGCGGGTGCATGTTGCCGTCGCCTGCGTGAAACACATTTGCCACGTCGAGGCCAAACTCGCCGCTCATCTCCCGGATCCGCCGCAGCACCAGAGGCAGCTGGCTCACCGGGATGGTGCCGTCAAGGCACATGTAATCGTTGATCTGCCCCATCGCACCAAAGGCCGATTTGCGGCCCAGCCAGATCCGGGCGCTCTCCTCCGGGGATCGGCTCTGGCGCAATTCGACCGGATTGTGCCGCCGCGCGATCGCTTCGATCAGCGCCAGTTGTTCGTCGATCTCGGCCTCTGACCCCTCGACCTCGATGATGAGCAGCGCCTCGCACATCGGATAACCGGCCTTGGCAAAGGCCTCGGTGGCCTCGATGCAGGGCCGGTCCATGAATTCGATCGCCACCGGCAGAACGCCTGCCTTGATGATGTCGCTGACGCAGGCACCCGCCACCTCGTTCGAGTCGAAACCGACCAGCACCGGGCGCGCGCCCTCGGGTTTGCGCAGGATGCGCAGCGTCGCCTCCGTCACCACGCCCAATTGTCCCTCGGAGCCACAGATGAGGCCCAGAAGATCATAGCCCTCGGCCTCCAGATGCGCCCCGCCCAGTTCCACCACTGTGCCATCCATCAGCACCAGGGTGACACCCATCAGGTTGTTCGTGGTGACACCATATTTGAGGCAATGCGCGCCGCCCGAGTTCATCGCGATATTGCCCGCGATGGCACAGGCCAGCTGGCTGGACGGGTCGGGCGCGTAGAAGAAACCGTGCTCTTCCACGGCGCCGGTGACGCTCAGGTTGGTGCGCCCGGTCTGCACCTTGATGAATCGGTTCTCATAATCTGTTTCCAGCACCGCATTCAGCCGAGCCACACCAAGGATCACGCTGTCCGCCGTCGGCAATGCGCCGCCTGCCAGTGACGTACCAGAGCCGCGCGGCACCACCGGCACCCCCATGTCGTGACAGATCGCAAGCGCATCTGACACTTCCTGGGTGCTCGCCGGAAGGATCGCGAGCAAGGGCGCGCATTTATAGGCGGTGAGGGCGTCGCACTCATAGGCGCGCGTTTCTGACGGATCTGAAATCACCGCATCCGAGGGCAGAACCTTTTGTAACCTTTTTATCAACTCTGCTTTCCGCGCCAGAATCTCAGGCCGTGGTATGGGCATGTCCATGAGTCGCTCCCCTTTATTGGTAAATAAATATAACCAATTTTAGCATCTGGCAAGTCAAACTTCTTGGCGTTAGCTTGACGCAATGACTTGGGCAGATCAACTCACACATTTCGATCCTCGTGATTTCGCCAGCTTGGTGGTCTTGGTAGGCGCCTCGCTTCTGCTTGGTTTCATCATTGATAATCCTCCCAGAAATCGCCCCTCGGTCTCTGTTTTGATGGCGCAGTACCGGCGGGAATGGATGGTGCAGATGGTGGCCCGTGATCCGCGGATCTTTGACGCGCAGATTTTGGCCACGTTGCGGCAGGGAACCTCGTTTTTCGCCTCTGCCACGCTGATTGCCATGGGCGGGGCCCTTGCGCTCTTGGGGGATCTGGACCGCGTGATCGGCATCGCCGGAGATCTCACGCCGGGGCAAGAGCCGCAGGTTGTCTGGGAATTCAAGATCCTTGTCATTCTCGTTTTTCTGGCCAATGCGTTTCTGAAGTTCGTCTGGTCGAACCGTCTGTTCGGCTATTGCGCCGTGCTGATGGCGGCGGTGCCCAATGCGGCGGATGATCCCCTCTCGCTTGGTCGGGCGCGCAAGGCCGGTGAGATCAACATCACCGCCGCGCGCGGCTTCAACCGAGGTCTGCGATCGCTCTATTTCGCCTTGGCGACAGTGGCCTGGCTGCTGGGGCCATGGCCCCTGATCGTCGCCACAGGGACGACGGTCATCGTGCTCTTGCGGCGAGAATTTGCATCGCAATCCCGCGCTGTCCTGCTCACTCAGGACGAGGCACAAGACCCCACGAAGAGTTGAGTGCAAACTGTGTTGCAAAGAAATAGGATTGCCGCATGAGATCTTTGTTCCTGATGCTTGCAAGCTGCCTCCTGGGGTCAGCCGGTGCCGCGGATGAGCCGGACATACTGGACGCGGCGGTAAGGCAACCCGGCACCTCCTGGCGCGTGGATGTCACAGTGCAGCATCCCGATACTGGTTGGGATCATTACGTTGACGGCTGGGAAGTGCAGGACAAGGACGGCAACCGGCTTGGCTATCGTCTGCTGCACCACCCGCATGTCAACGAACAGCCTTTCACGCGCTCGCTCGAAGATCTCGACCTGCCCGAGGGAACGCGCGAGATCTTCATCAGGGCGCATTGCTCGGTGGATGGATGGTCATCAGAGGCGTTGCGCGTCAGCCTCGGGCCGTGAGCGGGCCGGGACATCTGAAAGGGGGGTGGACGAAGGTGTGAAACGGTGCTGTCAGCGTCGTCCTTCGCGCAACCATCCCGCGAGGATCATCCCGGAGACCAGCATCAGCACCAGCCAGGGCGGCAAAAGCGCCATCTGGCGGACAGATTGCGTCTCATAGGCCCCGCGCGGGGTGATCCCGATCCAGCCGCGCCCGGCGGCGGGGCGGCCCGCGCGCACCTCGCGGATTTCGGGCACTCCGTCCTCAATCGCCCGCACCCCGCCCCGGGTGGCGTCGATCATCGGTTGCAGCGCCTCGGCACTGGCGATGGTCTGCTCGAATTCCACAGGCGCCGCCGGCCCAAGACCGATCACCGCACTCTGCTCGCCGTTCTCGAGCCGGTAGAGACCGATATCCGGGCCGTCGAAGAGCGTCTCGAACCGCCCCGGCGAGACCTCTTCAAGATCGCGTTCCACCACCATGCCAGACGGCATGGTGATTGTGACTGGTCCGACTTCCGCGCTGAGCGAACGGCGGATCACGCGCATCTGTTGGCCGGTGGCCTCGGCCCAGAGCGCCTCTTCTTCCAGTTCCGGTTCCTTCATCATCCAGTGTGCCAGCCGCCGCAGCAGTTCCAGTTGCGGCCCGCCGCCCTCGAACCCTCGCCCCCAGAGCCAGGCATGATCCGAAGTCAGAAGGGCCACGCGCCCTTCTCCAACCCGGTCCAACAACAAGAGTGGCCTGTCGCCCGCACCGGACATCACCACGTCACCACTGCTTTGCGTAACCTCGACCTGCCTCAGCCAGCGGCCCCAATGCCCGGCAAATTCCTGTTCCAGCCCGGCTGTCACAGGATGCCGCTGTCCCAGATCCGTGACCTTGGGAAGATAGCCTTCCTCCACCACGCGCGCGGTGGGCCGCGCAGGCACGATGGCCTCGAACGGCCCCCGATAGATGCTCTCGGCTCCGGCAAAATCCGGGCCAGCGGCAAACAGCACGGCGCCACCGTTTTCGACATATTGGCGGATGTTTTCCAGATAGACCGTGGGCAAAATTCCCCGTCTGCGGTAGCGGTCAAAGATGATCAGGTCGAAATCATCGACTTTTTCCAGAAACAACTCGCGCGTCGGAAAGGCAATCAGCGACAGTTCCCGCACCGGTACGCCGTCTTGTTTGTCGGGCGGCCGCAAGATGGTAAAATGCACAAGATCGACCGAACTGTCAGATTTCAGCAGGTTGCGCCAGGTTCGTGTGCCCGGATGCGGTTGACCCGAAACCAGAAGCACGCTCAGCCGGTCACGCACGCCGTTGATCTGCACGAGGGCGGTATTGTTGCGGTCGGTTAGCTCTCCGGGGTCTCGGGGGGTGCTGAATTCCAACACGTTGCGGCCGCCGTGCGGCAGCTTGAGTGGCAGCGTGATCGACTCCCCCAAAGGCACCTCGAACCGTCGCGGCTCTGCCCCATCGACCGAGATGTCGAGCGGCACTGTCGTGACGCCTTCAGGCGCTGCCCCCTCGTCGGTCACGGTCAGCGTCAACCGGACCTCCTCGCCCAGAATGGCAAAGGCGGGCGCGTTGTCGATCCGCAAGCGCCGGTCCCAGTCGTCTGTGCGCCCGCTGTGCAAGAGATGCGCCGGTGCAGGCAGATCGGGCGCACGCTCGGCGTCATGCACACGCCCGTCTGAGAGCAGGATTACTCCTGCGATTCGTCCCTGCGGCACTTCGGCCACGGCCTGTGCGAGCGCAGTCATCGCCAATGTGCCGCCGTTTTCGGGCGCGTCCGGCACGCTCACGCGGTGCACTTCCGTGTTCGGGCGCGCTGCGAGCCTGGCGACGAGTGTCTCCGCTGCCTGCGCCGTGGCTTCCGCGCGCGCTCCCAGCTTTTGGCTGGCGCTCTGATCTTCGACGATCAGCACGATGTCGCTGAGCGGCGTGCGCTCCTCCTGCTGATAGGAAGGTCCGAGCAGGGCGGCAAGGATCGCAACCCCCGCACCGGCCCGATAGGCCCACCCCGAAAGACCGCGCCACACCGCCAAGCCCAGCCCAGCCAGCACAAGGACCGCCAGCCCGGCAATCACCCATTCCGGCAGTATCGGCGCGAAGATCACACTGCTTGTCATTGGCCCAACCTCTCGAGGAGCGCGGGCACATGCACCTGATCGGATTTGTAATTGCCGGTCAGAACATGCATCACTAGGTTGATGCCGAACCGGTAGGCCAATTCGCGCTGCCGCTCGCCGGTATAGCCACGCCCCACCGGAAACAGGAAATCACCGCGATCGTTTACGGCCCAGGCCGCGGCCCAGTCATTGCCGCCGATCACCACCGGAGTCACGCCGTCATTCAGGTTGCGAAACGGCATTCCCTCGATTCGCTCCGCATCCGGGGGGGCCGACTCGACCCAGACCGGGCGCCCGGTATATCGGCCTGGAAAATCGCTGAGCAGATAGAAGGTGCGTGTGAGCACATGATCCTCGGGCACCGGCTCGAGCGGCGGAATGTCGAGCGGCGCGGCCAGCCGTTGCAGCCGCGCGCCATTGGTTGAAGCCGCCCCAAAGCCTGCCACATCCGCATCGCGCGTATCAAACAGGATCAAACCGCCGCCGCGCAGATAGGCGTTGAGGCGCACATACGCTTCGGCAGAGGGCGTCGGCTGATCCGGGCTGATCGGCCAGTAGAGGATCGGGTAAAACGCCAACTCGTCGGTTTCCAGATCGACGGCAATCGGTTCTGCCGGCTCAACCGAGGTGCGAAAACTGAGAACCTGACCAAGTCCGATCAGCCCGGAATGCGCGGTATCATCAAGGGCTGAATTGCCTGTAATGACATGCGCCAGCACCACTTCAGCTGTCGCCGCAATGGCCCGGGTATCATCCTGCGCCATGACCCGATCGGGGGTGCCGAGGCTGAGCACAGCAAGCAGCAGGCCAATTGCTGTGCGCATCGGCCAGAGCCGTCCCGACAGCGCCAGCGCGGCCAGAATATCCACCGTCAAGAGCAATGCGGCAGCGGCCAGAAGCCAGCCACCGAGCGGCATCTCGGCGGCGCGTTCCAGCCCCTCGACCGGGATGCGCTCGGGCCATGCCACAGGTGCCAGCATGTCGTCCCGCGCGATCACGTTGCGCGCCACGCGCCGCTCCGGCCCCTCGTAGAGCCCCGGCAAAAGATCGGGACCAAGCGCTTCGGCAAGCAGCCTCTCTCCTGCAACACCCGGTCGGGCGCCGGCATCCATCAGCTTGCCAAAGCCGTCGAGCACCTCGACCGGTTGCCATGTGCTGCCCGCCAGTTCGGTCGCATCGGGGGGCGTCACGCTTGATGCAACGGCCAGGCGTTCCAGCATCTGCACGAAAAGACCCGACAGCGGTAGCGTGGACCATTCCGCATTCGCGGTGACGTGAAAGAGCACAACCTGCCCAGCACCGATCCGTTTGCGGGTGACAAGCGGCGTGCCATCCGTCAGTTGCGCAATGACCCTTTCGGCAAGCGTTGGATCGGGCTGCGCCATGACCTGAGCGCTGACCGTCACATCGCCGGGAATGACGAGGCCCTGAAACGGGCTACCTTCTGGAAACGTCGCCAACGTCTTGGGCTCGCCCCAACTCATCGCGCCGCCCACGGTGCGCCCCCCGGCGCGCAGCCGCACCGGCATGAGCGGCGCCTCTTCCCCGCGCGACACGTCACTTGCCGCCACCCTTGGCCCGGCAAACCGCAACAGCATCCCACCGCCGTTCACCCAGTCAAGCAACGCCGCCTCCTCTGCCCCCGAGAGCGTCGCCACATCGGCAAGCACGATCACGTCCGGGTTGGCGGGCAGAACATCCATCAGCGCGCCGTCGAGCATATCTGCGGATGGCGCAAAGGCCTGATGCAGATAATGCAGCGGTGACAGCAATTCGAGCCCTTCGCGATCCTCGCGGCCCGCAATCAGGGCAACCTCGCGTCGCTTGAGCCCGTCATCGGTGAGGCTCACGGACCCCGCGGTTTCCTCGCCCGCGATCTCGAAGGAGGTAAGGCGGGCACGCAATTCAGGCGGCAACGACAGGGCCCCGCTCGCCTCTGTCGCCGTCGCGTCAAACTGCAGAGGCAGCGTTGCAAGCACCCGCAGCACGCCCGCAGGGTCCAATCCATGCGCTGCCACCATGATGTCGCGCGGCCCGTTCGCGGTTGCGCGCGCCGCGCTAAGTACGATCTGACCGTCAGTCATCGCGGCCGGGCGAAGTGCCAGCACCGGACGTGGACTTTCATGCACCGTGACCGGCCCACGGGCCTCAAGCGCCACCAGCAGGTCCTCACGTCCGTCATAGGCCAGCCCGTCAGAGAGCCAGCGGGTTTCAAAGCTGCCCTCGCCCAGCAGATCTGCGGCACGCTCCATCATCGCGGGCGTTACCGCCCAAGGTGCGGGGACAAGGCCCGCCAGGCGGCTGCGCCAACTCTCGGCAGCCTGAAATTCCAGTTCCTCAGGATCGCTCAGACGCATCAGGGCTACCGGACGCCCTGCGCGGCCTGCCTCGGCCAGCAGACCATTGATCACGGCGATCTTTTCACGCCAGTCGCGCGCCGAGGCCCAGCTGCCATCGGTCACGATCAAGAGCGGCCCGGTCGCGCGCGCCTCGCCTTCGGCGCGCGGATTGAGAACCGGTCCGGCCAGGCCGGCGATCACCGCCGCTACTGCAATCGTCCGCAAGAGCAAAAGCCACCACGGCGTGCGGTCTGTCACGCTATCCTCGTCCTTGAGACCCAAGAGCAGGGCCACTCCGGGAAACCGGCGCCGAATGGGCGTCGGCGGCACGGCGCGCAGGATAATCCACAAGATTGGCAGCGCGACGAGGGTCAGCAATAGCCACGGCGTGGTAAATCCGATGGGTCCGAGGATCATGCCATCGTCCCCCCGTCCATCGCTCGATAGAGCCACAGAAGCGCCGATTGTGCGTTTTCGCTGGTGTGGTGAACGCCGAGCCGCCAGCCCGTTGCGGCACAAAGCCGGCCCAACTCAACCTTGCGTTCTGCCAGCCGTTCCAGATACCTCGCGCGCAGGTCATTGGCTTTCAGCGTCTCATGCGTCAGCGTGCCGCCAACGCTCTCGAAGATCGTGCGCCCGCGGTAAGGAAACACTTCTTCGGCTGGGTCGAGGATCTGATAGAGTATGCCTTGAACACCACGATCCGCCGCAGCTGTCAACGCCCCGCGCAGACCTGCGAGATCGCCCATGAAATCCGAAATCAGCAGCGCCCGGCCATGCGGCACCAGGCCACCCATATCGGGGCTGGTATAATCCGCCTCACTGTCCTGCATCAGCGCCAGAGCCAACCGGGCCAGTTGTGCCTGTCCGCGCCGTGGCGGCAGGCTGCTTCCGGTCAGCCCCACACGTTCGCCGCCGCGCAAGAGCAGCACTGCCATCGCCATCGCCAGAAGCCTCGCACGCTCGGCCTTTTCGGGCAGGTTCTTGTCCGAGGCGAATCGCATCGACGCGGCGGGATCGGCCCAGATCATGACGCTCTGCGCGATCTGCCATTCGCGTTGTCGCACATACTGCACATCCGACCGCGCCGAACGCCGCCAGTCGATCATCTGTCGGCTGTCGCCGGGCTGCACCGGTCGGTATTGCCAGAAATCATCACCAAGGCCTGCCCGTCTTCGGCCATGCTCGCCTAGAAGAACAGTGCCGGCCAGATGCTCTGCCCTCGCCAGAAGCGGCGGCAGGCGGGCGGCCTCTGCCTCTGCGCGGGCGCGCAAGGGTGCGGAAAGCAGGGACATCTCAGGCGGCGGCCCGAATGTGCGTGACATCCTCGACCATGCGCGCGATCAACTCTCTCAGACTGTCGCCCCGCGCCCGAGCGGCAAAATTGAGCGCCATGCGATGTGCCAGCACGGGCTGTGCCATCGCTGCAACGTCGCTTGCGTCTGGGGCAAGACGGCCCTGCAGCATTGCCCTTGCCCGCACGGTAAGCATGAGCGCCTGCGCGGCACGCGGACCCGGCCCCCAGGCGACGCTCTCGCGCACCGTGGCAGTGGCGGTTGCATCCTCGGGGCGGCAGGCGCGGACGAGATCGAGGATAACCTCCATCACCTTTTCACCGACCGGCATCCGGCGCAGCATGTGCTGTGCGGCGATCAGGTCGGCCGGGGTAAAAACGGTATGCGCGGCCTCTTCTTCGGCCCCCGTGGTGGCCAGCAGAATGGCGCGTTCGGTGTCGCGGTCGGGATAGGGCACTTCGATCTGCACCAGAAACCGATCAAGTTGCGCCTCGGGCAAGGGATAGGTGCCCTCTTGTTCGATCGGGTTCTGGGTGGCCAACACGTGAAACGGTGGGGCAAGGGGGCGGTTTATCCCCGCCACCGTCACCTGCCGTTCCTGCATCGCCTGCAACAGTGCCGATTGCGTGCGCGGGCTGGCGCGGTTGATCTCGTCGGCCATCAGAAGCTGGCAGAAGATCGGCCCTTCGATGAACTTGAAGGCGCGTTTGCCATCTTCCGTGGTTTCGAGAACTTCGCTGCCCAGAATGTCGGCGGGCATCAGATCGGGGGTGAACTGCACCCGGTTCGTATGCAGACCCATCACCGTGCCCAGCGTTTCGACCAGCCGCGTCTTGCCCAGACCCGGCAGGCCGATCAAGAGGCCATGCCCGCCACACAAGAGCGCCGAGAGTGACAGATCGACGACCCGCTCCTGTCCGATGAACCGCCGGGTGATCGAGGCGCGGGCCTGCGCCAACTTGCCCTCCAGCGCCTCCAGCCCCGCCAGAAGATCAATGTTGTCGGTCATGGCAAAACTCCCTTTCGGATTATATCCTAAGGGTAGAGTGTATAGCGCGATAGAGAAATGGCAAAAGCAATGAGCGACGCTCCTCTCACAACCCTGTCAGCGGAGGGACTTGCCGCTTCTGCCCGTGCCGCGAGGCAAGCGAAACGGGGACTGCCACCGGTGCATTTGTGGAACCCGCCCTTTTGCGGCGACCTCGATATCAGAATCGCCCGCGACGGCACATGGTTCTATCTCGGCTCGCCGATCCGCCGGGTGGAACTGGTGCGGCTGTTCTCGGGCATCCTGCGGCGCGAGGGGGAGGCCTATTTTCTGGTCACTCCGGTGGAAAAGGTAGGCATCACCGTCGATGATGCCCCCTTTGTTGCGGTCGATTTCGAATTGTCGGGCTCCGGCGCCGAACAGGTGCTGCGATTCGAGACCAATGTCGGCGATCAGGTGAATGCCGGGCCGGATCACCCGATTCGTATCTTGCGCGCTCCGGAAACCGGGGAACCATCGCCCTATGTGATGATCCGGACGGGCCTTGAAGCGCTCATCGACCGCAAGACCTTCTATCGACTCGTAGAGATCGGACAGCACCATGAAGGCTGGTTCGGCCTCTGGTCAGGGGGCGAATTCTATCGCATCATCCCCGAGAGTGAATTGCAGGTGGGCTGAGACATGTCGAAACCGATTGCCGTGATCGTGGGGGTCGGCGCTGGCCTCTCGGCCTCTCTTGCTCGGTTGCTCGCAACAGAGGGCTATGCGCTCACGCTTGCCGCGCGCGACACCGGCAAGCTCGATGCGCTGGCGCGGGAAACCGGCGCGCGGACCGTGGCGCTGGATGCCCGCGACCCGGCGGCGATGGCGCGGCTCTTTGACGACCTCCCCGAGGCCCCGCGCGTAGCGGTCTATAATCCGTCGCGACGGGTGCGCGGCCCGGTGGCGGACCTGGACCCGGAGGAGGTGCGCGCGGCGGTCGAGGTCACGACCCTGGGGGCATTTTTCATGGGGCAGGCGGCAGCGCGGCGGATGCTGGCATCCGCGCCCCTGGGCGGCGTGCGTGGCACGATCCTGTTCACCGGGGCCTCGGCGGGGGTCAAGGGATTTGCCCAATCCGCGCCCTTTGCCATGGGGAAATTCGCGCAGCGCGGGCTGGCGCAGAGCATGGCGCGCGAGTTGCACCCGCAGGGCATCCATGTGGCCTGGATCAACATCGACGGGGCGATCCGCAATCCGGGACGGACAGAGCCGCCGGACAAACCCGACTCCATGCTCGACCCCGATGCCATCGCGCGGGCCTATCTGGACCTGATCCGTCAGGACCGATCCGCCTGGAGCGACGAGATCACCCTGCGCCCCTGGGTCGAACGGTTCTGATCAGGCGCGGGCAAAAAGCGCGCGCAGCCTTGGCCAGAACAGTTCCACCAGCACGCAGCCGGTAACCATTACGATCGCAAGCACCTGCAATCGGGTGGGAAACGAGCCGAGGATCACGATCGCCAGCGCCGCCGCGATGATCGGCTTGAGGAAAAAGAGATAGGAGGCGCGGGTGATGTCGGGGGCCGCCGACAACCCGCCGAACCACATCAGTTGCGTGATCGTGGTGTTCCACAGCGCGAGGATCACCAGCGACCAGGCCGCGAGTGCCGGCTTCTCGACGATGCTCGCCGGGTTCACCCATTTGCCCCAGGCCACGCCCACCAGAAGCCAGAGGCCGATGCCGCCGATCATCATTGTCAGCGCGATGATCCTGAGCCCCCCGTGGCGCCCCATCACCGGCTTGATCAGCACCGCATAAAAGGATCCAAGCGCCGCGCAGGCCATGGCCAGCAGCACCCCCGGCAGCGTTCCTGCCTCGCCCGCCAGAGCCGCCAATGCGCCATCGGTCAAAAGAACCGCAATGCCCAGCACCGCCAGAAGGCCCGTCACCATCTTGACCGCGCCGGGATGAACGCCGTTGATCATCCAGTTGGCCAGCGCGACAAAGACCGGGATGGTCGTGGTGACGGTGGCCACCTGAATGACGGTGGCATAGTCGAGCGCCCAATGGAAAAAGAGATAAGTCACGGTGACGCCCATCAGCGACAACCAGACGATCTTGAGCCCCTCCTGACGCAGCGGGGTGAGCAGATCGCGGCTGTCACGGTCCCAGAGCGCCCAGAGGATGAGCCCAAAGCCGCCCAGCAGATAGCGCCAGACGCTTGTCTCGGGGCCGGCCACGCCGCCCAGCTTGGCGAAGAATTCAGAGCTGGCATGACCCGCTACGCCCACCATGACCGCCGGATAGGCCCATTTCTCGGGGATGTTCATGCGCCCAACTCCATCCCGAAACGGGCGAGACTTGCCGCCAGCCGGTCCGGCGCCTCCTGCGGCAGAAGATGTCCAGCCTCGGCCCAGTCCTCGCGCCGCGCGTCGGGCAGGGTGGCATAGAGCCGGTCCACGATGTCGCGGTCCAGAAAGACGCGGTCCTGAAGCCCGGTGATCACCAGAACCGGAAGCGCAAGCGCGCTGTAATCAAGGTTCCAGTCGGTCGCCGCCGCATTGCGCATCAGGTTCATGTGGCCATGTTCCGGCGGCAGCGGCGCGTAATCCGACCTGAGGAAATTCTGCCGCGCCTTGGCGGCGAAATCGCCATTGACCAAGAGCGGAAAGAGCGCATCGAGAAAGAGCCCCACGCCGCCATGCGCCACGATCCGCGCCATCGCGGTGTTGACCCAGTCGATTCGCGGCCCGATCTCTCGCAGCGTGTTGAGGAGCACCAATCCCTCGGCTTGCGCCCCCGCCAGCACCGCGCGGGCGGCATAGAGCCCTCCGATCGAAAGGCCCACCAGAATGGGCCGCGCGGGTTGCAGATGCGCCAGAAGCCGCTCCAGATCCGCGACGATCACCTTGTCCGTCAACTCCAGCGCCGGATCGAAGGGCGACTCCACCTGCCCTCGGAAATTGTAGCTCAGCGTGCCAAATCCCTGCGCCCGCAAGGCGGGAGCGACCGCCGCCTCCCAGGCGTCGGTCGATCCGGTCAGCGCGTTGACGAAGACAAAGGTTGCCGCCCCTTTGCGGGTCGGCACGTGATGGAGGTAAAAGAGGCCGTCGGACTCGCTCAAGCCAAGGTGCATCGGTCTCTCCCGCGCGTCTGGTTTCGAGGCACGCTAAGCGGCGGCGCAGGCCGGTGCAAGCCACCTGCTGCCCGAATTTCGCAAAATCGGGGGAGGGTGCGCCTGCTTTTCCCCGTCGCCGGGCAGAGAAATCTTTCCTGATGAGCAGCGTTCTGTGCTAAGGCCGCCGCGCAAGGGTCCGAGAGCTCGGTTCACATTAGCAGGAAGGAACGAAAATGATTCAGGAATTCAAGGAGTTCATCGCCAAGGGCAATGTCATGGACATGGCCGTGGGTATCATCATCGGCGCGGCGTTTACGGCGATTGTCAGTTCACTTGTCGCCGATCTCATCAACCCGATCATCAGCCTGTTCCTCGGTGGCATCGATTTCTCCGGCCTCTATATCCTGCTCGGCTCGGGCGACTATCCCTCGATCGCCGCAGCCGAAGCGGCGGGTGCCGCCGTCTTTGCCTATGGCCGGTTCATCATGGCGGTGATCAATTTCCTGATCGTGGCCTGGGTAGTGTTCCTTCTGGTCAAGGCGGTCAATCGTGCCAAGGGCGTTGTCATCCCCGAAGCCCCCGCCGCGGAACCCGGCCCGTCCGAGCTGGATGTCCTGATGGAGATCCGCGACTCGCTGAAGCGTTGATCGGCGCGGGGCGGTCTCAGATCCTGTGATAGGGGCCGCCCGCCAGAATCGACGCTGCGCGATAGAGTTGCTCGGCCAGCATCACCCGGACGAGGAGATGCGGCCAGACCATGCGGCCAAAGGACAGTGTGAAATCGGCCCGCGCGCGCAACTCCGGCACAAGCCCGTCTGCGCCGCCGATCAGGAAGGCAAGGTCTGCTCTCCCCGCGTCGCGCCACCCCGCGAGCCGGTCTGCAAAATCGGGCGAACTGATCACCTCGCCCCGCTCATCGAGCATCACCAGCATCGCGCCGTCTGGCAGGACGCGCTCCAGCAGGGCCGCCTCGGCGGATCTGCCGCCGCCCTTCCTGTCCTCGACTTCGTGCAAGCTCAGCGGTCCAAGGCCCAATCTGCGCCCTGTCCGGTCAAACCGGGTGACATAGTCGTCGATCAACGCGCGTTCTGGGCCGGTCCGTAGCCGACCCACGGCGCAGATATGCACCCGCATTCAGGCTTGAGACGCCGCTGACTTTCCGGTGGGCAGCCACATCTTCTCAAGCTGATAGAACTCGCGCACCTCGGGACGAAAGACATGGACGATCACATCGCCGGTGTCGATCAGCACCCAATCGCCGGTCTCCTTGCCCTCGGTCCGGGCCTGAACGCCGTGCTCCTGCTTGAGTCGGTCCACCAGATTTTCCGCGATCGCGGCTACCTGACGCGAGGACCGACCCGAGCAGATCACCATGTAATCTCCGATCGCGGTCTTGCCGCGGAGATCAATCTGCACGACATCTTCGGCCTTGTCGTCGTCAAGCGAGGTGAGAATCGCCGCAAGCTGCGCTTCGCTGTCTGCGGTCATCACGGGCATCATCGAGAGTGCCCCATGGTCAGCGGCCCCAGCCGCAATGGTCGTGAAAGACAGGACATCGTCCTCCTTGGCTGTGCACCGCCAAGCCCCGGTGCCGGGCATGCCTTGAACGTAGCAAGAGAGACGTGACTTTTCAATGAAGCGCGATAGGGTCTGGTCCGATCGCGCGAGATTGTGCTGCAAATTTACACGGTCTTCACGGAAACAGATGAACGCCACGGTCCGCAAGGCACCGGAGCGGCACTGGACAAGCCCCGAATTTCCAGTTCTGTTCGAGCCACAGACGGAGGACGCCCATGACCACAGCCCTGATCACCCACCCCGAGTGCCTTGGTCACGAAACACCCCCCGGCCATCCCGAACAGGTCGCCCGGCTGGAGTACATTCTCGCAGCGCTTGCGGAGAAGGACCTGATGCGCGTGACGGCGCCGCTGGTGGCAGAGGATGATCTGTTGCGCGTTCATCCCAAGCGGCAGATCGAGTCAATTCGTGCCGCCGCACCGGCCACTGGTTTCGCGCAACTGGACGCCGACACCTGGATGTCGCCGGGAACGCTGGCTGCGGCACATCGCGCGGTGGGCGGGGCGGTGCGGGCCGTTGATCTGGTGCTTGCGGGCGAGGTGCGCAACGCCTTTGTCGCCGTGCGCCCGCCCGGTCATCACGCCGAGCGCGAGACGACCATGGGGTTCTGCCTCTTTGGCAATGTTGCAGTGGCCGCAAAACACGCGCTGATTCATCATGGCATTGGCCGCATCGCCGTGGTGGATTTCGACGTGCATCACGGCAATGGCACGCAAGATCTGTTGGAGGACGAACCGCGCGCGCTCTTTGTCTCGTCGCATCAGTTTCCGCTCTGGCCGGGCAC
The DNA here is from genome assembly GCA_002783205.1 of Rhodobacteraceae bacterium CG17_big_fil_post_rev_8_21_14_2_50_63_15. Classification (GTDB taxonomy): domain Bacteria; phylum Pseudomonadota; class Alphaproteobacteria; order Rhodobacterales; family Rhodobacteraceae; genus Roseovarius. The sequence continues at coordinate 9,973 of PFEY01000094.1, read as the reverse complement.
CGGTGCCGCAGACGAGACCGGGCCGCATGACACGATCGTCAACCTTCCGCTGGCGCCCGGCTCTGGTGGCGTCGAGTTCCGGCGTGCCTATGAGGACAAGGTGTTTCCCCGCGTCCGCGCCTTCAAACCCGACCTGATCCTCGTTTCTGCCGGGTTTGACGCGCATCGCGACGATCCGCTGGCCGATCTGAGGCTGACCACCGAGGACTTTGCCTGGGTCACGGGACGGCTCTGCGATCTGGCGGATGATCTCTGTGGCGGGCGGATCCTGTCCTGTCTCGAAGGAGGTTACAATCTCGATGCCCTCGCGGCGAGCGTGGCCGCGCATGTCGATGTCCTGATCAAGCGTGGTGTGGCGTGACTTTGTCGGGCAAGGAGAACTGAATGCGCGTCGGTCTAGCCCTCTTGTGCCTCGCTTATGTGCTGAGCCAGTTCTTTCGTGCCTTTCTGGCGGTGTTGAGCGGCGTTCTGGCGCGCGACATCGGCACGACGCCAGATGATCTGGCCTTTGCGTCCGGGCTCTGGTTCCTGGTTTTTGCGGCGATGCAGTTGCCGGTAGGATGGGCGCTTGACCGGGTTGGGCCGCGCCGCACCACGGCGGCCCTGCTCTTGGTCGGCGGTGGCGGCGGGGCGGCGCTTTTTGCGATGGCGACTACGCCCTTGCAGATCAGCCTCGCCATGGCGCTGATCGGGGTGGGGTGTTCGCCGGTGCTGATGGCCTCCTACTACATTTTCGCGCGGCAGTTTCCGCCGGCGCAGTTTGCCACATTGGCGGCACTGATGTTGGGGGTCGGCTCGGTTGGCAATCTTGTCGCCTCCTACCCGATGGCCTTGGCCGCCGAAACGATGGGCTGGCGCGCGGCACTCTGGGGGCTGGCAGGCCTTTCAGCGGTTGTGGCGCTTGGTATCCACCTGCTGGTGCGGGATCCCGAGGCGGTGACTGGCGCGTCGCGCGGCTCGGTATTCGATCTCCTGAGAATGCCCAAGCTCTGGGCAATCCTGCCCTTGATGTTCGTGGCCTATGCGCCCGCAGCGGCGCTGCGCGGCCTCTGGGCCGGGCCCTATCTGCGCGACATCTTCGCGCTTGATACCGGTCAGGTCGGGCAGGCGACGCTCGTGATGGGACTTGCGATGATTGCCGGCACGTTGGTTTACGGTCCGCTCGATCGCCTTTGCAACAGCCGGAAATGGGTGATCTTTATCGGCAATGCCATGTGCGCGACGGCCGCTCTTGCGCTCATGGCCCTGCCCGACAAGAGCCTCGCGCTCTCCATCACCCTGCTCGCCGTCATCGGCTTTTTCGGCGCCTCCTTCCCGGTCATCGTCGCGCATGGCCGAAGTTTCATTCCCGCCCATCTCGCGGGGCGGGGAGTGACGCTGCTCAATCTCTTTGGCATCGGCGGGGTGGGGGTGGCGCAGTTTGTCTCCGGGCCGCTCTTTGCCTCTGCCGCCGCGCAAACCGCGCTTGCGGGATATGTCGCGCTCTTTGCACTCTTCGGCTTTGCCCTGCTCTTCGGCCTTGTGATCTATCTCTTCAGTCGCGACAGCATGAACTGACCCCCCCTTTCGCAGGGGCGGCAATCCCTGTATGACGCGCCTCGCAAATCCTGCAATGGAGGCATGAAGTTGATGGGTTACAAAATCGCCGTTGTCGGTGCCACGGGCAACGTGGGCCGCGAAATGCTGAATATCCTCGCTGAACGCGAGTTTCCGGTGGATGAGATCGTGGCTCTGGCCAGCCGCCGCTCTCTCGGCACCGAAGTCAGCTTTGGCGATCGCACCCTCAAGACCCGCGATCTCGACGGTTTCGATTTCACCGGCTGGGACATCGCGCTCTTTGCCATCGGATCGGACGCGACCAAGATCTATGCGCCCAGGGCGGCCAAGGCGGGCTGTATCGTGATCGACAATTCGTCACTCTATCGCTATGACCCCGACGTGCCGCTGGTGGTTCCAGAGGTGAACCCGCAAGCCGTCGAAGGCTATGCCAAGAAGAACATCATCGCCAATCCCAACTGCTCGACCGCGCAGATGGTCGTCGCGCTCAAGCCGCTGCATGATCGCGCCCGCATCAAGCGCGTTGTCGTGGCGACCTATCAGTCGGTTTCGGGCGCCGGCAAGGAAGGCATGGATGAGCTTTGGGATCAGACCAAGGCGGTCTACAATCCGACCGACAACAAGCCGCCCAAGAAATTCACCAAGCAGATCGCCTTCAACGTGATCCCGCATATCGACGTGTTTCTCGAGGACGGCCAGACCAAGGAAGAATGGAAGATGGTCGCAGAGACCAAGAAGATCCTTGATCCCAAGATCAAGGTCACGGCCACCTGCGTGCGCGTGCCGGTCTTTGTCGGCCATTCCGAGGCGATCAACATCGAGTTCGAGGATCATCTGGATGAAGCCGAGGCGCGCGACATCCTGCGTGAGGCGCCCGGCATCATGGTGATCGACAAGCGCGAGGATGGCGGCTACGTCACGCCGATCGAGTGTGTCGGTGATTATGCCACCTTCGTCAGCCGGATCCGTCAGGATCCGACAATCGACAACGGAATCAACCTCTGGTGCGTCTCCGACAATCTGCGCAAGGGGGCCGCACTGAATGCGGTGCAGATCGCCGAAACACTCGGAAAAAGGGTGCTAAAGAAAGGCTGAATGTCGCCTGTGATCAGGGCTTTGCAAGGGGTGCGTCACGGCGCCCCTTGTTTTTTGTGCCCTGTCCTGCCCACTTTCACAGCGATGATTGCCACATGGAGAGCCCGATGCGTGCCCTGACCCTCATCCTTGCCCTTGCCCCGCTTCCGCTTTGGGCTGCGGACATTCCTCTCACCAGCCGCGTGAGCGCGGTCACGCTCTACCCGCAAGGGGCCACCGTGACCCGCGATCTGGCCTTTAGCGCCCCCGCCGGTCAACATGACCTGATCCTCGCCGATCTGCCGCAGGGCACACCGCTCGCCTCGGTCCGCGTGACGCTCAGCGGGGCGCGGATCGGCGGCGTCACCACCCGTAGCGATTATGTGCCGCCGCGTGAGGCAGCCGACAGCCCGGCGCTGATTTCTGCCCGCGCCGAGGTCGAGCGGCTGGAACAGGCCCTGCGCGAGGCGCGAGCCGGGATCGAGGATATCCGTCTTGAGGCAGAGGCGGCGCGCGCCCGCATCGCCTTTCTCGGACAGATCGGGCAGCGGGACGGCGCGGCGGCGCTGGAGGTCGATCGCTTGCGCGACCTTTCGGGGATGATCGGGGCGGAAACGCTGGACGCCCGGCGGGCCGAGGCCGAGGCCAACCGCCGCGCGGAGGCCGCCGAACGCGCCCTCAAGGACCAGACCGAGGCACTTGCGCGAGCTTTGCAGACGCTCGCGGCGCTCGTGCCCGAGGACCAGGCGCGCGCCATGTTGGCCGTGGCGATCACCAGCGATGCCGCGACGACCGGCACGCTCAGCGTGACCTATACCATCCCGGATGCCGGATGGCAGCCGCTCTATGACCTGCATCTTGCGCGCGGTAGCGGTGCGCTCAGGATCGAGCGGGGGGCCTTCGTGCAGCAGAGCACCGGCGAGAACTGGCAGGATGTGGCGCTCACGCTCTCGACCCTGCGGCCGTCGGAACAGACCGAGCCCGGCCAGATCTGGCCATGGATGCCGCGCATCGAGGATCCCGATGCGATCTCGCCGCTCGCGCGCAAGGCGGAAAGCGGGATGATGTCAATGGCCGCTCCGGCTGTCGAGGCGGCCGAGGCCGACGTGGCAACCGCCAGTTTTGACGGGCTGTCGGTTACATACCACACGCCTGCGCCGGTCAGCGTGGCAAGCGGCGCAGATCGGGTCCGGCTGATGTTGGGGCCAATCGAGATCACCGCCGGGATTGTCGCTCAGGCCGTTCCGATGCTGGATCAGACGGCCTTTCTGATGGCACATGTCACCAATGACACCGGCGAGATTCTGCTTCCCACGGCCGAGGCGCGCTTTTACCTTGATGGCCGCTATGTCGGGCAACGCTGGATGAACCTGATCGCGGCTGGCGCCGAGGCTGATCTCTCTTTCGGGCCGATTGACGGGTTGCGCCTCACGCGGCTCGTGACCAGTCGCAACGAGGGCGATCGGGGACTGATCACCAAGTCCAACGAGATGACCGAAAATCTCGAAATCAAGATCGAGAACCTGACCGATCAGGCCTGGCCACTCCGGGTGCTGGACCGCGTGCCGGTCTCGGAACAGCAGGATCTGAAGATCACATGGCAGGCCACGCCGTCCGCAAGCGAGGAGGATGTCGACGGCCAACGCGGCATTCTGGCATGGGTGTTCGACCTGCCTGCCGGTCAGAGTCGTGCCATCGCGTTGCAAACCCGCCTGACCTGGCCTGAAAACAAGGTTCTGCGCTGATGTCATGAAAAGGCGGCAGCGCCGCGTCGGGCCTGCCGCCTGTCAAGCGTTACCACCTGCGCCCTACTTGCAGCGTTTTTGAGCCTCGTCCACCGCAGCCGTGTAACCCAGCAGGGAAAACGTGTCCTTGGTTTGCGTGCCCCGACCCGAGCGCGCGGTCAGCACCGCATCGGTGCCGCGTTTCATCGCAGCAAGGATCTTTGCATCATCCTCCGTGCTCGCGGGCCAGGCCCATTCGCCTTCTGTAAACAGCTCGAACCGGGTGCCGCCGACATCGAGGCCGACGGTCGAGCCGCCAGCAAACGGGTATCCGCCGGTAAAGGTGATCTGCCCCTGAACTCCTGCTCCGGGGCGGAAAAAGGTCATCAACAGAATGTCGCCACGTTTCACCGCCACCACGCGCCCATCCTTGGTATTGACGGTTTCAGTAGGGGCCGACACCGCCCAGCATTCGCGCGGATCCTTGTCCTCGAACACGCTCCATGCCGTGCTGGTGGCCACCTGATTGGTGCTGGTTTGCTGTGCAGCCACTCCCGTTGACGTGACCAAGGTCACAGCCAGGGCGAGTACGCCCCCAAATCGTGATATCATATGTCCAGCCTCCAAGCTGTCCTGAGCCTCAATTTCGTGGGCCGCCTGCATCCCTTCGCGGAATTTTTTATTGTGCGGCCAGTCCCGTCTCGACATTGCAACATTAGCCTGAAACAGGCGAGAAGTGAAAGACGCAATTGGCGGATTTTCGCACGCCCTGCCTGCCAAACCGATCTACCGGAGAAAGACCATGACATTACCCGTTCCCCTGACTGAAATCTGGCGTGGCCCGAAACCCGAAAGCGTGCATCTGGGCCATGCCGTGATCTGTGACGCAGGCGGCGGGATCGTCGAGGCCTGGGGCAATCCGTCCGAGATCATCCTGCCGCGTTCGTCGTCCAAGATGATTCAGGCGCTGCCGCTGGTGACAAGCGGCGCGGCGGAGGCTCATGGCCTGACATCCGAGCATCTCGCGCTCGCCTGCGCGTCGCATAACGGGGCGAAGATCCACACCGACCGGGTGCAGGCCTGGCTTGCCGCGCTTGGTCTTGAGGATGACGACTTTCGCTGCGGCGCGCATTACCCGCAGGACAAGGAGGCCAACAAGGCCCTGATCTGCTCCGACACGGCCCCGTGCCAGATGCACAATAACTGTTCCGGCAAACACTCCGGCTTCCTGACCCTCAACCGCCATCTCAAGGGTGGGCCGGACTATATCGCACCAGACCACCCGGTGCAGAAGGCGGTGCTTGAGGCCTTTGATACGGTGACGCGGGAAACATCGCCCTTCTTCGGCATTGATGGCTGCTCTGCGCCCAATCCGGCCTGCACCTTGCACGGCATGGCCCGCGCCATGGCCTGGTTTGCCGGAGCCTCGGAGACCGGCAACGCTTCTGAGCGCGCGGCGGTGCGGCTCTGGCAGGCGATGGTGGCACATCCCGATCTGGTCGCCGGCGAGGGCCGTGCCTGCACCGAGCTTATGCGCGCCTGCACCGAGCCGGTGGCGCTCAAGACCGGAGCCGAGGCGTTCTTCATCGCTATCCTGCCGCGCCGCAAACTGGGCGTGGCGCTCAAGATCATCGACGGCGGCACGCGCGGCGCGGAATGCGCGATCGCCTCGATCCTCGTGCGCTTGGGCGTGCTCGATCCCGAACACCCCTCAGCGCGCAGGTTTCGCAATGCACCAATCGTCAATTGGCGCGGGATCGAAACCGGGATGATCAAACCGGCGGCACCGCTCGCCTGACCCGACTCACCGGGCGCAACCTGTGCCTCGGCGTGATTATGCCGATTGCGACAGGCCATCTTCTCCGGCGATGCGTCGCCCAAAGCTGCCTTGGTGATGCGCGATCACCCGCCCGCAAGTTTCAGGCGGCGTAGGTCCGCGCAGACGCTGCCCCCAATCTGGCCGGTTTTCGCGCCATTGGGCAGGTATCGTGCAAGGGTTGGGACATTTCCCTGCGCATTGCACAGCCTGAGATCACGGCGGCGTATCTCCGTCCCGGAAACAAACGAAAGGAAATCCCACATGACCAAGAGAGTCACGGTAGTTGGCCTTGCCATCGTCCTCACCCTGCCGGTCACGGCGCAGGCGGCGGAGTTCGCCAGCATGGATGTAAATGGCGATGGCTATATCACGATGTCAGAGTTTCAGGCCGCCATGCCCGAGACGCCGGGCGATGCCTTCATGGCCGCCGATACCAACGCTGATGGCGCTCTGACCGCCGAGGAACTGGCCTCCGCGCAAGAGGCGGGCACGCTGCCCTCCAGCGACGGATAGGGCATCATCCGGGGCAGGCGCGCGCTCGCCCCGGACTCCCGCTATCAGGCCTCAGGCTGGCGCAGCAAATGCATCCCGCGCATAGCCCTGCACATAAAGCAACGCGGTCAGATCGCCGTGGTTGATGCGGAGATCGCATTGTGCCGCGACAGATGGCTTGGCGTGCAGAGCCACGCCGGAACCCGCACGCGCCAACATTCCCAAATCATTGGCCCCGTCGCCCACGGCGATCACTTCGGCCTCGGAGATCCCCAGCCGTGCGCTGATCTCTGCCAGCGCCTGCACCTTGGCCTCACGCCCCAGAATGGGCCGCGCAACATCCCCCAGCAATCGGCCATCCTCGGTCAGAAGCGTGTTGGCCCGGTTCTCGTCAAAGCCCAGCCGGGCCGCGACGGGCCGGGTAAAGGCGGTGAATCCCCCCGACACCAGCGCGCAATAGGCGCCGTTGGCCCGCATCGTCGCCACCAGTTCCGCACCCCCCCGCATATAGCTGATCCGGCATGACAGAACCTCGGCGATCACGCGTTCGGACAGACCGCCGAGCAGCGCTACCCGTTCCAGAAGTGCGGCCTCGAAATCCAGCTCCCCATTCATCGCCCGCGCGGTGATGGCGCGCACATGCGCGCCCACGCCCGCAACCTCCGCCAGTTCGTCGATACATTCCTGTTCGATCATGGTGCTGTCCATATCCGCAAGCAGCATCTTCTTGCGCCGCCCCTCTGTGGGCTGGACCACCAGATCGACACCGCGGGCCTGCGCCTGTGCCCAGACCTCCCAGCGATTGCCCGGCACCTCCGGCAGCGGGAATTCCGCCGCCTCGTCCGGGGCGAGCCAGACCGCATCGCCGCCCCCCCATGCATTGCGCCAGGAGTCAACCAAAGCTGGCTCCAGAGCACCGGGGGGGGCGATCAGACTGACTGTGAACATGGGCCGTGTTTCCGATCGTAGGCGCGCGGTGTCGCAATTTCTGTCTCAAACGGCGGTTTAGCGTCATTTCTGCACTTGCGAAAGACCCCGCTTGGCCGTAATCCCGTCCGTGGGACACCCCTCCCCAACGAGGGGCGCTTATCTGAAAGGGTAGCTATATGGCTATTGAAGCACCGGCAACGCGGCCGGGAAATCCGCGTTTTTCCTCTGGCCCCTGCGCCAAGATCCCCACATTCACGCTCGACATGCTGTCTGACGCCCCCTTGGGTCGCAGCCACCGCGCCGCTGTCGGCAAGGCCCGGCTCAAGGCTGCGATCGACAAGACCCGCGCCATCCTCGGCGTTCCGGTCGATTACCGGATCGGCATCGTGCCCGCCTCCGACACCGGCGCTGTGGAAATGGCGATGTGGTCTCTGCTGGGGGACCGCCCGGTCGAGATGCTCGCCTGGGAGAGCTTTGGTGCAGGCTGGGTTACGGATGCGGTCAAGCAACTCAAGCTCGATGCCGTGGTCAAGACCGCCGATTATGGCCAGATCGTCGATCTGTCTGGCGTCGATACCGACAAGGATGTGGTCTTTACCTGGAACGGCACGACCTCAGGCGTGCGCGTCCCCAACGGCGACTGGATCAAGGCCGATCGTCAGGGTCTCACGATCTGCGATGCCACCTCTGCCGCCTTTGCGCAGGATCTGCCCTGGGACAAGCTCGATGTGACGACCTTCTCCTGGCAAAAGGTGCTGGGCGGCGAGGCGGCGCATGGCATGCTGATCCTCAGCCCCCGCGCGGTAGAACGGCTTGAAAGCCATACGCCGCCCTGGCCGATGCCAAAGATTTTCCGCCTGACCAAGGGCGGCAAGCTGATCGAGGGCATTTTCACGGGCGAGACGATCAACACGCCGTCGATGCTCGCAGTCGAGGATTACCTCGTCGCACTCGACTGGGCGGCAGACATTGGTGGTCTGCCGGGTCTGCGGGCCCGCGCCGATGCCAATCTGGTGGCGGTCGAGGAATTCGTGGCGCAAAACGATTGGCTCGCCTTTCTGGCGGCTGATCCGGCGATCCGGTCGAATACTTCGGTGTGTTTGACCTTTGAGGATGCGCGGATCACCGATGGCGCAGCCTTTGCCAAATCCGTCGCCAAGCGGCTCGAAACAGCCGGTGTCGCCTATGACATCGGCGCCTATCGCGACGCACCGCCGGGCCTGCGGATCTGGTGCGGTGGCACGGTGGAAACCGCCGATGTGGCCGCTCTCATGCCGTGGATCCAATGGGCGTTCGAGACCGAGATCGCCGCACAGACCGTCGCGGCCTGATCCCGATTTTTTGGAAAGAAATCGATCCGGAGTCTTTTCAAGACTCCGGGTCTCCCCTTCAAGGTTTTCATTCAAGGAGCCCAGC
>PFEY01000094.1:0-935 GCA_002783205.1 Rhodobacteraceae bacterium CG17_big_fil_post_rev_8_21_14_2_50_63_15 | reverse complement strand
GGACAAGGACAAGCTCGCCGAGGTGATCGGCGATTATGATGGTCTCGCCATCCGCTCGGCCACCAAGGTGACGGAAAAGATTCTCGCCAATGCGCACAGGCTCAAGGTGATTGCGCGTGCAGGCATCGGCACCGACAATATCGACAAGGTGGCGGCGTCGAAAAAGGGCGTGATCGTGATGAACACGCCCTTTGGCAACATGATCACCACCGCCGAACATGCCATCGCAATGATGTTTGCCGTGGCACGGCAACTGCCCGAGGCTTCTGCCTCGACCCATGCGGGCAAGTGGGAAAAGAACGCCTTCATGGGGGTGGAGCTTTTCAACAAGACGCTTGGCGTGATCGGCGCGGGCAACATCGGCGGAATCGTCTGCGACCGCGCGCGCGGCCTCAAGATGAAGGTCATCGCCTATGATCCGTTCCTGAGCCAGGAGAAGGCCGACAAGATGGGCGTGGAGAAGGTCGAAGCGCTGGACGATCTGCTCAAGCGATCCGATTTCATCACCCTGCATGTGCCGCTCACCGATCAGACCCGCAACATCCTGAGCCGCGAAAACCTCGAAAAGACCAAGCGGGGTGTGCGCATCATCAACTGCGCGCGTGGCGGTCTGGTGGATGAGGTGGCGCTGGCCGATCTCTTGAAGTCCGGCCATGTGGCGGGGGCGGGGTTCGACGTGTTCAGCGTCGAGCCCGCCGTCGACAACCCGCTCTTTGGCCTGCCCAACGTCGTCTGCACTCCCCATCTTGGGGCCGCGACCACAGAGGCGCAGGAAAACGTCGCCCTGCAAGTGGCCGAACAGATGTCTGACTATCTGCTCACCGGGGCCGTGACCAATGCGCTCAACATGCCTTCGGTCACTGCCGAAGAGGCCAAGGTCATGGGCCCCTGGATCAAGCTGTCGGAGCATCTCGGCAATTTCGTGGGCCAGATGA
>PFEY01000059.1:3512-30300 GCA_002783205.1 Rhodobacteraceae bacterium CG17_big_fil_post_rev_8_21_14_2_50_63_15 | reverse complement strand
GCCATGACGGCGATGTCCTGCACTATTACCAGACAGAAGTGGTGCGCGGCGCGGGAGCCTTTGTCGAGACGGCCCAAGGATTCGAGGATTTCGAACAGGCAATGGCCCGCAAACTCTTTCGCGAGATCAGCGATGTCGTGCTCGGCGCGCTGGCTCAGTAAATATAGCGAATCTGGTCAGTCCAGTAGCGTTCAACCCGGCGCAGCGCGGTGGTGATCTGATCGACCCCGTCCGGACCCAGCACGCCGCGCGCCTCAAGGCCCTCGGCATGGCGCTCAAAGAGCGTTGAGACCACTTTGCGGATGTGGCGACCCTTTTCGGTCAGACGCACCCTGACCGAGCGGCGGTCCACCTCGCATCGCTGATGGTGCATATAGCCCATATCCACCAGTTTTCTCAGATTGTAGCTGACATTGCTGCCCTGATAGTAACCGCGTGTCTTCAACTCTCCGGCAGTGACCTCGTGATCGCCGATATTGAACAGCAACAGCGCCTGCACCGCATTGATTTCAAGCACACCGACCCGCTCGAATTCGTCCTTGATGACATCCAGAAGCAGCCGGTGCAGCCGCTCGACCAGCGAGAGCGCATCAAGATAGCCAGTGATAAAGCCCGAATGATCCTTGGCGGCGTTCGGCGGGTTATGAAAACTCATCATCGCGTCCCTTGCTCAACTGCGTGCAAGAAACCCTGCTCGAAAATGCCCAACAATCGGTTAAACCGTCACAAGACTGCCTAAAATATGATCTAGTTCCGACATCCGACATGCTCGGAGATCTCGAGGATCAGCCCGGCATAGCGCTCGGGGGGGGGCATCTGACCCGTGACCCACTGATAGAGATCGTGATCATTCTCCCACAGCAATGCGTCGAAACTGTCAAGTTCCACGCTGGTCATGCCCGGCAGACGCGCCGTGGCATAGCGGCTGAGAATGATGTCCATTTCCTTGATGCCCCGGCGCATGGCGCGCATCGCGAGACGCTTGAGTCGGTGGTCATGGGTTTCACTCACTGGCGTGCTCCTGCAATCTGGCCCGGAGGATCCTTTCCAGCCGCCCCAGCCGGTCGGTCGAGAGCGCAAGCTGGGCACGGATATCGCGGATCTCGGTCAGCATGTCGGTGACATCGGGCGAAAGTTCTACCGTGCCAGGCGCATCCGGCCCTTCGCCCTCCCCAGACAGGAGCCAGAGCAGCGACACACTCAAAAGCCCCGCCATCATCGAGAGCTTGTTGGCGCGTGGCTCGGCCTGATCGTTTTCCCAGGCCTTGATGGTCTTGAGCTTGACGCCAAGACGCCGCGCCATTTCCTCCTGACTCATGCCGGCGCGTTCCCGCGCGCCCGCCACACGGTCGCCAAAGGTCGTTATCTCCGGGTCAAACCAGCCCTCTGTCATGTCTGAGGTCATCCTCTCCCTTTCCGGTTATCGTGCTTGATCAGCGTCTGGGCACAGCCTAAGAGATTTCTCAGGCAAGTTCAAACCGGAGCCGTCCATGTCCCGCCTTTCCGCGACACTCTCGCGCGTCAAACCCTCCCCCACCATCGCCGTCACCACCAAGGCGCAGGAGTTGAAGGCCGCCGGGCGCGACGTGATCGGCCTTGGCGCCGGAGAGCCGGATTTCGATACGCCCGAGCATATCCGTGCGGCGGGCATCCGGGCGATCAACGAGGGCAAGACCAGATACACCGCCGTCGATGGCATCGCCGAATTGAAGCTGGCAATCTGTGCCAAGTTCAAGCGCGACAACGGTCTGGATTATACCCCCGCCCAAGTCAGTGTCGCCTCGGGCGGCAAGCAGATCCTCTATAATGCGCTGATGGCCACACTCAATCCCGGCGACGAAGTGGTGATCCCCGCCCCCTATTGGGTGAGCTACCCCGACATGGTGCTTCTGGCAGGCGGCGAGCCGGTGATTGCTCCTGCTGGCATCAAGACCGGGTTCAAGCTGACCCCCGAGGCGCTCGAGGCCGCAATTACACCAAAAACCCGGTGGTTCATCTTCAATTCGCCCAGCAATCCGACCGGCGCAGGCTATAGCTGGGACGAGTTGAAGGGGCTGACGGATGTCCTGATGCGTCATCCCCATGTCTGGATCATGACCGATGACATGTATGAGCATCTCGCCTATGACGGCTTCGAGTTCTGCACGCCGGCGCAGGTGGAGCCCGCGCTCTATGATCGCACGCTGACCTGCAATGGCGTCTCCAAGGCCTATTGCATGACTGGCTGGCGGATCGGCTATGCCGCAGGGCCGCAGGATCTCATCGCCGCGATGCGCAAGATCCAGTCGCAATCCACCTCGAACCCCTGCACCATCAGCCAATGGGCTGCCGTCGAGGCCCTGAACGGTCCGCATGATTTCATTGCCGCGAATAACGCCGTATTCAAACGTCGCCGCGATCTGGTCGTGGCGATGCTGAACGAAATCCCCGGCATCGCCTGCCCCACTCCCAACGGCGCCTTTTACGTCTATCCCTCGATTGCCGGACTGATCGGCAAGACCAGCGCGGGCGGCAAGGTGATCGACAACGACGAGAGCTTTGCCACCGCGCTGCTGGATGAAACTGGCGTTGCCGTAGTCTTTGGTGCGGCCTTCGGACTATCCCCGAACTTCCGGATCAGCTACGCTACCTCTGACGCGGCGCTGAAGGAGGCCTGCACCCGAATCCAGCGGTTCTGTGCGGCACTACGATAAGGAGAGCACATGGCGGGCGATCTGCCGGACTATTATTTCAGAGTGCGCGAGAACGGCGCGATCGTGTTCCGGGTCGATACCGAGAACCGCCAGCGGCGCATCGACATGGAACAGATCGCCGCGGTGAACATCCGCAAGTCCGAGATCAAACCGCATGGCGAGCGTGAACTGACCGAGGCGGACATCGCCGCGATCACGGCCTGGATGGACGAACGCCTCAAACTGATCGAGCATCGCGATATCGACGACATCCTGCGCGCGATCGATTACCTGAATACCACAACCCACTGGATTCAGTCGCGCGCCACCGACGAACAGCTCGATCAGGTCACAGACGCGCTCTTGCTTGCCATGCATGACCTGCGCACGGTTCTGGTGCGCAAGAAAGCGGATCGCCTTCTGAATGAGACCAGCCAACAAGCATAGGCGTCCGTCGATAGCCTGCTCTCGCAGATTTGCCTGTCCGTCCCAGCCGATCCGGGCAATGGCCGCTTTTCTCAGACACGACGTTGCCCTATAAGCAGCCAAAACAAATGCCATGAGCCCTCTGCCGGGCGTCATCGCGTCGCTCGAGGAATCCTATGTCGAACAAATCCCACGAATCGGATGTGGCCTTTATCAAGGCGCTGGCGGAGCTGTTGAACGAGAACGACCTGACAGAGCTTTCGGTCAAGCGCGAATACGGGCAGGATGACACACTCAACGTGCGCGTCAGTCGCCGCGGCGAAACCATCACCACCCATTACGCCCCGGCCACTGCCCAGGCCCATGCCCCGGTGCAGACCGCGGTCCAGACTCCCGCCCCCTCCGCCGCCGCAGCAGCCCCCGCGTCCGAGGATCCCGCCAGCCATCCCGGCGCCGTGACCTCGCCCATGGTCGGCACCGTCTATATGCAGGCAGAGCCGGGCGCGCCCCCCTTTGTCAGCGTCGGCACGCAGGTCATCGAGGGCGACACATTGCTGATCATCGAGGCGATGAAGACCATGAACCATATTCCGGCGCCCCGCGCAGGCACCGTCAAACGCATCCTGATCGAGGATGGTGCCGCGGTCGAATATGGCTCGCCCCTGATGATCATCGAATAGGTCCAGACCATGTTCGAAAAAATCCTCGTGGCCAACCGAGGCGAAATCGCCCTGCGTGTCATTCGCGCCGCGCGGGAAATGGGCATCCGCACGGTCGCCGTGCATTCCACCGCCGACGCCGACGCCATGCATGTGCGCATGGCCGACGAATCGGTCTGTATCGGCCCGCCCGCGTCCTCCGAGAGCTATCTGTCGATCCCCTCGATCATCGCCGCCTGCGAGGTGACGGGCGCGCAGGCAATCCATCCCGGTTACGGCTTTCTCAGCGAAAACGCCAATTTCGTGCAGATCGTCGAGGATCACGGCCTGACCTTCATCGGCCCCTCGGCGGAACATATCCGCATCATGGGCGACAAGATCACCGCCAAGGACACGATGAAGGCTTTGGGCGTGCCCTGTGTGCCCGGCTCCGAGGGCGGCATCGCCACGCTCCGGGAGGCGCAGGCGCTCTGCGCAGAGATCGGCTTTCCAGTGATTGTCAAGGCCACGGCGGGGGGCGGCGGGCGCGGCATGAAAGTGGCGCAGAACGCAGACGATCTGGAAAAGGCGTTCCTGACCGCACGCTCCGAGGCCAAGGCCGCCTTTGGCAATGACGAGGTCTATATCGAGAAATACCTCACCACCCCGCGCCATATCGAAATTCAGGTCTTTGGCGACGGCAAGGGCCGCGCGGTGCATCTGGGCGAGCGGGACTGTTCGTTGCAACGGCGTCACCAGAAGGTGATGGAAGAGGCCCCCGGCCCCGGCATCACGTCCGAGGAACGTAACCGCATCGGGACAACCTGCGCCGATGCGGTGGCACGGATCAAGTATCGCGGTGCCGGAACGATCGAATTTCTTTACGAAAAGGGCGATTTCTTCTTCATCGAGATGAACACGCGGTTGCAGGTCGAACATCCGGTGACCGAGGCGATCTTTGGCGTGGACCTCGTGCAGGAACAGATCCGCGTGGCCGAAGGCCATCCGATGTCCTTTACCCAAGAGGATCTCGTGATCAACGGCCACGCCATTGAGGTCCGCATCAACGCCGAGAAACTGCCCGATTTCGCGCCGCGACCGGGCCGCATCACCCAGTTTCATGCCCCTGGCGGTCTGGGCGTGCGGATGGATTCCGCGCTCTATGACGGCTACCGGATCCCGCCCTATTACGACAGCCTGATTGCCAAGCTGATCGTGCATGGCCGGGACCGGCAAAGTGCGCTGACCCGCCTGTCGCGCGCGCTTGGCGAGTTGATCGTTGATGGCGTGGATACCACATTGCCCCTCTTTCATGCCCTCTTGCAGGAAGAGGACATCCAGAAGGGCAGCTACAATATCCACTGGCTTGAACACTGGTTAGAAACCAATCTTCGGGACTGACCCCGGCACCATGACCCCAGCCCTAACCCCCGAACTGTTGCTGGAGGCCTATGCGGCAGGGGTCTTTCCGATGGCCGAGCATCAAGATGACACGGAGGTGTTCTGGGTCGATCCGCATGTGCGCGGCGTCCTGCCGATCGGCGACTTTCACATCTCCCGCTCGCTGGCGCGTCGGATGCGCCTTGGTGGCTATACCGCAACCCTCAACCGCGCCTTCGAGGCGGTTCTTGCCGGTTGCGCCGACCGCCCCGTGACCTGGATCAGTGGCCGCATTCACCGTGCCTATGTCGGCCTGCACCGGCTGGGACACGCCCATTCCCTTGAAATCTGGCGCGAGGGACATCTCGCGGGCGGGGTTTACGGGGTGACACTGGGGGCCGCGTTCTGTGGCGAGAGCATGTTCTCAACCGAGACTGACGGCTCGAAACTGGCCCTCGCGCATCTGACCGATCACCTGAAACGCTGCGGTTTCGTGCTCTTTGACACCCAGTTTCTAACGCCACATCTCGCCCGCCTCGGCGCGGTAGAGATCCCGCGCCTGCACTATCGTATGCTCTTGCAGGAGGCGCTGGCGATCGAGGCTGACATCACCGCGCTGCCGCTGGAAAGCGATCCCCGTCAGATCTTGCAGCGCAAGACCCAAACGTCATAGCGCGGATGCTCGAGCGCATTGAGCGCGGGCGACGAGGCCAGCATCCAGCCGGCAAAAAGATCGCGATTGCTGGCCCGACCGCGGATCGTCAGGAAGGCATAGGCATCGCTGGCAGGGTCGCCGTCGGGATAGCGGCATTGGGTCAACTTGACGACGAGACTGCCAAAATCCGCCTCCTCGCCATTGACCAGATCAAGATCCCGCACTTCGCCGTTGATCTTGTCGAGACCGCGCAGCACGGCCCCGACGCCGACGACTGCGGCGTCCTGCGCAGCCGCAACGGGGCTGACGAGGCATAGCGCGAGACCGACAAACAGCCATCTCATTGGGCGGTTGCGTCCTCTCCGCCTGAGACGAACTTCATCAGCAACGACACCAGGCTGACCGATCCTTGGGTGAACTCGATCTCATCACCCGGCTCGACGTAAAATGGCGAGCCACCCGGCAAGATCTCGACAAAGTTACCCCCAAGCAAACCCTCGGACGAGATCGCGATTGCGCTGTCATCAGGCACCTTGATCGCGTCCTGAACAGTGAATAGCGCGCTGGCGCGGTAAGTTTCAGGATCTAGCTTGATCTCCATCACCCGTCCCACCTTGACGCCCGCAAGGCGCACGTCGGTGCCGACGCTGATGCCATCGGCACTTCGAAAGCTGGCGCTCAGCGCGTATTCTCCACCCGCCCGCGTCATGCCGGTGGTCTTGCCGGCATAAACAAGAAAGCCTGCGGCCAAGGCAAGCACAACGCCGCCGACCAGTATTTCGGTTTTGCTCTCAGACATGCCCTTGCCCCTATTCCGGCGACCACGCCTCATAGTCACGTCGCTCTGTCGGCGCGGCGCGTCGGATCGATCCGGCGGGTGCATAGGCGAGCGCTGTGCCCGTCAGGTTTTCCTGATGCGGCTTCTGCCAGGATTTGTGCGGCAACGGCCTTTCGGTCGGCACCTCGCGATAGGTGTGATGCAGCCAGCCATGCCAGTCGGGATCGACCCGGGTCGCCTCGGACTCGCCATTGAAAATGACCCAGCGGCGGCTGTCGTCACGGTTACGGTAAAAGACGTTGCCCTGCGCATCCTCACCAACCTTGACACCCTTGCGCCATGTATAGAACTGGGTGTTCAGCGTCTGCCCGTTCCACCAGGTGACTGACCTCAAAAGCGTTGTCAAAATGCCCATCCGACCCTCCGCGTTGCCTTCCTCATGCTATGGCTGATCCGGTCGCAAAGGTCCAGCGTCCCATTGCCGCGTGGCGTCGTGCAGCCAGTCCCAAATCTGCGGGTCCGGGCCTTGCACCGGATGCAGGCACGAAAGGCCGCGATCACATGCGCCGACGTGACGCTCTTATCCTACGCTGACGCTGCCCTTCTTGCCCTTGGGCTCGGCATAGATGACGAGCGGAGCGGCATCAGAGTTTACCGCTTCGACATTCACCACAACCTCTTCGACATTCGCCATGCTGGGCAGCTCGAACATCGTATCGAGCAGGATATCCTCAAGGATCGAGCGCAACCCGCGCGCCCCGGTCTTGCGCAGGATGGCGCGTTTGGCAATCGCAACCAGTGCATCATCGGTAAAGGTCAGCCGCGACCCTTCCAGTTCAAAGAGGCGTTGATACTGTTTGACGAGGGCGTTCTTCGGCTGTGTCAGAATGGTGACAAGCGCCTCCTCGTCGAGATCCTCAAGCGTGGCGATCACCGGCAGACGGCCAACGAACTCCGGAATGAGACCAAATTTCAAAAGATCCTCGGGCTCCAGATCCCTGAAGATCTCGCCCACGCCCCGCGCATCATTGTCGCGCACATCGGCACCAAAGCCCATCGCGCTGCCCTTGCCGCGCTGCGCGATGATCCGGTCGAGCCCGGCAAATGCGCCGCCACAGATGAACAGGATATTGGTCGTGTCAACCTGCAAGAACTCCTGCTGCGGGTGCTTGCGCCCGCCCTGCGGCGGGACTGCGGCGACGGTGCCCTCCATCAGCTTCAGCAACGCCTGCTGCACCCCCTCGCCCGACACATCACGGGTGATCGACGGGTTTTCCGACTTGCGGGTAATCTTGTCCACCTCGTCGATATAGACGATGCCGCGCTGCGCCCGCTCGACATTGTATTCGCTCGATTGCAAGAGCTTGAGAATGATGTTCTCGACATCCTCGCCCACATAGCCCGCCTCGGTCAGGGTGGTGGCATCGGCCATCGTGAAGGGCACATCGAGAATGCGCGCCAGCGTCTGCGCCAGCAGCGTCTTGCCACATCCGGTCGGGCCGATCAGCAGAATGTTGGACTTCGACAGCTCGATATCGCTCTTGCCGGAATTGTTGAGCCGTTTGTAGTGGTTATGCACCGCGACCGACAGCACCCGCTTGGCCCGCGCCTGTCCGATCACATAGTCGTCGAGCACCTTGCAAATGTCGCGCGGCGCCGGCACACCTTCGCTCGATTTGAGCCCCGCGCTCTTGGTTTCCTCGCGGATGATGTCCATGCACAACTCGACGCATTCATCACAGATGAACACCGTCGGCCCGGCAATCAGCTTGCGCACTTCGTGCTGGCTCTTGCCGCAGAAACTGCAATAAAGCGTGTTCTTGCTGTCACTGCCTGAGTTGTTTGCCATCTCGTACCTTTCAGCCTCTACGCTGCCACGTCAGGTGCGGTTACACCCGGGCCGTTGCTCTGAACCTTCGTTCTCGCCAGTCTAAGTCAGGCAGAAAAGCACCACAATCCGAAAATGCCGACGCCGGTGCAAGCCCGACCATCCTCTATTTCACCTCCTCGTCGCCCTTGCTGCGGTTCTCGACGATCTCGTCGATCAGCCCCCAGGCCTTTGCCTCTTCGGGGGACAGGAAATTGTCCCGCTCCAGCGCATCCTCGACCTTTTTGAGGGTTTGACCGGTGTGCTTGACATAAATCTCGTTGAGACGATCCTTGAGCTTTTGCGTCTCGCGGGCATGGATCATGATGTCCGTCGCCTGCCCCTGATACCCGCCCGAGGGCTGATGCACCATGATCCGGCTGTTGGGCAGGGAAAACCGCATCCCGTCCGCTCCGGCGGTCAGCAGCAGAGAGCCCATGCTCGCCGCCTGCCCCACGACCAGCGTGCTGACCTTGGGCCTGATGTATTGCATCGTGTCATAGATCGACAGACCCGAGGTCACGACACCACCGGGACTGTTGATATACATGCTGATTTCCTTCGACGGGTTTTCCGCCTCGAGATGAAGAAGCTGCGCCACGATCAGGCTTGACATGCCGTCATGCACGGGACCACTCAGGAAGATGATACGTTCCTTGAGCAGGCGCGAGAAAATGTCATAGGCCCGCTCGCCCCGGCTGGTCTGTTCAACGACCATCGGCACGAGGGTATTCATATAGATGTCCATAGGGTCTTTCATCGTCGCCCGCCTGCAAATACGCCGCATCTCTACCGATCCGGCTTTGGCTATCATGCTGACCGTATCCGGCCAGTTCCTAAATGAGTCTTAGTGTTGCGCCCAAAGGGCTGCAAGGGCATCGCGCGAATTTGTGGTATCTCGACCACACCGCGGCGGCGTGCCTGCCAAGAACCAACCCTTATGCGCCCCCTGCCAATCTAGCTTTTGCATTTTCTCAGGAAACTCCTTAGATAGTGGCCAAAACTAGGGATGATGAGAATGCCGCGGGCCAATTTGACTGTGTTGAACGATCGCATTGAATTGGAGCGGATTTCAGAGAATGTCGCCGATGCCGCGAGTTTCCTCAAGACCATCGGCCACGAGGGCAGGTTGATGATTCTGTGCCATCTGGTGTCGGGAGAAAAATCGGTCGGCACGTTGGAGACCCTCTTGTCGGCCCGTCAGGCAACCGTGTCGCAACAATTGTCCCGCCTGCGCCTCGAAGGTCTGGTATCGAGCCGCCGCGTCGGCAAGTCGATCTATTACACTCTGGCGGATGATCGCACCCGCAAGGTGCTCGAAGCGATTTGCGAGGTGTTTTGCGCCCCCGTCGAGGAGGAGCGCAAAACCTGATCCAAGGGTCAGACGGGTTCGACGGTCTTGCCCACGGCAAAGGGCGCAAACGCAGCATCAAGCTCCGTGTGATTGACGTGATTGGCGTAGTTGCTGATCGTCTTGACGGCGAGCGCCAGAATGATTTCAAGCACATGCAGATCGCCAAACCCTGCGGCCTTGAACGCCTTTGCCTCAGCCTTTGTCGGCAGACCGCGGGTCTCCCACATGTGATGGGTGAACCGGCGCAACGCCTCCAGCCTTGCATCCGCCAAGGGCTTGCCGTCACGCAACGCCTGCGTGTTCGCCTCCGAGAGCTTGGACACCTTCACGGCCAGCATCGAATGGGCGGCCGTGCAGTAATCACAACCATTCGCCAAGGATACGGTCAGGAACACCACCTCCTGCTCGGGCGGGGTAAAGTTACCCGACTCGCGAAACAGCGCGTAGCCATGCAGATAGGTCGACAACAGGCCCGGATTCACCGCCATCCCGCGATACATGTTGGGCACGAAACCCAGTTTGGCGCGGGCACCGTCCAGCAATTCCTTGGCCTTGCCCTGAGCCTTGTCGTCACTGACCGGGGATGTCTCAACGCGAAATTCAGCAGTCATGGAAGCGCTCCTTTGCTTGTGCTCCCTCTCAGCTAAACAGCGAGAGGCAACATTGAAACCACATCGCGATCACCATCGCGTGAACCCGCGCCGCGTCACAACCTCTCTTGCGTATAGGTCCGCAACTCGGCCCGCGCGACCTGCCGGCGATGCACCGCATCGGGCCCGTCCGCCAGCCGCAGGGTGCGCACATGCGTCCACATCGCAGCCAGCGGCAGATCCTGGCTGATCCCCTGCGCGCCGAACATCTGCACCGCCTCATCAATGACCCGGAGCGCCATGCGAGGGGCCACGACCTTGATCTGGCTGATCCATGGCGCGGCCGCGCGGGCATCCCCCTGATCCATCATCCACGCCGCCTTGAGGCAAAGCAGGCGCGCCTGCTCGATCTCCATCCGGCATTCGGCGATGATGTCGTAATTCGCGCCAAGCTGCGCCAGCTTCTTGCCAAACGCCTCACGCGACAGCGACCGCCGGCACATCATCTCAAGCGCCACCTCCGCCTGCCCGATCGCGCGCATACAGTGGTGAATCCGCCCCGGCCCAAGCCGCCCCTGCGCAATCTCAAAGCCGCGTCCCTCCCCGAGGAGCACATTCTCAATCGGCACCCGCACATCGCAAAAGCGGAAATGCAGGTGCCCATGCGGCGCGTCGTCCTGACCGTAAACCTGCATCGGGCGCAGTTTTGTGATGCCGGGCGTATCGGCAGGAACCACGATCATCGAATGGCGCTGATGCTTGGGCAGATCACCGCCCCCCGTCCGAACCATCACGATATAGACTTGGCAGCGTGGATCACCCGCGCCAGTGGCCCACCATTTTTCACCGTTCAGCACATACTGATCGCCAGAACCCTCACAGGACATCGCAATGTTGGTGGCGTCAGAGCTGGCCACGTCCGGCTCGGTCATCAGGTAGGCGCTGCGGATCTCGCCCGACAGCAGAGGCGCGAGCCAGCGCTCTTTCATCGCCGGTGTGCCGTAGCGCTCGAACACCTCCATGTTGCCGGTATCGGGCGCGTTGCAGTTGAACACTTCCGCCGCCATCGGCGTGCGGCCCATG
Source organism: Rhodobacteraceae bacterium CG17_big_fil_post_rev_8_21_14_2_50_63_15 (assembly GCA_002783205.1). Lineage (GTDB taxonomy): Bacteria > Pseudomonadota > Alphaproteobacteria > Rhodobacterales > Rhodobacteraceae > Roseovarius. Next base: position 18,857 of record PFEY01000059.1, on the reverse strand, counting down.
ACTTCGGCGAAATAGGCATACTCCACCGTCGAGAGGCCAAAGCCGCGTGCGCTGTCGGTGAGCCAGAAGTTCCACAACCCCGCCGCCTTGGCCTTCGCCTTCAGCCCTTCAAGGATCGCTGCCTGTCGCGGCGTGTAGGCCCAGCGATCCCCGGTTTCCACTTCGGCGTGAAATTCGGCCTCGAGCGGCATGATCTCATCGCGCACCATCGCCGTCACGCGATCGAGCAACGCGCGAATCTCCGACCGCACTCCCAGATTCATCTCCATCCCGCTTTCCCTTGTTCCTGCCTCGACATCCATGGCATCAGCACATGCTGCAACCCTTGCGCGATTCACGCGCCTCATACTGCAACCCTTGCCGTGCCCACGCCATGATAAGTCAAAACTAGACCCATCGCCGCACAAAATTCTGACACAAACACAGGCGATACTGGAGACGTGGAAGGCCTACCGCACTAAAGGTTGACAGCTTCAGGCCTGACACAACAAGTGGTGCAAGTCATTCAAGAGTGTCCGGTTTTCAGTACGTACCATTTTGGCAGGTGGCCGTGTTGTCACGGTCGCCTGCTCTTTGATGAGGCGGGCCTCAACTGCGGCAACTTCGGGATTGCATATCCGCGCGCCGCGCCGCCTCCTGCGCCGCTGCTCAGGGCGCGCTCAGCACCGCAAGGGTCTCACGGATCTGGTTCAACATGCGGCTGCCGGCCAACCCGAGAGGCTGGTCGCGTGACGTGATCACGACAAGTCCATGCCGGATCACCGGCTTGAACGGCCGCCAGATTACCCCGTCGTTCAGGACCGCCTTGCCGTTGATCGGATCCACGATCGCGAGGCTGCCCGAAGAGGCCACAAGCCGCCGCGCGATGGCATAGAAATAGGCCGACGCCCCCGGCGTGAGCTGCGCATCGGCTTGCGCCATGATCTTGGACAACTGACGGTCCACGGCATGATCGCCCGTGGTCACGATCAGCGACCTTTGCGACAGGTGGCGCGCGGTGATCACCGGCTCCGTCGCGAGCGGATCATCCTCGCGCATGATGCAGACGCACTCCATGTCATACTGCTCCGCCCGAAGCCCGGCCACCGGCACCGGCGCGTCAATGAAGCCGATATCGACCTGACGGCTGCTGACCCATGCGGCCACCTGCCGCGAACTGTGCACCCGCAACTCGACAAATGTGCCGGGACTGTCGCGCTGAAACCAGGCAATCATCTCCGGCAGAAAATTCATCGACATCGCACCATTGGTGCCGATGACGATGCCGCCGGTCTTGCCGGTGCGGATCTCGTCAGAGCGCTGTTCGATCCGCGCCATCGCGTCAAGCCCCCGGCGCACCTCGTCATGCAGAAGGCTTGCCTCGCTGGTCGGCGCGAAAAAGCCCCGATCCCGGTGAAAGAGACGATAGCCGAGATCCTCCTCCATATGCGCCAGTGCGATGCTGACCGCCGGTTGCGACAGGTTCAGACGCTGGGCCGCACGCGAGACAGAGCCGGCCTCGATCAGCGCATTGAAGACTTCAAGCTGCCGGAGTTTGAGGCGCATCTGACAATCCTTTCGTATAAATAAATCGAATGGAAGTATTCTCTATACCAAATTGATTGATTCAACACCTTTGCTAGGATCATGGCTCTGACAGGTGACGCACGACGCCCCTGTCGCATCGTTTGATAAGAGCGGCGCTGGATGACAACGACACGCAAAGAGCAATCGATCTGGCAAGCCGGGTGGTCACCAGCCTCCTATTGGCTCGACGGTCTCGGTCCGGCCCCCCGAACCGGGGGTGATCTGCCAAAAGAGGCCGATGTGATAATTGTCGGATCGGGCTATACCGGCCTCAATGCGGCGCTCGAATGCGCGCGGGCGGGCAGATCCACTCTGGTTTTGGACGCGGGCGACCCCGGTCAGGGATGCAGCACCCGGAATGGCGGACAGATCAGCACCTCCGTCAAACCCTCGCTCGAGAAACTCACCGCAAAATATGGGCCAGAGCGCGCCCGGGCGATCCGCAAGGAGGGCGAGACGGCGCTGCAATGGATCGAAATCCGCATCGCGGAGAACGCGATCGCCTGCGAGTTCCGGCGTGTTGGCCGGTTTCACGCGGCCCATACCCCGCAGGCCTATGAGGATCTTGCGCGCGATGCCGAAAGGCTGATGCGCGTCGAAGGGATTGCCGCCCACCCCGTGGCGCGGGCCGATCAGCGGGCCGAACTGGGCAGCGACCTGTATCACGGCGGCGTCGTTTTTCCCAACCACGCCGCCGTCGATCCGGCGCGGTATCACCGCGGGTTGCTCTCCTGCACGCTCGGCGCGGGTGCCATGGTGCGGGGACAGTGCGCCGTGTCCGCGATCACCCGGCGGCCCACCGGCTTTGAGGTGGAAACACAGCGCGGCATGGTGCGCGCAGGCCAGGTGATCGTCGCAACGAATGGCTATACCACCGGCGTTACTCCCTGGCTGCACCGACGGGTCATTCCGATCGGAAGCTACATCATCGCCACCCAAGCCTTGCCGCAAGATCTGATGGACCAGCTTTCGCCAAAGGACAGGATCGCCTCAGACACGCGCAAGGTGGTCTATTACTATCGCCCCTCGCCCGACCGGACCCGCATCCTGTTTGGCGGGCGCGTCTCGGCCAACGAGACCAACCCGGAAATCAGCGGTCCGCGCCTCTATGAGGACATGTGCCGCATCTACCCCGAATTGCGCGCCTATCGCATTTCCCATTCCTGGATGGGGATGGTGGCCTATACCTTCGATGAACTGGCGCATACCGGCACGCATGACGGCGTGCATTTTGCCATGGGCTATTGCGGATCTGGAGTGTCGATGGCGTCCTATCTCGGGATGCGCATCGGCCAGAAGGTGCTGGGCCTGAAAGCGGGCAAGACCGCGTTTGACGACCTGCCTTTCCCCACACGTCCGCTCTATTCCGGCAATCCGTGGTTCCTGCCGCCGATGGTTGCCTATTATCGCTGGCGCGACCGCAAGCAATATGAGCGCGCCGCCGGATAACCCCTTTCGGGCGGGCTCATCGCCGATCCGTCCGGCAAGATCCAAGGCGAAACGAGGTCAGTCGCACTGACCAGAAAACAGAGGAGATGAGACATGAGGAAAACGATCACATTGACCGTGGCGGCGGCCCTCTTGGCCACCACCGCACTGGCGCACGACAAGGCCGTGACGATCGCGTCCTGGGGCGGCTCCTATCAGGAGGCGCAATCCAAGGCGCTGTTCGAGCCGGCCGAGGCGAATACCGGCGTCAAGGTCAAACAGGAAACCTATGGCGGCATGGCCGACGTGCGCTTGCAGGTCAGTTCCGGCCAGGTGACGTTTGATATCGTGGTCAGCGGGTCCGGCTCTGCCGCGCGCGCCGCCGCAGAGGGCCTTCTGGAACCCCTCGATTATAACGTGATCGACGTGTCGAATTTCCATACCGGCCTTTACGACGACTATTGCGTCGGCGGCGACGTGTTCTCGGTTGTGGCCGCGTGGAACACCAATACCTATGGCGAGAATGGTCCGCAGAACTGGGCGGATTTCTTCGATACCGGAAAATTCCCCGGCACCCGTGCCTATCGCGGCACGGTATCCGGCGCGCTGGAACCGGCCCTGATGGCCGATGGCGTCGCCCCCGAAGATGTCTATGCGGTGCTCGACTCGGAGGCGGGGATCGAGCGCGCGATCAACAAGATCCGTGAACTCAAGCCGAACATCGCCGTTTTCTGGACATCGGGGGCCCAGCAGGCGCAACTGATGAAGGATGGCGAGGTTGACATGACCACCGGCTGGAACGGCCGCTTCGACAATGCCAAGAAGGATGGCGGCAAGGTGTCCTATACCTTCAATCAGGGACTGCTCGACTACGATTGCTTTGCCATTCCCAAGGGTGCGCCCAACAAGGACACGGCGATGGCGTTTCTGGCCGAGATTTCCAAGGCGGAATATCAGGACGATCTGCCGAAATACATAACCTATGGCCCGACCAACAAGGCCGCCTATGATACCGGCGAAATCACTGCGGAAGTGGCCGCGGGCCTGCCCTCCTCGCCTGAAAATTCGGCCAAGCAACTGCCGATCTCACTCGAATGGTATGCCAAGTGGGAAACCATCGCCGCCGAGATGTATCAGGACATGCTGACCGAGTGAGCGGCTGATCCCGAGAAATGAGCCGCGGGCGGCGATCACCGCCCGCGCTGCGACAGAGTCAGGAACGCGATCGTGAGCGACAGAAAGCCAGAAGCGCTGCCTATCACGCTGCGCAACATCACCAAGACCTATGGTGAGATCCACGCGCTCGACGATGTGTCGCTCGACGTCAGGAGCGGTGAGTTCCTGACACTGCTCGGGCCGTCAGGCTCGGGAAAGACGACGCTTCTGATGGTGCTGGCGGGGTTCACGCGGCCGGACCGGGGCAGCCTGAAATTCGGCGAGCACGAAGTCATCCGCAAGCCGCCGCACCTGCGCGATGTCGGCATGACCTTTCAGAACTACGCCCTTTTTCCCCATATGAACGTGGCGGGCAACGTCGGCTATCCCCTGAAGTTGCGCGGCGTTTCGCGGGCTGAACGGGCCGAACGGGTCGAACGGGCGTTGGAAACCGTGCAACTCGCCGGTTTCGGTGCGCGCGGGGTCGATCAGTTGTCGGGCGGGCAGAAACAGCGGGTGGCGCTGGCACGCTCGATCGTGTTCGAGCCACGCATCCTCTTGATGGACGAGCCCTTGTCGGCGCTCGACAAGAAGCTGCGCGACCGGATGCAGATCGAACTGCGCCACCTGCATGAACAGCTTGGCATGACGACCGTCTATGTCACCCATGATCAACGCGAGGCGCTGACCATGTCGGACCGGATCGCCGTCGTCAACAACGGGCGCATCATGCAACTTGCGACGCCCCAAGAACTCTATGAGCAGCCAGCGAACAAGTTCGTGGCCGATTTCATCGGCGACAGCACCTTCTTGCCGGTGTCCCGCGCGGGCGACAGGCTGGTTGCCGGCGGGGTGACGCTCAAGACAACACGACCCGCCCCGCAGAGCGCCAGACTGACCCTGATGCTCAGGCCCGAGCGCATCCGGCTGATGGAGGGCGAGACGGGCGATGCCAATGTCTTTCACGCGACCGTCAGCGAACTGGTCTATCAGGGCGAGAGCTTCCTGCTCTATGCGCGGCTCGCCGATGGCTCCGAGCTGGTGGTGCGTGGGGCGATTCGAGACGAAACCTTCCGCAGCCTGCCCGCGCCCGGCGCAACTGTGACGCTCGGCATCACGCCGGCAGACACGGTGGTGATCGCCGATGAGGACCGCTAGATGACCGTCACCGACCTGAACGCCAGCGGATTGCGCCGGGATGACCGGATCGAGCGCTGGCGGCTCTTCGGCCTCGCCTCGCCCGCCCTGCTGATCGTGCTGGTGATCCTCGTGATCCCGGTGGGCTGGCTCTTCTATGTCAGCTTCATTGGTGCGGATGGCACGTTTTCGCTGGAAAACTATGAGCGGATGATCAAGCGCAGATCCTATGCGCGCATCTTCCAGACGACCTTTGAGGTCAGTCTCATAACGACGGGCCTGTGCATCCTGATCGGTTATCCGCTGGCCTATTTCATGTCCCAGCTTCCGCTGAAATGGGCCAACCTGTGCCTGATCACTGTGCTGCTGCCGTTCTGGACCTCGCTTCTGGTGCGGACCTATGCCTGGCTGGTGCTGCTTCAGCGTCAGGGGCTGGTGAATGACTGGGGCATCAGCCTCGGGCTGTGGGAGGAGCCGATCAAGATGGTGCATAACCTCACGGGCACGCTGATCGGGATGGTCCATATCATGCTGCCGTTTCTGATCCTGCCGGTTTACGGCGCGATGCGCGCGATCGACCGCGACTACATGAAAGCCGCGTCCAATCTCGGGGCAAGTCCGGCACGCGCCTTCTGGACGGTGTTCTTTCCACTCAGCACGCCGGGGCTCTTTGCCGGCGCGCTGATGGTGTTCATCCTCTGCCTCGGCTTTTTCGTGACACCGGCCGTGCTCGGCGGCGGCAAGGTGATCCTCGTGTCGATGCAGATCGTCTCGAACATCGAGCTTTTCGTGAATTGGGGGGCGGCCAGCGCGCTTGGGGTCGTGCTGCTGATGCTGACCGTGGGCGCGCTCTGGATTGCATCGCGTTTCGTGCGGCTGGAACAGATGACAGGAGGCGGACACTGAGATGATCGGATGGTTGCGCGCGCCAGCGTCTGAAACGCAAATCACCCACGCACAGCGCCTCTGGCTCTATGTCTTTGCGGTGATCGTCATGCTTTTGCTGGTCACGCCCACGCTGATCGTGATCCCGATGTCCTTTTCGGACAGTCAGTATCTGGAATTTCCGCCGCAGGACTGGTCAACCCGGTGGTATCAGAATTACTTCGGCTCGCCCGAGTGGATGAAGGCCACGGTGACATCGCTGCAAGCCGCAGCTCTCACGATGCTCGTCGCGACGCCGATCGGGGTGCTGGCGGCCTATGGCCTTCATGCCTCGCAGGTGCCCTTCATCCGGGTGACTTTCATCCTGCTGATCACGCCGATGATGGTGCCCGTGGTGCTGATCGCGATCGGAGCCTTTTATGCCTATGTCAAGCTGCAAATCCTCTACACCATGATGGGGCTTGTCCTCGCCCATACCCTGCTTGCGATCCCGCTGGTCGTGATCGTCACGGGATCGGCGTTGAAGAGCTATGACATGACGCAAGAGCACGCCGCCCGCTCGCTTGGTGCTCCAAGATGGAAGGCGTTTCTCACGATCACCTTGCCACAGATCCGCTTCGCTGTTGTCACCTCCGCGCTTCTGGCGTTTCTGACATCCTTTGACGAGGTGGTGATCGCGATGTTTGTCTCGGGCGGCGACAATTCGACCCTGACGCGCAACATGTTCAACGCCTTGCGTGATCAGATTGATCCGACGATTGCGGCAATATCGACCATCATGGTCGGGGTCACGACGGTGATGATGGCCCTCGCGATCCTCTTCGGACGGCAAGGGCGGGGTGGCTGACGGCCACCGGTTTCGCCAACGGATGACGACGCAACCCCGGCGACACTCCGGCGACACCCCGGCTCACCCGGCGCGGCGCGGCTGGTCCAGAGGGTCTGGCATCTCCGCGTCTGGAATACCGAACAACACGACCCGACGGCCCCGCATCGGGCATCAAGGTTCAAGGCCCGATCCCTGACCGCTTGCAAGAAGCAAGAGCCCAAGGCCGCAGGCAGCGGCGCAGGGCAGTGGCGGGCCCTTCCCCCCGGCGCCGCGATCCGCTACTCCTCCTGCGGCAGATCCTCGCGGCGAAGGGCCCCGCATGACACCTATCCGTCTCCTCTCGGGCCTCCTGACGGTTGGCGGCTGGACCATGCTCAGCCGCATCCTCGGCTTTGTCCGCGACATGATGATCGCAAGCTATCTCGGCCCCGGCGTGCTGATGGATGCCTTTGTCGCGGCCTTCCGCCTGCCCAACATGTTCCGCCGCTTCTTTGCCGAGGGCGCGTTCAACGCGGCCTTCGTGCCGATGTTCTCCAAGCGCCTCGAGGCGAACGAGGATCCGCTCGGTTTCGCCGCGCAGGCGCTGTCGGGGCTGGCCCTCATCCTGCTCGCCCTGACCGGGCTGTCGATGGTGTTCATGCCCGCCCTCGTCTGGGCCACGGCGGGGGGATTTTCGGGCGACGAACGCTTTGCCCTTACCGTCGATTTCGGGCGCATCGTGTTTCCCTACATCTTCTTCATCTCGCTGGCCGCGCTCTTTTCGGGGATGCTCAATGCCGCGGGCCGCTTTGCTGCCGCCGCCGCGGCGCCGGTCCTGCTCAACGTGCTGCTGATCATGGCCATGACCTTTGCTGCCCTCACCGGCGGCGCGGTGGCGCAGGCCCTCGTCTGGTGCATCCCCTTCGCAGGCCTCGCACAACTCGCCCTTGTCTGGCAGGCGACGCGGCGCGCCAACATGCGCCTCGCAATCGTGCGGCCGCGCTGGACACCGGAAATGGCGCAACTGGTGCGCATCGCGATCCCCGCAGCACTCGCGGGCGGGGTCGTGCAGGTCAATCTCGTGGTCGGGCAACTTGTGGCCTCGCATACCGAAAAGGCGGTGAGCTGGCTCTACTCCGCCGACCGGCTCTATCAGCTTCCGCTTGGGGTTGTGGGCATTGCCGTCGGCATCGTGCTCTTGCCGGATCTCTCGCGGCGTCTGAAGGCCGGGGATGACACCGGTGCGCGCGTCGCCCTCGCGCGCGCGGGAGAGGTAGCGCTGGCGCTGACCATTCCCTGCGCGGTGGCGCTCGTCGTGATCCCGCTGCCTGTCGTCTCGGTGCTGTTCGAGCGCGGCGCCTTCGGGACAGATGACAGCGCCGCAACCGCTCTGGCCGTGGCGATCTATGGCCTCGGCCTGCCCGCCTTCGTGCTGCAAAAGATCCTGCAACCGCTCTTTTTCGCCCGCGAGGACACACGCCGCCCGCTGCACTACGCCGTTGTGGCGATGGCGGTCAATGCCGCGCTCGCGGTGGGCCTCGCCGCTGTGATCGGCTGGATCGCGGCGGCCATCGCCACGACTGTCGCCGCCTGGATCATGGTGGCGCAACTGGTGCGCGGGGCACGCGGTTTTGGCGAGGTGGCCCGCTTTGACGCACAGTTTCACCGCCGGCTCTGGCGCATCGCGCTGGCCTCGGCGCTGATGGGCGCTGTGCTCTGGGGCGCGGGCGTGCTGCTTGGCCCGCTCTTCCTGCTGGCGGGGGGCCGCTGGCTCGCGCTGCTCGTGCTGATCGCGGCGGGCGCGCTGTCCTATGGCCTTATCGGTCAACTCATCGGGGCCTTCAGCCTGCGCGAAATCCGTCGGCAATTGCGGCGTTAGTCGTGCCGGATGCGCGCACGCAGCTTTGCAAATCCACCGGGGCTGAGCACGAAAGACGCCAGAAACCCGGTCGCAAATCCCGCCACATCAGCCACCCACGTGCCGTTGCCGCCAAACAACAGCCCAAAGACCAGTTGCAGCCCCATCAGCACCCCGATCAGGGTAAAGGCCCGCGCCTGATTGGTCCCAAGCTGCCCCAGACGCAGCCACATGACATAGGTAAAGCCCCCGATCAGGCCATAGACCCCCGGAAACGTCCCGATGAGCCAGGGCTGATCCTTGATCACCAGCCCAAAGATCACCGCTCCCATCACCGTGCTGACCACAAAGAGCACCAGAATCGCCCAATGGCGAAACACGGCCGACAGGAATTTGGCCATCGCCAAGAGCAAAACCCCGCCAAACAGCGCATGGGTAAAGCTGCCATGCACAAACGCATAGCTGACAAAGCGGCGCAGATGTTCGATGGGCAAGGTCCGGTTCTCGATCATCCACGCCATGATCGCACTGTTGAACCCGTAATCCTGAATCGCCGCACTGCGCCAGCCCACCGCCTCGGGGCCGCCGACAAGGCCGCGCGCGCCTAACGAAAACATCGCCTCGACCCCGAGGATCACCAGAAAAAGCGCCACCGCGAAGGGCGGCAGCGGGTTGAGGGGACTCTGGCGTTCGTGACCATCCATGGCGGCTCTCCTTGACGGGGCTTTGGCGCATGGGTAAGCGAGGCGGACACGGAAATCCACCATGGAGTTGAACCATGACCGAGGCGGCCTTCACCCCGCGCGTCTTTTCGGGCATCCAGCCCTCCGGCAACCTGCATCTGGGCAACTACCTCGGCGCGCTCAAACGCTTTGCCGAGGCTCAGGACAAGGGGCTCGAGACGCTCTACTGCATGGTCGATCTACATGCCGTGACCGTCTGGCAAGACCCCGCCGCGCTGCGCCATGCGACGCGCGAACTGGCCGCCGGATTCATTGCGTCCGGCCTCGACCCGGCCCGCTCGATCCTGTTCAACCAGTCTCAGGTGGCCGAACACACGCAGATGGCCTGGGTGTTCAACTGCGTGACGCGCATGGGCTGGATGCAGCGCATGACCCAATTCAAGGACAAGGCCGGCAAGAACGCCCAGAACGCCTCGCTCGGCCTCTTTGCCTATCCCGCGTTGATGGCTGCCGACATTCTGACCTATCACGCCACCCATGTGCCGGTGGGCGAGGATCAAAAGCAGCATCTCGAACTTACCCGCGACATCGCGATGAAATTCAACCACGATTACGGCGTTGACTTCTTTCCCGTCCCCGAGCCGGTGATCGAGGGCACGGCGACGCGCGTCATGTCCCTGCGCGACGGCGCCAGCAAGATGTCGAAATCCGATCCCTCCGACATGAGCCGGATCAACCTCACCGACGATGCCGACACCATCGCGAAGAAAATCCGCAAGGCCAAGACCGATCCCGCGCCGCTGCCCTCCGAAATCGTCGGACTGGCAGACCGTCCCGAGGCGCGCAATCTCGTCAACATCTACGCCGCCCTCACCGATCAGAGCGTCGATCAGGTCCTGCGCGAGTGCGGCGCGATGCCGTTTTCCGCGTTCAAGCCCCGGCTCGCCGATCTGGCGGTCGAGAAACTCGCGCCAATCTCTGCCGAGATGGCCCGCCTCATGCAGGACGTGGCCGAGATCGACCGCATCCTCGCCGATGGGGCCCGGCGCGCCCGCGCCCTCGCCGCCCCCATCCTGCGCCAGACCTACGACATCATGGGCATGGTTGGCGCGCGCGAAGTCTGAGCGGCACTCAACCGAGATCAGGCGCGGTCCTCATGAAGGTCGCGTGCGCCTGCATCGCCTCCCACCAGTCCCGGACACCGGGCACCGCCAGAACCTGATCGGCATCCGGCGTCATCGCCACATAGGCCATGATCGGCCCGAGGAAATAATCCGCAAGCGTGGGGGTGTCGCCGGCAAGCCATGTCGCCCCGTCCCTGTTTTCCATCAAGAGCTTCAGGAGCTTTTCGGAATTGCCAAGCGCCGCCTGCCGCGCGGCCTCGTTCTGGCCGCCGATGAAATCGGGAAACAGGTGATAGCCCGCCACACCCACCAGCGCGCCATAGCCATAGCTGTCGATCAGCCCGATTGCCTCGTTCATCCGCGCGCGGCCCCGTGGCGTCGCCGGAACCAGCGGCGGCTCCGGCGCGATATCCTCCAGATAGCGGCAGATCGCGTCGGTCTCGCGGATCCTGAGCCCGTCAATATCGAGCACCGGCACCTTGCCGAAGGGATGACGCGCCAGATGTTCAGGCTGGCGTGGCTCTCCAGCCAGCACATTGACCGGCACCTGATCATAGGCAATTCCCTTGTCGGCCAGAACCATGCGCACGGTGCGCACATAGGTCGATCCGTCAAATCCGTAGAGTATGGGCTTATCCGCCATGGTTGCGTCTCCTCTTCGCTGCACACCGCGTGTGTCAGAGTGATGCAAAGCACGCGCAAGTCAATTCCTCTCTGCCGCAGCCTTGACCTTGGCCGCGTGCCGCCGCACTCTTTGATCCGACCCCCCATCAGAGGCGCACCATGCCCGTCACCATGACCCCCGAAGAGATTTCCCGCCTGCCCTATCGCCGCTGCGTCGGCGTCATGCTCGCCAATCCGGCGGGGCATGTCTTTGTCGGCCAGCGGCTCGACAATGACGCCCCCGCCTGGCAGATGCCGCAGGGTGGCATCGAGCCCGGCGAAACCCCGCAGGCGGCCGCCCTGCGCGAACTCTGGGAAGAAACCGGTATCACGGCGGACAAGGTGCGGATCGCGGCCGAGGCTGCCGATTGGCTGAGCTACGATCTGCCGCATGACATCGTGCCGCGCATCTGGAAAGGACGCTACCGGGGCCAGCAGCAGAAATGGCTGCTCCTGCGCTTTCTCGGCCAGGACAAGGATGTGAACATCGCCACCGAGCACCCCGAGTTCTCCGAATGGCGCTGGCTGCCGCCCACGGATCTCGTGGCCCAGATCGTGCCCTTCAAACGCGCGGTCTATGCAAGCGTGCTGGAAGAGTTTGCGCCGCATCTCTGAGCCGCGCCATTACGACCGCACCGCAGGGGCAATGTGGTGGCGCGCCACCGACATGGATTTGAGAATCGCAAAGACCGCATCGCCCGGTTCCAGCGCCATCTGCTCGGCCGCGCGGCGGGTGATCCGCGAGAGAATCTCGTCATCGCCGATCCGCACATGCACCATCATCGCCGGCCCCGTCCCCGGCACGATCCGCACCACCTGTCCGGGCAGGATGTTCTGCGCCGACAGGCCCTCTGGCCTGAGGCGCGACAGGATCACCTCATGCGCCATGATCCGCACCCGCACCCGCGTGCCCGGCGCACCCTCGACGGAGGGCAGGAACAGCGGTCCGGTCGCGGCATCAAGGCGCGTCAGCCCGTCCGCCAGATGTTCGACCACGATGGCGGGGAGCATCACCGCCACTTCGCGGATGCCCATGGCGCGCAGCGCGTCGGGGTCGCCCATGACTTCGGCCGTGGTCCCTTCGCGGACCACCCGGCCCTTCTCGATCACCACCATGCGGTCGGCCAGAAGCTGCGCCTCGTTCATGTCATGGGTCACAAGCACCACCGGCATGGCCAGAGAGGCGCGCAACGCAATGATCTCGCCGTAGAGCTTTTCACGGGTCGCGCGGTCCACCGCCGAAAACGGCTCGTCCAGCAGCAGGGCCTGCGGTTTGCGCGCCAGCGCCCGCGCCACCGCCACCCGCTGCTGCTGCCCGCCCGAGAGCTGTGCAGGCTTGCGGTCCGCCAGATCGTGCAGGTTGACCAGATCGAGGAGGCGCGCCGCCTCTGTCCGGTCGGGCCTTTCCATCGCCGCCATGACGTTCTGCACGGCCGTCATGTGGGGGAACAGCGCGTAAGTCTGGAACACGATGCCCACCCGGCGGCGATGGCTGGGCAGATCGACCCCGGCCTCGGTATCCAGCCAGACGGTGCCGTTCACGGCCACCCGCGCGCGCTCGGGCCGCCACAGCCCCGCGATGGCGCGCAGGAGCGTGGTCTTGCCCGACCCGGAATGCCCGACCAGCGCCAACAGCTCTCCCGGCTCCACCCGGAATGTCACATCAAGCGGAATAGGCGAGGCCGCGCGCGCCATGACCTCCAGCGCCATCAGGACAACCTCCGCCCGATCCGCGCCGAGAGCATGTAGGTCAGCGTGATGGTGATGAGACTGATCGCCACCAGCGTAGCCGACATGACGCCTGCCCCCTGCATGTCAAAGCCCTGAACCCGGTCATAGATGGCAATCGCGATGGTCCGTGTCTCGCCGGGGATCGACCCGCCCACCATCAGCACGATGCCGAATTCCCCCAGCGTATGGGCAAAGGTCAGCACCATCGCTGTCAGCACACCGGGCCAGGCCAGCGGCAGTTCCACCTTCCAGAGCCTCTGCCACGGCGACATGCCGCAACAGCTTGCGGCCTCGCGCACCTCGACCGGGATCGCCTCGAACCCGCGCTGCGCGGGCTGGATCGCGAAGGACAGGTTGAAGATGACGCTGGCCACCAAGAGGCCTTGGAAGGTGAAGACCAGCTGATGGCCGAACAGGCTTTGCCACAGATCGCCCACTGGCGAATTGCGACCGAAGGCCAGAAGCATGTAGAACCCGAACACCGTCGGCGGCAGCACCAGCGGCAGCATCACCAGCGCTTCGACCAGCCCCTTGGCGCGGAACTGGTGCCAGGCCAGAAACCGCCCGGCCAGAATGGACAGCGGCAACAGGAACACCACCGTCCACCCGGCCAGCCGCAGCGAGAGAAAGAGCGCGGTCCAGTCCAAGCCGTCAGTTTCCTTCGGGCAGGACGAAGCCGTATTTCACCATGATCTCGCGCGCCTTGGGCGACGGCATGTAGGCATAGAACTCCTCGGCCACCGGGCCTGCGTTCTTCAAGAGTGCCATGCGCTGCAACAATGGGTTGTGCCACTCATGCGGGATCAGCGCATAGTCGCCCTGCGCGGAGACTTCGGGCGCGCTGGCGAGAGACAGCGCGATGACGCCACCCTCGGTATTGCCCGACAACGCAAATTGTGCGGTCTGGCTGACGTTCTCTCCCAACACCAGATGCGGCTGGATCTTGTCCCACAGCCCGCGATGCCGCAGCGCCTCTTCGGCGCGCAGGCCATAGGGGGCGTGTTCGGGATTGGCGATGGCGAATTTGCCAAGCGTGCCCGCGTCGATCATCGCGGCCAGAGCGTCCATGCCCGCGTCCGCCGTCAGGTTGGAGCCCTTCGGCACCATGATGACAATCCGTCCTTCGGCGTAAAGCGTTCCCTCGTCGCGGGCAAAGCCCTCGGCGGCCAGTTGCTTGATGAACTTCTCGTCCGCCGCCATGAACATCTGGAACGGTGCGCCCTGCCGGATCTGGGTGGTGAAGTTACCGGTCGAGCCCAGCGAGACCTCTACCCTTTTGCCGGTGTCGGCCGCAAACGCTGCGGCAATCTCGGTCACGGCGAATTTCAGATCCGCAGCGGCGGCGATCACCGGCGGGTCGTCCTGAGCCAGCGCGGGACCGAACGCGAGGCCAAGTGCAGCCACTAGTGCGGCCACTGCGGCAAGGCCGGATCTGCGGTTGAAGATCATCGGCATCGCTGACTTCCCCTGATATGTTCCAAAAAACATATCGCTGAAAGACAGCGCGCCCGTCAACCGTTATTTTCTCTCGGAAACATCCCGCAGTAGCGCCCGCATCTCCGCTAGTGGCACCGAGCCGGCCTCTGCGGCCTGCCGTTCGAGCGCACGATAGAGATCAAGAACCTGTTGTCCTGTCTCGGTCACGACCGCCCCGCCGCCACCCGGCCCGCCGCGCGTGCTCTCCACCACCGGGGTGCGGAACATCGCATTCAGCGTCTCGATCAGCATCCAGGCGCGTTTGTAGCTCATGCCCATCTCGCGCCCCGCCGCAGCGATAGAGCCACAGCGCGCGATCCGCTCCAGAAGCTCCGCCTTGCCCGGCCCGATCATGCCGGAATCGCCAAACACGACCCGGATCCGCAGACCGCCGGATTGCATCTCATGGGTCACGGGCCTGCGCGCCGCTCAGTGGGTCCAGACCTGACGGCGACTGGTGGCAAAATTCTCGCCATAGCCAGCCGGGCGGATGTTGGGCTTGCGCTTTTGCGGCTCCTGCACCACGGCCTCAATCCCCTGATCGCGGGCATAGTCGAGCGCCGCCTCCTTGCTGGAAAACCGCAGCCGAACCTGCGCCTGAGTGTCCTCGTTCGAGGTCCAGCCCATCAGCGGATCGATCTCGCGCGCGGTATTCGATTCGAACTCCAGCACCCAGTCTCTGGTCTTGGCAAGACCCGACTGCGTGGCGGTGCGGGCCGGTTTGTAGATGCGCGCGGACATCGCTCTCTCCTTTGCAGGTTGCCCCGCCTCGTGTATTCCAAAAATGCCGGCGCGCGGCAAGCGAAATTGCCTGCCGCGCGCACCTGTCAC
>PFEY01000059.1:0-3474 GCA_002783205.1 Rhodobacteraceae bacterium CG17_big_fil_post_rev_8_21_14_2_50_63_15 | reverse complement strand
TTGGCCTCGAAGATCTCGGGATAGCGCGCGCCATTGCCCAGCGTCTTGGCGGCAATCGCCCAGAGCGTGTCGCCCTTCTTGACCTCGTGCAGCACCGGAGCCTTGCCTTCGGTGGCATCATTCACGGCCGCAACACCCGCGACATTGCCGACAGCAAGGATCACCTTTTCCTTGACCTCCTGGCTCACGGCCTTGCCCGACAGCTTCACCGTGTCGCCCTCGACCGCGATCTCGATCCCGTCCGCCTCAAGCCCGAGATCGGCGATCTCCTTCTTGAGCGCCTCGGCTTCAGGTGCAGCCTCGTCACCCCCGCCAAACAGCGACTTGCCGGCATTCTTCATGAAATTCAACAGACCCATGGGAAAACTCCTTTGTCCAGATCAGCCGGGCAAGTCTTGCCCGATACGATCGGCCGGTAAAGGGGAATTCCCGTCAGGCCGCCTCGCCATCGGTGAATTGCAGCCGCGCCAGCCGCGCGTAGAGCCCGTTCTCGGCGACAAGGCTGTCATGCGTGCCCTGCGCCACGATCCGGCCCTGATCCATGACGACGATCCGGTCCGCCTTTTTCACCGTGGCCAGACGATGCGCCACGATGATCGTGGTGCGCGTGCGCGCCATGGCGTCCACCGCCTGCTGCACCGCGCGTTCGCTCTCGGCATCGAGCGCCGAGGTCGCCTCATCCAACAGCAGCACCGGCGCATTGCGCAGGATGGCGCGGGCGATGGCAATGCGCTGCTTCTGCCCGCCCGACAGCATCACGCCGCGCTCACCGACATAGCTGTCATAGCCCTGCGGCAAGGCAGAGATGAAGTCATGCGCCGCCGCCGCCCGCGCTGCCGCCTCGATCTCGGCCTCCGTCGCGTCCAGACGTCCGAACCGGATGTTGTCGCGCGCCGAGGCGGCAAAGATCACCGGATCCTGCGGCACCAGCGCCATCTCGCGGCGAAACTCATGCCGCGCCATGTCGCAGAGCGCCACCCCATCGAGCAGGATTCGCCCGCCATCGGGATCATAGAACCGCTGCACCAGCTGAATGACGCTGGTCTTGCCCGCCCCCGACGGACCGACCAGCGCCACCGTCTCGCCCGGTGCGATCACCAGATCGAAATCCTCCAGCGCCAGCGTCTCGGGACGTGCCGGATAGGCAAAGCGCACCGCCTCAAAGGTGATCGCCCCCCGCACCGGACGCGGCACCGGCAGGGGCCGCACCGGATCCTTGACCGGATCATCCGCCCGCAGCAGATCAACCAGCCGCTCGGTCGCCCCGGCGGCGCGTTGCAACTCGCCCCAGATCTCCGACAGCGCCGCAACCGCCCCTGCCACCATTACCGAATAGATCAGGAACTGCACCAGACTTCCGGCGCTCATGGTGCCAGAGCGGACATCACGCGCGCCGATCCAGAGCACGCCGACAATCCCCGTGAACACCAGAAAGATCACGATCACCGTCATCAAGGCGCGGGTATTCACCCGGCGACGGGCGGCGTCATGGCTCTTTTCGGTCACTTTGGCAAACTTCGCGCGACTTTCGCCCTCATGGGTAAAGGCCTGCACCGTCTGGACCGACAAAAGCGCCTCCGAGGCCTCGCCGGAACTGACCGCGATCCAGTCCTGATTTTCCCGGCTCAGCACCCGCATCCGCCGCCCCAGCGTCAGGATCGGCACGATCACCAGCGGCACGATCAACAGCACCAGCCCGGTCAGCTTGGCCGAGGTCAGCAGCATCAGCGCCATGCCGCCGACGAACAGCAGCAGATTGCGCAGCGCAATCGAAATTGACGATCCGATCACCGACAGGATGAGCGTGGTATCCGTGGTGATCCGGCTCAGCACCTCGCCCGTCATCAGACGCTCGAAAAAGGCCGGGCTCATGCCGATCACCCGGTCGAATACCGCCATGCGAATGTCGGCGACGACGCGCTCGCCCAACCGCGTCACCAGCAGATAGCGCGCCCCGGTGCCGATCGCGAGCAGCGCGGCAATCCCGAGCGCCGCCGCGAAATACTGATCCAGCAGCCCGCCATCCTCGACACCGAAATTGTCCACCACCCGGCGCACCGCCAGCGGCAGAACCAGAGCCACGCCCGCCGTCAGCACCAGCGCCATCAGGGCCGAAATCAGCAGCGGGCGATAGGGGCGCAGAAACGGCCAGAGATCGGCAAGCGCGCTAACGCGCTTGGACTTTTCGCGATCCAGCAGATCGGCACCATTCTCGGCCTTGCGCACCATCTTCCGTCAGCCCTTTTCATCCGGTCCCGAGTTCATGGCCGGGCAAGACGCCATGGTCAAGAGGCAGATGGGTCGCAGGGACCGGTATAGCGACCACGCGGTTGCCCCGATCAGCCCTCGCGCTATGATACCGCTTGCGGCCGCGAAATGGACGCGCATCAGGAAACAGGCATGACTCGACACGGATCACCACAGTCGCGCCGCCACGCGCCCCTCCACAAGGCAATCATCGTAAGCCACGGCCAGCCCTCCGATCCCGATCCGGCCGAGGCAGAGCTTGCGCAATTTGCGGCAAGGGTCGCGGCAGACCTGCCCGATTGGCAGCTGCGCGCGGCGACGCTGGCCAAACCCGGCGCGCTCGATGCGGCGCTGGCCGAGTCCGGTCCCGCGCCGCTCATCTATCCGTTCTTCATGACTGCCGGGTGGTTCACCGGCGATGCGCTGCGAAAGCGCCTGATCACGGCACCCGAGGCACAGCTTCTGCCGCCCTTTGGCAGCGATCCCGCGCTCCCTGCACTGACGGCGGATCTGTTGCGCAACGTGATCGCGGACCAAGACTGGGAGATCGCGACGACACGGCTCTTTCTCGCCGCGCACGGCTCGGGGCGCAGCCCGAATGCCGCACGCGACACGCAGATCTTCGCTGCGGCGCTGGCCCAGAGCCTGCCACTGCAAGAGATCCGCGTGGGATTTATCGAGCAGCCGCCCTTTCTCGCCGATCAGGCCTTCGATCTCGGCGAGAGGTCGATCTGCCTGCCCTTCTTTGTCGCGCGCGGGGGACATGTCATCGACGATATTCCCGAAGCCCTCGATCTGGCCACCTTTCGCGGCCTGCGGCTCGATCCGATCGGATGCGCCGCCGCAGCCCCGGCCTTGGTGGCACGCGCCCTTGCAGCGTCCCGACCAGAGGCCTGAGCCCGGCTAAGCCGCTTCATGCGCCAGCAGCGCCGCCTCGGGTCCGTTCAGACAGCGCCGCGCATAGGCACCATAGAGATTGGGCTCGACCTCGAACGCGGCGTTGAACGCCAGCAGTCTTTTCCGGTCGCCGTCATCCAACGTCGAGAGCGCCGCACTCGCGGGATGAAAGCTCTCGGTTTCCACGCCATTGGCCCAGACGATCTGATGCCGCGGCAAAAGCAGGTGAATGTACGTCACCTCGCGCAGCGCCTGATCGATCGTCACGCTGTGATCATTGACCAGATCGCGCGCCATGACCAGAACTTCGGGCGTGTTGAACAGCGCCCG
>PFEY01000016.1 GCA_002783205.1 Rhodobacteraceae bacterium CG17_big_fil_post_rev_8_21_14_2_50_63_15 | reverse complement strand
GGCGCACAAGTTCCGGCGTAGCTCAGCGGTAGAGCAGTTGACTGTTAATCAATTGGTCGTAGGTTCGATCCCTACCGCCGGAGCCAATAAAAACAAGCACTTAGACGACGTTTCGGCTGGGTGCGAGCTACTCAAACACCGTATAGGTACAGTATTCGGCCTCAGGGCCGTTCGAACACCGTGTCCGGGCTAAGTGCCTGAATGGCAAGAGGCTATTCCCCAGTCTTATGTGACGCCAGCGCGTCGCGCACCTTGGCCTTCGCATGGTCCAGGCCTGCGTCCGTCTTCAAATCGCACTCCCACACCACGAGGACACGCCAGCCCAACGCCCGAAGGGCCTCGTCCTTCTCGGCGTCCCGCCGGACGTTGCCCTCCAGCTTGGGGCGCCAGTATTCCAGTCTTGAGGTCGGGAGCCGCCCCGCTCGGCATTCGGGGTGCTGGTGCCAGAAGCAACCCCGAACCTGAACGGCGACTCGCTGGCGCGGAAACACGATGTCGGGCTTACCAGGCAGGTCCTTGCGGCAGACCAGGATCCGCAGACCTTCCCGGTGCAGAGCGGACCTGAGGCGCAGCTCGGGCTTGGTGTCGCGCCCCTTGATCTTCGCCATGTTCCGGGAGCGGCGCTCGGGGTCGATCGTGTCGGCCACCGTTCAGGGCACGTGGCCCGCGATCAGGGCGCGGACCTGTTCGATTGTCAGGCAGGGCTTGGCCGAGTGGATGACCCTATGGCACGTCGCGCACACCATCGCCATCTCAGTGACTGGCGTGATGCTGTCGGGCTGTAGTTCCTCGATCGGGACCTTGTGGTGAGCCTCCATGCTCCTGTCGCCGGCCTCGCCGTAGAGGTCGACGGGGACGGTGCCGCAGGCCTCGCAGACCAGCTTGCCGCCGTTGGCGCGACGGTAGTGGTCGCGGACCTGCTTGGCGAACTTCCGGTCGCGCTCCTTGTAGACGTGCAGGCGCGTGAGGATGCGTCCCTCCTTGCCCGTAATCTCCTCGGCCTCGACCTCGGGCTTCGCGTCCGCCTCGACCAGCATGTGCGCGGAGCCCGCGTTGGTCAGGCCGAACAGCTCGGACTTGACCGCGATCAGCCTGTCCGCGGTCTTTCGGATCGTGCTTGAGTTCACGCCCTTGGCGACCTCTGCCGCGTGGGCTTCGACGGCCGCAGCCAGCTCAGGGCTGCGGGTCCTGATCGCGTCTATGTTGGCGAGGTCCTCGGCCATCGCCCTCAGCCTGTCGTCGAGTTGCACCTGGAAGTCGCTGTGCAGGATGGACACCCTGAGCGGCGAGAGGACGGCCGTGATGCCGTCGTCCTCGACCACGTCGAAGTCCATCTGGTCCATCACGAAGGCCTTGTTCTCCAGCGGGAACTCGACCGCGTGCAGCAGGTCAGAACGCGCTGGCTCGGGCAACGCGGCGACGGCCATGACCAGTTGGGGGAGGTGCAGCTTCTGCCTGTTGTTCGGCTCCCGCTTACGCAGGCGCGGCTTGCCCTGCGCGGAACGCCCGCTGACCTCGGCGTCGATCCGGACGTTCAGGTGGTCGAAGTCGACGACTATGGCCCGGTCCATCAGCGAGTCGGCGGGCACGAACTCGAACTCGCCCCGCCCGCCTGACGGCCTCCAGTGGACCTCGCACGTCGTCATCCCGTTAACCGCACCTAAACCGGCTCCTGATATGCCAGCGAGAACAAAGCGGGACCCAAATACCCTATTTTGTTATTGACTGGACTGCGCTACGCTAGATAGAGATACAGGCCAAAAAGGTCGCTTCACAAGGGGGAAATCGAGCTGTCCTACTCCGTCGCATCATTTTTCTCCGGGATCGGAGGGCTGGACCTCGGTCTGGAGCGGGCGGGTTTTGAGCTCAAGTTCCACTGTGAGGTGAAGCCGTTCTGCCGCGAGATACTCGCGCAGCACTGGCCCGACCTGCCGATCAACGACGACATTAGGAGGCTGGATGAGTCAGAAATCCCTGAAGCTGACGTCTGGGCCGCAGGGTTCCCCTGCCAGGACCTCTCGCTTGCAAGAATGGGGCCACGATCTGGGCTTCGAGGGAGCCAGTCTGGACTCTTTCACGAGTTTATGCGGCTCGTTCGAGGACGCAACCCACGTGCAATTATCCTCGAAAACGTGCACGGCCTTCTCTCTAGCCACGGAGGACGAGACTTCGCAGTCGTACTCAAGGCGCTGGATGAGCTCGGGTATGACGTCTCGTGGCGTGTGCTTAACAGCAAAGACTTCGGAGTCCCCCAGCAACGCCGTCGCGTCTACATTGTTGCCATGCATCGAGACCGGCGAGGTCTCGGAGAAGTACTTTTTGAGCCAGAATGCGGCGACGGGCATCCTACGAAGGGTCGACCGAATGGGAAGAAATCTCCCTCCCTCTTTCAGACGATCATTGGAGATACTGAGCGGGGACCCCTCGTAAAAAGCCTCGCCCACTGCATCTACGCCGAGTCGGCCCGGCACACCGGGACGGACTGGTCACGGAACTATGTCTGGTATCCTGACGGGCGCGTGCGTCGCTTCACGCCAAACGAGGTCGAGCGAGTGCAAGGCTTCCCGGTCGACTGGACCCTGCCAACCAGCTTCGACGAGAGGCAGGCGGACAGGATCGACAGCCTCCGCTATCACGCGGTCGGAAACGCGGTGACGCCCCCCGTCGCGCAGTGGGTCGGTGAGCGCCTGTGGTCCGTCCTGGTCGCCCAAGACGTTGAGATGGTGCGTCAGACGACGACGGTCGCCGCCGAGTAGTGGCGGCGACCTGTTCGGCCGGCCGTTTGTGTGCTTGGGCTGTCAGCCCTCCGCGGCTTTCCGGCGGGTCGGAACGTCCACCCCCTTCTTTCGCAAGGTAGCTGCAACGCTGGCCACACTGCGAGCGGTGGTCTTGGCGTCGGGGAACCTGCGCTTCACCTCGGCGACAATCTCGACATACGCGTTATCCACGTCCATCAGAAGCTCCTGCACGACCGCGCCGATAGTGATCTTCGGTTCAGGCGGCTGTTCGGTCGCGCCGTCTGCCTCATGGTCCAGGTTCTCGGCTTCCTCGGTGACCTCAGGCTCGTGCGTATCAGCCGGAACGGCACCGAGAACCTGAACCTCGACCACGATACTGCCTGGATGCTCGGTCTGCTTCTTCTGGGCGAGGTCGAGGCGACCACAGAAGCCTACGATACCCCAGACGGGGCCGTCTGGCCCGTCGCCTTCCAGTAGGACGGCGTGGGTGTAGGTGCGATCGGTCTTGCGGGTCAGCTCGGTCCCATCGGGCGCGGTGGCAATATAGGTGGTCTTGGTCATCGGTCTGGTCTCCTAAACTGGCTTGCTTATTTGGCGAAGGAAAACTCGATCGAACGGAAGTCCTCGTTGACGAAGCCGTCGGCGTGAAACGCGTCAAAGACTTCCTGCGGATTGCGCTCGGTGTCGAAGTAAAAGCCTCCGATTAGGTGGCGGGCGGTGTCCGCCTCTTTCTGGAGGAGGACTGAGCCAAGGGCTCGATCGACTGCGCCGCGTGAGGCATGGAAGCGGATGGTTACCTGCATGGTCATGTTCTGGTCTCCTGGGTTGGTGTGTTTGTAGGAATAGGATGTCGTGCCGCAGGGTCCCCGCGAACGGGCTAAACGCCTGCGTGCGACGACAAATTGCTTCAGCGGATCGTGAGCGGCCCCTTGCCCAGCGGGCGCGAGAGGCTGACCGCAGCACCGGCCCGCCGCCCCTCGGCTGCGGCAGCGCCGTCCCGCAGGGACCGCCCGCGGGTGCGGCTGTCGCGCAGGCCACCGGTCAGCTCGCGGACGTACTCGTCCACGTTGGCCTGCTTGACCGGCACGAGGGCGGTCGAGCCAACAGCGGCGCGGGCGGTGTCGGTGGCCTCGGCCAGGTCGCGCAGGCGACGGGCGACGGTGACGGCGAACGCGGCCAGCAGGTCGGACTTGGAGCGGTCGTTGCCCACGCCCCGCGCCGCGGCCTTGCCAGCGGCCAGCACGGTCGCCATGAGCCAGTCGGCCTGCTCGACGTCGGGACGATAGCCCGCGAAGGAGGAGAGCTTGCGGTCCGAACGGCGGCCAGTCTTGGCCGGGAGGTCCCGATACCATGCCGTCGTGCCGGTCAAGCGGGCGATGGCGCCGCCCAGGAACTTGACCACGATCCAGTCGTGACGCCCGAGCTCGGTGTCGGCCCGTGCCATGTCGCGGTCCTCTGCCAGGACCTCGGCCTCGGTCAGCCCGTGGCGGACCAGCAGGCGCGCCGCCTTCTCGCGGGCGCTCGCCGCCTCAGCCTCGGTGCGGCCGTCCTCGTTCAGCAGGGCGGCGATCAGTGCCTTCGTGCGTTCGTCGCTCATGGCTCAGTCCTCCGAGACGCGGTTGACGATGAAGCCCGCTGCCTTCCATGCAGCCTCGATCATGTCGGCGGTCTCGGGGCAGGACACGGTGGCCTGCTTGTGGCAGAGGCGGGCGCGGTCGTTCGAGAGGGCGTAGAGGTGGATGGTCATGGTCTCGTCTCCAGTCAGTGTTGATAGGAGTAGGATGTCGTGGGTGGGCGCCCCCGCGAACGGGGAAAACGCGCTCTTTGCCGACGAATTGTTACGGTGCCGAAGTAAATAATCGTGTGATCGCTGTGGGTTAGCCGCGTACGTCGCCCCACCTCCACGACAACCTGTCTCTACGGAGCCTCCATGGTGGACGCCTCCGAACAGGAGACAGACATGCACTTCAGGATCACCATCGCCGATACGATCTACTATACCCACGACGAACTGGCGGGCGCCCAGAGCGACGCCCTGGACCATGCGAGGGAATTGACCAGGGCCGTCGGCCGACCCGTCCGGGTCACCGTCCACAAGATGGGACAAGCAGTCCGCGACGACCTCGGGCGCGACGTGACGCCCGCCTTCTGGGTCGGCTCCGCCGTCGGACGGATCGAGAACAAGGTGGCCTTCGTCTCGTGGGTGCCAGCATCGGCGAAGAAAGCGATGCCGGTCAAAACGCGGGTGGCGGCATGAGCAGCGCGCAGGAACTCGCGGACCAGTTCAGGAACGGCAACCTGAGCGCCGTGGCCGCCGAGGTCGCATGCGACGGGCCGACCGCGCTGGCGGTCGCGGCACTCCTCGACGCCCACGAGCTGGATCTTCTTCGCAGGGTCCTCGACGACCACCTGGACGGGCTCACTGGTCCCGTACAGCCCATGCGGATCGGAGGCGAGGCACGCGGCGGCCCCGTCATGATCCCCATGCGGGGGAAAGTCAGTTGAGGAGACGGACGAGACAGGCGCTGCGTCGCTCGGTGTACGTGGCCCTGGGTCTCGCCTACCTTGTCGGCTCCGCGTTTGCCGTCGTCACGCTGTCGCCGTCGGACCGCGACGGGTTCGAGACTGAGACGGTCCAGCCGCCTCCGATTGCGGGCTATCAGCCCGTCGGCGTTGACGCGACGTGGACGCTGACAGACGTCTAATGCGGATGGGCCCGCCCGATGGTCGTCGGGCGGGCCGCTCTGGTCCTATTGGTGGGGCCGTAGACCATTCACCTTAAGGTATCTGCTCAGGATGGCCTCCTCGAGGGCGTCGCGGATACGCTTGGCCATGTCGTAGTCCATGACAGGGTTCCCGAACTCCTCCGCACGTTCGACCACGCTCTCCAGCAGCGGCTCGAAGATCGCAGTCTCCATCCGGTGGCCGTAGTGGCGGACGAGGTACTGTAGCAGGCCGACGAGGTACAGCTCCTCGACCTTGCCCTGGTCCCGCAGCATGATCCCGTCCACGTGGCCGGGGTCCAGGTCCAGATCGTCCTTCGGCAGGGTGAACGCGAAGCGGACGTTGTTGAAGCCCCCGAGGTCGGCAATCTCCGTGACTTCGATGCTCATCGCGCTGCCCCCGCCTGCTGACTCTGACCTTCAAGACGCTGGTTCGGAGTACACCGGGCGAGCAGCGCCTCCTCGAAGTCGGCACGAAGCTCCTCCACCAGTGCAGCGTCGATCACGTCCTCGCCGGGTTCGAGCATCCCCTCCATCAGTGGTTCGAAGATGGCGCCTCCGAGCCGGTGGCCGTGGTCCAGGACGATATTGTGGAGCATCTCTCCCAGGCAGTCGTCCCTGCTTGCCTCCCTAGGCATGAGGGCGAGGTGCCCACTCGGTACGGTGAAGGTGAAGCGGACGTTGCGGACGCCTTCGAGGTCGATCAGTTCTTTCAGTTGGGTCTTCATGGTTCTCTCCATCTTGAAACGGAGCCCCCAGCGGGGCGCCTGCGAGGAGAATCCCAGAACGCGGGCGGCGCGCATACCAACGTTTGGGGCCGCGCACGCAAATAATGGTGTGACTGCAAAAGCACACTTCAACGAAAGAGGCCCCGCAGACGACGGGTCCACGGGGCCTTGTCAGCAGACAGCTTGAGCTGCCGCGGTGCGGCCGTTCGTCAGACGAGCGCCCAGACGCCGGTCACGGTGGAACCCGACGCCAGCACCCGGTCGAACTCGCCGAGGAACGGCACCCCGCCCGCCACGGCCACGGTCAGTGTGGACCCGCCAATCTCGACCGTGATGTTGCCAG
This sequence comes from Rhodobacteraceae bacterium CG17_big_fil_post_rev_8_21_14_2_50_63_15, assembly GCA_002783205.1. GTDB lineage: Bacteria > Pseudomonadota > Alphaproteobacteria > Rhodobacterales > Rhodobacteraceae > Roseovarius. Next base: position 20,679 of record PFEY01000016.1, on the reverse strand, counting down.
CCGTGCCGATGTGCTGGCCGCGGGTGTCCTCGTGGAGGTCCGTGTCGGCCGCGACGGTCGCCCCGACCGCGGCAATCTCGAAGCAGCGGGTCGGGACGCGGAGCTTCTTCGTGTGCGGATCGGCCATGTCAGTTGCTCCCCATCAGCTCGGCACGGGCCTTGGCCATGTCGAAGTCGGTCGGGGCGCCGGTCGCCAGTGCGTGAGCGTCCTGCCTCGTCTTGAGCATCGACTTGCCCATGTCGCTGTCAAGCGCCCGGACGTACGCGGCCTCGAAGGTTTCGCCGTCGGCCCGCATCGACTTGGCCAGGGCGTCCAGTTGCCCGTCGATCTTCGCCATGTTGCGGACTGCCCGCTTCGTTACCGTGTCGTTGGTCATGTCTTTCTCCATGTCTGCGGCGGCGCGAGCTGACTCGACCTCCTGTTCCAGTCGTTGCACGTGTGAGGCCAGTTCCATGACCTCCTGCGCCTCGGCCTCGTCGCGCGCCAGGCGACCCAGCGCGTCCTCCAGTTCCTTACGTTTGCCTTCCAGGCGGATCAGTTCCGCCGCGTGACGTTCGCCTTCCTTGCTCATCTTCCTTGCTCCTTCAGTTCACGTTTCGCCTGGGCAGCAATCCCACGCTGCGGGCTCTGCGCCTTGAGACGCAGCAGTTCCAGGTTCAGGGACTCCGCGACGCGGCCCTCCGCGTCGGTCAGGCTGATCGAGTGGCGGGCCTTGATGGGTGTGTCGATGCCCAGCGCCCGCGACAGCTCGCTACCGCCAGCGGCGATCATGGCCTTGACCAGGGCCTCGGACTGCCTGTGGTTGGTCAGCACGCGGTCGATCGGGCCGACGTCACCGCCAGCGGCAGCGGTCGTGCCGACGCCCTGACGCACGGCCTCGCGGTAGGCCTGCCAACTGGTCGCGAGGTCGGTCAGCGCCTCGTCCACGGCCGCGGCCAGCTTGCGGCGGTCGCTGGCGGCGTCGATGGCGCCCTGGACCTGACGGGTGCGCCTGGCCCGGTCTTGGCTCGCCGCCGCGTCCGCGGATCGGTTTTGCAATTCGGCGATAGCGTCGTCCACGATGGCGATGCGTTCGGCCAGTGCCGCGGCGGTGCCGGTGGGCTTTTTGCCCGCGATCAGGTCTCGCGTCGCCTCTGCGCGGGCCTTCTCACGCTCGTCGATCAGGCGGGCGCGCTCCGTACGCAGTTCCGCCAGTCGTTTGTTCGGGTCGTCTGCCATTCGCTGGCTCCTCTGCTCGGCGTCGAAATACGGGGTTGGTGGCGCCCGGCAGTTGGAGGACCGAGCGCCACCGAGGACCGGACTTGAGGGAGGCAGGACCGTCGCGGTCGTGAGGCCCGCTAACGCCAATCATTGAACCTCACTCGACGAGCATGCCGCTTCCCGGCGCCGCGGGGGACCAGCGAGTGCCGGTCGGGCGTAAAGTGCTGGTGGCGTCGTCCCCAAGCAGAGCGAGGTCCATGGCCTCCAGTATCTCGACCGGCGCGCGGGCGGTGTTCTGGAAGGCGGCTGGCGCCTCACTTATGCGGGACCTGTACCAGCGAAGGACCCGAGGCGACGGCACCTCGCAACCCGCGGCGTCGAGGACCAGCATCAACTCACGGCACCACCCACGGGGCCAGCGGATGGTGCCGGATATGTTCCACGCGTGGGCGATGATCGTCACGAGGTTCGAGCGCATGGAGGCCTTGGGGTCCAGTTCCGCGTCGATGCCCGCTTCGAGGAACAGCTCGCGCATCTCGGCCTCGACGGCCTTGTAGCGCAGGCTGGGCAGGGCTGGCGTCGGGCGCTCTGGGGCTTCCATCGGCGCTCCTCTCGGCTGTGTCCGGATGCGCGCATCGTGTCGCGTGCGCCCGCGCCCGTAAGCCAACGAGGGTGTCCAGCCGACATTCAGTCAGCAGGACAATGAGCCGAGAGGACAATTAAGACAGGGACTTGTGGTCCAAGCTCGGAGCCGGGCACAGCGAATGGGCGGTTCAGCCGATGAAGATGCAGTTGCCGAGGCGCGCGACCTCGACCTTACCGGGCGCGCCTCCGTTCTCCGCCTTCAGTTCGTTGAAGTTGACCTTTGCCGCGAGTACCTTGAGGGCCTGCGCGGCGGAAACCATCAGGCTCTCGCTGATGTCGTAGCAGCGCGTGGGCTCGCCATTCTCGGCGAACTCGGTCAGCACTGGCAGGTCGACGCGGAGGAAGAAGCGGACCTTGCGGATGCGGGTGACGAGCTTCACGGCGTCGACGGGGTCAAGGTAGACCTTCAGGGTCTCGTCCTGCTCGTTCAACAGGGGCGCATAGTCGGTCATGGCGATGGTCTCCTTATCTGATACGCCCCTTATGTCGGGTTGCAGGTTTCCCGCGAGCGGGCAGAACGGCCACCCTTGCTCACGAATTGCTTCGATCAGGATGGGTCAATACCGCCCCGCCGATCATGGATCAGGGGGTGTCGGTCCTGAGGGGAAAATCGGATCAGGGGCTTGGGAACGGAGCGGGACGACTGGCACAGTGCGGAGCACAGGGCGACCATCCTCGACCCCTCATCAGGCCTCGAAGTACGCCGTGCCAGCGATCCAGTCTAGGAGCTCTCTGCGGGTCGCATCGTCCAGGTCGAGACGGGTCTCCACGGACCATTCGGCTTCGTCCCTCGTGGCCTTCGACTGCCAGGGCGTGGCTTCACGCCCCTCGCGCATCTCGGCGATCAGGCCGTCGCTGGGATCATGCAGGTATCCGGTGGCGACGCGCATCGTCTCGTACCCGTCTGCGAACTTCACCGTGGCCGTGCCCCCAGCCCTGACTATCGTCACCTGGATCGCATCGTCAGTCATCGGCCTGTCCCCCGGTCTCCTGTGGTGATCCCTGGACGACCTGAGCGTCCTCGATGCCATGTCGACCGCCCGAGGCCTCCGAGGCGACCACCGAGCTCCGTTCGGCCCTCTGTGGCTGCACGAGCCTGGGCCTCGAAGGGAGGCTGTTGTTGACGGTCGTGTTGACCTGCAGGTTGGTCTGGGCGGGGCCATCCACGTTGGGCACCCGCTTGTCGATCAGCTTCGAGAGGATGCGGGCGTCGACGTGCGACACGTCCAGGACCAGGACGGCCTCGAAGTTGTCGTCTAGCACGGGCTCGCCGTCCCCGTCGGTCGCCTGCTTCCAGCGACCGAGGCCCAACTCGCGGGCGGTGTCCATGACGTCCTGGGTCAACTGGTCCTGGAAGATCGCCATCGCGATGTCCCAGCCGCGCCGGAAGTCGTCGTCCCGGTGCTTCCAATAGTAGACGTTTGGCCTGGGCAGGCCGAGCTGGGCGCACGCCACGGTCACGTTGCCCACCTCGACCAGGCGTTCCAGGAACGCGCGCTTGAACTCGGGCGACGGCTCGCTGGCATGTGGTTGCATCATGCCGGTCGAGGCCCGTGGGCTCCCTGCCGATGCGCTATCGTGTCGAAGCTGGCTCAATTCCCGCCCCTCCCGCTGTGTCCGTTGCTGTGCTCGGGATGCCCCTCGCGCGCCAAGCCCCTGATCCCGTTCGCCTTCCCGTCCCGACGCCCCCTGATCCTAAATCAGATGGGCGGCGTTCATGCAGGACGAACAGGACGGCTTGCCACGTGCGCGAGGCATCCTCGCTCTCTCGGGATACGATGTCGCGTTCACCCAGCGCGGGAAACCAGCGTTGCATGGAGGGGGACCGGGGCGCACCCAGTCATCCAGGTGGAGGGGCGCCGCGCCTTTTCGGTGATGGGCCCCCACGGCGTCTTTGCCCCTGAAATTTAAGCTCAACGTCGACTTTTCGGCGACTCGTCTAACGCCTTGTTTTTGCTGACTTGTTGCGCTTGTTGAGCTTCGTTGTGCTTATTCGCTATATATACCCGGAACGCACAGTGCACCGTGCCGTCCCCCTGTAGCCACTGCCGTACAGGCCTTATCTTCCAAGATTTATTATACTATGCTCAACATACTCAACAAGATCAACAAGTGTTCCGAAACAAGCACTTATGGACGTTGAGCATCGGCCGAAATAGCTCAACGATGCTCAACGCCCCGCCCTTTCGGGTCGCTCGTCACTCACGAACATAGCCGGCGGCCACCCGATCCTCCAGCCTGACGCCCCGGCGATACTTCCACCCCAGGGCCTCCATGACCCTCCGTAGGCGAAGGGCGTGCGTGCGGTTCTGCCTGTCACCCTCCAACCCGAGGTAGCCCAGGAGGTCCTGGGTATGCACCTTGTCGGCGCGTGGCGGTTCCCTGAGCGGCGATGCGACCGTGGCACCTTTGACCGTTTCGGTGCCATAGTCCCCCGTGCCGTCCTCGAAGGCGGTCCGCTCGGCAAGCCGATACGCGAGCATCGAGGCCAGTTGGTCGGTCCAGGGGTCGTCCACGGTCTCGTCTGCCTGGCGTTCGGCGGCCATCGGCCATAGCTCCTCGGGCAGCACGTGCCCGACGCCCGAACGGAACAGCGCGTCCGCCTCGGCCAATAGCTGGTCCCGGTTCTCACCGATCCAGTCGAGGTCAACCCTGGACCCGCTGGCCATCTCCAGGGGCCAGAAGCGGCGCGCGCCCGTCGGGTCGCTGAGGTATCCGCCCTCGTTCACGGTCCCCGCGAACACGACGCGGCGCTGGTGGTCCTCGGTGTTCCTGCCGTAGGGCGTGCGGTATCTGTCCGTGGCCCTAGACATGAAGGCCTTGAGCACGTCCATATCCCCGGCGCGAAGGCCCGCCAGTTCTGCGAACTCGTGCACCCAGATGCCCTCGAGGTTGATGGCCGCGTCCTTGCCGCGCAGGTCGCCCAGCTCCGCGTCGCTGAACCAGTCCGGTGAGAACAGGTCGCGGAAGCCCGTGGATTTCAGCGAGCCCTGCGGCCCCTTGATGACCGGCATTGTGTCCAGCTTGCAGCCCGGTCGACGCTGGCGCGCGACCGCACCCACCATGAAGCAGCGTGAGACGGCCCGGGTGTACTCGTCGTCCCCGCACTTGAAGGCGTCCGAGAACAGGCGGGAGACCCGGTGCACTCCGTCCCAGGTCAGCCCGTCGAGGTAATCCAGGATCGGGTTGAACTTGAAGTAGTAGGCCACCGTGGTGATCGCGTCCTGCACGTTCTCCTTCGAAGGCTGGTAGTCGTTGCCCTGGCGCTGCTCCATCAGCCACGTTCGGGCCAGCAGCAGCACCTTGTCAGTGAGGACACGCCCGTACCCCTCGCCCCACGGCAGTTCGCCGGTCAGCACGACACGCTGCTTGAGCTCGTCGAAGCGTGGCCGCAACTTCGAGCCGTTCACGGCCTTGAGGGCGTTCTTCGGGGTGTCAGGCGCGACTGAGGTCTTGGGGTTCACAGACAGCCCGCCCTCGTGCATGGGGCGGCGTCGTGGCGCGGCGAGTGCACCGTCGGGCAGGTCGTCGTCCCCATCCTCCCCGTCGCCTAGGTCGTCGAAGTCGTCTGCGGCTGGGGTGCGCGGCACGTGGTCCCCGGCCCCGGCGTCCAGCATGATCTTGTGGAGGGTACGATAGGTGACGCGCCCGCCGTCGTTGTCGGCGTGCAGGCTGTCCCATCGGAGGCCGATCAGGGCGCCGTGGTCAGCATACTCCGGGTCGCGGGTGCACCACTCCACGAACTCCTCGCGGCCGTCGCCCGCGGTGGCGTGGTGGCACGCCTGCATGAGCGTCAGCCAAGCGTCGCGGTCGCGGAAGTCCTCGGGGTCGAGATGATCCAGCATCAGCGCCAACTCGTCCTGGTCGTGCTCCCCGCCACCAGTGACGACGCTGCCGGTCGGCCTTCGGATCATTTCGACCAGGCTGTCTGGCGCCGCATCGGCGCCGAGCGCGTCGAGCTGGGGCCCGGTGGCCACCCAGGCGTACTGGCGCAGCGTGTCTGGATGGACGGAACCGGCGGCGACGACCTGGCGCCCGAGCGACTTGAACTCGACGCCGGGAAAGGTCTCGCCCAGGCTGTCACGGATGGACACGTCGGCGGGCTTGGTCATGTAGACGTGCAGCCCGCCCGATCCGGTCACGACGGTCGGATAGAGGTCTGGGTCCATACCCGACCACAGGACCAGTTCGACGAACGGGTTGATTGGCGACGTCAGGGTCTGGCCGTCGGGGAAGGCCCTCGGGTCCACGTCCAGGACCAGTTCGTCGGCGCGCAGGCGCACGCCGACGTTGTCGCCGGTCTCCATGTGGCTGATCTGGTCAGTGGAGCGGTACTGCCGCTTCGTCCAGTTGGCGTGGACCGGGCTCTTGCCCCGCTTCCGCCGCTTGCCCTTGAACTCGTCCTCGTAGGCGTGGTTGTGCAACGGGATTAACTGGTATCCCGCGTCGATCAGGGGCGCCAGTTGCGCCGCGTCGGTGTCACTGGTCATGTCAGCCCCGCCGGTTCGCGACGTAGGCCTCGACGGCTGAACGCGGGTAGAACACCGCGCGTCCGACGTGGATGAAGTCGGGACCCGCGTTCGCGTTCCCCCGCTTCTGGCGGACCCGGTACTGCGCTAGGACCGTGGTCGGGTGGCCAGTCCGCTCTGCGACCTGCGAAGGCGTCAGCAGCTCGTCCGTCGAAAACGACGGTACGGCTTGCGCGGCCTTCGCGGCATACTTGTCTTCAGTCACGGGTGTAGTCTCCTCTTGCATGTGGCCCTTCAGAGCCGACCGTCGATTGGTCCCGACGGTCGGCTCACTCTTTATGAACAATGCCGCGACGAGGCTGGCACGTAGACCAGCGAGGGCACGCACAGCGTCCAACACTGGCGACCGAGGCCACATTCTACAGGTCATAATTCGGCGGGGATATAAACGTTTCGCGGGGCGTTCGGTGCGGTCACCAACTGTTAAGGAACGTCGCCCGTCACGAACCCTTGTATGGTTCGCCAAGCGCTGCCCGACGGCGGTCAGGATCAGCGGCACGTCTGCGCGCCAGGGCGACCAGATAGGGTTCCTCCCAGAACTCTGGCTCCTTCGAGAAAGCGAGCACGTCCTCTGGCTCGGCCCAGAATACGCGGCCTTCATCGTTCACGATAAGCGGGAACCGGTCGGCGTGCACGGCCATGGCCCAGACCGTGCAGGGGTCATTTGGCTCCCACCCGAACCTACCGAACTCCATCAGCAGCAGCTCGACGAAGTTCCCCGTGGGTTTTGCCTCCAGGTACGTCAGCGCGCGCAAGACCGCCCGCTCGATCAACTCCCAGTCCTGCGCGTCCGCTGGCTGGTTGACGGTCGCGCCGGTCACGCCGCGCCCTCCATCAGGAATGGAAGCTGAGCCCGATGGACATCGATTCCTACCGCAAGTGGTGGGACTACACTGCGGCCTATGCCGACATGATCCGCGCGACGGATACCGAAGATTCGCCGTGGTGGGTCATCGATTCAAACGACAAGAAGCGCGCACGGATCAACGCCATCACCCATCTTCTGGACTCGATTCCGTATGAGCACGTGAAGTTCGAGAAGCCGAAACTCGGCAAGCGCCAGAACCAGCCAAAGGGTCTGGATGACGCGCTGCCCTTCCGCAATGTTGTGCCCGATGTCGTGGCCACAATGACCGCTGCCGCGCCGAAAGCCCCGGCAGAACAACCATAGGAGTTCGCTGAAAATGAGCAAAGACAAGCCTGCGGCAAACATCATTCCCAGTGCAGACCAACTGCGCATGTCAATCCTCTCGAAAGAGATGGCCGAGATGGACAAGCAAGACAAGCAGAGGGCAAAGCGGGAAGAGGAGTTGCGTGCCTTTACCCAAAAGTTTCTGACCGAGCAGGTCACCGACGACGAACGCGAATTGATTCAGAAGCTGGTGATGAACGCCGCCGCAAACAACAAGTTCGAGGCGCTGGTCTACAGCTTTCCGTCGGATCTGTGCACCGACAGCGGGCGGGCGATCAACAACCGCCTGCCGCACTGGCCCGACACGTTGCAAGGCAAGGCGAAGGAACTTTACGATCGCTATATCAGTATTGCCAAGCCGCAGGGGTTCAAGCTGAAGGCAACGATCATCAACTTTCCCAAAGGCATGCCGGGCGACGTGGGCTTTTTCCTGAACTGGGCGCCGGACGAGGCGTGAGCGCCTTGGGGCCTGTCGTTGCCCCAAGGCGCGGGGCGCGCACCTGATTGTCGCTGTGATGGGGTCCTGATCGGCCAGTCATCCGAGGCTTAGATAAACCAGACGGTGATCCTGACCTGGGTCATCGCGTCCGGCATTGGCGGCCCTCTTAGGGCCGATGCAGCATATGCGGCGTCCAGTCTGGCGCTCAGCCGCCGTCGATCCGCGCCGCCATGAGGGCGATCGTCTGGCCGTCCGTTGATCGTTCACCAGCTCGAGATGCAGATCCCGCGGGCCATCAGATGGCGGTCAGCACCGCCCGCAAGCTTCAGGCGATCCGTGACCTCGACGCGCCCGACCTCGATGTGAGCGTCTACGCGCCAGCGTGTGTCGCGCGCTGATCGGTATCGATCACGGCAGAGCTTCAAGTCGACAGTCTCCACCCAGAATTGATGCGCTTGAGGGAGTTGCGCAAGTTTTGCGTAATTCATGACATCTTCGTTCGCGGCCATGATAGAGTTGGCGCACGACAACGGACAAGTCTTGAGCGCTAACTGACCGGCGGGGATTTTCGAGCAAACGCGAGAGAACGGCGCAACGAGAGATCCTGATCGAACACCCTGCCGCATGTGAGATAGACGTATGTGATCAAGATGCACCGCGCCCTCTGAGGACGATCGGTGATAACCCGCAGTGAAATCCTAGCCATTTTGGCACTGGACCGCTGCATTTGGAAAGGACAGACAATGGGCAAGGGCGACAAACAGAAAGGCAACAAGGAAAGCAAGAAACCGAAGCAGGAAAAGGTCAAAGTGTCCGCCACCGCGAATACGCTCGCCAGCAAACCTGCTGTCTCGATTTCTGGAAAGAAGGTGAAGTAGATCTGTGAGGAAAGTGGATCAATCTACCGCTTACCTAAACCTTGCACGAGAGCGCGGTCACGCATCCAACACCGAAGATCCCTCTGGGGTCAGCGCGTAAAGGCCACCGGCAGATTGAACCGGTGGCTGTCGCCAGACAGGTCACGCGGCTTGGCGGGCAGGTGTGCGTTGCGTACCGCGACGAGAGCCGCCTGATCGAGTAACGGATCGCCCGACGAGTGCCGCAGCGACACCGAGATCAGCGCGCCGGTCCCCGAGACGGTCAGGCTCAGTTGTGCCGTCCCGGTCGAACGGACGCCGCGCGGATAGCGTTTCTGCCGCTCAATTCGTGAACGGATCTGTCCACCCCACTCGGCCAAGAGACTCTGACGCGCGGCAGCGCTGGCTCCGGGGGTCTCCCGTTTCTGTTGGGTGGTGCCAGCCGCCCCTCCGGCCTGACCGCGCGCAGTTTCCTTGGCGTGAGCGGTGCTGGTCACTGTGGCGGGTTTCGGCGCGGGCTCGACATCAATCTCTGGGGTGGAACGCGCCACGGGGCGGATGTCGGGAGTGGGGTTGGGCCGAGAAGGCACCGCTTGCATCTGTGGCGGCGTGGTATCGAGGTGCTGCAGCGCGAGAACCTTGGGCATCTCTGGCTGGAGGACTTGCTCGCGGTCTGCTGGCGGTGCGGTCTCAGGTCCGGGAAGCGCCACCAACTGAGGCTCTGTCACTGATCCGGTCAGCTTCGGGCTCATGTCCTGCACATCCACCGGGCGCTGCCAGGCTGCAACAAGAGAGGCGATCTGGGCGTTTGATGCCTCGAGCGAGATCATGGATTGCCCGCCTGCTCCGCCCGCAGCAGGCCCGCCCGGTGATGCCACCCCCCAGACCCCGGCATGAACCGCCGCCGCAACGGCAAGAAATCCGGTGAATTCCAGTCCCCGTCTCATCGCGCCCTCGCCACAAGGGTGACCGCGTGAACGCCGCGCCGCGCCAATTCCGGCAGGAGCCGCGCCAGGATCTGGGCATCGAGACCCGCATCGGCGCGGATCTGCAAAGGCATGTCGGGCATGGTGCGCTCCGCGAGTGCATCATAGACTGCGGCGCCTCGCACAGCATTGAACGCAAGCTGCCCCTCGTTGTCGATATAGAGAGTGTCGCCAGGGGGCTCCGCCTCGCCCCCCTCCGCCAATGGCAAACTCACGTCAAAAGGCGCCGGAGGGGCAATCTGGGCGCTCATCAGAAAGAAGATAAGCAGCAGAAAGACCACGTTGATCATCGGCACGATGGCTTCGCCCCTCCGGCAGTTGCGGGGAAATGAGAAATCCATCGCGCTACTCCACCACGACAAGCCGGGAAAGACCGGCGCCCCGCAGCGCCCCGGTCACATCCATCAACCGTTGCAGCGACGTTCCAGGCATGGGACGCAGAACGACAGCGTCGGCCGGTCCGGTCATCAGCGGATCAAGGGCCTCCGGAAGATCAGCAAGCGCAACCGACGCGCCGTTGAGGCGCAGGACATCCTCGGCGATCTCGATCAGGCGGGGCGGACCGGACCATTCCGCACCCGTCCCGCCGATGGTCAGCGGCAAGGCCATCTCCTGCCCGAAGCGCGCGGCCAGCATGAAAAAGACAAGCAGCAGAAACACCACGTCGATCATCGGGGTGAGGCTCGGCCGTCGCGGGCGACGTGCGGGGCCAAAGCCGAACATCACGCACGCTCCGTTCTGATCGGCCCGGCGATGAAGATCTGCGTCGCCGCATCTTCCATGTCGGCTTGCACGGTGTCGGCCACGCTTTCGAACCAGGAAAGTGCCATCGACGCCGGAATCGCCACCGCCATGCCGGCGGCCGTGGTCAGGAGCGCCTCCCATATCCCACCGGCCAGAACTGCGGGATCGGCGCTGCTGCCGCTGTCCTGAAGCGCCTGAAAGGCACCGATCATCCCCAGGACCGTGCCCAGAAGGCCAACAAGCGGAGCGATCGTGGCGATCAGTTCAAGCGCACGCAAGCCGCTGCGCGCCTCATGCAACAGGCCCTTGGCCAGACGTGTGGTCTCCTCGCGCGCCTGCGCCTCGGTCCATTGCGGGTTCTGAACGGCGCGCATTGCCGTCAGCGCAAGACGTGCCCGCAGACCTCGGCGCGCGCGCAAAAGAGCGATTGCCGCATCGCGCGCGCCATCTTGCCAGAGCGCCACCGCGCGGGCGGTCGCAGCCCCGGCCCATGCTCCGGTCAGCATCAGCCGCCAGATTTTCCACAAGATGAGCGCGAGGGTCAGCACAGAAAGGCCCGCGATCACCCAGAGCGCCGGGCCGCCGCGGTCGAGAAAGCCCCAGAGGCTTGCATCATCCATAGCCCGCCTCCCGTGCTGCCGCCGTGCCGAGCCAGGCCTGCGCTCCCTGCCGCACAGACAGATAGACTGCACGCCCGATCGCTTCGCCCATAGCCGTGTGCAGGCCAGCATATCGCAAACTGCCAGCGGGTGCAGCCACGGCAATGCAATCGGTACCGGTGCCGGTGGCAATCCCGGTGACAAGGCTGAGCCCGCTCTGCATGATCGCTGCGGTGCGCGCCTGCGTGGCGATCGAAAGCGCCTCGATCCGGGCGGCATCGGTCAAGCCATTCTCCAGGTGCACGGCGATATTGATCGTGCCCCAGCCGCGCGCGGCAGGCGGCAGGCGGGTGCCAACAGATTCGGCGTTCGAGAGGCCGACCGTGGCCACGGCGCGCGCGGTGATGTCCGCGGCGGTAGCGATGGCCTGCGTATGGCCAGCGATGGCGCAGGATGTCAGAAAGCATACAGAATCCTGCGCACCCCGCGCGGCAAGCTCACTGTCGAGCCAATCCTCGACAACAAGGTCCATCGGCAGATCGGCATTGCGGACCTCACGCCAAAGAATGCGGCGCGCCAAGACCTGTCCGGGTCTGTTCACTGCCCAACTGAGCACCGGCATTTCGACCCCAAGATCCAGACAGAGCCAAGGCGGATCGAGCGTGAGCGGGATCATGCGATGACCTCCAGCGGTTGAAAGACCGGACCCAAGGGCGTCTGCTCGTAATGCGCGGTAACGCCGAAAATGCGCGCCAGATGAACGGGCGTCAGCACCGCAGCGGGCGGGCCGTCTGCGACAATGCGGCCCTCGCCCAAGAGGATGAGCCGCGTGCAATGGCGCACCGCGAGGCCAAGATCATGAATCGAGGCGATGACCGCCCTGCCCTCCTCGGCCAGTCGGGCAAAGACCCGCATCGTGGCGATCTGATTGGCCGGGTCGAGGCCGGCAATGGGTTCGTCCGCCATCAGAAGGGGCGTATCCTGCGCCAGCGCTCGGGCGATGAGCACCATCGCCTGCTCGCCACCCGAGAGCCGCATCGCGGTTCGATGGCGCAGATCGTGCAAGCCCATGGCCGTCAGCGCCGCCTCAAGCTGCGCGTGGTCAGTTGGCGCCGGCCCGGCGAGCCCGCGCAGATGCGGCGTGCGTCCCAGCATCACCAACCGCTCAACCGTCACCGGCCAGGCGATCTGGCGGGCCTGCGGCAACCAGGCGGCGGCGCGGGCGCGCTGATCGGGCGGCAGCGCCGCAAGGCTGCTTGTGCCCGTCGCGGGCAAGAGCCCGAGCGCCGCGCGCATCAGCGTGGTCTTGCCTGCGCCGTTCGGACCGATGAGGCCGATGCAATCGCCCTCGGCCACGCGAAAGCTGACATCGCGCAGGATGGCGCGGCCACGCAGAGTAACCGAGAGGTGATCGACCGCGAGCAGCGTCATGGCATCTCGGCCCTTGTCTTGTAGATCAGATGCAGAAAGAGCGGCGCACCGACAATCGCCGTCAGCACCCCGAGTTTCAGGTCGCGTTCCGGCAGCACCAGCCGAACCGCCAGATCGGCCGCGAGCACCATCGCCGCCCCGCCCATCGCCGAGGCCCAGAGGAGCCGCGAGGGCTGTGCGCCCACGAGCGGGCGCAAGAGATGCGGCACCACGAGACCGACAAAGCCGATCGCGCCCGCCACCGCCGTGGCCGCCCCCACCACCGCCGCCGTGCCCAGCACCAGAATGAGGCGCAGGCGGGTGAGGCGCACGCCCATCGCCTCGGCCGCATCCTCGCCCAGTGTCAGAGCATCAAGGCCGCGCCCCAATGTGGCCAGCGCCACCCAGCCCGCCGCCATGAAGGGCAACGCCAGCCAGACATGGGTCATCGAACGGTCGGCGAGCGAACCCATCATCCAGAACACGATCTCGCTCGCGGCATAGGGATTGGGCGAAAGGTTGAGCACAAGCGAGGTCAGCGCCGCCGCCAACGCCGATAGGGCGATGCCCGCCAGAATGAGCGTGATCGATCCGCCGCGCGGGCCCGCCAGCAGCAGGATGAGAATCACGCCCGCCCCCGCCCCCGCCAGCGCCGCGAGCGGCAGGCCGAGCGCGAATGTGGCGGCAAGGCCGGTCTGCAACGCCAGAACCGCGCCAAGCGCCGCCGCGCCAGACACGCCGATCAGCCCCGGTTCGGCCAGCGGGTTGCGCAGATAGCCCTGAAGCGCAGCCCCCGCCAACCCGAGACTCGCGCCGATCATCACCCCCAGCAGGGCGCGCGGCAGTCGGATCTCGCGCATGATGAGCGGCACCGGGCCGTCACCGCCCGCAACCAGCGCCGCAAGCCCCTCGCCCGCGCCGATGCCCGTGGGCCCCACCGCCAGCGAGGCGATGAAGAGCGCCAGAACCATCAGGCAGAGCAGGAGCGCGAGACGGATCATTGTCCTACCTCGGAGAGGGAATGCCGCACCTCGACCAGCCTCTCGACTGCGCCCAGCAGATGCGGCGTGCCGCAGATCCAGTCTGGCGAGGTGATGCGGAGGGCGGCGTGGCCCGCGCGCAGGTCCTCGAGTGCGGGATGCACCAGAACCTCTTCCGAGCGCGAGGCGCCGGGCAGCGGCGTGGCGCTGATCAAGAGGTCGGGGTCCGCCATGACCAGCGTCTCGAGTGGCAGGGTGCCGCCGCCACGACGCCCCAAATCCGCTGCGACATTGGCAAAGCCACCAACGCGCAGGATGTCGTCAGCCAGGGTTCCCGCGCCCAGTGTATAGCCGTTGGGATGATAGAGCGCCGCGCGCGGGGCATCGCCCGGCGTGGCCTGCAACGCCGCGAGATCCGCATCAAAGCGGGCGATGAGCGCCGCACCCTCGGCCTCGCGCCCCAACAGGGTCGCCATCTGCGCGATGCGGTCACGGGTGTCCGACAGTGAGTTGGCGGTGTCGAATTCCGCCACGGTCAGACCCACGCGGCGCAGCACCGCCACCGTGGCGCGCGCGGTATAGCGCCCGGCCAGCACCAGATCGGGGCGCAGCAGATAGACCTCCTCGGCGCGGGCATGGTTCACCGGAAAGGCCCTCGCCTCCTCCGCCATCGCCGAGCTTTCCGGATCAGCCGCAAGATCGGAGACCGAGATCAGCTGACCGGGTGCTGCCAGCAGCATGGCAAGCTGATCGGTGCACAGATTGATCGACACAACCCGTGCCGGGGCCGGATCAGCCATGGCCGAGGCCCCCGCAACGGCGAGGGCCACCCCGAGGGTTATCACCCTAAAACGTCGCACGAAGCCCCACATAGGCGGCCGCGCCCGACTGATTGAATCCACCGGCCGTCTCGTAATCCTCGTCAAAGAGGTTTTCGACCCGCAGGAAGGCCTCGAGTTGATCGCTGAGCGCATAGGCGGCATTGAGATGCACCAGCGTGTAATCGCCCACCTTGTTCACCGGCGGCGCAAAGGCCGAGGGGGTGATGTCGGCGAAATGCTGGATCGTGACCTGCCCCGAGAGGCGCGGCGTGATCTGCGCATCGAGCCCGAGCGCGAAATCATGGCGCGGCACCCGCGCGGCATCCCGCCCGTTCTCCTGTGCGTCGGTAAAGGTATAGGCGGCCTGGATCGCAAGGAACGGGTTGATCGCGTAGCGGCCCGACAGTTCGATCCCCTGACCCTCGAAATCGCCCTGCTCGAAACATCCAAACCCGCTCGGGCAGCGTACCGATGCGCCGTCAAAGAAGATCTGATTGTCAATCTCGGTGTAAAACAGAGTGGCGCGGACAAACCCTTCATTCTCGAAACGCTTCTCCAGCCCGAGATCATAGCTGATGCTGGTTTCCGGCTGAAACGTCGGATCGCCGAAGAACGGATCAAGCTGCACCAGGGTTGGCGCGCGGAACCCGTCCGAGACCGAGGCGCGCAGGATCAGATCCTCCCGCATCCGCCAGGCGAGGGCAGCGCGCGACGACAGTTCCCCGTCGAATTCGGAATGATCGTCATTGCGCACCGAGAAGGCAAGATCGAGCGCGTCGGTGGGCGCGATGAGCAGTTCCGCCTGCACCCCAGTGATATCGATCTTCTGGTTGAGATCCTCTTCCTCGGTGTAATCGGCGCCATAGTTGAGCACCCAGATGCCGCCCGCGTCATAGCTGCCGCGATAGTCGATGCGCCGCCGCTCTCCCTTGAACGGGCTTGCCACCCCGTTGGAAAAGCTCGTGCGGTCGGACTCGAAACGCGTCAATGCGACCTCGTGGCTGAAGGCGCCGGTCTCGATCTGCGCAAACACGCGCGCGCCCATCTTCTCGGTCTCGTTGTATTCATCAAACGGGGCCGGGCCATCGCCCCCGAACTGGTCGAACTCGGTTTGCGAGTCGATATAGATTGCGCTCAGCCCAACCGCGATCGCATCGTTGATCTGATGACGCAGGTAGAGATTGGCCTGTGTCGCCTCATGCCCATCGTCCTCGGTGCCAAAGGCGGAGGCGGAAAAGCCATCGGTCTCGATCCGGCTGAGCGAGAAGGACAGATCGGTGCGCGCGGTGCGCGCGGTCAGGCCCAGAACCCCGCGTTGCGTGTCGTAGCGGCCACTCTCCGCCTCGACAAAGCCATGCACGCCGTCCTCGGTCGGGCGCAGACTCTCGATGGCGATCACGCCGCCGATGGCATTGAGCCCGAAGCGCGCCGATTGCGAGCCCTTGAGCACCTCGATTCGGCCCAGCCCGCTATTCGTCAACCCGCCGAAATCGAATCCGCCGCCGCTTGAGGCCGGATCGGTCACGTCGATACCGTCGATGATGACCGGCACATAGGCGCCGCCAAGACCGCGGATGCGCACATTGGATGTGGTGCCGAGCGGGCCGTTGGACGAGGACGAGATACCGGGCTGAAAGGTCAAGAAATCACCGAGCCGCGCCCGCGGGGCGCTGCGCACTTCGGACTCGGTGATCACCTCGACGGTTGAACCGCTCCGGGCGAGTGCGGTGGCGGTCTGGTTGGCGGTCACGGTGATGGTGTCGAGATCGAACGCCTCTTGTGCCACCACAGGGGCGGTGATCAGGGCGCAAAAAGCACAGAATGCGGGTCTGAGGCTCGGGAGCATGGGATGTCCTTTGATGCCGGTTTCGGCTTGTTTTCCAGTGTATTGCCATTGGAAAGGACAGATCCCCTCCGCAGACGGTGAGTGACGTCACCACTACGGAAAGTCCGTTACCCACGACGCACCCCGCGCGCGGATAGGGTGAACGCTCTGGCAGGTCTCCTGACTTGCGGGTCGCTGCTCTACCGGGCCTTCCCGCCCCAAAGGGACAGTGGCATGTGCCGGCATCGCTCGCCGCTTACAGTTGCGGGGGCAGTTACGGACTTGATCCAAAGGTCGGATCGCACCGTATTCCCTATTACCCGGAAGCTTTCGCTTCCGGACCAAAGCTGAAGTTGTGATAGCCAGTTTCGCGCAAACGGGCAAGGCGGGATTTACCGAGGCCGACGGGTTTTGTGCAATTCGCGCCAATGACTGGGGTGAAATGGCGGTGGACCGGAAAATTTCTTCACGCTAGACATGAGTTGCCGATGGGGCTGGAGACTGTCGGAATTCGGGGAAACCCTCTGCAATCTTCGCTTAAGGACCGCAAAATGAGACACCTGACCTTTGCCCTGCTCAGCGCCTTCGCGCTGACCGGATCCGCCTTTGCGCATGGCGCGAAAAAGGATGCGATCGAGATCATCCATCCGCATATCAACGAACCCTTTGTCGGCGCGCAGACGGCGGCGGGATATCTGGCCATCAGCAATGAGGGCCACCATGCCGATCGCCTGATCGGGGTCGAGACAGGGGCCGCCAAATCGGCGAGCCTGCACATGACAGAGCATGGCAGCGATGGCGTGGCGCGGATGAAGCCCGTCCCGGCAGTCGAGATTCCCGCCGGCGAGACGGTGCTGCTCGAACCCGACGGGCTGCATGTCATGCTGATGGGCCTGACCGCGCCGCTCAAGGAAGGCGAGATGGTGCCCGCCGTGCTGATCTTCGAGGAAACCGGCCGGATCGAGGTGGAATTCAGCGTCGATCCGGCGGATGGGATTGATCATTCGACAATGGATCACGGCACGCCGTCGAACTGACCCCGCATCGCCAAAAAATGAGGGGGCCCGGAGGCCCCCTTGAGTTTCACGGATCGGGTGTCATTCACTGCCCGACTTCGGTTGTTGCCTGCATTCCGATCCGCGTTCAGGGCGAGCGCACCCGCCCAGGAACTGTTTAATCCTCAGCTACACCCGCTCGTCGCACCGCAGGTGTTGCATTTCATGCAGGTGCCGTTCCTGACCAGCGTGTAGTTGCCGCATTCGCCGCAGGCTTCGCCCTCATAGCCTTGGAGGCGCGCCTTGGTGCGGGCGTCCATGCTGGCGGTGGCGATTGCCGTGGTGCTCGTCGTCGCCGCCGTCAGCGTTCCTCCGACGGTTTCCGGCACCAGCGTCGCCAGAAGGCTCACCGGGTCAGTCCCGTTGCCGATGGCCCGCGCCAGAGCCTGACCGCCCTGAAACACCATCAGTTCCTGCGGCAGACGTTTACGCAGATAGCCAGTCGAGCTGATCTGTTTCAGCACTTCCAGAGATCTTGATGCAGCTTCGCCCGACATCTCCTTGATATTACTTACACCTTCTTCTTCTCCACGGCCCAGGTCATCAAAGCTGGCCCCGGAGGGTTTGACATGCGCGAGATCGGTGCGGTCGAGATAGCTGACCGCCAGTTCGCGGAAGATGTAATCGAGGATCGAGGTCGCCGACTTGATCGAGTCATTGCCCTGCACCATCCCCGCCGGTTCGAACTTGGTAAAGGTGAAGGCATCGACGAATTCTTCGAGCGGCACGCCGTATTGCAGCCCGACCGACACGGCGATGGCAAAATTGTTCATCATCGCGCGGAAGCCAGCACCCTCCTTGTGCATGTCGATGAAGATCTCGCCCAACTGACCATCCTGATATTCGCCGGTGCGCAGATAGACCTTGTGACCGCCGACAATGGCCTTTTGCGTATAGCCCTTGCGCCGATCCGGCAGCTTCTCTCGGTTCGATTTTCTGACTTCCTTGATGATGATCTTCTCGACGATCTTTTCGGCCAGCACCTGTGCCTTTTGGTGGGGCGTGCCGGATTCGAGGATCTCTGCCGCCTCGTCATCATCCTCGACCAGACTTGCCGCGAGCGGCTGGCTGAGTTTCGATCCGTCGCGATAGAGCGCATTGGCCTTGACGCCCAGAGACCACGACAGTTGATAAGCCTTCTGGCAATCCTCGATGGTCGCGTCATTGGCCATGTTGATGGTCTTGGAAATCGCGCCCGAGATGAAGGACTGCGCCGCCGCCATCATGGTGATATGGCTTTCCACGCTGAGATAGCGCTTGCCCGTCTTGCCGCAGGGATTGGCGCAATCGAAGATTCGATAATGCGACGGATCGAGATGGGGCGCACCTTCCAGCGTCATCGTCCCGCAGACGTGATCGTTGGCGGCCTCGATGTCGCGACGCGAATAGCCCAGATGCGAAAGCAGGTCAAAGCCGGGATCGCCCAGTCTATCCGCAGGGATCCCCAGAACGCCGCTGCAGAACTCCTCACCCAGCGTCCACTGGTTGAACACGAAGCGGATATCGAAGGCAGACCCTAGGGCTGCCTCGATCTTGGCCAGTTCGTTGACCCCGAAGCCATGCCCGATGAGCGAAGCCGGATTGATCCCCGGCGCATTGCCGATGCTGCTATGACCCACCGCATGGGACACGATCTCCTCGATCTTCGCAGAACTGTAGCCCAGCTTTTCCAGCGCCGCCGGAACCGAGTGGTTGATGATCTTGAAGTAGCCGCCACCCGCCAGTTTCTTGAACTTCACCAGCGCGAAATCGGGCTCGATCCCGGTCGTGTCGCAATCCATCACAAGCCCGATCGTGCCGGTGGGTGCGATCACGGTGGCCTGCGCGTTGCGGTAGCCATGCTTTTCGCCAAGTTTGAGCGCCTCGTCCCAACTTGCCATCGCCAGATCGACAAGCCGCGCATCGGGGCAGTTCCGATGATCGAGCGGCACCGGCTTCACGGCCAACCCATCATAGCCTTCGGTTGCGCCATAGGCGGCGTTGCGATGGTTGCGGATGACGCGCAGCATATGCCCCGCGTTACGCTTGTAGCCTGCAAAGGCGCCCAGTTCGCCCGCCATCTCGGCGCTTGTCGCATAGGCCACACCGGTCATGATGGCGGTCAATGCACCACACAGAGCGCGACCTTCGTCGCTGTCATAGCCCAGGCCCATATTCATCAAGAGACCGCCAATATTGGCATAGCCGAGGCCGAGGGTGCGGAAATCATAGCTGCGTTGCGCGATCTCCTTGGACGGGAACTGCGCCATCGTGACCGAGATTTCGAGCGTCACCGTCCAAAGCCGCGTGGCGTGGACGTAGCTGTCGGCATCGAACCGGCCGTCGGTGTAGAATTTCAACAGGTTCATCGACGCGAGATTGCAGGCGGTGTCGTCGAGGAACATGTATTCCGAACAGGGGTTTGAGCCGCGGATCTCGCCATCCTCCGGGCAGGTATGCCAGGCATTGACCGTGTCGTGATACTGGATCCCCGGATCGGCGCAGGCCCAGGCGGCATGGCCCACATCCTCCCACAGATCGCGCGCCTTGATGGTCTTGGCGACAGAGCCGTCCACACGGTTGATCAGCGCCCAGTCCGCATCGTCCCTGACCGCCTTGAGAAACGCATCGGTGACGCGGATCGAATTGTTGGAATTCTGCCCCGAGACGCTGGCATAGGCCTCGGAGTCCCAATCCGTGTCATAGGTCGGAAATTCGATGCTGTCATAGCCCTGTTTCGCATAGTCGAGCACACGCTTGACGTAGGTTTCCGGGATCTGCACCTGTTTCGCGCCCCGGATCGCGGCCTTCAACTGGTCGTTCTTCTTGGGATCGACGGCATCCTCCGTGCTGCCGTCCCAGGCCCGGATCGCGGCAAAGATCGCGTTGAGCTTGAGTTCGTGCATCTTGGAGCCAGCGACAATGCTCGCGACCTTCTGCTCTTCCTTGACCTTCCAGTTGATGAATTCCTGAATGTCCGGGTGATCGGCATCACAGATCACCATCTTGGCGGCGCGGCGGGTGGTGCCGCCCGACTTGATCGCCCCCGCCGCGCGGTCGCCGATCTTGAGAAAGCCCATCAGCCCTGACGATTTGCCGCCCCCCGAGAGCCGTTCGCCCGCCGCACGCAAGCTGGAAAAATTCGTCCCGGTGCCAGAGCCGTATTTGAACAGCCGCGCCTCACGCACCCAGAGATCCATGATGCCGCCCTCGCCCACCAGATCATCCTTGACCGACTGGATGAAACAGGCATGAGGCTGCGGATGCTCGTAAGCAGAGCTGGAGCGGGTCAATTCGCCGGTCTTGAAATCAACGTAGTAATGACCCTGCCCCGGACCGTCGATGCCATAGGCCCAGTGCAGCCCGGTGTTGAACCATTGCGGGCTGTTGGGGGCGGCCATCTGGCGCGCCAGCATG
>PFEY01000031.1:6526-7800 GCA_002783205.1 Rhodobacteraceae bacterium CG17_big_fil_post_rev_8_21_14_2_50_63_15 | reverse complement strand
CGTGGTGATCCGTCGTCATCTGAGGCAGAAATACGAGTTCGTCACGCAGGATCTGGCCTATGACATCGATCCGGACGAGGCAACGTTGAGGGCCTACTACGATGCCCAGCCCGAGCGCTATGCGAAAACAGCCCAATTGTCCTTCAGCCACATCCTGTTCAACACGGATCGACGCGGCGCCGCAGCCGAGGCCGACGCGGCGCAGGCGCTCGCTGATCTGCAAGCGGCTACCGGCCCAGAGGCTGCGGACCTGCTTGGTGATACCACGTCCTTGCCGTCCGGTTTCAAGAAGATGGATGCCGCAGAGGTCAAAGCCATGTTCGGCCCGGACTTCGCAACCTCGCTTTTGAGACTGGAACCGGGACGCTGGTCTGGCCCTATCCCCTCGGGCTATGGGCTGCATCTGGTCTGGGTTTCCGAGAGGAATTCTGGTGGACCCATCACGTTCGAGGCGGTTCGGCAGCGTGTCAAGGACGACTGGGTGTACGAGCAGCGCATCGCCGCTAACGAGGCGATCTTTCTCAAGTTGCTGGAACGTTACGAGGTGGTGGTCGAGACCGCCGCAACGGTCGTCCAGAATGTCGGAGATGGCTCATGAGGCGTTGGTTGTTTCTGTCGATCCTCGCGATCTTCACCCTGGCACGTCCACTGGCGGCCCATGAATCCCGCCCGGCCTTCCTTGATATCCGTGAGTTTGGGGCCGGCCAGTATGAGGTTGTCTGGAAGCGGCCGATGCGCGGCGAATATGTCATCGGTTTTACTGTTGGCTGGCCGGAAGGATGCGCGACAACGGCAACGAACGAACATCAGGTGCCGGGCGCGTCCATCACGCGGATGCTGCTGGAATGCGGTGAGACAGGGTTGATCGGGGGGACGGTTTCAATCGACCGTCTGCCCGAAACCAGCGCCGAAGTGCTGGTCCGGGTCGAGTTTGCCGATGGCACCAGTCAGACCCAGCTTTTGCGTCCGGCTTCGCCCTCGATGATCGTCGAAGGTCCGCGCGGCGCCCTTGCCGTTGGGGCTGAATACCTGCTTCTGGGCTTTGACCACATCCTCGCCGGGATCGACCATCTGGTTTTTGTCCTTGGCCTGACGCTGATCGTTGGGGGGGGGCTGGAAGCTGGTCAAGACGATCACCGCATTCACCGTCGCGCACAGCATCACCCTTGCCCTGTCCACCCTTGGCCATGTGCGGGTGTCGCAAGCCCCGGTCGAAGCCGCCATTGCCCTCAGCATTGTGTTTCTGGCCCGCGAACTTCTGTTGTTGCGGCAGG
>PFEY01000031.1:0-6502 GCA_002783205.1 Rhodobacteraceae bacterium CG17_big_fil_post_rev_8_21_14_2_50_63_15 | reverse complement strand
TTCGCCGGTGCGCTGCGCGAGATCGGTCTGCCGCAGGGGGATATTCCCCTGGCCCCGCTGGCGTTCAATCTGGGCGTCGAGGCCGGGCAGCTGGCCTTTGTCGCGGTGGTCCTTTCGCTGCTTGCTCTCGGCAGCCGCGTCTATTCCAACACCTTGCCCAAATGGCTGGGACAAGTCCCGGCCTATGCCATCGGCACCCTTGCCGCGTTCTGGACACTGGAACGACTCCTGTCTGCATGATAAAATATTCAAGACGATGATGGTGAACGGCCTTTTGCAAGGAAACCACCATGATTTCGAACACTGTTCGCAACATCGCATTCGCCGCGCTGATTGTAAGCCCGGCTTCATTGCCAGCGTTCGCTCAGGGGGACATCATCGACACCCATGGCCACGATCCCGCCGGGCTGGCTGTCCATAACAAGAAACCGCCCTATTCGCCCAATGCCGGACGCAACTTCCCGGACCGCCCGCTCTTTGGCGAGACGCACCTGCACACGACCCTGTCGATGGATGCTGGCACCTTCGGTGCAATCCTTGGCCCGCGCGATGCCTATCGTTATGCAAGGGGCGAGGAGATCACGTCGAACACTGGCCAACCCGTTCGCATTTCCCGGCCGCTGGACTTTACGGTGGTCACGGACCATTCCGACAACATGGGTTTCTTTTCCGAGTTTGCAGCTGGAAGTCCCGACATCCTCGCCAATGCGACGGCAAAGGGCTGGTATGATCTTTTCAAGTCAGGCGAGGGTGGAAAAGCGGCAATTCAGATCATTACCGCATTTTCGACGGGCAACTTCCCACTCGAAATCATGTCTGTGCCTGGCAGCAAATTGTACCGTGACACCTGGAAGGATATCATTGCGGCTGCGGAGGAAGCCAACGAGCCGGGACGGTTCAGCGCAATCATCGGCTATGAATGGACCTCGCAGGTCGGCAAGGGCGACAACCTGCACCGCAACGTGATCTACCGCGATGGCGGCGATCTTGCGGTGCAGATGGACCCGATGGTCACCTTGCCGCCGCATGGCAGCCAGGACCCGGTCGATCTGTGGAAATGGATGGGTGCCTACGAGGCCAAGACCGGAGGAGACGTTCTGGCCATCGCCCATAACGGCAATCTGTCCAACGGCCTGATGTTCCCGACCATCGAGCAGTTCGGCAAACCGCTGGATGCCGAATACGTCACCGAACGTGCAAAATGGGAAAGAATTTACGAAGTGACCCAGACCAAGGGCACCGGCGAGGCACATCCGAACCTGTCACCGAACGACGAATTCGCGGATTTTGAGCTCTGGGACAAGGCCAACCTCGTCGCGACGGCGCACAAGACGCCAGACATGCTCGAGTTCGAGTATGCCCGCTCTGCTCTGCTGAACGGCATGAAACTCGAAACCCAGTTTGGCACCAATCCCTACAAGTTCGGCATGGTCGGATCGACGGATACCCATCTCGGTTTCTCGTCCCTGGAAGAGGACAACTTCTTTGGCAAGACGGTTGGGATGGAACCGGGCCCCGATCGGATGGTCAAGCCATTCGTGAAAACTTCCTTTGCCACCGTCATGGAATGGGAAGTTGGCGCCTCCGGGCTGGCCGTTGTCTGGGCGATCGAAAACACACGTGCGGCGATCTTTGATGCGATGGAGCGCAAGGAAACCTACGCCACCACCGGGACCCGCATTTCGGTTCGGTTCTTTGGCGGCTGGGACTTCACGGCCGAGGATGCCAACACGCGCAGACCCGCGCAGGCGGGCTATGCCAAGGGCGTGCCGATGGGCGGTGATCTGGTGAACGCGCCTGACGGCAAGGCTCCCAGTTTCCTCGTCGCCGCTCTGAAAGATCCGATCGGGGCCAATCTTGACCGGGTGCAGATCGTGAAAGGCTGGATCGACGCCGAGGGCAACGCCCAGGAAGGGATCTACGATGTGGCCTGGGGCGATGCCGACATCCGCCAGCCTGACGCCGATGGCAAGCTTCCCTTGATCGGGACGACCGTGAACGTGCCCGATGCGAGCTTTACCAACACCATCGGCGATCCCGAATTGATCACCGTCTGGTCCGACCCGGATTTCGACCCCGCGCTCAAGGCATTCTATTATGCTCGTGTCATCGAGATCCCGACGCCGCGCTGGACAGCCTATGACGCAAAGTACTTTGGTCTGACCCCGGCTGAAGACGTTCGGATGACCGTCACCGAGCGGGCATATACCTCGCCGATCTGGTATTCGCCAGCAAGTTGAAAGGTCAACACCTGGCCCTTGTGCCTCCCGCGCGCCTGATATTCTGGGCGCGCGGGATATGATGCCTGGTCACACTTGGTCGAGACCATGCCGAAGGGAACGGCAAGAACGAGCGGGCTGGCGTCGGTCACGTCGAGAGGTGCGACCACGGTTTGCAAGTTTGCACCCTCTGGCCTTTTCGCACGTCTGTCTGTCGGGAGAGAGGGGGCGACCTGCCGTTCAACCCGCGGTGCCGTCACTCATGCTCGACGCGGCGAACGACAGTTAAAATAGAACTCTGCATGTGCGATGCCGCAGCGCATCAGACCGATTCCCGCCCCTTGTGTTGGTTCTTGTTGAGCACAAACAGCGGATCTCTGCATGTCATCGGCAAAGCAACATTGGACCCCGGCATGGGCAACAAGCCATCACACTACCCAGATTGCCGAAATGCATAAATTTATAGAAATGTATTGGTGCCCAAGGCGAGATTCGAACTCGCACACCCGCAAAGGCGGAGGATTTTGAATCCTCTGCGTCTACCATTCCGCCACTTGGGCCCGTTCTGATTTCTAGCGAAGCGTTGCCTCATCGTCCAGTGCTGCGCGGCGCTTTTTTTCGCCGCACCCGCCAATTGTCTTGACCGCGCCGGTGCTGCATGATGTGTCGCGCCAGACCTCAGAGAGAGCCAGCCCATGCTCAGCCGAATATACAACTGGACCCTGCGCATGGCCGAGCATCGTCAGGCGCTCTGGGTGCTGGCCGCTGTCTCGTTCATCGAGAGCTCGGTCTTTCCGATCCCGCCCGATGTCCTGATGATCCCGATGATCCTTGCGCGCCCGTCGCGCGCCTGGCTGATCGCCACGGTGGCGCTGGTGGCCTCGGTGCTGGGCGGGCTTCTGGGCTACGCGATCGGCGCCTTTGCCTATGAGGAGATCGGCCTGCCGATCCTGAACGCCCTCGGCAAGGGGGACGCCATGGCGGCCTTCAGCACCCGCTTCAACGATTTCGGATTCTGGGCGGTGCTGACGGCGGGGGTCACGCCCTTTCCCTACAAGGTCATCACCATCATGTCGGGCTGGACCGGAATGCCTCTGGCAACCTTCATGGCCACCTCTCTTCTGGCGCGGGCGATCCGGTTCTTTCTGGTGGCGGCCCTCTTGTGGAAATTCGGTGCCCCGATCCGCGATTTCATCGAACGCCGTCTTGGCCTCCTGATGATTGTCTTTGTCGTGCTGCTCTTCGGCGGCTTCTACCTCACGAGGTTCCTGTGACCCTGACCCCTCAACAGCGCCTGATCCTTGTTGCCGCCGCCGGGTCCGCGGCTCTCATGCTGGGGGCGCTGGCGTTTCAGCATCTCGGCGGCATGGCCCCCTGCAAGCTCTGCCTCTGGCAACGCTGGCCGCATGTCATAGCCATCGCCTTCGGGCTCGCGGCGCTGGTGGCCGTGCCGCGCCTGATGGCACTTGGCGGTCTGATCGCCGCGCTCGCCACGGCGGCCCTCGGCGGCTATCATACTGGCGTCGAGCGTGGCTGGTGGGAGGGGCCCACGACCTGCACCAGCACGGGCGCCAGCGGGCTGAGCGCGGATCAGCTCTTCGAGCAGATCATGGTCGCCCCAATGGTCCGCTGCGACGAGGTGCCGTGGGAGATGTTCACGCTGTCGATGGCCAGCTGGAACATGCTGGCCTCCCTGGGGTTGGCCGTGCTCTGGGGCCTCGCCCTGCGCCGTCGCTGAGCGTCGTTCAACTCCCCGATTTCCAGGTATTCAAGAGCAGGCTGGTTTCGGAATGCGCGATCCCGTCAAAGCGCCGGATCTGTGCCAGCACCTTGTCGAGATCCTCGAGCGTGGGCGTGCCGATCTCGACGATCACATCCCATCGTCCGTTGGTGGTGTGAGTGGCGCGCACCGCGCTCAGCCCGTTGAGCTGTCGGATGATCCGGTCGGTGCCGCGCCCCTCGATGCCCAGCATCATCAGCCCGCGCACCGGATCACGCGCGGTGTCACCCCGCAACACCACCGTGAACCCCACGATATTGCCCCCGGCGCGCAACCGCTCGATCCGCGCCCGCACCGTGGTCCGCGACACGCCCAACCCGATCGCCAGATCCGACAGCGAGGCACGCGCATCATGCCTCAGCGCAGAGATCAGCTTCTGGTCCACATCGTCCATATTGCAACTTTTCCAATCCGTTTTGCTCGGTTCTCTGCCGATTAGTACAAAACAAGCGCTTCAATTCAACTCAATTTGGCAGCACCCTGACAAAGATTGCAAGAACAGGAAATGCCCTCATGCCCTCGAAAACCATCATTCTGATCGGCGCCCCCGTCGATAGCGGCAAGGACCGCCGCGGTTGCCTCATGGGCCCGGATGCGTATCGGACTGCGGGTCTGGAGGCGGCTCTCGCCGATCTCGGGCACAGCGTCAGCGATCTGGGCAATCTCTCTCCTGTCCCGGCTCTGCCGGATGCGTCGATGCCCGCCCATGTTCACGCGCCCGCCGAAACCGCCGGCTGGACCACCGTCATCATGGCCTCGGCAGAAACCGCGATGCAGACGGGCCTGCCGATTTTCCTCGGCGGCGATCACAGCCTCTCGCTGGGGTCGGTTGCCGGGGTAGCTAGCCATGCTGCCGCGACAGGCCGCCCGCAATTCGTGCTCTGGCTCGACGCGCATAGCGATTTTCACACGCCGCAGAGCACCGGCTCGGGCAACCTGCACGGCACTCCCCTGGGCTATGCCGCGGGGCGCGCGGGGTTTTATGGCTTTCCGACGGTGACTCATCCGGTGCCCGAGGCCAATATCTGCATGATCGGTCTGCGGTCGGTGGACCGGGCTGAACGCGAGGCGCTGCAAGGCACCCAGATCCGCCGCCATGACATGCGCGAGATCGACGAACGCGGCATCGCCCGCCCGCTTGCAGAGTTCCTCGACATGGTTGCCGGCGCGAAGGGTGCGCTTCATGTCAGCCTCGATGTGGATTTCCTTGATCCCGCCTACGCCCCGGCTGTCGGCACCACCGTGCCGGGCGGCGCAACCATCCGCGAGGCACATCTGGTGATGGAGATGATTTGCGACAGCGGGTTGATGACCTCGCTCGATCTGGTCGAGCTGAACCCGTTTCTCGATGATCGGGGACGCACCGCGCAGGTGATGGTCGATCTTGCCGCCTCGGCCCTCGGCCGCCGCGTCTTTGACCGCCCCACCCAAGCCTATAGCTGAGGATGCCGCCGATGCCTCTCTCCCCCTCCGACAAGGCGCTGGTGCCTTTCGTATCCGTTGACCACATGATGAAACTTGTCCATCACATCGGGATCGAACCGATGCTGATCGGACTTGCGGAATACATCGAGGCCGATTTCCGCCGCTGGGAACTGTTTGACAAGACACCGCGCATCGCGTCGCATTCCGCCGAGGGCGTGATCGAACTCATGCCGACCTCCGATGGCGAGGTCTATGGCTTCAAATACGTCAACGGCCACCCCAAGAACACCAAGGCCGGCCTTCAGACCGTCACCGCCTTCGGCCTTCTGGCCAATGTTGGCAACGGCTATCCGGTGCTCCTGTCGGAAATGACAGTGCTCACCGCGCTGCGCACCGCCGCGACTTCGGCGATGGTCGCGCGCTACCTCGCGCCAAAAGGGGCGCGAACCATGGCGATGATCGGCAATGGCGCGCAGTCCGAATTCCAGAGTATGGCGATGAAGGCGATCTGCGGTATCACGTCGGTGCGGCTCTATGACATCGACCCGGCAGCCACCGCCAAGGCGGCGCGCAATCTGGCGGGCATGGGGCTTGAGGTCGTCGCCTGCAAGAGTGCCGAGCAAAGCATGGAAGGCGCGCAGATCATCACCACCTGCACCGCCGACAAGCAATATGCCACGATCCTGAGCGACAACATGGTGGGCGCGGGCGTGCATATCAACGCCATCGGCGGCGACTGCCCCGGCAAGACCGAACTGGCCCCCGGCGTGCTCATGCGCTCGACGATCTTTGTCGAATTTCCCGAACAGACCCGGATCGAGGGCGAGATCCAGCAACTTGCCCCCGATCACCCGGTGACCGAGATGTGGCAGGTCATCAACGGATCCGCCAAGGGCCGCCGCAGCCCGGAGGAGATCACGCTTTTCGACAGCGTGGGGTTTGCGATTGAGGATTTCAGCGCCCTGCGTTATGTCCGAAACCATATAGCAGGCACCGATCTCTATATCGATCTCGACCTGCTGGCCGATCCCGACGATCCGCGCGATCTGTTCGGGATGCTGCAACGGGCCGCGCCGTA
>PFEY01000026.1:985-27840 GCA_002783205.1 Rhodobacteraceae bacterium CG17_big_fil_post_rev_8_21_14_2_50_63_15 | reverse complement strand
AGCGCACCGCGCGGCTGCTCGGCATCAAGATCCCGGCGATCCCGGTCGAGCATCAGTATATCGTGATGGATCAGGATCCGGCATTGGTTGGGTTCCGCAAGAACGGCGGCAAGGAGCATCCCGTGGTGCGCGACGCCGATGCGCAGTCCTATGTGCGCGAGGAGCGGGGGGGCTGGATCCTCGGCGTCTATGAGAAGGGCGCGCCGGCCCGGTTCGAGTATGGCGTGCCCGACAGTTTCCGTGCCGATCTCTTTCCGCTCGATCTGGAGCGGATCGAAGATCAGTATCAGGCGATGATCCATCGCATCCCGTCCTGCGAGGACTCGGGCCTGAAAGGTGATTTCAACGGCCCGATCTGCTATACGCCCGATGGCAATCCGCTGGTCGGTCCCGCACCGGGGCTGCGCAACATGTGGCTGGCCGAGGGATTTTCCTTTGGCATCACGGCGGCGGGCGGCACCGGCTATTACCTCGCGCAGTTGATGGTCAATGGCGAGGCCGAGATCGACATGGCGAGCCTCGATCCCAAGCGTTATTCCTCGACCTGGATGACGACCGAGTTTGCCGCGCGCAAGAACGAGGAATGCTACGAGCACGTCTATGTCCTGCATCACCCCGACGAGGAGCGCCCCGCCTGCCGCCCGTTGCGCACGGCGCCAGCCTATGATCGGCAAAAGGCGCGCGGCGCGCAGTTCGGCTTTGTCAATGGCTGGGAGCGGCCCAACTATTACGGGCCTCTCGATGCACCTGAGACCTTTGACCATGACGCGCGCAGCTTTCGTCGCGGTGGCTGGTGGCAATATGCGGTCGAGGAGGCCAAGGCGATCCGCGGCGGCGTGGGTCTGATCGACGCCACGGCCTTTACCAAGCATCTGGTCAAGGGGCCCGGTGCCACCGCGTTTCTCGATTGGTTTACCTGCAACAAGCTGCCCAAGGTAGGCCGCATCAACCTGACCTATGCGCTGACCGATCATGGCACGACGCGCACGGAATACACCATCGTGCGGCTCAAGGAGCATGAGTATTACCTCGTCTCTGCCGGGGCGTGGACGGAATATGACGCCGACTACCTGCGCAAATCCGCCGAGGACAGGGCGGCTGAATTCGGCTATGTCGAGATTCAGGACGTGACGACGCAATGGGGCGTCTTTGCCATCGCCGGACCGAAATCGCGCGACGTGCTCAACGAGGTCATCAAGGATGCCGATCCGGCGACCGCGCTTGGCAACAAGCGCTTCCCTTGGCTCTCGGCGCAGCGGATCGAATTGGGCATGTGCCCGGTCAACGCCATCCGCGTCGCCTATACGGGCGAATTGGGCTGGGAATTGCATCACCCGATCGAAATGCAGAATTACCTCTTTGACCTGCTTGAGAAAGCCGGTGCAAAGCACGGGATGAAGCTGGTGGGCGCGCGGGCGCAAAACTGGCTGCGGCAGGAGAAATCCTATCGCGCCTTTGGCAATGAACTGGGCCGGGATGCGACGCCGCTTGAGGCCGATCTGCCGCGTTTCGTCGATCTGGACAAGGACTTCCGCGGCAAGCAGCGGATGATCGAGACCGGCATCCGCTCGAAATGCTGCACGCTCTTGATTGACGGGCCCGCGGATGCCGATCCCTGGGGCCGAGAGGTGCTTTATACCGCAGGCGGCGAGCGGGTCGGGCGGCTGACCTCTGGCGGCTATTCGGTGGCCTTCGGCAAATCCATCGGCATGGGCTATGTCAAGCCCGAACAGGCGGTCGAGGGCACAAGGCTCAAGGTCAAGATTCTGGACCGGCTCTGGGATGCGGTCGTGACCTGCGACAGCCCCTATGATCCGGCGAACGCGGCCATCCGCAAGGAGGGGTGAGGTCGCGGGACGGGGATTTGTTGACGCTTTCGCCAAACCCAACGCATCGCCGGTTCACCCTTCGGTAAGTTCCTGTGCCTGATCCGGGTGCCTGTTGCGGCCCTGACGGTGCGGCCTGAGCAGGGCGGGCGCGAACCCGTGGGACGGCCGATGCGCCAAGGCCCGGCCCAAGGGCGGGATTTCTGGTCGTATGCTCTGGTGCGCGTTGCGCCTGCGGGTTTCGGCGGGGTCGGTGCGGATGGAATCGCAAAATCCTGAGCAAATGTGATTTTTTCTGCAGAGGAAAAACTACGTATTCGGTCGCAACTTTGATAACTATCTGATATCAAGTAGTATTCTATGGTATACAATAGTTTTAAAGCGGCTTGCCGGGCGCGGATGGCTCTGCTACACCCCAGCCGAAATTGGGTGTTTCGCAAGATGCACCAAAGGCCAACATCTCCGGAGACGCGCCATGCGGCGTCGCTTGTCAACCGGGGTCAGATGATCGGAAGGGTGGACGTGTCCGAACCAGCATCGATTTCGTTTGGCATTGCCGCGCGCTACGCCAAAGCCGTGTTCGAGCTTGCGAAAGAGAGCAAGTCTCTGGCGGGGCTGGAGGGCAATCTTGGGGACCTGACGCAGGCGCTGACCGAGAGCAGCGACCTGCGCGCGATGATTGCCTCGCCGGTGCTGAGTCGGGCCGAGCAGGGGGCCGCGATGGCGGCCATTGCCAAGAAGATGAGTCTTATGCCCGCGTTGCAGAACGGTCTGGCGCTGATGGCGCAGAACCGGCGTCTTTTCGTGCTGCCGCAGTTGATTGCGCATCTCAACGCGATGATCGCCGAGGACAAGGGCGAGGTGAGCGCCGAGGTGGTAAGCGCCAAGGCGCTGACCAAGGCGCAATCGGACAAATTGGCCAAGACGCTGAAAGAGCGTGTCGGCAAGGATGTGAAGATCATTGCGACCGTCGATGAAAGTCTCATCGGCGGTCTTGTCGTCAAGATGGGCTCGAAGATGATCGACACCTCGATCCGCTCCAAGCTCGATTCCCTCCAGAATGTAATGAAAGAGGTCGGATAAATGGGTATCCAAGCAGCAGAGATTTCTGCAATCCTGAAGGAGCAGATCAAGAATTTCGGTCAGGATGCCGAAGTCGCCGAAATCGGTCGGGTGCTGTCGGTCGGGGACGGGATCGCGCGGGTGCATGGGCTCGACAATGTGCAGGCCGGTGAGCTTGTGGAGTTTCCCGGCAAGATCATGGGCATGGCGCTCAACCTGGAAAGCGACAACGTGGGTGTCGTGATCTTTGGCACCGACCAGGACATCAAGGAAGGCGATACCGTCAAGCGCACCAAGTCCATCGTGGACGTGCCGATCGGGGACGAACTTCTGGGC
The DNA here is from genome assembly GCA_002783205.1 of Rhodobacteraceae bacterium CG17_big_fil_post_rev_8_21_14_2_50_63_15. GTDB lineage: Bacteria > Pseudomonadota > Alphaproteobacteria > Rhodobacterales > Rhodobacteraceae > Roseovarius. The sequence goes on along the minus strand of PFEY01000026.1, from coordinate 24,616 downwards.
CGGGTCGTGGATGGTCTGGGCAACCCGCTGGATGGCAAGGGTCCGATCAAGACCAAGAAGCGCGGTCTGGCCGACGTCAAGGCGCCGGGCATCATCCCGCGCAAATCGGTGCATGAGCCGATGGCCACGGGTCTGAAATCGGTGGACGCGATGATCCCGATCGGACGCGGTCAGCGCGAACTTATCATCGGCGACCGGCAGACCGGCAAGACCGCCGTGGCGCTCGACACCATCCTGAACCAGAAGATCTACAACGACGCCGCCGGCGACGACGAGAGCAAGAAGCTTTATTGCGTCTACGTCGCCATCGGGCAAAAGCGCTCGACCGTGGCGCAGCTGGTGAAAAAGCTCGAGGAATCCGGGGCGATCGCCTATTCGATCATCGTGGCCGCCACCGCGTCGGACCCTGCGCCGATGCAGTTTCTGGCGCCCTATTCGGCGACCGCCATGGCCGAGCATTTCCGCGACAATGGCCGTCATGCGCTGATCGTCTATGATGATCTCTCCAAACAGGCCGTGGCCTATCGGCAGATGTCGCTGCTGCTGCGCCGTCCGCCCGGACGCGAAGCCTATCCCGGTGACGTGTTCTATCTCCACTCTCGCCTGCTGGAACGCTCGGCCAAGCTCAACGAGGATAACGGGGCGGGTTCGCTGACGGCGCTGCCGATCATCGAGACGCAAGGCGGCGACGTGTCGGCCTTCATCCCGACCAACGTGATCTCGATCACCGACGGGCAGATCTTTCTGGAAACGGAACTGTTCTATCAGGGTGTTCGTCCGGCCGTGAACACCGGCCTGTCGGTCAGCCGTGTGGGATCGTCGGCACAGACCAATGCGATGAAATCGGTCGCTGGTCCGGTCAAGCTGGAACTGGCACAGTATCGCGAGATGGCGGCGTTTGCGCAGTTTGGCTCGGATCTGGATGCGGCAACGCAACAGTTGCTCAATCGCGGTGCGCGGCTCACGGAATTGATGAAGCAGGCGCAGTATTCGCCACTGACCAATGCCGAGATCGTCTGTGTCATCTATGCCGGCACCAAGGGCTATCTCGACAAGATCGCGGTCAACGCCGTGGGCCGGTTCGAAGAGGGTCTGCTCAAGCATCTGCGGGGCAAGCACGCCGGGCTTCTGGAGTATATCACCAAGGAAGATCCCAAGATCAAGGGTGAGGCCGAGGACCGGATCAGGGCTGCGCTGGACGAATTCGCCGTCGATTTCGCGTGAAGGGATAGCGGATGCCTTCTCTCAAGGACCTGAAGAACCGGATCGGCAGCGTCAAGAACACGCGAAAGATCACCAAGGCGATGCAGATGGTGGCCGCGGCGAAGTTGCGCCGCGCGCAGGAGGCTGCCGAAATGGCACGCCCCTATACCGAACGCTTTACCGCGGTGATGGAGAAGCTGGCGAGCTCAGTGGGTGATACGGAGAACGCGCCGCGCCTGCTGGCAGGCACCGGCGCGGACAAGGTGCATCTGCTTCTGGTGCTGACCTCCGAACGGGGGCTCTGCGGGGGCTTTAACGCCAATATTGCCAAGCTGGCCAAATCTCATGCCGCAGATCTGTTGGCGCATGGCAAGACCCTGAAGATCGTGACCGTTGGCAAGAAGGGCCGCGACGCGCTGAAACGGGACTATGGTCGATATTTCGTCGATCATGTGGACCTCTCGCATGTCAAGCGTCTGGGCTATGGCGACGCGCAGGCCATCGCGATGAACATCCTCAATCGCTTTGATGCGGACGAATTCGATGTGGCGGCGCTGTTCTTTGCGCGGTTCGAGAACGTGGTCAGCCAGATCCCGACGATGCAACAGATCATCCCGGCGGATATGGGCGGGGCGGATCGGGCGGCCGATACGGGCAACTTTTACGATTACGAGCCCGACGAGCAGGCGATCCTCGCCGATCTGTTGCCGCGCGGGGTGGCGACCGCGATCTTCAGCGCGCTGCTGGAGAACGGGGCGAGCGAACAGGGTGCGCGGATGTCGGCGATGGACAATGCGACGCGCAATGCGGGCGAGATGATCGACAAGCTGACGATTCAATACAACCGGTCGCGTCAGGCCGTGATCACCAACGAGCTCATTGAAATCATTTCGGGCGCCGAGGCGCTTTAAGACAACCGGAGACGAGACATGGCAAAAGCAAAAGGCAAAGTGACCCAGGTCATCGGCGCCGTGGTGGACGTGCAATTCGACGGCCATCTGCCCGCGATTCTGAACGCGCTGGAAACCGATAACAACGGCAAGGCGCTGGTCCTCGAAGTGGCGCAGCATCTGGGCGAGAACACCGTGCGCGCGATCGCGATGGACGCCACCGAGGGACTGGTGCGTGGGCAAGAGGTCAGCGACCGCGGCGAGCCGATCTCGGTGCCGGTGGGCGATGGCACGCTGGGCCGTATCCTAAATGTCGTGGGTGAACCGGTGGACGAGAAAGGCCCGATCAAGGCCACGGAACGCCGCGCCATTCACCAGCCGGCGCCGGAATTTTCGGAACAGGCGACGGAATCGGAAATCCTTGTCACCGGCATCAAGGTGGTCGATCTGCTGGCGCCCTACGCCAAGGGCGGCAAGATCGGTCTGTTCGGCGGGGCCGGGGTGGGCAAGACGGTTCTGATCATGGAACTGATCAACAACATCGCCAAGGTCCATGCCGGGTTCTCGGTCTTTGCCGGGGTGGGCGAGCGGACCCGCGAGGGCAACGACCTCTATCACGAGATGATCGAATCGGGCGTGATCGTGCCCGATAACCTGACCGCTTCGAAAGTGGCACTGGTCTATGGCCAGATGAACGAGCCGCCGGGGGCCCGGATGCGCGTGGCGCTGTCGGGCCTGACGCTGGCCGAACAGTTCCGCGACCAGTCCGGGTCAGACGTTCTGTTCTTTGTCGACAACATCTTCCGCTTCACGCAGGCGGGCTCCGAGGTGTCGGCGCTGCTGGGCCGGATTCCCTCGGCCGTGGGCTATCAGCCGACGCTGGCGACCGATATGGGCGCGATGCAGGAACGCATCACCTCGACCAAGGCGGGCTCGATCACCTCGATCCAGGCGGTCTATGTGCCCGCCGACGACCTCACCGACCCGGCGCCGGCGACGACATTCGCCCACCTCGACGCCACGACGGTGCTGAGCCGGGCAATCTCGGAGCTGGGCATCTATCCCGCCGTGGACCCGCTCGACTCGAACTCGCGGCTGATGGATCCGGCGATCGTGGGCGAGGAGCATTATCAGGTGGCGCGCGATGTGCAGGGCGTGTTGCAACGCTACAAGTCGTTGCAGGACATTATTGCCATTCTCGGCATGGACGAGCTTTCGGAAGAGGACAAGCTGACCGTGGCGCGGGCCCGGAAAATCCAGCGGTTCCTGTCGCAGCCCTTCGACGTGGCCAAGGTGTTCACCGGCTCTGACGGGGTGCAGGTGCCGCTGGAAGAAACGATTAAGTCGTTCAAGGCCGTGGTTGCCGGGGAATACGATCACCTGCCCGAGGGCGCCTTCTACATGGTGGGCGGCATCGAGGATGTGATCGCGAAGGCAGAGCGCATGGCGGCAGCTGCCGCGTGAGGAGATGAGAGGGTGGGGGTGCCCCCACCCTTCGCCAGAAGAGGAGGCCTGAATGGCCGAGACAGTGCAATTCGATCTGGTCAGCCCGGAGCGTCTGCTGGCGTCCCTGACGGCCGACGAAGTCCAGATCCCCGGTGCCGAGGGCGATCTGACGGCGATGGCCGATCACGCGGCCCTGATCACCACGCTTCGCCCCGGCATCGTGAGGGTGTCCGGACCGCAGGGCCCGCGCGAATTTGTCGTGACCGGCGGGTTCGCCGAAATCAGCGGCAAGAGCGTGTCGGTGCTGGCCGAGCGCGCGGTGGCGCGCGAGGAGATGACGCAGGCCGAGTTCAAGGCCATGGTCGATGCCGCCACCGACCGGCTGGCCTATGCGCAGGAGGCTTTTGCCAATCAGCCGGGATCGGTTGACGAGGCGGCCAAACAACTTGCCGACATGGTGGCAGTGGGCGATCAGATCGGTCTGTCGGCCACCTGAGGCAGCAACACCGTTCGTGCTAAAGGGGCCGTTTGCGGCCCTTTTTTCATTTTCTGCTCGCATTTTCGCCTGAAACGCTGACTAGAACGGTCGGAACTGCGCAAGAGGCGGAAATGCAGATCTTCACCCATCAGGCCATCGCGATCGATCAGGGCGACGACGTTCTGTTCTCCGATTTTGCCGATGACGGAGAGATGTGGACGGGCAAGGGGGAGCGGGAACGTCGCAAGAAGATCGTGTTTGGCGCGCCGTTCACGGCGGCCCCGGCGGTTCATCTTTCCCTGTCGCTCTGGGATATCGACAGCGCCCGCAACACGCGCGCCGATGTGACGGCGGAAAAGATCACGCCTCAGGGGTTTGACGCGGTGTTCCGCACCTGGGGCGACACCCGCGTGGCGCGGGTGCGGGTCCGCTGGATGGCGATTGGTGCCGCATTCCACGAGGATGACTGGCAGGATTTTTATTGACGGCGTCACGGCGGCCGCTGGGCGCCTTGCGCGGTGTGGCGGCAAGGCCGTTTGAAGGAAGGATGATCGCGTGAAAACCTCGCTGGTGCTGCTTGCGTTCTCTGTTGCGGGTCTGCTGGCGGCGCTGCTGTTGCCGGGATGGTCCGATCTGATCCTGCTGGCTGGTCCCTCGGCCCTGGCCAGTCTGCTGCTGACGCTGCGCGAGATGGGGCGCGGGCCCCGGCGCAAGGCGCGTGCGGAGCGCAAACCGATCGTCGTAGACGGCTCGAATGTCCTCTATTGGAAGGACGAAACTCCCCGGATCGATGCCGTGCGGGAGGTGGTCGATTATCTGTCCCGTCTTGGCCTCTCTGTCGGGGTGGTGTTCGACGCGAATGCCGGCTACCTCATCTCGGACCGTTATCGCCATGATCGGGAAATGGGAAAGATGCTGGGGATGTCGCAGGCGCGGGTCTTGGTCGTTCCCAAGGGCACACCGGCGGATCCCTATATTCTGGCCGCCGCGCGGGATCTTGGCGCGCGGATCGTCACCAATGACCGCTATCGCGACTGGGTGGAGGACCATCCCGAAATCCGCACGCCGGGGCATCTGATCAAGGGCGGTTATCGCGGTCAGGCGCTCTGGCTCGATCTTGAGGAACGCGCGGCACGAGAGGCGCAACTCTCTGCCTCGGCCTGAGCGGTCGATCTCAACTGCCGAACTGTCCCTCATAGACCGGTTCGAGCGTGGGGGTCTCGAAGAGCGAGGACACCGAGGTGCCGTTCCAGATATTGAGGATCGCCTGCGCGAAAACCGGTGCCGTGGGGATGATGCGGATGTTGGGGGTGGCGCGCACCCCCTCGGTGGGCTGGATGGTGTCGGTGATGACCATGGATTTCAGCACCGACTTCGTGATCCGCTCGACCGCGGGGCCGGACATGACGCCGTGGGTCGTATAGGCGTGCACCTCATGCGCGCCGTTTTCCATCAGCACCTCGGCCGCCTTGCACATGGTTCCGGCCGTGTCGCACATGTCATCGACGATGATGCAGATCTTGTCCGTCACGTCGCCGATCACGGTCATTTCGGCCACCTCGCCGGCCTTTTCGCGGCGCTTGTCAACGATGGAGAGGGGGGCGTTGATCCGTTTGGCGAGTTCGCGGGCGCGGGCAACGCCGCCGACATCGGGCGACACGATCATCACATCGTCGATCCGGCCCTTGAACTGGATCATGATGTCGAGCGCGAAGATCGGCGAGGCATAGAGGTTGTCGACCGGGATGTCGAAGAAGCCCTGGATCTGGGCGGCGTGCAGATCCATGGTGAGCACGCGCTCGACCCCTGCCTCGACGATCATGTTGGCGACAAGTTTGGCCGAGATGGGCGTGCGCGCCTTGGAGCGGCGATCCTGACGGGCATAGCCGAAATAGGGAATCACGGCGGTGATGCGGCTGGCCGAGGAGCGGCGCAGCGCATCGGCCATGATCAGCAGTTCCATCAGGTTGTCATTCGCGGGGTTCGAGGTGGGCTGGATGATGAACATGTCCTCGCCGCGGACGTTCTCGTAGACCTCGACAAAGATCTCCTGATCGTTGAACCGCTCGACCCTGGCATCGACGAGGCTCACATTGACGCCGCGATGCATCGACATGCGCCGGGCAATGGCCATCGCCAGAGGCATGTTGGCGTTACCCGAAATGAGCTTCGGTTGTGACTTGGTTGACATGGTGGCAATCCCCGGCTGCGCAGTGTGACAGATTCGTGATGTTGACACCGCTTAGCATGGGCCTAGGGTCAGGCAAAGCGATGGCAGCAGGGGGTGCGCCGAAATGGCCCATATAGACTATTATTTTTCCACCCTGTCGCCGTTTGCCTATCTCGCCGGGGGCGGGCTCGAGGAGATCGCGGCGCGGCATGGCGCGACGATCACCTACAAGCCGCTCGATATTCTGGCGCTCTTTGCGCGCACCGGCGGCACCGCGCCCGGCGATCGGCATCCCTCGCGCAACGCCTATCGTGCCCAGGAATTGCCACGGCAGGCAAGAAAGCGGGGCCTGCCGCTCAATCTCAAGCCCGCCTTCTGGCCGACCAATCCCGCGCCGTCGTCCTATGCGATCATCGCCGCGCAGGCGGCGGGCGGTGGCGACCTGGGGGCGCTGGTGCAGGCGGTGCTGCGCGCCTGCTGGGCCGAGGAGCGCAACATCGCCGAGGATGACGTGGTGCGCGATTGTCTCTCTCGTGCGGGGTTTGATCCGGGGCTTGCGGATCGCGGCTTGCTGAGCGGTGCCGAGACCTATGCCGCCAATCTCGAGGCGGCGGTCAATGCGGGCGTCTTTGGCGCGCCCTTTTATGTGGTCGATGACGGCCAGTCTTTCTGGGGGCAAGACCGGCTGGAGGATCTCGACCTGCATCTTTCCGGCAAGCTCTGAGCCGTGCCGCAGGCCGCGCGCGCCGGGTTCGTTATCGGGTGGAGATCGTTCGGGCAGGGGCCGCGCCGCGGTCTGGCGATCCATTGCTCGCTGGCGCATTCCGGTAGCTGGAGCGGGCTGGCGCGCGAACTGGCGGAGGTGATGACGATCACCGCCTTCGATCTGCCGGGGCACGGGCAGAGCGGCGCGTGGGAGGGGCGCGGCGAGATTCAGGCGGTGAGCACGGCGATTGCGGCGGATTTTCTTGACGGTCCTGCGGATATTCTCGGTCATTCCTTCGGTGCGACGGTTGCCCTGCGGCTTGCGGTCGAGCGGCCCGATCTGGTGCGCAGCCTGATCCTCTATGAACCGGTCTTTTTTGCCGTGGCCTTTGCCGACCGGCCCGCGATGCGGGCGGAACATGCGGCAACGATGGCGGATTATGCGGCGGGGATGGCCAGCGGCGACATGCGGCGCGCGGCGGAGGGATTCACCGCCGTCTGGGGCGACGGGCGGGCCTGGGCGATGATGCCCGAAGCGGCGCGGCGCAAGATGGCGGCGCAGATGCCGCTGATCGTGGCGGCCGATCCGGCGTTGATCGAGGATGCGGGCGGTATGCTGGCGAGCGGGGCGCTGACGCGGATTGCAGCGCCGGCGTTGCTGATGGAGGGCGCGCGCTCTCCTGCGATCATCGCGGCGATCAATGCGGGGCTTGCCGCGCGTTTGCCCGATGCGCGCCGGGCGGTGATCGCGGGGGCGGGCCATATGGGGCCGATCACCCATCCGGGCAGGGTCGCGGCGGCGGTGCGGGGCTTTCTCGGTTCGGTGTGACCGGGAGGCGGTGTTCAGTCTCCGCGCGCGACGCTTAGGAACGCCTCGATCTGCGCCTCGGTGATCGACCAGTCGCAGACGAAGCGTGCCAGCAATGGCTCGTCGGCGGGGCCGGTGTCGAGCGGGCCCTCGTAGAGGAAATAGACCGCGCCCGCGGTCTTGAGCCGTTGATGCGTGGCGCGCGGCAGGCTGGCGAAGATCATGTTGACATCGCGCTCAAAGACCATGCGAGCCCCCGGAACGCTGCGCAGGCCGGTGGCGAGCCGCGCGGCGCGGGCATTGGCCTCTTGCGCGGTCTCGAGCCAGAGATGATCGCGCAGATAGCCCAGCATCTGAGCCGACAGATAGCGGTGTTTCGAGAAGAGATGCGCCGAGCGTTTGCGGCGCAGTTCGAATTCCCAGGCGTTTTCCGGCGCAAAGAAGATCACCGCCTCGACGCCGAGACAGCCGTTCTTGGTGCCGCCCATCGAGACCGCGTCAATTCCTGCCTTCCAGGTCATCTCGGCCGGAGAACAGCCAAGCGCCGCCACCGCATTGGCAAATCGCGCGCCGTCCATATAGGTGGGCAGGCCATGGTCGCGGGCGACGGTGCAGAGCGCCGCAATCTCCTGACAGGAATAGATGCGGCCGCGCTCTGTCGCCTGGGTCAGCGCCAGCGGGCCATGCTGGGCGGCATGGACATCGCCCTTGGGCCAGGCGGCGATGGCCTGTCGCAATTCGTCGGGCGTCATCTTGTCGGCCTGTCCGACCAGGCTGAGTTTCGCGCCGCCGGTAAAGAATTCGGGCGCGTTGCATTCATCGACATGGATATGCGCGAGCGGTGTGCAGAACACGGTCTGCCAGGGCTGCGACAGGGTGGCGAGCGCCAGCGCATTGGCCGCCGTGCCGGTCGCCACCAGATAGACGCTGGCCTGCGGTGCCTCGAAGAGCGTGCGGATCCGGTCGCGGACCTCGTCCATCAGCGCATCGTCGCCATAGGAGGTCGCGTAGCCGGCATTGGCGTCGATCATGGCCTGCAACACGGCGGGCAGCGCCGGGCCGGAATTGTCAGAGGCGAAATACATCAGATGGGCTCCTCGATGATATGGTCTTCCCAGTCATCCTCGGGCACCTCGAATTCGGGAAGGGTGCGATGTTGCATGGACACGCCCGCATCATGCACCGATTGCGGATCGCCCGAGATCAGGGGGTGCCAGTCATAGAGACGCTTGCCCAGATGCAGGAGTTTATAGGCGCAGGTCTCGGGTAGCCAATAGGCGTGCCGTTCGATGGTATGGGGTTTGAGGCTGATGCATTCCGGCACGAAGTGCTGCCGGATCGGGTATTGCGCGCACAGGCAGGTGGTATCGTCAAAGAGGCGGCAGGCCACACGGGTAAAGGCAACCTCGCCGGTTTCGTCATCCTCTAGTTTGTTCATGCAGCATTTGCCGCAGCCGTCGCAGAGCGCCTCCCATTCCCTCTGGGTCATCCGGTCAAGGGGCGTGGTTTCCCAGTAACGCGGGCGCAGGCCGGAGCGGTCGATGGGATCGGTCATGTCGTGGCCAGGATGCTGCGGGCGCGGACGCAGTCGGCGTCCATCTGCGCGATGAAGGCCTCAAGGCTGTCGAATGTGGCCTCGGGGCGCAAATACTCGATCAGGCCGACCGAGAGATGCGCGTCATAGAGATCGCCGGTGAAGTCGAAGAGGAAGGTTTCGAGATTGGGCTCGGCAGCGTGGAACATCGGGCGAATGCCGAGCGAGGCCGCGCCCTCATACTGGCCCCTGTGTGGCCCGTCGAGCACCTCGACGCGCACCGCATAGACGCCGAATCTGGGCAGGTGCAGGCCCTTGAGCGACATGTTGGCCGTCGGATAGCCCAAGGTGCGGCCGCGCTGTTCGCCGCCGATCACCGGCCCGTCGATGCGGTGCCAGTGGCCCAGCATGGACGCCGCGCGGCGTGGTTCGCCCTCGCTGAGCGCCTGGCGGATGGCGGTCGAGGATACTTGGCCAGTGCTGCCTTCGACCAGTTCCGCGATGGTCACGCCAAAGCCCAGTTCGATGCCGAGATCCTGCAACACCCTGGCATTGCCCGCGCGCCCCTTGCCAAAGCAGAAATCGCTGCCGACGACGACATGGCGCAGGCCGAGGCCGTCATGGATCACGCGGGTGGCAAAGTCGCGCGGGCTGAGCGCGGCGAGGGTGGCGTTGAAATTGATCTCGTAGAGCCGTTCGACCCCGAGTTTCTCGAGCCGGTGCGCGCGCGTCTCGCGGTTCATCAGGCGAAAGGGCGGGGCGTCGGGGGCAAAATATTCACGCGGATGCGGCTCGAAGGTGAGGATGCCGAGCGGCGCGCCGATGGCCGCCCCGGCGCGGTGCGCAATCTCGATGACCGCCCGGTGTCCAAGATGAACACCATCAAAATTTCCGATCGCGACAGAGCTGCCACGATCGGCCTCGGTGACATAGGTGTAATCCCGGATGATACGCATGAGCAGAGGGGTAGCGCCGGTTTGGACCCTGTGCAAGGGCGATCAGGACCGGGCGGGCCGTCGCCAGCGGGCAAATGCCGTGACGAGATAGAGCAGGATCAGGGCTGTCGCCACGCCGCTGAGAAAGAGCACGAGAGCTGCGGGTTGTGGGGAGAACGACAGACGATCGGCCAGTGGCGCAGGCAGGGCGCCGGTGACGAAAGTCCAGCCGATCGTCGCCGCGAACCAGCCGAGCATGGTGACAAGGCCAAGGCCAAGCGTCAGCCCGAGCCGCGCATGACGCACGCGCAGCCCGCGGCGCAATGCGGTGATCTGCCGCGAGAGATCCTGGCTGATGGCGAGGAGCGCGGGCACCACCAAGAGCACAAGGATCATGCCGAAGCCCAAGCCATAGACCAGCGTGATCACCGTGGGTTTGAGAAACTGGGCCTGGGTTGATCGCTCGAACAGGAGCGGCGCGAGGCCAAGGACGGTGGTGAGCGTGGTCAGCAGCACCGCACGCAGGCGCTCGGCGGTGCCGTCGATGATGGCCGGCACGATGCCGCGCGTGCGGGCGTGCTCGTCGATCGCAGTGACCAGAACGATGGAATCGTTGATGATGATGCCGGTCATCCCGAGAAGTCCGACGACAGTGAACATCGAGAGTGGCACATCCCAATGCGCATGGCCCCAGATCGTGCCGACAAGCCCGAAGGGGATGATCGCCATGACCACCAACGGTCGGGTCCAGCTGGCAAAGACCAGCGCCAGAACCATGTAGATCCCCAAAAGCGTAAGGATCAGGCCGAGCCGGGCATCGGCGAGGAACTCGTCCTCCTGTTCCGACAGCCCCGCGAGGCGGTATTCGATCTGATGTTCGCTGGCAATCCGGGGCAGGATATCGGTTTGCAGGCTCTGCATGATTTCGGCGGCGCGGGCGGGATCGTCCTCGTTGAGATCGCCGGTCACTTTGACGACACGAAGGCCGTTCTCGCGTCGCACGGTGGCAAATCCGGTGCGTGTGGTCACACTGACGACATCTGCGAGCAGCACGGAGCCGCCGCCCGGCATGTGCAGCTGCATCCGGTCGAGAAAGTCGGCGGCGAGATCCGATTCTGGCAGCTTGACCCGCACCGTGGCGGTGCGCGGGCCGTCGGCATAGGTCGCGGCCTCGATGCCGTTCACGCGGTTGCGCAGGATGCGGCCAAGGTCGTCCACGGTAATGCCCAGAGCAGCACCTTGCGGTGTCAGATCGAGGATGACTTCGGTCTTGTCATAGGCCAGATTATCCTCGAGCGCCGAAACCTCTGGAAAGCGCCCGAGGGCCGCCTTCAGGGTCTCGGCTGCGGCCTTGAGGTTCTCGGCACTGGCGCCATAGAACTGCACATCGATCGCATCGCCACCGGCGCCGGATCGCGCGCCGCGAAAGCTGAGCGTTTCGGTCAGCGGCAGCTGCGGCACCCGGTCCTGAAGGTCGGCGACAAAGGCAAAGCTGGAATAGGGCCTGAGATCGGCGTCGATCAGTTCGATCGAAATGCCGCCCAGGAGGTCCGCGTCGCGGGTGTCAGAGCCGGCCAATCCGCGCCCTTCGGCCCCGCCCACCTGTGTCATGACATGGGCCAGCGGATTGCTGCCGTAACGGGTTTCGTAGTCCTTGCCCAGCGCCTCTGTGGCGCGCTGCATCTCGCGCATCTGCACGAGAGCATCGGCGCGGCTGGCGCCTGGCACCATGGCAAAATTGCCCGAGACGCTACCCTGTTCGGGAGCGTTGAAGAACCGCCATGTGACATCGCCGCGAATGAAGCTGGCGATCTGCGTCGCAAGCAGGAGGAGCGCGCCCGCAGTTACGACATAGCGTCCGCGGATCACCTGCCCGATGAAGGGCCGAAAGGCGCGATCCCGAAACGCGGTAAAGCCGCGATTCACCACCCGGCTGGGGATGTCATACCAGTGCCGTTTGGCGGAATGAGCCAACGCATGAGCCATGTGGTTTGGCAGGATGAGAAAACACTCGATCAGGCTTGCGCTCAGCACGGCGATGACGGTGTAGGGAATGTCGTAGATCAGATCGCCAAACCGCCCGCCGATGAACACCAGCCCGAAAAACGCGATGAGCGTGGTCAGCGTCGCGGCAAAGACCGGCAGGGCCATGCGGTGCGCCGCGCGTTCGGCGGCCTCGGCCGGGGCCTCGCCCAGTTTGCGATGGCGCGCATCGGCATGTTCCCCCACCACGATGGCGTCATCCACCACGATGCCGAGGGTGATGATCAGCGCAAAAAGCGAGATCATGTTGAGCGTGAGCCCGCCGGCAAACATCAGCGCCATTGCGGCCAGCATCGCCACCGGAATGCCTGCCGCCACCCAGAAGGCGGTGCGCGCATTGAGAAAGAGAAAGAGCAATCCGACAACCAGCGCAAGTCCGGTGAGGGCATTGTCGAGCAGCATCTTGAGACGGCCCGAAATGGCTTTGGAGCGGGTTCGGACCAGATCCACGGTCACGCCATCGGGCAAGGTCTTGGCCATCTCGTCGGCAATGGTCTGCACCTTCGCCTGAATGTCGATCGCATCGCCATGCGCCGAGCGGTCGATGAGCAGGGCGATGGCCGGCGTATCGCCAACGAAATAGGCGAGTTCACGGTCAGACCCCTCGACCCGGATGCGGGCGACATCACCGATGCTGAGCGTCGTTCCGTCAGGGCGGGCACGCAGCGGAATGGCCGCCAGATCGCGCGGGCTCCGTTTCTCGCTGCCGGTGCGCACACGGGCGTTGGTCCCGCTCATATCCCCAGCCGGATCGGTGCTGATTTCGGCGGCAATCGCGGCGGCGATCTCGGCCATGGTAATGCGATACGCGATGAGGTTCGTGGCTGGCACTTCGACGACGGTTTCGGGGGCTGCGACGCCTTGGAGGGTCGTGCGGGTGACGCCGGCCTCAAAGAGGCGGATCACCAGTTCATCCGCCAGCCGCGCCAGTTGCTCGGGTGCCAGAGGGCCGGTGAGGACCACATCGGTTACGCGGTCGCGCCACGCGCCGCGCTGCACCACGGGTTTGTCGGCCTCGCCGGGCAGGGTAGTGATCACATCGAGCGCCGCCTGCACCTCGTCGGCGGCGCGCCCGATATCCCAGCCCGGTTCGAAATCGAGTGTGATGATCGCCCGGTTTTCGCGGCTGCTGGCGCTGGATTTGTCGACGCCATCAACCGCCAGCAGGACAGGTTCGAGGATTTGCACGATGGCGTTGTCGACATCCTCGGCGCTTGCGCCGTCCCAGATCACCGAAACGGTGACGTTGTCGATGACAATATCGGGAAAGAATTGCGCCCTCATCCGCGGCACGGCGGCAAGGCCAAGCACCAGCATCAGGACCAGAAGCAGATTGGCGGCGGTGCCGTGGCGCGTGAAATAGGAGACCAGACCGGCCATCGGTCAGCCCCCGATCCGGCGTTCCAGCCGATCAACCATCTGCGCGGGAACCTGAGATTGCGCGAGTTGTGCCAGCAGGCGCTGTTTCATCTCATCCGTCATGTCGGCGCTGTTCCTGACATAGGCCTCGAGCCGGGCGCGGCGGTCCGGCGTCAGGGTGACGGTCGCTTCCTCGGCGGGCTGTGGCTCTGCTTCGGGCAATGGTGTCAGCGGCCGCACCTTGATGCCGGCGCCCAGCACGGGGGTTCGGTCATTGACCACCTGGCGTCCGGCAAGCCCTTCGCCACGAACCAGAATGTCATTGTCCTGATGGCGCAGGAGGGTGACGGGACGGCTCTCGAGCCGATCATCGGCGCCCAGCACGAGAACACTTCCGTCAGGCCCGAGGGCATCCGCCGGAAGCCGCGTGACGCGTTCGAGAGGCGGTTCGGCGACCCGCACGGTCACGAAATCGCCGGGCTTCATCGTCGGGGCGCTGTCGAGCGCAGCAAAGATCAGACGCCCGGTCTGGCCTTCGCCGACAGATGCCGATTGCCGGATGATCCTGCCGCTTGCCGTCAGATCGAGACCGAAGCCGTCAAGTGTGACGGTGACAGGGGCGGGGATCAGCGCCCCGGCCTTGTCCAGCAGCCGGGCATATTGTGCAGTGGACACGCGAAACGCCACCTCGAGGGCATTGCCATCGACCAGCCGGGCCAGTTGTTCATTGGCCGACACAAGGCGGCCTGCGACCAGCGTCACATCGCTGAGCGTGCCACTGAAACCTGCCGTGATGCGGGTCTCGGCCAGCCGACGCTCGGCCTCCGAGAGGGCCAGTTCGGCGCGCGCTGTCGCGGTCGCCGCCTGATCGATGCGCGCCTCGGCCTGCGCCAGCGCCTGACGCCCGGCCAGCACCGCCTGATGCGCCTGCACCACGTTGTATTCGGCGGCTTCCACGGCGGTGAGCGTGCCGACACCGCGCGACTCCAGATCGCGCTGGCGGGCCAGTGTGCGCTCCTGGATCGCGGACTGATCGCGGCGTGCGGCGAGGTCATCCTGCGCCAGCGTCAGCGCGCGGGCGGCTTCGCGGGCCTCGGCGCGCGCATCCATCAGATCGGTGTCGGCGCGATCGCGCGCGGATTGGGCATTGGCGGGGTCGATCCGGGCCAGAAACTGACCGGCGCGGACCTGACCGCCCTCGATGAAGTCGGGCGACAGTTCGGTAATCACGCCGGTTGCCTCGGCGCGGATCTCGAGCGTGCGGCGGCTCTCGATCTGGCCAAAGGCGGTGAGGGTTGGCGTGATGGTGGTCTCGGTGGCCAATGTGGTACGCACGGCAAAGACACGTTCGCGACGTTCGGGCGCATCGGCGTCGCGGTTCAGGCGCGCCTCGACCGCGCTGATGACAATCTGTCCGGCATAGGCCACAAGGCCCAACGTCAGCGACAGAAGAAAGAGCCCGGTCAGGCTCTGACGCAGAAACCGCATGGCGCGCAACCCTTGCTGGAGTCCGACAGACGGACCCTGCTTAACTTAACCCCTGAGGGCGAAAAACCAAGCCACCCGTTGATCGAACGCGGGTGCGGCTCATTTCCGGCGTTTATGTTCTTCAAGGCGTGGCAGGATCTCGACGAAATTGCACGGCAGGTGGCGATAATCGAGTTGCAGCTTGAGGATCTCGTCCCAGGCGTCGCGGCAGGCGCCGGGGCTGCCGGGCAGGGCAAAGAGATAGGTGCCGCCCGCCACGCCCCCGGTGGCGCGGCTCTGCACCGCCGAGGTGCCGATCTTGGCCATCGAGACGATGGTGAAGACCGTGCCGAAGGCGGTGATCTCCTTCTCATAGACATCGCGATGCGCCTCGATCGTCACGTCGCGCCCGGTCAGGCCAGTGCCGCCGGTCGAGATCACGACATCGATCTCCGGGTTGGCGATCCAGGCGCGCAGTTGCGCGGCGATCTGATCGCGCTCGTCGCGCAGGATTCGGCGGTCGGCGAGGTGATGACCGGCGCTCTCGATCCGCTCGGCCAGCGTGTCACCCGAGCGGTCCTGCGTCAGCTCGCGGGTGTCCGACACGGTAAGAAGCGCGATGCGGATGGGGATGAACTCCTTGCTGTCGTCGATGCGGGACATGGGCAGATCAACTCCTGTGCAAAATGGCGAGGCGGGCGGCAAGCGCGGTGAAGATCGCGGCCGAGGCAAGACCCAGACCCCGCGCAAACAGGGGCGAGGTTGCCAATGTGCGGCCGACGCCTCCGGCAAAGACGCCGACCGCGCCGTTGATGACAAAGCCGCCGACCGCCAGAACCAACCCGTAGATCAGGAATTGCGGCAGGATGGGGCGGACGGGATCGATGAATTGCGGCACGAAGGCCAGAACGAAGAGAATGACCTTGGGATTGGTGAGATTGACCACTATGCCCTGCCGGAACGCGCGGGCGGGCGAAAGCACCGCTGCCGAGGGCCGCAGCGGGCCCTGCCGCAGGGCCTGAGCGGCCAGCCAGAGCAGATAGGCCACCCCGACCCAGCGGATCGCGTCAAACGCCCAGGGCAGGGCGGCGATCGTGGCGGCGAGCCCGAGCCCGGCCAGCGTCACATGCACCATGCCGCCTGCGGAAATCCCGGCACTGGCGGCGAGCGCGGGCCGGGGGCCGGCGCGCAGGCCGAGGCCGAGGCAGAACATCATGTCCGCCCCAGGCGTGAGGTTGAGCGCCAGACCGGCGGGAATGAAGGCCAGAAGGGTGAGCGGATCGAGGATCATGTGAGGCTCCGCAGCCGCGCCTTGAGCGCCAGCAGATCGGCCCAGGCCTCGCGCTTGGCCGCAGGTGTGCGCAGCAGATAGGCGGGGTAGAACATCGGCAGCGCAGGCTTGCCCCAGGCTTCGCTCCACGTCCCGCGCAACCGGGTGATGCCGCGCTTTCCAAGACCTGCCTCACAGCTGATATTGCCCATCAAGACCAGAAGATCGGGATTGGCGAGGGCGACATGGCGGGCCATGAAGGGGCGCATCATGGCGATCTCCTCGGGGCTCGGGTCGCGGTTCTGCGGCGGGCGCCAGGGCATGATGTTGCCGATGTAGAGCGCATCTTCGGGCCGCGCGGCATGGCGCGACAGACCGATGGCGGCAAACATCCGGTCGAGCAACTGACCGGCCCGCCCGACGAAAGGCTTGCCCTGAAGATCCTCGTCGCGGCCCGGCGCCTCGCCGATGACCATGATGCGAGCCGCCGGATTGCCGTCGCTGAACACCAGATTGCGCGCGCCGAGCCTGAGGTCGCAATGCGGATAGGCCGCGAGGGCCGCCTGCAGGGCTTTGAGCGTGGTGGCGCCAGCGGCGGCCGTCCCGGCGGCGCTGACGGGATCGGTCGGCGTTGCGGTCTCGGCGGCGGGCCGGACCGGCGCGGCCCGCAGGGTCGGCTGGACGGTCTTGTCCGGCAGGTCGTAGCGGTTCACCGGCGCATCCAAAATCGCCTCGGTCGCGCCAAGCTCGATCTGCCAGGCCAGGCAGGCCAGATCGTCATGCGGGGTGGGTGTCGATTCCATGGTCGCAAGGCTATCCTGACGCAGCGGCGCGTGAAAGGGGCGTTGGCGGCGCAAGACGAGGGGGCGGAATTCGAGTATTTTCGGAACGATGAAAGCGCGTGGTCGAGGCGGTCTGAAACGCTGCCTTGCCCAAGTGCCGCGCGGGTTCTAAAAGCGGTGCAAACCGGATCGGAGACGGCATGAGTTTTCCACACGCGCATCTTCTGGGGATCGAACCGCTGGCGCCCGGAGACATCACCGCGATCCTCGATCTGGCCGAAGATTATGTGGCGCTCAACCGCAGCGACGTCAAACATGGCGATGCGCTGGCGGGGCTTACGCAGATCAACATGTTCTTCGAGGCCTCGACCCGCACGCAGGCGAGTTTCGAGCTGGCGGGCAAGCGGCTGGGCGCGGATGTGATGAGCATGGCGATGCAGGCAAGCTCGCTCAAGAAGGGCGAGACCCTGATCGACACGGCGCTCACGCTCAACGCGATGCATCCCGATCTGCTGGTGGTGCGGCACCCGCAATCGGGTGCGGTCGATCTGCTGGCCCAAAAGGTGCGCTGCGCGGTGCTCAATGCGGGCGACGGGCGGCACGAGCATCCGACGCAGGCCCTGCTCGATGCGCTGACGATCCGGCGCGCCAAGGGGCGGCTTCATCGGCTCAGCATTGCGATTTGCGGCGATATTGCACATTCCCGCGTTGCGCGCTCGAATATCCTGCTGCTTGGCAAGATGGAAAACCGGGTGCGTCTCATTGGCCCGCCGACGCTGATGCCGGCGGGGATCGCGGAATTTGGTGTCGAGGTCTTTGACGACATGCGCGCGGGGCTTGAAGGCGTCGATGTGGTGATGATGCTGCGCCTGCAAAAGGAGCGGATGGACGGCGGATTCATTCCGTCGGAACGTGAATATTATCACCGCTACGGGCTGGATGCGGAAAAGCTGAATTTTGCCCGTGCCGAGGCGATCGTGATGCATCCCGGGCCGATGAATCGCGGCGTCGAGATCGATGGCGAGATTGCCGATGACATCAACCGCTCGGTGATTCAGGATCAGGTCGAGATGGGCGTGGCGGTGCGCATGGCGGTGATGGATCTGCTGGCGCGCAATCTGCGGGCCCGGCGGGCAGAGGCGGGGCAGTCATGAGCACGGTGTTGAACATTCCCGCGCGAGAGACGCATGTGGTGCGGGTGTTTGCGGTGATCGAGGATGCAGCCGCACCGCTTGCTGACGAGGCCGTTCTTGCGGCGCTGGGCGCGGCGGGTGAGGTTCGCACCGCCGAAATCGAGCTTTTCGATCTCGACGATTTGCAGGGGTTGCCGCTGTCTGACTATCTGGCCGAAGGGCATGGCATAGCCGCGTCGGAACTGGCGCCAATGTGCGGACAGCTCAATGCGCTGAGTGGCCGGGTGCTGATCGTGCCCTCGCGCGCCTTTGGGGGCCTTGCGATGGAGATGCGCATGAGCGCCGCATTGCGTCTGGTCGGGCGGTTCACAGAGGAGAGCACGCCGGTGCGCTTTGATCTGCTGCCCGGTGGCGGTGCGGCGGGCGGGGTTGCGGCGGGGGCCGGCAAGCAGCCGCGGCGGCAGCGGGCGGCGCTGTGGCTGGCCTTCGGTTTTTTCGCGATCCTGGCGGTCGGGGTGGCGCTGGTGATCGGATTGGCGGTGAAGCTGTGAGCGAGGGGTTGATGTATTCCATGACCCCCACCACGCCGCTGGCAGAGGGCGAGCGGGTGCTGGAGAGCTTTCATCCCGACCGGGCGATCTATTGGCGCGATCATGCCTGGCTTGCAGCCGGGGCGATGGCGCTCGGGATGATCGTGCTCTTGCTGATCGGAAATCCCCATGCCTGGACCGGCGCGGTGGGCGGTCTGGCGGCGATTGCGGTGCGCGGCCTCTATGTCGCCTCGGACGAGTTGACGGCGCGCTGGGATTTGACCGACCGGCGCTTGCTGGGACCGCAAACGCGGGCGGTACGGTTGGGTGACATCAGGACGGTGCGGGGCCTTGGCAGCGCGGTGCAGGTGGTGACGGCGGCGGGCGACAAGCATCTGATCAAGTATCAGGCAGACCGCGCGGGGGTCGCGACGCGGCTGCGCGCGGCGATGGCTGGACGGTGAGGGACCGCGATGCAGGAGCCGAAAGACCCGAAGATGTCCGGGCGGGTCGCGCTGGTGGTGTTGCTGGGACTTGCGGCGCTGACCACGCTGATGGTCTGGGTGGCGCGATGAGCATGGGATGCGCTGTGCAGAGAAAGTTTGAACCATGACCAAGACCCTCTTCACCCACGCCCGCCTGATCGACCCCGACGCGGGCACTGATGCACCGGGCTGGATCTTGATCGAGCACAGGATGATTGCCGCGCGCGGCACCGGGACCGAGATGCCGCAGGCCGATGCGGTGATCGACTGTGGCGGGCATTGCCTTGCCCCCGGCATTGTCGATATCGGCGTCAAGGTCTGCGAGCCGGGCGAGCGGCACAAGGAAAGCTATCGCTCGGCGGGGCTGGCGGCGGCGGCCGGGGGGATCACCACGATGGTGACGCGGCCCGACACGATGCCCGCGATCGACAGCCCCGAGGTGCTGGAATTCGTGGCTCGCCGCGCCAATGCGGCCGCCCCGGTCAACGTGCTGGTGATGGCGGCGCTGACCAAGGGGCGACAGGGGCGCGAGATGACCGAGATCGGCTTTCTGATGGATGCGGGCGCTGTTGCGTTCACCGATTGCGATCATGTGGTGAGCGACACCAAGGTGCTGAGCCGGGCGATGAGTTATGCGCGCTCGCTAGGAGCACTGATCATCGGCCATCCGCAGGATCCGGGGCTCTCCGCCGGGGCGGCAGCGACCGCGGGCAAGTTCGCCTCGCTGCGGGGTCTGCCCGCCGTCTCGCCCATGGCCGAGCGGATGGGGCTCGACCGCGACATCGCCCTTCTGGAGATGACCGGCGCGCGCTATCACGCCGATCAGATCACCACCGCGCGCGCGCTGCCGGCGCTGGCGCGGGCCAAGGCCAACGGGCTCGACATCACGGCGGGCACCTCGATCCATCATCTGACCCTCAATGAGTTCGATGTGTCGGACTATCGCACCTTCTTCAAGGTCAAGCCGCCGCTCCGGTCCGAGGAGGACCGGCAGGCGGTGATCGAGGCGCTGCGCGGGGGGCTGATCGACACGATCAGTTCGATGCACACGCCGCAGGACGAGGAATCCAAACGCCTGCCCTATGAGGAGGCGGCAAGCGGAGCGGTGGCGCTCGAGACGCTGTTGCCCGCGGCGCTGCGGCTCTACCATGCCGAGGCGCTGGATCTGCCGACGCTGTTTCGCGCCATGGCGCTCAATCCGGCGCGGCGGCTGGGGCTGGCCTCGGGGCGGCTCGCGGTGGGGGCCCCTGCCGATCTGGTGCTCTTTGATCCGCACAGGCCCTTTGTGCTCGATCGCTTCGCGTTGAAATCGAAATCCAAGAACACGCCCTTTGACGGGGCGCGATTGCAGGGTAGAGTGTTGGCGACCTATGTTGCGGGAACCGCGGTTTATGAGGCCAAGTGATGCCAACGATTGAAAGCACCGCTGCCGCTCTGGGACTGTGGGCGGGAATTGGCTATCTTCTGGGGTCGATCCCCTTTGGCATGGTGCTGGCGCGGGTGATGGGCCTGGGCAACCTGCGCGAGATCGGATCGGGCAATATTGGCGCCACCAACGTGCTGCGCACCGGCAACAAGACGGCGGCGGCGCTGACACTGTTTCTCGATGGCGCCAAGGGGGCGGTGGCGGTCCTGCTGGCGCGGATCCTCGCGGGTGAGGACGCGGCGCAACTAGCGGCGCTGATGGCGTTTCTCGGGCATTGTTATCCGGTCTGGCTTGGCTTTCGCGGTGGCAAGGGGGTGGCGACGTTTCTGGGGATCCTGCTGGCGCTCTGCTGGCCGGTGGGGGTGGCGTCCTGTCTGACCTGGCTGGTGGGCGCTGCAATCACCCGTGTGTCGTCGATGGCCGCCTTGCTGACGGCGGCGCTCTCGACCGGCTGGATGATCCTGCTCGCGCCGGGTGGCACGCTGACGCTGGGTATTGCGCTGACATTGTTGATCTTCTGGCGGCACCGGACCAATATCGAGCGGCTCAAGGCCGGGACCGAGCCAAAGATCGGGCAATAGCGTTGCAGAGGGGAAAAATTGGATTTTGGAACGGCGGTCAAGACCTGTCTGATCGAGAATTACCTCACCTTCTCGGGGCGCGCGGCGCGGTCGGAATACTGGTGGTTCGCGCTTTTCGTCTTTGGGACGGGCGCGGTCCTGCAACTGATTGGCGGTGATGTGCTGAGCGGGATCTTCGGACTGGCGGTGCTCTTGCCCGGCATCAGCGTGGCGGTGCGGCGGCTGCATGATCTGGACCGGACCGGCTGGTGGTATATGCTGGTGGTGGTTCCGCTGATCGGGGCGCTGGTTCTGATATTCTTCTTTTTCATCCATCGCGGCACGGTGGGGGCGAACCGTTTTGGCCTCGATCCGCTGGCGGGCCGGGGTTGAACGGGTCTGGGTTCAGGCGTCGGGCAGACCGGCGCGGCGCAGGCAGGCGCGGAACTCCTCCATTCTGTCCGAATCCTTGAGCGGCACGCGGTCGAGATCGGCGACAGTCATGTCGGGCAGGACCGCAAGGCAGGCACGGATCGCCTCTTGCGCCTCAGTCAGACGGCCCGCCTGCACATGGCTCGCGGCGAGGATGAAATGGCCGATATACCAGCGCGGCATCCGGTGGATCGCCCGCGCCGCCCACTCCGCCGCCGTATCGAAGCGCCCGGCCATGTAATGGGCAAGCGCAATGCCGCTGAATCGGAAGAAGATGCTGGGATCGCGCGGGTTGGCGCGGATCGCGATCTGCTGGTTGGCAATCGCCTCGTCGCTGCGCCCGACAAGACCGAGCGCCGTGCCAAGGCTGCCATAGGCGAGCGAGCAATTCGGGTTAAGCTCGACCGCACGCTGAAGGGCGACGATGGACTCGTCATGCTTGTGCAATCCCCAGCCGCTGATGCCAAAGGCCCAGTGGGCGTATTCGTTGCGCGGGTCGAGCTCTGTCGCGCGGCGGCCAAGCTCATACGCCTCGGTGATCGTCGCGCGGGCGTCATCGGCATAGCCCATCAGCGCGGTATGATGCTGGATCAGCGAGAGCACCATCGTCGCCTCGGCGCTTTCCGGATCGAGCGTGAGGGCGCGGTGCAGGAGACCGCGGGCCGTCTCGAAACTCTGGGGGGTGAAGTCATAGAGCAGGTGCCAGGCCCGCATGGTCAGTTCCCACACCGTCAGATCGGGTCGGGTGGAGCGCTCGACCGGCTCTTCGATGGTGGTCAGATGCACGCGGGTCTGGATCGAGGCCACGACATTGCGGGTGATCTCGTCCTGCAGATCAAAGACATCCGTCAGATGACCGTCGTAGCGCTCTGACCAGACATGGCCGCCGCTCACGCCGTCGATGAGCTGTGCGGTGACGCGGATCCGTTCGCCCGCGCGGCGCACGCTGCCTTCGAGCACGAAACGCACGCCAAGTTCGGTGGCGACACGGCGGATATCGACGTTCTGGCCCTTGTAGGTAAAGGTCGTGTTGCGCGCGATGATGAAGAGCCAGGGCGAACGCGAGAGCGCGGTGATGATATCCTCGGTGATGCCGTCCGAGAAATATTCCTGCTCGGGATCGCCCGACATGTTCTCGAACGCCAGAACGGCGATCGAGGGCTTGTCGGGGCGCGCGGGTAGGGGCAGGGTTTCGGGCTGATCCGGGACCGAGTCGGTCTGCAAATGGCGGTGCAGGTCGAGTTTCGACGAGACCCCGAGTTTGCGGTAGATCGTCGTCAGGTGGGTGCGCACGGTCGAGGGTGCGATGCAGAGCCGCTCGGCAATCGCCTGATAGGTCTCGCCGCTGGAGAACGCCTCGGCAATCTGGCGTTCGCGGGTGCTCAGAGGCTCTGGCGGTGAAATGTCTTTGTTCAATGTTTGCCCTGTCAGATGCCGTCCGCCGATGCGTGACCATGCCGGTTTGTGCAGATGCCGTATGCAGAATACACCACATGCCCGAGCCGAAATACAGCACTTGCTGGATGGAGGCCGCAGCCGGGCGTCCGTAATCTGGCCTCACACATTCAACAGGGAGATGAAGATGCTGAAGCAAGAGACAAGGACATCGCAGATCGTGCAGCGCGGCTGGGAGGCTGTGGGGCGGGGCGACTGGGACGCGCTGATCGCCGATTATACCGAGGACATGGTGTTCGTCATGCCGGGACAGGCGGATGTGCTGAACGGGCGGGCGGCGTTTCGCAGCGCCCTGGACGGGCTGGGCGGGCTCTTGCCCAAGGGATTCGCGATCACCTCGATCCGTCAGATCGGCGAGGGGGCAGAGGTGGTCTCGATCCTTGAGTGGACCTGCGACCGGATCCCGCAGGGCAGTCAGTTGGCGGTGCTGTTCAGGTTTCGCGGCGACAAGGTGGCCGAGGAACGCTGGTTCATCGACACGGCCCAGTGGAGAGCGGCGTTCTGAGCGCAGGGTCCGGGG
>PFEY01000026.1:0-974 GCA_002783205.1 Rhodobacteraceae bacterium CG17_big_fil_post_rev_8_21_14_2_50_63_15 | reverse complement strand
GCCCCGAAACAACCCATCAATAACTGTATTCGGCATAGATCCGGCTCAGATCGCCCTGCCAGTCGCCGTTGTAATGATCGAGCAATTCATCCGCCGGGGTCTTGCCCGTCTCGACGCTGTCGCGCAGGGTGTTGAGGAAATGCGTCTCGTCGGGGATCATGCCGCCGCCGCCCTTGCGGGCGCGGGCCCTGAGACCGGCCTCGGAGAGCGCCACCGTTTCGCGCGCCAAATCGTGCATCGAGATCGCGCCCACGCGGGCCTGCAACCCGTCCACGCTGGCGGCCACGCGCAGCGCATCGCGGGTTTCGGCATCCCAGCCCTTGCAGATGTCCCATGCAGCATCGAGTGCGGACTGATCATACATGAGGCCGACCCAGAACGCGGGCAGCGCGCAGAGCCTGCGCCAGGGGCCGCCATCGGCGCCGCGCATCTCGATGTATTTCTTGATCCGCGCCTCGGGGAAGGTGGTGGTCAGGTGATCGGCCCAATCGCTGAGCGTCGGCTTTTCGCCGGGCAGCGCGGGCAGGTCGCCGCGCAGGAAGTCGCGGAAACTCTGGCCGAGCGCGTTGATATAGTGCCCGTCG
Source organism: Rhodobacteraceae bacterium CG17_big_fil_post_rev_8_21_14_2_50_63_15 (assembly GCA_002783205.1). Lineage (GTDB taxonomy): Bacteria > Pseudomonadota > Alphaproteobacteria > Rhodobacterales > Rhodobacteraceae > Roseovarius. Next base: position 390 of record PFEY01000026.1, on the reverse strand, counting down.
CGATAGACGAAATACATCGGCACATCGAGCGCATATTCGGCATAGGCCTCAAAGCCGAAGCCTTCTTCAAAGACGAAGGGCAGCATGCCGGTGCGCGCCGGATCGAGATCGCGCCAGACCCGCGCGCGCCAGCTCTTGTGGCCATTGGGCTTGCCCTCGAAGAAGGGCGAATTGGCAAAAAGCGCGGTCGCCACCGGCTGCAATGCCAGAGCCACCCGCAGTTTCTGCACCATGTCCGCCTCTGAGGCGAAATCGAGATTGACCTGCACCGTGCAGGTGCGGCGCATCATGGTCTGGCCCATCGTGCCGACCTTTTGCATGTAGCTGTCCATCAGCTTGTAGCGGCCCTTGGGCATCAGCGGCATGTCCTCGTGTCGCCAGACCGGGGCC
>PFEY01000090.1:29799-47277 GCA_002783205.1 Rhodobacteraceae bacterium CG17_big_fil_post_rev_8_21_14_2_50_63_15 | reverse complement strand
GATGATGCAATCGTCGATGAACTTGCCATCATCGTTGAGCATGCAGGCATAGAGGCTGCGGCCAGGATTGATCTTGTCCGCGTTGCGGGTCGTGGCACGGTCGATGACGTGAAAGGCATGCGGGCCGATGACATGCACCTTTTTCAGGCCGGACACATCCATGAAGCCCGCCTTGGTGCGGATCGCCAGATACTCCTCTTCCTGATCCTTGTCATAGGACCAGGCGGTGCCCATGCCGGACCAGTCCTCAAGCCCGGAACCCATGGCGCGATGGCGGTCTGCCAGAACCGAAAATCTCCAAGATGCGATCATGAATTGTGTCTCCCTCTTTCGATGCTCTTTTGCAGCAATCGCCAACCTCTTTAGAAATCAGTTGACAGAATCCAGTTTCAAAAAGCAATAGTTAAGGCAACAAATTTTACTCAAGGGCAAAATTTGGAATTCATCGTCTAGATACGAACTTGAAGCATAGAGCTTCAACATCTGGGAATTAAACAACATTTTGGCAGAATGTAAAAGGTTACAAGCGACGGCACTAGCGAATGCGACAAAGTCAGAGCGACAGACTCAACAATAACCGGGAGCCATGAAATGACGAATAGAATGACGGCGAGCGCACGGCCTGACGGCAAGCTTGTAAGGGTTATCGGGTGGAAGGATGCCTTTTGGATGGCCTCCGGTGTGCCCGCACTCGTCCTTTTCTCGATCGGCGGGATTGCCGCGACGATCGGCAATCCGTCCTGGGCGATCTGGATCATCTCGGTCCTGTTCGGCTTGATCCAGTCGTTCACCTATGCCGAGATCGCGGGGCTGTTTCCGAACAAGTCCGGGGGCGCCTCGATCTATGGCGCTGCCGCCTGGGTGCGGTATTCCAAGATCATCGCCCCCTTGTCGGTATGGTGCAATTGGCTGGCCTGGACTCCGGTTCTTGCGATTGGGGGTGGATTGGCCGCAGGGTATATTCTGACGTCTTTCTTCGGCGCTGACGCCGCAATCAACAACTGGCAGATCACTTTGTTGAGCCTCGATATGCTGAACGAAGGCCTGACCATGCGGATCAACGCGACATCTATCCTGGGTACGATTATCCTGCTCGGGGTGTTTGTGGCTCAACACAAGGGCATTTCGCAGGCCGCCAAGATCCAGACCTGGATCGGGCTTGCCGTGCTCGTCCCGTTGATGATCGTCGGCTTCGTGCCGCTTTTGACGGGGGATGTTCTGGTCGCAAACCTCCTGCCGCTGCAACCGAGTTCGGGGGCCTGGGATACGACCGGTTGGACACTGTTTCTTGGCGGCCTCTTCATTGCAGCATGGTCGGCCTATGCGTTTGAAACGGCGATCTGCTACACCAGCGAATTCCGTAATCCGCAGACCGATACGGTGAAGGCCATTCTCTCAGCAGGCCTTGTTTGTGTTCTGATCTACACCATCGTGCCGCTAGCGTTTCAGGGCGTCCTGGGCGTGGAAGGGATGCTCGCGCCAGGTATCGTTGATGGCTCTGCCGTGGGTGGCGCGATGGCGCATATGGTGGGCGGTGGTTCAATTCTGGCGTCAGTGATGGTGGTCATGTTGCTTCTGGCGCTTGTCCTCGCAATTATGACCTCAATGGCGGGTTCGTCGCGGACGCTCTACCAGGGCTCTGTCGATGGCTGGCTGCCACGCTATCTGTCACATGCAAACCAGCATGGTGCACCGACACGGGCGATGTGGACCGATCTCGGTTTCAATCTGATCTTGCTGATGATGTCGGATTACCTGTTCGTCCTGGCGGTCTCGAACTGCTGCTATCTGATCTTCAACTTTCTCAATCTCAATGCGGGCTGGATCCACCGGATCGACAACGCCAATGTGCATCGGCCCTGGAAGGCGCCGACGGTCTTGCTCTGGCTCGGCGGCATTCTGGCCTTTGTGAACGCGGTCCTGCTGGGCGCCGGGGCGAATGTCTGGGGCGAGGGCACCTTGCGTTCTGCAATGCTCGCAGTTGCCCTGATCCTGCCTGTCTTTGCCTGGCGGCACTGGGTGCAGGACAAGGGCAGGTTTCCGCATGAGATGCTTGAAGATCTTGCGGTTGATGGCGTGGACCCGATGCATGGAAAAACCAAGGCAGGTATGTTGCCCTACTTCACGCTGCTCGCGGGCATTGCGGTGGTGATCGTGTCGAACCAGGTCTTTCATCTTTGATGATGCCGGATCCCGAGAGGGGCACAAGTGACGAGAGATCCTCGCAGGAGGAAAGACGGGCGCGATTATGCGGGGGCGCGATCCTTTGTCGAAAATGCAGCACCTCGCCACTCTGGGCGAGGCGCTGGAAAGCAGCCTCGAGGATCTCGACGGTTTCTTCACCTTCGTGGTCGGCACCAAGGACGGCTTTGGCGTGGTGCGTGATCCGATCGCCTGCAAGCCCGCGGTGATGGCCGAAACCGATCAGTATGTCGCCTTCGGCTCGGAATACCGGGCCCTGGTCAACCTGCCGGGGATCGAGACCGCCCGCGTGTGGGAGCCCGAGCCCGCAACCGTTTGCTTCTGGAGGCACTGACATGCAGACCATTGATCTACAAACAACAGGGCTACGCAGCCTCAATGCGGCGCTCGAGGCGCAGGCGAAAGTCACCAACCGGACCGCATGGGAGATCGAGAACCCGAAAGGCGGGCACGCAATTGACGTCGGACTTGACGCGCCGATCGAGGTCACGGTCAAGGGCTCGGCCGGCTAGGCGCCGAATTCTCTGCCGCCTGTCTCAAGCTCAAGCATCCGGAATGGAATTCCTTGGTGTCGCATTTCACCACTTGGTAAAGAGACCACACGCTCGATATCTGAGGGTTTGCGCAAAGGCATCCCGGCCCGTGCGCAATCCGCATGGGTCGGTGTCCATTTCTGGCCGGCGGTGGGCCGATCCTCAGCCTTTTCCATCCGTTGCAGGGCATTTCTTCGCTGCCACGACGCGCCAGTCCGGCACGTCATTGATCAGCATATGCGCCGCACGGCTCAACGCGGCGCGGAATCGCTCCACGACTGGCCCGATCATTTCCTGTTCCCGCAGGGCAGCGTCAAAGGTTTCCAGCCACATGGTGACATCCGCCTGCCGGATTGGGACATGGGCGTGGATCTCGCGCAGGTCCATTTGGCCGAACCTTTCGCGGTAATAGGCCCGTCCGCCCAGAAAGCCGGACAGGAATTCGAACTGCGCGACCCGCGTATGCGCAAGCCCATGGCCGCGAAAGTGCAGGCGGTGGAGCGCATGGACCGCAGGATCGCTTTCCATCCGGTCGTAAAAGGATTTTACCAGATCCCGCAGCCGCTCTTCGCCGCCAATGTCCTCAAGCGCCGTGCTCATGGTCCTTATCCAATCACGACCTGTCCCGCCATGTCTTGACCGATATCAAGACCGGGGCCTTTTCTTTTCCGGGTCGTAATGGGCAAAGGGCACGACCCGAGCGGGCAGGCGTTTCTGTTGCCCGTCCAGCTTGCCGATCTCGACCTTCGCTCCGATCTCCGCGCAGGCGATATCGAGCCGCGCCAGCGCGATGGACTTGCCAAGGAGCGGCGAGCGCATGGCAGAAGTGACCTCGCCCACCTGCGCGCGCCCTACATGCACCGGGTCGCCATGACCCACGGCAACATTCGCGTCGATGTCGAGCCCGACAAGCTTGCGCAGCGGATGCTCCTTGCGCCGGATGAGCGCGTCGCGGCCGATGAAATCGTCGGTTTTCGATTTGAGCGGCACGGCAAAGCCGATGCCCGCCTCGAACGGATCGGTCTGGTCGCTGAACTCGTGCCCGGCAAAGATCAGCCCGGCCTCAATCCGCACCATGTCAAGCGCCTGAAGGCCAAAGGGTCTGAGACCGTGATCCTGTCCGGCCTCCCAGATCGCGTCGAAAACCTGCGCACAATGTTTGGGGTGACACATCACCTCATAGCCCAACTCGCCGGTATAGCCGGTGCGCGATACCACGATTGGCACCCCGTCCGCCCCATGCAGGCGTGCGGGCGTGAAGCGGAACCATTCGAGCTGGTCGAAATCGGGATTTTGCGGTGCCGTCCAGACGATCTTGCGCATCAGATCACGGCTTTCGGGCCCCTGCACCGCGACATTGTGCAACTGGTCGGTCGAGGATCGCACCAGCACTTTCAGCCCCAGCCTTGCGGCCTGATCGCGTAGCCATTCGCCACCGAAATCGCTGCCGCCGATCCAGCGGAAATTGTCCTGCCCCAGCCGGAACACCGTGCCGTCGTCGATCATGCCGCCATGTGGATAGCACATCGCCGTATAGACCACGCCGCCGACCGGCAATTTTCGGATGTCGCGGGTAAAGACGTATTGGCAGAGCGCCTCGGAATCCGGTCCGGTGATCTCGAACTTGCGCAGGGGAGACAGATCCATGATGACCGATTTCCGGCGGCAGGCCCAGTATTCCTCGATTGCCCCGCCATCGACGAAACTGCTGCCGAGCCAATATCCGTTATACTCCACGAAATTGCCGGTATGTCTGGCAAAGCTGGCATGAAAGCCGGTTTCCTTGGTCATTCTGGGCTCCGAGTCGGGGGTGGTGCGCATTGCTACGGCACGCGAGAATGTTTCTTTGCCGCTGTAGGTGCGGATATGAATGTCTGTCGGGTTCCAGCCATTCGCGGGGCTCGTATCATCCGGGCAGGCGGAACTGACGCAGACCAGATCGGTGAGGGCGCGCAAGAGGACATAATCTCCGGGGCGCGACCATGGCTCGTCGGCAAACATCACGCCATGCGCATCAATTCCGGTGTTGAAGAAGAAGTTGATCGCCATCCAGCCCGCGCGCGGCCTCACTCCGTGCGGGGCAAGGGCGGCGTTGAAATTGTCCGAACAGTTGACATGACCGGGATAGCCGATGTCGTCGTAATATTTCGCGGCGCAGGCCAGCGCGAAGGCATCATGCCGACCGACCGTATCCTGCACCACCTCGACCAGCGGCAGCATGTCCTGATCGTAGTATTTCGCATGCAGGCCCGGCATCGGGTAGGCATGGCCCATCAGGGTGCGCGTCGTGGTCACATCGAGGGCGTGCTCGAGACCCTTGTCGAGTTTGTGGGCGGAAAAGCACTGGAAATCGGTGCATTGGCGACCGTCCACGTCGATGATCTGGATGTAGTCGCCCGCCTTGACGAGATAGGCGCTCGCCGTTGCCGAATGCACACGCAACTCGGCCAAGGGATCCGCGAGCGGATCGGGCAACTCGAACCGCGCCGGAGATCGCAGGAGGGCGCGTCGGATCGTGACCGTGAGCGGTGTTGCTGTGTCCTGACCCTCTGGGTCCATTGTGCCGCCGGGGGCTGCAATGAGCAGGCAACCCTCGCCCTCGACGCGAAAGCTTTCTTCGCTGCCCGCCGGGGTGGTCGTCTCGAACAGCGCAAGGCCGCCCGCCTGTGCAAGGTCGATCCCGCGCGCCTCGATGCCCCGTCGCAGGCGGCGAAGCGCGTGATCCGTGCCGGATAACAGGGCCTTGAGACCGCTTGCATCGACATTGGGGGGGTGCCCGAGAAGGCCGGATTCGATGCGCCCGTGCAGATCCGCGGCCACCAGTTCGCAGGGCTGGCCGCCCTCGTCATTGCGGATGGTGAGTTGATCGCCCGTGTGCAGCGCGACGAGGATGGCCCCCGCGCCGGGCACCCGATAGCGCTCGGTTCCCGCCGGCAGCGCGAAAACCCGTGGTTCGAGGATACGGCTGGGTCTGGGCGGGCCGGGCGTCACGTCGGGATAGGGTTTGTCGAACATGCCGGACCTCGCGTGACCGTGTTTGCATTGCTGGAATATTTGTTTAACACTGAGAATACCGCACCTGCGTCATCGCGGCAAGCGAACTTCCCGGTCAAGGTCGCGATCGCGGATCAGAGATCCCGCGCCGCCGCAGGCGCCCGGTCGATGATCGGCAGCGGCGCGGACGTGGGGACGGTCTGTCGGCAGGGTGCGGTCGGCCTCGTCATGCCTCCCATGTCATCCGCCCGCCACAGAGCGTAAGGCGCGCGCGCGCGGTATCGAGCGCCTCGGGGTCCATCGCTTCGAGGTCATGCGACATCACCGCGATGTCGGCCATCATGCCGGGCTTGAGCCGTCCCTTGCGGTGCTCGTTGAATTCAACCCAGGCATTGTCGGCGGTATAGCTACGCAGCGTGTCGATCAGGCTCTGCCGCTGATCCCGGCTGGGCGCGGGCAGGCTGAGGGGCGCGACGGCGGCCTTGACACTGGGCATGACTTCGACCCCGATGACCGGCCAGTCGGTGGAAAAGCACAGGCGCGGTGCCGTTGCCCGCAGATCGGACCAGGCAAAGCAGGTCGGAAGCTGATCGGGATGCAGCACCTCGTCCAGACCTTCGGGTGAAAAGATGCCGCCGGCGGGGGAATGGCCGGGCTGCATCGAGGCAACGACCTCGAGTTCAGCGAAACGCGGCAGGTCGTCGGGATGCAGCACCTCGATATGCTCGATCCGATGACGGGCATCGCGCGCGCCATTGGCCGCGCGGGCCGCCTCATAGCCATCAAGGGTGCGCCGGATCGCCAGATCGCCGATGGCGTGAGTGGCAATCTGCAAGCCCATGGCATCGGCACGGATGCAGGCGGCGTTGAACTGTTCCGGCTCGAACACCGCATCGCCGATGTGGTCAGTGCCGGGATAGGGCCGCAGCATCAGCGCGGTGCGGCTCTCGGTCACGCCATCCATGAACATCTTGACGCTGTTCGACCAGACCATATCGCTCTGAAATCTCCGGCGCATCTCGTCGGCCTCGGCAAAGCGGTCCAGCGGGTCGAAGCTCTTGTAGTGAAACGGCACTGCGCTGCGGCACAGAAGCGTGCCTTCGGCCTCCATCTCGGAGAGCAATTCGAGAAGATAGAAATTGCCATCCATGTTATGCAGCCCGGTGATGCCGTGGCTGGCGCAATGCTTCATGCCGCGCGCGATCGCCGCCTTGTCCAGTTCGCGCTCGGCGGCGGTGGCGGCGGGCACCGGGTTGGCCCCGGTGATCAGCCCCATCATGTCGCGCCCGCCATGGCGCGTGAGCCGCAGCATCGGCGCATAGGCCGAGGGCTCGAGCAAGGCTCCGGTGGCCAGCCCGTCCGCGCCCATCACGATCTGCGCGCCCTTGTCCACCTCGGCACCGTGCAAGATGCCCGCAGCCTCGAGGGCGCGGGTATTGGCCCAGATGGTGTGATGATCCGGCGCGAACATGGCAAAGGGGCGGTCGGGCAGAACCCGGTCCAGAACCTGCCGGGTGGTGGTCTGTCCGGGGCCGAGGATGCTGTAATCGGCCTGCACGGCAAAGACCACCCGGTCGTCGGGGCATTGTCCCGCCCAATCGCGCACCAGCCGGGTCAGCTGCGCCTCGCCCCGCACGCCATAGAGGTCGAGATATCCCAGTTCCACCGATCCGCCAAAGAGATGCACGTGACTGTCGATGAAGCCCGGCAGCACCGTCGCGCCGTCGGCATCTATCATCCGCGTGCCCGGTCCGGCGAGAACGCGGATCTCTGCCATGCCGCCCACGGCCGTGATCAGCCCGCCGGTGATGGCCAGCGCCTCGGCCCTCGGGTTGGCGGGGTCAAAGGTGATGAGGCGACCATTGAGGATGATGATATCAGGATATGCCATGGTGTGCCTCTGTCAGGGGAAGGTAATAATCATCGCCGCGCGTCCTTTCGGGACGTGCTCCCGAAATTTCACCCGGCCTCAAACACGCCGACAGAAAAGTAGCTGGCTTGCCGGAAGTCAAGCTGAAGCTTGCGAAAGTGACCAGCGCTGCGAGCGCCGTCAGCGACCCTGCCATCTTTTGGTGCGTTCATTTCATTCCATGTGCCGCGCTCTGATTGGTGCGGGGCCGCGCCGCCTCACTCATATCCAGTCATTTCGAGATAGCCTTGGCCAACATGACTGCCGCGCGCATTGACCGGGCCCTCCCAATAGGGCAGCGACACCGCCATCCAGGCGCGCGGATTGAGCGCCGTGACGGTAACATCAACGCGCAGTTCCGGGACCGTGACGCGCCAGCGCGTCGGCAGGTTTCGCCCGGCCACCCGGTTCGTTTCCAGCGGGGTAGCAACAAAGCTGCCATCGGGCAGGTTCGTGGTCTGACCATCTGGCGCGATCCATGTGCCAGAGGTGAAAGGGTTGCCATTGGCCTGGCGCAGGCGAAATCCCATCAGCTTTTCACCGGTCTGAAACGACAATGAAAACCAGTCCCATCCGGATTGATCATCAGCCAGCGGTTGCGACGACCATTCCCGATCAAGCCAGGCATGACCGGACACTGCCACGTCGCCCTGTGGCAGGCTCAGCGTGCCCGAGATGGTATAGAAGGGCTGCGAATAGTAGTAGCTTGCCTGCCCGGCGTCCGACTTGATCGAATAGCCACCCTCGCCATGAAACACCAACGGACCCTTGGCTTGCAATCGCATGTCATAGGCAAACTCGGCGCCGCTGGCGCGCAGGGTGAGATCATCAAGATCCGGCCCCGCCATTTGCCAATCGTCGATCCAGGCCTCGAACGGGTCCACCCGGACACCAGCCTGCCCGATTCCGCCGCGCGCAAACCGCTCGGCCACATGGTGATCCTGTGCGGTGGTGACGGCGGCATGGCCAAACCAGATCTGCGGTGTGCTCCAGCCCTCGCCATCCCCGGGCGCCAGGGCAGAGCGAAAGAGCGTCCATTGCAACCCGTATTGCGTGCCATCCGGACCGGTCAGATTGGCGGTCAGGTACCACCATTCTATGCGATAGGCCGGATGCGGGCCGTGATCTTTGGGAAAGACAAATTGCGGCAAAGGCTGTGTCTGAGCAAAGCCTTCGGCGTCGCTCCCCAGCCCGGCAAAACCCTGGGCCATCGCCCAGACAGGAAAGAGTATCAGGCAGACCAGCAGCCTAACGTTCATTGGCAAACACCTTCAGGAGCGCGGCGGGTGGTATGCGCGCCAGCCGCCATGCCGGCCAGAGTGCCGCCAGCCCCGCCGCCATCAGGGCAAGCAGAAACAGGCGGATGTAGTCGATGGGAAAGAGATACATGGGCAGTCTCCAGCCAAAGGCCTGGACATTGACGATCGCCAGCAGAACCCAAGCCAGCGCCAGACCGAGCGGCAGGGCCAGCAAAGCCGTCAGCAGGGCCAGCAGCACGGCCCGCAGTATCTCTAGGCGGCCCAGATCACGCCGCGTCAGGCCAAGCGCCCAGGCCGGGGCCAGTTGCGGCACGCGCAGGGCCGCAAGGGTCAGCAGACTCATCAGGATCGCAAACCCGGCCACGGCTAGGGTCAGCACATTGAGCGCGCCGGTGACGGTAAATGTACGCTCGAAAACCCTCAGAGACAGTGCCTTGATGTCACTTTGGTTGATGATCTGGCTGGCGGGCAGGCCATAATCCTCGATCAGCGCGCTACGTAAGGCGTCGGGATCATCGCTGCGCAGGCCAAAGCGCAGGGTGATCACCTCGGGATGAAGCCGACGAAACAGGCTTTCGGCAATGATCGCCTGTCCTATCGGGTTGCCATAGTCTCCAACCACCCCGGCCACCGGCAGATCAACGCCGGGCGCAATCTGCACGCGCGCACCCAGCCAAAGCCCGCTGCGTCTCGCCAGTTGCTCGTTGAGGATGACGGCCTCACCTTGCGCCACGCGGCTCCAGACATCCGTGTCGCTGGCAAGAAAGCGCCAGTTCTGCGTGTAGGTTGGCCCGATGCGGGCCCCGTAGAGGGCGGTCGGCAGGCCCGAGATCTGCGTCTCGATCGACAGGAGCGGCAGGACAGCCTTGGCGCGCGGCACAAGAAAATCCTGCAATGCGGCGCTGTCTTGGGCATTTCGCGCGGTCACGTAAAGCTCTGAGGCAAGACGTTGATCGAGAAATGCGACAAAGGTCAGCCGAAAACTCGACACCATGGTCGAGACGCCGACATTGGCCGCCATCGCGAGCAGGAGCGCCATCAGCGCGAGGCTGAGGCCGGGCAATTGCTGGCGTGTATCGGCCCAGAACCAGCCTGCAAGGACCCCCCGCGCCCGCCTGACGGCGCCGGCCAGAACCGTGTCAAGGATCAGTGGCAGCGCCAGAGCCGCCCCGAGAAGCAAGCAAGCCAAGAGGACGAAGGCAAGGATCAGCCCCTTGCCCCAGACCACCAGCCCCGCCGCAGCCGTGAGCAACATCGTGGCGATGGTGGCCTTGACCGGACGCGCCTGGCGCGCCTGCATCGCCCACGCGCGCGGTTGCGCGCTGGCCAGCAGAGACATCCTGGCGATCCGCCACAAGGCTCCGCCAGCCGCGAGTCCGGCACCAACCAGCGCCATGCCCAGCCCCGAAAGCCACCAGACCGGGCGTAATTGCAGGCTACCGTTGACCTGCGCGCCATAAAGACCCTCTAGCGTGGCGGCTACATCCGGCAGCAGGGCCGCAGCCACCCCGTAGCCAAGCATCACCCCAAGCCCCCCGGCCACCAGTGCAAACACCAGAACTTCCACAGCCATCAGCAAGACGAGTCGCCGCAACGGTAGTCCAAGGGCCCGCAAGGTTCGCACCATGCTGCGTCGCTGTTCAAAGGCCAGCCCGATCGCGCCATGCACGATGAAGATGCCGACCGTAAAGCTGAGCAGTCCGAAAGCCGTGAGATTCAGATGGAAACTGTCTGTCAAGCGTCCCATATCTGTTGCTTGCTGCATCGGCTTCAGCAGCAGGTCGGCAGCAACGTCTTTCAGGGGCAGTCGGTCGATGGGTTGTTCAGGGGCAAGGATCAAACGGCTTATCCTCTCGGTTTGCCCCAACAGACGTTGGGCCGCGCCGATATCGGTCAGCAAGGTGCCGGGGGCAATTCCGGCGTCGGCAATGAGACGGAGTTGAACCGTATCGCCAAGGCGGGCCACGGTGTCGGGTGTGGCAAGGCCGATCGTGCCTGACAGGAAGGGCGCCAGATCCCCGGTTGCGCCGCGGGCTTGCGCGCTCAGCACCATTGGCGCCGTCAACGGGTCAATGCCCACGATCCGGATCCGCGCCTCGCCCGCCCGCAGCCGACCCTCAAGCACCGGCGAAACCAGCCAGCCCGCCCGTCGCAGGGCGATGAAGCTGGCCTGTGGCAGGGTCTCGCCACTGGCCGCGACAAGCTGATCGAACTGCCCTTCACCCAAGGTGGCCGCCGCCGCATCATAACTGGCGCGCGCCTCGAGATTGACCGCTTGCACCCCCGACCAGAGCGCCGTGGCCAGAGCCAGCCCGGCGACCAGCGTGAACGCCTGCACCGGATTGCGCAGCCAATGGGACAAGAGCGCACTCAGCGCCGCAGCCGTCATTGCAGCCGGCCCCGGCTCAGATGCAGGATGCGGTCCATCCGGGCCGCGAGCCGTGTCGAATGGGTTGCCATGATCAGAGACGCTCCGGTCTCTGCAACGAGCGCCAGCATCTGGTCCAGCACATCGTCGGCGGTGGCCTCGTCGAGATTGCCGGTTGGCTCGTCTGCCAGAACCAATCGGGGACGTGCGGCAAGCGTGCGCGCAATTGCCACGCGCTGTTGCTGGCCGCCCGACAACTGTTCGGGATACTTGTGCAGGTGAGCCTCAAGGCCAAGCGCCCGTGTCAGGCGGTCAATGTGGGCAGGGTCAACCCGGCCCGCCAACCGCGCCTGAAAGGCGATATTGGCGGCCACTCCGAGCGAGGGGATGAGGTTGAACTGCTGAAAGACAAGGCCCACCGTCGTCCGCCGCAAAGTTGCACGTCCCCGATCATCCAGGGCTGTCACGTCCTGCCCGGCAAGGCGAATGCTGCCACTGTCGGCAAGATCCAGGCCACCGACAAGGTGCAGCAAGGTGCTCTTGCCTGATCCGGATTCTCCCGTCAGCGCCAGCGTCTGTCCGGCATCAAGCGCCAGATCCACGCCCCGCAGAACGGCCACGGTCCGCTCGGCGCCGCGGTAGGATTTGGTGAGTTGGGCGACCTCGAGCAGCATCCAGTATCCTTTGTTCAGCCTGAAGATATTGCAAATCTATGCCGATGACAGGCCGAGCTTGCTGAAATCTGCCGCTTCAGAGCTGTCGTTCCATCGCCATCGCCATCGCCTCTGACGTGGTTTGACGTGACCTGCTGGGATAAATGCCAAAATGCTTGTAAAATGCCTGCGAAAAATGAGCGCAGCTTGAAAAGCCGGTTGCATAGGCGACCGAGGTCACAGATCGGTGGGAATCTGTCAGCAGGCGCTTGGCTTCGTCGAGTTTCTGGCGCAGCAGCCAGGCCTTTGGTGGGACGCCGACGTGCTGCGCGAACAGTCGCGAGAAATGTCTTTCGCTCAGCCCCAGACGACGCGCGATGTCGCCGACGCAGAGCGTGGCCCAGCCGTCGGTCTCTGCCATCAGAAGTGCCATCTGGACCCGCGGATCGCTGACGCGGACATGCGGGCTGAGCACCGCCTTGTCGAATTCACTGCTGCCGGCGCGCTCGGGCAATGTCAGTTGATGGGCGGTCTTGGTCGCGCGGTCCTGCCCCAGATGTCGCTCGATGAGGGCCGTCATCAGCCCAAGGTTCGACAGGCCACCGGGCGTCGTGATGACGCCATCCTTTACGCTGAAATCTTGATGGGTTGTCACGCGGATCCCGGGAAAGGCACGCTGGAATTCATCGCGGTGAAAGGGATGCAGGCAGGCGGTGCGATCAGTCAGCAGGCGTTCCTGGGCGAGGAGGAACACACCCGTGCACACGCCCGCGACGGTGATGCCCCCGCGATGGGCGGCACGCAGGTAGCGGCGGTGCCGGAGTGGCACCTCATCGGAGCGGCTCAGCAGGCCGCCAATCAGGAAAACGTAGTCAAAGATGTCGGGTTCCGCATAGCCGCAGGTTGGAGCAAATGAGAGGCCACAGCTCGATTCGATGCGGCTGCCCGGATCGCCGAGGATGTCCCAGCGACAATGGATCGGGCGCGACCGATCGCCGATATCGCCGGCGTGGCGCAGACTCTCGACGATGCAGCTCAGCGACATCAGCGGAAAACCGGGGCATAAAAGAATGCCGACCGTCAGGCCCGGACGAGAGTGTCCGGTCAACGGCGCCGCCGCCGCGCGCATGGCGCCGGCGCCACCATTTTCATCAGCGGAAAGACTCATGTGCGATTTCCAAGAGCGATTGGCCGAATTCTAATCTATCTGTCCGAATTATGAAAGACAGACCGCCCGGAATGGCAATAGTCTCAAGCGCAAGAAGCACCGCCGTTGACTTGCCCCGGACAGACTGGAGACATGATCAATCCATGACTTTTTTGCGAGCAGACGAGTTTTTCGCTCCGGTGGCGCAGTGTGGCCCTCGCGGACCTGCCCCGTGCAGGGGTGGCCGATGACGCCTCTATCGGGCGAACTGGGCCGGATCACCGCCCGAGGCGGCCCCTACGACCTGGGCTTTGCCCTGGGTCGTGCAGGGCAGTCGTCGGTGCGGCGTCATCTGCTTGGTTCCGTGCTCTGGCAGCGGGTGACGGCCGAGGATCTTGCCCCGCATGTCACCCGAATGGCGGACGTCACCAACGCGCGCTATCCTGCGATCCATCAGGAACTCAGTGGGCTTGCCGATGGTCTTGGTCTGACGTTTCCAGAGGTCATGGCGTGGAATGCACGCGGTGATCTGCTGGCCCTTGGTGGTGACGGCTGCACAACCGTTCAACTGCCCGGAGCAACGCCGGTCTTGGCGCATAACGAAGACGGCTTGCCATTCTTTCGCGGAGATTGTTTTCTTGTCGATCTGATCCCGGAAGACGGCCCGCGCAGCGTCAGTTTCTGTTATCCCGGGTCGATCCCCGGGCATACCTTTGCCGTGGCGGATACCGGTCTTGTGATAACGGTCAACAATCTTCGCCTCAGGGATGTGCGCGCGGATTGCCCTCGCATGGTGCTGTCGCGCGCGGCTATGCTCGCGCCGGACCGCAACGCGGCCATCGATCTCTTACGCGCGGCACCGGTCAGTGGCGGCTTTCATCTCAGCATGGCGCAGGCCGGTCATGCGGATATCCTGTCGGTCAGTTTTGGCGGAGGGGCGGTTCACGTCGTCGCGCACACGCGGCCGGCCGCACATGCAAATCATGCGCTTGTCCTGAATGGTCCGTTGTCGGATCAGGACATCACGGCATCGTCACGCGACCGCCAGAACAGGGCGGACATCCTGCTGCAGCAAGGCTATGATCCGCTTTCGATGCTGCGCGACACGGGCGGGGAGGGATTGCCGATTTATCGCCAGTCCCCGGACGATCCGGATTTCGAGAATACGCTGGCGCAGTTTCATGCGCGAATGGAGGCCGATCATGTGGACTGGCAGGTATGGTCCGGCAATCCGATTTTGACTGACGGGCCGCAATACAAGGGGCGCATCCGGGTGGAGCAATCCGCCAGCCAGCCGGCGTCCCATCACAGCAGCGCGGCGCGCGCCAGAGCAGTCAGACAGGAGGTCAGGAACGCAAGTTAGACGAATGACTATTTCATCAGAATAAAATTACGGCCCCGCGGCCGATGCAGCCTCGGGCGTGTTCCCTTCAACAGGAGAGTAAGACCATGAAACAGAAGAAGATGACGACCCGGTTTCTTGCCAGCGCAAGCCTGCTGGTTTTGGCAACGGGGGCCGCGCAGGCGCAAGCTGTGAGTTGCCCGATCAAGCTGGGTGGTCTTGCACCGCTCTCGGCACCGGGCACTGTGGTGGGCGGCGAGGCGATGCGAGATGCGATGAAAATCGCCGAGGCGGATATCAATGCCGCAGGCGGCGTTCTGGGTTGCGATATCGAGGTCGTGATCGCCGACACCGAAGGCTTGCCGGAAAAGGCCGTGGCGGTGATGGAAAAGCTGATCACCCAGGACGGAGTGGTCGCTGTCGGTGGTGGCTATCATAGTTCGGTGGGTGTGGCCTCGAAGGGCGTCGCTGACGCGCGCGGAATGCCGGTTGTCTTTGCCGAGACATGGAATGACACGATCACCAGCGACAAGCACAAGTTTGTCTTTCGCATCGCGCCGCTGAGTTCCTGGGCCTCGGCGACGATCTGGCAATTCGCGCTGACCGTGCCGGGCGTGAAGAAGGTGGCAATCCTGACCGAGAACACCGATTACGGGATCCCGGCCAGTCAGGAAACGGCGGCGGGCCTCACATCCGGCGGGATCGACAGTGCCGTCTTTTCGGTCGATATCGGCACGCAGGATTATGCTGGGATCATCGAGCGGATCAAGGCAGAGGCGCCCGACATGATCATTACGCTGGTGACCGGCGAGGCGGCCTACAACTTTACGCAACAAGCTGCCGATGCCGGGATCGGGCCGTTGGATCTGCCCTTTGTCACCGGTCAGGACGCGCTGGAAAGCGGGGCCTACTGGCGCAACGTGCCTGATGGCAAACATGCCTTCGTGCAGCGGATCGGCGTGCCCGAAAACCTGTTCACCGAAAAGGGCAAGGCCTTCGCCGCGGCCTACAAGGCCAAGACCGGCAAGGCAGATGTCGAAAGCTACGCGATGGAAGCCTACGATTCGATCGCGATTCTGGCGCAGGCCATCACCGAGGCGGGCGGCACCGGTGGCGAGGCCATTGTCGAAGCCCTGGAAAACATCTCGCATGATGGCACCCTGGGGCGGATCTATTTCCCCTATGGCACCAAGAAGGAGCCCTCTGCCGACGGCAAGGGTGACGAATGGTGGCATCAATGGCCCGATCCGGCCCTGACCATGATCCAGTTCTCCGAGGAAGGTCAGTCCTCGAGCGATGCGGCCATCGTCTATCCCGATGCCTACAAGACCGCAGAGCCGATCTTTGTGAACCAGTAAGACCGGTATCGGTGCGGCCTAGCCTGGCCGCACCGCGCCCGCAAAAGACACCAGGCCCGGTGATGACCGGCCTTTGACGGAAAACGCATGTGGAAACTCCGATTTTTTTCTGGGGTGTCGTCCTGTGGATGACCCTCTGGGGTATCGCTGGCAGTCTGTTGTTGCACCGCCGCTATGTGGCCCGCGACATGGACCCTTCGAACGCCACCTTGGCCGGTGCGCTGGCCGGCGCGGCCCTCGGGCCGCTCGGCATCGGCGCCCTATGGGCGCGCACGCCCAAGATCAGCGGCTACCTGACGGGCGCTCTGGCGCTGATCTGCCTTGCGCTGCTGGCCCTGGGGTTCAGGCTTGCCGATCCCGCCAACAGTTGTGTCGCCAATGGTGCATTCGTGGCCTCCCAGATCTCGAATGGGATCATCATCGGGGTGATTTACGGTTTCATGGCACTCGGCCTGACGCTGATCTTTTCCATCTTGGGCGTGGTCAGCTTTGCGCATGGCGAATTCTACATGGTCGGCGGCATGTTGGTGTATTATATCACCAAGGTTTGGTTTCCAGACATGCCTCCGCTCATTGGCATTCTTGGCGCCTGCGGGATCACCTTCCTGCTGGGGGCTGCGTTCGAGCGCCTGATGCTGACGCCGATGTATAGCGGCAAGATCGACCGCCCGGTCGAATACGGTATCCTCGTCACCTTTGGCCTTGCCTTTACGCTGCAATATCTGGTGCAGGCGCTGCACGGCGCAAGCCCGGTGAAGATGCCCCGTTACATCGACTTTCCCACCATCACCTGGCCTGCGGAGGCGGATCCAGTCTGGATCAAGGCGAGCCGGGGCAATCTTGAACTGTTCGAGACGATCTCGATTTCCAATCCGCGTTTCGTGGCCGCCGTGACCTGCGTGCTGGTGCTTTTCGCGCTGCTCTTCCTGCTCTATCGCACCTGGACGGGGCGGGCGATGCGGGCGGTCAGTCAGGATCGCGAGGCGGCAGCGATTGCGGGCATCAATCCTGATCGCATGAACATGCTGGCCTTCGCCTTGGGCGGCATGATCGCGGCGCTGGCCGGCGCGCTTCTGGTGCAGGCCTTCAGCTGGCTGCCGCAGGTGGGCGCGATCCCGGCGCTGCGCTCTTTCGTGATCGTGGTGCTGGGGGGGCTCGGGTCGCTGCCGGGGGCCTTTGTCGGCGGCATCATCGTCGGTCTGGTCGAGGCGGCCGGCACCGGCTGCATCCCCGATCCGCAAAAGGCCGCGTCCTATATTCCGGCCTACGGCATGGTGGTGCTGACGCTGACCCTCCTGTTGCGCCCCACGGGGCTATTCGGGCGTCGTTTCGCGGGAGGCGCGCATGGCAAGCTCTGATCTGCGCCGCCGCATTCCCGAGATCGCGGGCCTTGTCCTGCTCGCCGGGTTCATCGCCTTTCCACTGATCTACAGAGGGGCCAACTACGACTATGTGATGCATATCCTGATCACCTCGTTCTTCTACGCCATCCTCGCCTCGAGCTGGTCGATGCTGGCGGGATATGCCGGGCAGTTTTCGTTTGGGCATATGGCCTTCATGGGGATCGGGGCCTATACGACGGGTCTTTTCAGCCACTATTTCTACCTCACCGGGGCCCCGACCGAACTCTGCCGCGAATATCAATTTGGCGACGTGTGGTTTGTCATCGTCAACCCGATCGGGGTGACGTCCTCCTCGCTCACCCAGGACTGT
>PFEY01000090.1:29021-29781 GCA_002783205.1 Rhodobacteraceae bacterium CG17_big_fil_post_rev_8_21_14_2_50_63_15 | reverse complement strand
CGGGACCCTCGCGGGGGGCCTCGCGGGGCTGCTGATCGGGCTGCTGGTGCTGCGGCTGCGGGTGGCCTATCTCGCGCTCTTCACGCTGGGGTTCTCGGAAATCGTCAAGGCGATCATTTCCGCCGAGATCAACATAACCCGCGGGCAGGCGGGGCTCGAGCTTCCGGCGCTTTACGACAAGGGCATCACGCTCTTTGGGGTCTATTTCGACCGGATGGCCAAGATCCCGCCCTATTACACCATGCTCGCTCTGCTGCTTGTCTGTCTTGGCCTGCTGACATGGCTGGCGCGGTCTCGCTTTGGCCTCTTCGTGAGGGCCCTTCGCGAGGACGAGGATGCTGCTGCTGCTCTGGGGGTGAATACGACGCGCTACAAGGTGCTGGTCTTCACGATCACCACGGCAATTGCCGCGGCGGCGGGGGCGGTGCAGGCGCATTACATCCAGATCATCACGCCGAACCTCCTCTTTTTGCTACAGATGAGCCTGATCGTCGCGATGGCGGTGATTGG
The DNA here is from genome assembly GCA_002783205.1 of Rhodobacteraceae bacterium CG17_big_fil_post_rev_8_21_14_2_50_63_15. GTDB lineage: Bacteria > Pseudomonadota > Alphaproteobacteria > Rhodobacterales > Rhodobacteraceae > Roseovarius. The sequence continues at coordinate 29,271 of PFEY01000090.1, read as the reverse complement.
CGGCGTCGAGAACATCTTTGCCGCGGCGATCGGCGCCATCCTCCTGCAAATCGCGCTGGAGATGCTGCGGACCTCGTTTGTGATTGGCGGCGTCACGGTGGACATGACGGTGTGGCGGCTGGTCTTTTTCGGCATCTTGCTGATGGTGACGCTGCGGTTCTTCCGCAATGGGTTGATTGCACCCCTCATCGGCTATTTCCATCGCGGCGATGTCGCGGCGGAGACGGTTGCAAAACGCCAGACAAGCCCG
>PFEY01000090.1:755-28994 GCA_002783205.1 Rhodobacteraceae bacterium CG17_big_fil_post_rev_8_21_14_2_50_63_15 | reverse complement strand
TTGGCGGCTTGCACGTGCTCAAGGGGGTCAGTTTCGAGGTCAACGGCCCGGAACTGATCGGATTGATCGGGCCCAATGGCGCGGGCAAGACCACGCTCACCAACATCCTCGACGGCGCGATCAAGCCGTCGAACGGCACCGTCTATCTCAACCGCCAGAGGATCGATCAACTCAATTCCTACGAGGTCGCGCGCGCCGGGTTGGGCCGCACCTTTCAGGTCACGCGCTCCTTTCGCCGCATGTCGGTGCTGGAAAATCTCTACGTCCCGGCCCTCGCGCTCGACTTCAAGGGCTCAAAGGCGCAGTTGCGCGACAAGGCGATGGAGGTTCTCGAATTCCTCACCATCGACCATCTGCGCAACGAGTTCGCACAGGCGCTGTCGGGCGGGCAACAGAAACTGCTGGAACTGGGGCGGCTTCTGATGCTCGATCCCGATGTCATCATCCTTGATGAGCCTTTTGCCGGCGTTCATCCGCGTCTCATGGAGGTGATCTATGCCTATATCCGTCGGGTGAACGAAAGCGGCAAGGCCATCATCATCATCAGCCACCAGATGGATTCGATCTTTTCGCTATCGCAGCGGCTTCTGGTGCTGAACTTTGGCGATCTCATCGCGGATGGGCCACCCGATGAGGTCAAGCGCAACCCTGCGGTGATCGAGGCGTATCTTGGCAGCGAAACGGAGGAAGCGTGATGTCAGAGCCGCAAACCGTGCTGGAACTGCGCGACCTCTCGGTCGGCTATTACCGCGATCTCAACATCCTGTCGGACTTGAATATCAAGGCGCGGGCGGGGCAGATCACCTCCATTCTAGGGGCAAACGGAGTGGGCAAGTCCACCGCGCTCAAGGCGGCGTTCGGCTTTCTGCCGCCCAGCAAGGGCGATGTCCTACTGATGGGCGAAAGCATCCTGTCGCTGCCGCCGCATGAGAAAATTCTCAAGGGGCTGGCCTACATCCCGCAGCAGCCCGGAGTCTTCAAGGATATGACCGTCGAGGAAAACCTGCAACTGGGCGGCTGGACATTTCGCCGGGATCGCCTTCAGATCCGCGACAAGATCGAGGCAAATTACGAGCGTTTCCCCGCGCTGCGCGACAAGCGGCGCCAGATCACGGGCGAACTGTCCGGAGGCCAGCAGCGCATGGTGGAAATCGGCCGCACACTGATGGCCGAACCCAAGATGATGCTGGTGGATGAACCAACCGCGGGCCTGTCCAAGATGCTGGCGCAGGAAGTCTACGAGATCCTGCGCAGTCTGGCGACGAATGACGGGATTACGATTCTTCTGGTCGATCAGGAAATCCGCCAGGCGCTGCGCATCGCCGATTATGTATATGTGCTGGAGCTTGGGCGCAACAAGTTCGATGGGCCGGTGAGCGAGTTTCAGGATCTGGAAAAGGCATTCTGGGTGGCTTGACCGAAGAGACGCAGGGCCTCTCCCGCTCGCCCGGTGGGCCGGCATGGAACCGGGTCCAAGACTGATGATTTCATCAAGGAGAGGTGCGATATGCTTGAGACCAGCTTTTCGGTCCTGCATCTGAAAAAGAGGTTCCCGCTAGCGATCAGCCGTGGGGTGGACACCGGCGCTGACAACCTGTTCCTGCGGGTGTCGGACGGGCGTCATACCGGATTTGGGGAAATGGCCCCAGGAAAGAGCGAAGGCGCCGCGACAGCGGCCGACGGCGAAGCCGCGTTGCGTGCCTGGCTTGGCGACGGGTTGGACAAGGACCACGCCATCGCCGATATCTGGCAGAGGGCCCATGCCGATGGCCTCGCGAGTTGTGTGCTGGCCGCGCTCGACATGGCGTTGTGGGATCTGCGCGCCAAGCAGGCCGGGATGCCCCTCTACCGGATGCTGGGTCTGGCGCGGCGCGCGGTGGTGACATCGCTGACCATCGGCATCAACCCGCCCGAGGTCGCGCGCGAAAGAGCCGGGCTGTTGCTGGCGCGCGGCGCGCGCGCGCTCAAGATCAAGCTCGGCGCGCCGGACGGCATCGAGGCGGACAAGGCCATGTTCGCGGCGGTCCGCGCGGCGGTGGCGGGCCATGATGTCGCGCTCCGGGTAGATGCGAATGGTGGCTGGTCGCTCAATAACGCCAAACACATGCTTGGGTGGCTTGCGGGACAGGGCGCGGAATATGTCGAACAGCCTCTTGCGCAGGGTCAGGAAGAGGCGTTGCCCGAGTTGTTCCGGGGTCGGCCCTTGCCGATCTTTGTCGATGAGAGCCTTCGCTATGCTGCGGATGTGCCCGCGCTCGCCGGCAGGGTGGATGGCGTGAATCTCAAGCTGATGAAATGCGGCGGCATCACCGAGGCGCTCAGGATCGTCGCCGTCGCACGGGCCTGCGGCCTGCGCACCATGATCGGCTGTATGGGCGAAAGCGCCATCGCGATTTCTGCCGGCGCCTCGATCGGGGCGCTCTTCGACTATATTGACCTTGATTCCCATCTCAATCTTGATCCTGATCCGGCCGAGGGCGCGATCCTTGCCGACGGCATCGTCCTGCCGACGGATCGTCCCGGCCATGGAGGAGCCTTGCCAGATGCTTGACCCCGATCTGCTGATCGCGATCTACGCCCCCCAGTCGATGGGCACGCTCAACGCCAAGATGGCCGAGGGCGTGCTGCGCTATGGACGCAACAGGGCGGTTGCGGTCATCGACCCGGCCGCGGCGGGCCAGAGGGTGCGCGATCTGTGCCCCATCGACAGCGATGTGCCGATTGTCGCAACCCTGAACGAGGCCGTGGCGCTTGGCGCGCGGGTTCTGGTGCTGGGCACCGCGCCCTCTGGTGGCCGTTTGCCGCAGGACTGGATTGCCACGCTGTCCAGCGCGTTGGCGGCTGGGCTCTCGATCGTTAATGGTCTGCATGACCGGCTGAACGACCGCTTTGGCGCTGCGCTCAAACCGGGGCAGTTCATCTGGGATGTGCGCGTGCCTCAGGGTGAGAAGCCGTCGATAGCGATGGGTCGCGCTGCGGCCATGACGAATACCCGCGTTCTGATGGTGGGCACCGACATGGCGATCGGCAAGATGACCGCCGCGTTGGAGGTGCATCACTGGCTGGTTCAGGCGGGACATGATGCGGCGTTTCTGGCGACCGGACAAACCGGTATCGTGATCAGCGGTGCGGGCATCCCGCTCGATGCCGTCCCGGTCGATTATGCCGCCGCCATGGTCGAGCGGATGGTGCTGGAGGCGGCCGCACATGACATCGTGCTGATCGAAGGGCAGGGGTCGCTGCTGCATCCCGGTAGCACGGCGACGCTGCCCCTGATGCGCGGCAGTTGCGCCAACCGCCTTGTCCTGTGCCACCGGGCTGGGATGGATCGCCTTGATACCTCCGACAGCGTGGTGCTGGTGCCGCCGCTCGACGAGGTCATTGCTCTCAATGAAATGGTGGCCTGTGCCGCCGGGGCACTGACCCCGGCCAAGGTCGTGGCGCTCTCGCTCAATACGCGCGATCTGGATGAACGTGCCGCGCGCCGGGAGATCGACCGACTGTCCGACTGGCTTGGCCTGCCGGTCGGCGATCCGGTGCGTTTCGGGGCCGGGCCGATCGCGCAGGCGGTTCTTGCGGTCGAGACTTAAAGCGCGCGCGCGCGCCCTGATACTTTCGGGGCGCGTTGCGGGTGGCGCCGCTGCCCGAGGCGGAACCGAGCGGCGGCGGGAAGACGAGAACTGGCGGCAAGGCGGACTGCCCCCGCCTACTCAATTGGTGGCGCGCTCGACACCTTCTTCGATCGCGGTGCGGAGTTTGCGCTCCAATGCTGCGCGCTTGCTCTCGGAGTGGAATTTCAGCCCGAACATGTCCTTGACGTAAAACGTATCGACCACCTGTTCGCCGAAGGTGGCGATCACGGCGGAGGCGATATAGACGTTCGAGGCCGCCAGAGTTCGGGTCAGATCGTAGAGCAGGCCGGGGCGGTCGCGGGTGTCAACCTCGATGATCGTGTAGATCTCCGAGCCGTCGTTATCAAAGGTGATATGCGTGGGCACACGGAACGCACGTTCGCGTTTCTTGAGCTTGTCGCGGGATTTGATCGCTTCGCGAGGGACGATCTCGCCTTGCAGGGTCTTGTGGATCATCTTGCGCAGGCGCGGCAGGCGGTCACTCTCGAAGGGGTGGCCTTCGGCATCCTGTATCCAGAACACCGCCGTCGCAAAGCCGTCCTTGGAGGTATAGGTGCGCGCATCCACCACATTGGCGCCGACCAGGGCCAAGGCTCCCGCCAGACGCGAGAAGATACCGGGGTGATCGGCGAGGGCAAAACAGGCGCGGGTGGCGTCGCGGTCCTCGTCGATGGCCAGATCAATGGCGATCTCGTTCTCCTTGAGATCGCGCAGGAGCCGGGCAAAGACCACATGGGCGGTGACATGCAGCCCCTGCCAGTAGGGCGGGTAATGGCGAGAGGTCTCGTGCTTGAGATCGCGCGCATCCCAGTCGGAGAGAGCCTCGCGCAGGTTGCGCTTGGCGTCGGTGCCGCGCTGTTCACGGTTCAAGGCCTCGAGCCCGCCTTCCATCGCGCGGCGGGTCTGGCGGTAGAGGGCGCGCAGCAGCGAGGCCTTCCAGTTGTTCCAGGTGCCGGGGCCGACGCCACGGATGTCGCAGACAGTGAGCAGCAAGAGCAGGTCGAGCCGCTCGCGCGTCTGCACCGCCTTGGCAAAATCGCGCACCGTGCGGGGATCGGCAATGTCGCGCTTCTGGGCAGTGTCGGACATCAGAAGATGATAGCGCACCAGCCATTCGACGGTATCGACCTCACGCGGCTTGAGCCCGAGGCGGGGACCGACGCGGCGGGCGATGCGGGCGCCGAGAATGGCGTGGTCCTCCTCTCGCCCCTTACCGATATCGTGCATCAGAAGCGCCACATAGAGCACCCGGCGGTTGATCCCTTCCTTGAGGATCGAGGAGGAGACCGGCAGTTCCTCGATCAGTTCGCGGCGTTCGATCTTGGCCAGATGCGAGATGCATTGGATGATATGTTCGTCCACCGTGTAGTGGTGATACATGTTGAATTGCATCATTGCCACGATTGGCTCGAATTCCGGCAGAAAGGCCGAGAGCACGCCAAGCTCGTTCATCCGCCGGAGCGCGCGCTCGGGGTTTCCGTGCTTCAGAAGCAGGTCGAGAAAGAGTTTCTGCGCGCGCGGATCGTTGCGCATCGCATCGTCGATCAGCTTCAGGTTGGCAGTAACCAGCAGCATGGCATCGGGATGGATCAAAAGGCCGGTGCGCAGCCCCTCCTCGAAGAGGCGCAGCAGGTTGAGCGGATCGGAGAGAAACAGGCTCGCATTGGCAATTGCGAGACGGCCGTGCACTTCGGCATAGCCCTCCTTGAGGGTCTTGCGTCGGCGCAAGAGGCGTTGCAGGAGCGGTTCGGATTTGAGTTGCGACGCCTCCAGCTTGGTCAGGAATATCCGTGTCAGATCGCCGACGGCAGTGGCTTGCCGGAAATACTCCTGCATGAAAATCTCGACGCCGCGCCGTCCGGCACGGTCGGCGTAGCCCATGCGCTCGGCCACCGCGACCTGCATGTCGAAGGTCAATTGTTCATTCGCGCGTCCACTGATCAGGTGCAGATGACAGCGCACCGCCCAGAGAAAGCTCTCGGCCTTGGCAAAGGTGTTGAATTCGTCCGGCGTGAAAAACCCGAGCGCCACCAACTCGCTGACATCCTTGACCCGGTGCAGATACTTGGCGATCCAGAACAGGGATTGCAGATCGCGCAGGCCGCCCTTGCCCTCCTTGACGTTGGGCTCAACCATATAGCGCTCGCCCTGCTTCTCATGCCGCGCGTCGCGTTCTTCGAGCTTGGCCTCGGTAAAGGCGCGTTCCGAGCCTTTGAAGATATCATTCTGGAGTCTGAGGTTGAGCGTTTTGGCGAGCGCTGCCTCGCCCGCGAGGAACCGATTTTCCAACAGCGCCGTGCGAATTGTGAAATCGGTCTCTCCCAGCCTCAGGGTGTCACGGATCGTACGGCTGGCATGTCCCACCTTGAGCCGCAAATCCCACAGGATGTAGAGCATGCTTTCGATCACGCTCTCCGCCCAGGGTGTGATCTTGTAGGGCGTGAGAAAGAGCAGGTCCACGTCCGAGAAGGGGGCCATTTCGCCTCGCCCGTAGCCTCCCACCGCAATCACGGCAATCCGTTCAGCCTCGGTCGGGTTGGGCAGCGGATGCATCGCCTCTGTTACAAGAGAAAGCGTCGACAGAATCACGCAATCCGTCAAAAAGCTATAAGCGCGGGTCGTAGCTCGTGCCTCGAATGGGCGCGCGGCAAAGGCTGTGGCAATGGCCGTGCGGCCATCTGTGATTGCCTCCGACAGGATCGCCACGGTTAATCGCCGGAGCGCGCCCGTGTCTCCGGCAGCCTCCGACCGCGCCCGTGACAGTGCATCAGCGACCCTTTGGTGGTCGAAAATCATATGTGCCGGGCAGATCATGTCATCCCGGCTGATAAGGGTCTGGGTCATGTCAGCGGATGCACATCGCGATCAAAATCCGGGACCCCGAAAGCTTTGCGGGGCGGGCGACAGGATCGTCACCCGTTTGTCGCGGATTGTTGCCACCGCGAGACCGCGCTCGTTGGTGCCGTCGGGGCGCAGGCGAAACACCCCGTTCACGCCCTGAAATCCGGCCGTCTGGGTCAGCGCGTTGCGCCCGAAAGGCTCTCGATTGCCGGATTTGACAAGCGCGCCGATCGCCGCAATCCCGTCATAGGCGAGCCCCGCGATGGGATGAGGCGCGTTGCCATAGGCCGCCTGAAAGCGGCCGCTGAACTGTGCTGTGCGTCCTGGATCGGGAAGCGCAAACCAGCCGCCCTGCACGCCGGGCAACTCGAGAGTTTGCGGTGGTGTGTCCCACCGCGACAGGCCGATATACTGGATCCGGTCCGGTCCGAGGCCGTTCTCCGGCAGCATCTGCGAGAACAGCGGCAGCGCTCCGGCGGTATTGGCGGTCGTGAAGATCGCGTCCGCAGCATTCGTCTCGGCCGCGACCTTGATCACCGGAATGGCGGCGAGCACGCCGTCTTGGGAAAACTCGTAGGCCACGCTGGCGACAAGCGTGGCGCCGCGATCGCGCACCGCCTGTTCGATCGCCGCGCGGCCGAGCTGGCCAGCGAGATTGTCGGAATAGACCGCCATGATTCGCGACTTTCCCGCGCTTGTGGCAAAACCGACGAGCCGGTTGGCGGTATTCTGAAAGGTCTGGCCGAGGATGAAAAGGTTGCCACCCGCGATGGTGGGGTTGTTTGAAAAGGTCAAGACATTGGTATTGCTGCTCGCGACCGCCACTGCGACCGCATTGGCGGATTCTGCGTGCAAGGGACCCAGAATGATGCGCGCACCGTCGGCGACCGCCTTGAGCGCAGCCTGCTGCGCCTGCGCGGCCTGGCCCGCCGTGCGGTAGACGCGCAGATCGATCTGCACCCCGGAGAGATCCGCAATGGCCAGCCGCGCGGCGTTCTCCAGATCGCGCGCAAGCAGTTGCTCCTGTGCATCAGCAGATCCGTGTGGCACCAGAAGCGCCACGGCGACGGGCCTGTCCGGCGCTGTGCCCCCGCCGGTGTTTGCCGAAGGCACGGGTTGGCACGCGGCAAGTCCGAGGGCTGCAAGCCCCGCCAGGAAGCGGATCAATGGCTTGCGGATCAAATCCAAAACGGCGAACATGTTAAGCTCTCACTCCCCTTTGCATCAGGTCTTGGGCCTAACGCTGCTTTGGTCAATCATAAACGTCATATGGAGCTGGTCCAGTGGTGAATCCTGACAAGCAGAAACTGGCGGCGGGGCTCTACCTGATTGCCACGCCGCTTGGCACGGCGCGTGACATCACGCTGCGGGCGCTCGATCTTCTTGCGGCGGCCGATGTGCTGGTGGCCGAGGACACCCGCAGCCTGCGACGGTTGATGGACATTCATGGCGTGGCTCTGGGGGATCGGCCACTCTGGTCTTATCATGAGCATAACGGTGCGCGGATGCGGCCAAAGATCATGGCCGCGCTTGGCGAGGGCAGATCGGTGGTCTATGCCTCCGAAGCGGGAACCCCGATGATTGCCGATCCCGGATTTGACCTTGGGCGTGCGGCGGTGGCAGAGGGGCATGGGCTGATCTCTGCACCGGGCCCGTCGGCTGTGATCACGGCGCTCACTCTGTCAGGCTTGCCGACCGACCGATTTCTCTTTGCCGGCTTTCTGCCCAATGCGACGGGGCGACGCAAATCTGTTCTGGCGGAGTTGGCGGAGATACCCGCAACGCTGGTATTTTACGAATCTCCCAATCGAGTGGCGATGATGCTGCGCGATGCGGCGGACGTTCTGGGAGCGGGGCGGATGGCGGCGCTCTGTCGGGAACTGACCAAGAAATTCGAGGAGATCAGGCGCGGGACGCTCGAGGATCTGGCATCCGGCTGCGATGCCGTGCCGCCGAAAGGCGAAATTGTCATCATCATCGACCGCGCGCGTTCGGAACCTGTTAGGGAAGTTGATCTAGACCGATGTCTGAAAGAGGCGCTGCGTCATGGATCGGTGCGCGATGTCGCAAACAAGGTTGCCGCCGATCTGGATCTGCCACGTCGCGATGTCTATCAGCGCGCCCTGAAGTTGGCATCGGGCGAGACAGAGGAGTAACGCTTGCATCAGATGGCTTTTCAGTTTGGGACAAGGACGGCGTCTGCGCTGTTTCAGCGGCGGCAGGACAGGGGACGTCGTGCGTATCTCTCTGGGCGGGACGCCGAAGCAGGTGTGATTCGCGTCTATGCCGCGCAGGGCGTGCTGCTCCTCAAGACCCGTTGGCGCGGACAGAGCGGTGAGATCGACCTGATCTTGCGCGCAGCCGACACCTTTGTGTTTTGCGAGGTCAAGAAGGCGGCGACCTTTGATCTGGCGATGCAGCGCCTGAGCACGCGGCAGATGCAGCGGGTGTGTTCCGCAGCGTCAGAGTATCTTGGTTTCACGCTTGAGGGGCAACTGGCACCGGTGCGGTTCGATCTGGCGATTGTGGATGGCGCGGGCGCGGTGCGCATCCTGCAAAACGCTTTTGGTCATTTCTGAATTGCACCTCGCACGCCCTTGTCGCATTTAAGGGGTGGCAAGCTAGAGGGGCCCGCGCATGAAGATCGCCTTTCAAATGGACCCGATCGGGCCGATCAACATCAATGGAGACAGCTCTTTTCGGCTGGCGGAAGAGGCGCAGGCGAGGGGCTACGAGCTGTTTTACTACACGCCCGACAGGCTGGCCTATGATGAGGGGCGGGTGACGGCACGTGGTTGGCCGCTGACGGTGCAGCGGGTTCTGGGCGATCATTTCCGGCTCGGCGAAGAGCAGACGGTCGATCTTGCGGCGTTCGATGTCGTCTGGCTCCGGCAAGATCCGCCGTTTGACATGTTCTACATCACCACGACGCATATCCTGCAACGGCTGAGTCCCGGCACTCTGGTGGTCAATGATCCGTTCTGGGTGCGAAACTATCCCGAAAAGCTGCTCATTCTCGACTTTCCGGACCTGATGCCGCCGACGGCAATCGCGCGCGATCTGGACACGATCCGGGCGTTTCGGGAGCGCCATGGCGATGTCATTCTCAAGCCGCTCTACGGCAACGGCGGGGCCGGTGTGTTTCATCTTCCCGAGAGTGACCGCAATCTGGCAAGTCTGCACGAGATGTTCACCGGTTTCAGCCGCGAGCCATTGATCGTGCAGAAATATCTGCCAGCCGTGAGCCGCGGCGACAAGCGGGTGATCCTTGTGGATGGCGCGCCCATTGGCGCGATCAACCGAGTGCCAGCGCAGGGCGAGACGCGATCCAACATGCATGTCGGCGGTCGTGCCGAGAAAGTGGAGATGACGGCGCGGGATCTGGAGATCTGCGCCACAATCGGGCCGCTTTTGCGGGAAAAAGGCCAGATCTTTGTCGGGATCGACGTGATCGGCGACTACCTGACCGAGATCAACGTGACCTCGCCAACCGGACTTCAGGAACTGGAGCGCTTTGACGGCACCAATGGTGCGGCTCTGATCTGGGACGCGATCGCCGCGCGGCGGGCATGAGCTGGCAACTCCGTCTCTTGAACCGCCACCTGCGCTGGTTCGAGAGGCCTTCGCTCGCCCGACACGACAAGGACCGCCTGCGGCGGGCCTTTGCGTTCAAATCCCGGCTCTATTTTCATCCGCCGATCGGGAGTTCGTTTCGCATCGACAGCTTGGGCGGGGTGCCGGTGCAATGGGCGCGGGCGCGTGGCGCGGGGACCGGACCCGTCATCCTTTACCTTCATGGCGGGGCCTATGTGTTCGGCTCGTCCACCACGCATCGGGCGATGCTGGCCAAGATTTCCTCCTTGACTGGTCTCGCGACCTGCCTGCCCGATTACCGGCTGGCACCCGAGCATCCCTTTCCGGCACAGATCGAGGATGCGCTCTGCTGCTACCGCGCGCTGCGGGCCGGGCATGACGTGATCCTCGGCGGCGACAGTGCGGGCGGCGGGCTGGCGCTGGCGCTGCTGCATGAGATCCTGGCACAGGCTCTCGCGCCGCCCAAGGGGGTTTTTGCCTTTTCACCGCTGACGGATGTGAGCTTTTCAGGGGCCTCGGTACGCGAGAATGCCGCGCGCGATAGCGTGCTCACGGCGGACCGGATCGGGGAAATGATGGAGATGTTTCTGAGGGCACAAGATGCGAAAGACCCGCGAGCCTCGCCGCTCTTTGGGCGCTTTGTCGGTGCGCCGCCGGTCTGGATGACGGTGGGAGACACTGAGATCCTGCGGGACGATGCGGTGCGTATGCAGGCCGCGCTTGTGGCGCAGGGGGTGCAGAGCGAACTGCATCTCGAACCTGATCATCCGCATGTCTGGCCGATCTTTCACAATATCCTGCCGGAAGCGGGCAAAACGCTCGACCATCTCGCGTCCTGGATCAAGGCTCTTTGACGCCTGAGAGGCGAAAGCTGACGGCCTCGGCGACATGGCTTGCGCGCACGGCATCCGCGCCATCGAGATCCGCGATCGTGCGCGCCACCCGCAACACACGGTGATAGCCGCGTGCCGAGAGGCCAAAGCGTTCTGCGACGCGGGTGAGAAGCGTGCGGCCGGCGGCATCGGGGACGGCAATCTGATCCAGCACTTCGCCTTCGGCATCGGCGTTGAGGCGCATGTCGGGGTGGCCGACAAATCGCGCGGATTGCACGGCTCGCGCCTGCGCCACCCGGTCCGCGACCTCTGCCGACGCATCCCCCGAAGCAGGCAGGTCGAGATCGGTAAAGGCGACGGGTGGCACCTCGACGCGCAGGTCGAACCGATCCATTAGCGGCCCCGAGATGCGGCCCATGTAATCCTCGCCACAGAGTGGCGCGCGCGCGCAAGCACGGGCGGGATCGCTGAGATAGCCGCATTTGCAAGGGTTGGCGGCGGCTACCAGCATGAAACGGCAGGGATATTTCACATGGGCATTGGCGCGGGCGATCATGACCTCGCCGGTCTCGATCGGCTGGCGAAGGGTTTCCAGCACAGTGCGCGGGAATTCCGGGAACTCGTCCATGAAGAGCACGCCGTTATGGGCAAGGCTGATCTCGCCCGGCGCGGCCCGACGGCCCCCACCGACAATGGCGGCCATCGAGGCGGTGTGGTGTGGCTCGCGAAAGGGACGGGTGCGACTGATGCCACCTTCGCTCAGCAGGCCCGCGAGCGAATGGATCATCGAGGTTTCAAGCGCCTCGGCGGGTTCCAGGGGCGGCAGGATTCCGGGCAGGCGCGCGGCCAGCATGGATTTGCCCGAGCCGGGTGAACCCACCATGATCAGGTGGTGGCGCCCGGCGGCGGCGACTTCCAAAGCGCGTTTGGCGCGTTCCTGTCCCTTGACATCGCGCAGGTCACGGCCCGCAGGTGGGCCAGTGACTTCGCCGGGATTGGCGGCCGGGATCAGAGCCTGTCCGGTGAAATGACGGATCACATCGGCAAGGCTCGCCGCGCCGATCACCTGCACGGCGTCCACCCAGGCGGCTTCGGCACCGGAGGCCTTGGGACAGAGCAGGATGCGGCCCTCCGCGGCGGCGGCCATGGCGGCGGGCAGCGCCCCGATCACTGGCATGAGCCTGCCGTCAAGCGACAACTCGCCAAGAGCGGTGGTTCCTTCGGCGGCGTCCTTGGGGATGATTTCGAGCGCGGCAAGCAGGGCCAGCGCGATCGGCAAGTCGAAATGACTGCCCTCCTTGGGCATGTCGGCGGGCGCGAGATTGATGGTGATGCGCTTGGATGGCAACGCGATGGCCATCGACGATAGCGCTGTTCGCACCCGATCACGCGCCTCGGAGACGGCCTTGTCGGGCAGACCCACAAGCGAAAAGGCAGGCACGCCCGGCGTGATCGCGCATTGCACCTCGACAGGTTTTGCCTCGACCCCCTCAAAGGCGACCGTATAGGCACGTGCAACCATCGTCCTGCGCTCCAGAGTGAGACAAGGTTAACAACTAGCGCTGCGGTGGTTTCAGAAAGGTTAACCGGCGCGTGACAGCGGGCTCGGTTCGGTAAGTCGAGTATTTACAGAACAGTGAAACGCAGTCAGTTTCGATCCATCAGCGCCATGAAGGCTCGCCAGGCTTCGGGGTCTGCCGCCGTCTTGTCCCGACAAAACGCATTGCAGAAGCCGAAGATGCGCCCTTCATACTGCATGAGATGGGTCACGGGTTTGCCCGAATAGGGACAGGCCTCGTTTTCCGCTGTTCCCCTGTCGATCGGCTTTGCCGGGCGTGCAGGGGGGCCGGGCCAGCTGGTTGTCGCATGTGGTTTGGCATAACGCGACAGGGTCGCGCCTTGCACCAACCCCATGGCACGCCAGCGACGAAAGGCAGGATCTGCGAGATGTTCAGCAACATATGCGGCGGCAGTTTCGGAGACCGGCAGGCCATAGCCCGCAATCCGCGCCGCGATGGGGGCATAGAAGGCGTCCGCCGCGCTGTAGTTCCCAAAGAGCCACGGACCGGAGGCGGTGCAGGTGGCGCTGGCGTGAGCCCAAAGCGTTTCGATGCGTTCGAGATCGGCCTTGGCCGCCGCGGAGAGGGTCACGCCCGTGTAGGCGGTCCGCAAGTTCATCGGGCAGTCGCCACGCAGCGCGGCAAAGCCGGAATGCATTTCGGCCGCGAGGCTGCGGGCAGTGGCGCGGGCGCGCGGAGCGGCGGGCCAGAGACCGGTCTCCGGATGGCGGCTGGCCAGTTCCTCGACGATGGCGAGGCTATCGGAGACGATGGCCCCCTCGGGCGTGATCAGCGTTGGCACCGTTCGCGCCGGGGCGTGATTGGCAAGTTGCTCGGCGACGCTGGCGGCGGCGTTGAAATCAAGAAGGCGTGCCCGAAATGGCAGGCCGAAGCGATCAAGAAGCAACCAGCCGCGCAGCGACCAGGAGGAGTATGCGTAATCGCCGAGAATCAGATCATAGGTCATGGCGCAAGGCTTGGAGGTTGACGGGTGCCTTGTCCATGAGCAATCCGTTGCGGCTGCCATCATGGCTGGTAATTGATCGCGCGGGCGTGCCAAACGCCATCCCGCCAATTCATCTCGGTCACTGAAAGAGTGTCAATCCGGTGCGAGAAAGCGTCATACGCCGAAAGGCCGAGTGCGCCCTGAACCTGAGTCAGGATCACGCCGAGATGCGCGACTGCAACGATGTCGCGGCCGGGATGCGCCGCCCTCAGCCTGGCGATGGCGCGCGCGACGCGGGTGGAGAGATCATGCCAGCTTTCGCCGCCGGGTGGGCGGACGTCTCCGGGCTGGTCCCAGAAGGCGTGCAGCCGGGTCTGGTCAGGGATCGCGTCGAAGGCCTGCAATTCCCAAGCGCCGAAGTGGATTTCGCGCAGGTCAGCATCGTCGGGCAGGCGCCGACGAGTGCCTGCGATGGCATCGGCGGTGGCGCGGGCGCGGCAGAGATCGGAGGAAATGACCAGCGCCTCTTGTGGCAGATGGGCGGACAGGCGTGCGAGGCGGGGTGCGTCGCTCAGATCGGCCTGAACATCGGACCAGCCGACCATGGTCTTTGCATGGGTCGGGCCGTGGCGGACCCAGAAGATGCGCGTCATGGCAGATGCCCCTTGAGCACCTGTGGCAGGCCGGCAATCACGTTGATCACAAGATCGGCTCGGGCGGCCAGCCGCTGATTGAGCCGCCCCTGGGCCTCGCGGAACCGGCGGGCCAACGCATTGTCGGGCACCACTGATAGTCCGACCTCATTCGAGACCATGACGACCGGGGCGGCGCAGGTCTCGAGCGCCGCCAGCAGGTCCGCTTGCGCCGCATCGAGATCGTGATCGGCAAGCAGGTGATTGCTGAGCCACAACGTGATACAATCCAGCAGCACCACCTGATGCTCCGAGGCGGTGGCCAGCGCAGGGCCAAGATCGAGTGGCGCCTCGATCGTGCGCCAACCAGGTCCGCGCCTCTGACGATGGCGCGCGAGTTTGCTCTGCATTTCATCGTCAAGCGCCTGTGCCGTGGCGAGATAGACGCGGGTGCGGTCGGACCCTGTGACAAGGGCCTCGGCAAACGCCGATTTGCCCGAGGCTGCCCCGCCCAAAACGAGGGTCCGATGTGGCAGGTCTGTCACGGGTATCTCCATTTTTGATCCGGTCTCGGGGGTGACACGTAGCACTCTGCGAACCGAGGAAAAAGGGCGCAGATCTGCCACGTCGCCGATAGGGGGAAATCAAATGCCGCTAGATGCTCCGCAGACAAGTTCCATGTCCCGATCCGCCATGAAAGCGGAGATGCTGGATGCTGAAACCGAACTTGCACTGGCCTATGCCTGGCGCGATCGGCGAGATGAGCAATCCCTGCACCGCTTGATCAATGCCTACATGCGGCTCGCGATTTCGATGGCGTCAAAGTTCCGCCGCTACGGCGCGCCGATGAACGATCTCATTCAGGAGGCCGGGCTTGGTCTGATGAAGGCCGCTGACAAGTTCGATCCTGACAGAGGGGTGCGATTTTCAACCTACGCGGTGTGGTGGATCAAGGCCAGCATTCAGGATTATGTGATGCGAAATTGGTCGATGGTGCGCACTGGCTCGACATCGTCCCAGAAATCCCTCTTTTTCAACATGCGCCGCGTTCAGGCCCGACTCGAGAGAGAAGCGTTGGCCAACGGTCAGCAGCTCGACGGTTTCCAGCTTCGCGAGATGATCGCGCACGAAATCGGTGTGCCGCTGCGTGATGTCGAAATGATGGAGGGCCGTCTGTCCGGGTCGGACTATTCGCTCAATGCCACGCAATCCTCCGAGGATGAGGGCCGCGAATGGATCGAGATGATTGAGGACGAAGGCGAGCGCGGTGACGAAAGTGTGGAGAGAACCCACGATCTGCGAGCATTGCGTGAATGGCTTTTTGAAGCGATGGCGCGTCTCAACGAACGGGAGCGGTTCATTGTTCGTGAACGCAAGTTGCGCGACGTGCCGCGAACGCTCGAAAGCCTTGGCGAGGAGCTCGATCTCAGCAAGGAGAGGGTGCGGCAGTTGGAAGCGGCGGCATTCCTGAAAATGCGAAAGCATCTTGAAAGGCATGGGCGCGAAGTGCAAAACCTGTTGGGATGAAACAGCGGTGTATCGTTTTGACCCTGGCACTTGCTGCGTTCCAACCTGCAAGGGCACAGGATGTGGTAATTCTTGGAGAAATCCACGATAACCCTGCCCATCATGCGGTTCAGGCCGAACGGGTCGCGAAGCTCAAGCCCCGGGCGATTGTCTTTGAGATGCTGACCGAGGCGCAGGCCGGGCGGGTTACCCCCGATCTGCGCAATGATGCGGAGGCCTTGGCCGAAGCGCTGGACTGGCGCACCAGTGGTTGGCCAGATTTTTCACTGTATCATCCGATCTTTACCGCCGCCCCGGAGGCCACCGTTTACGGCGCGCTGGTGTCTCGCGATGGGGCTCGGGCGGTGTTCGAGGAGGGGCTGACGGCCTATTTTGGTGATGACGCCCCGCTCTATGGGCTGGATCGGGATTTACCCGCCGAGGAACAGAGCGCGCGCGAGGCCGTGCAGCGCGCGGCGCATTGCGATGCCCTGCCCGAAGAAATCCTGCCCGGCATGGTCGCGGTGCAGCGGTTGCGCGATGCGGTTTTGGCGCGCGCGGTGGTGCAGGCAGTCGAGGCCACGGGTGGGCCGGTCGCGATGATCACCGGAAATGGGCACGCCCGCATCGATTGGGGCGTGCCGTCCTACCTCGCCAGAGTTGCACCTGATCTGGAGGTCTGGACCCTGGGCCAGACTGAAGAGGCGCAAGCGCTTGACGGCGGGTTTGACGAGGTTGTCTCGGCTCCGGCGGTTGACCGGCCCGATCCCTGCGCCGCCTTTCAGTAGCGCAGCCCCTCTTGCCACCTGTCGGGGTGCATCCTACTGTCTGGGCGGTTGCACAAGGAGCGCGCCCATGCTCGGATCGAAACGCATCTTGCTGATCATCGGCGGCGGGATCGCGGCTTACAAGGCGCTGGATCTCATTCGCCGGCTGCGCGAGCAGGGGGCGACGGTCACTCCGGTGCTGACGCGCGCTGGAGCAGAATTCGTGACGCCCCTGTCGGCGTCGGCCTTGGCCGGACACAAGGTGTTTTCCGAACTCTTCGATCTGACGGACGAGGCGGAAATGGGGCATATCGAGCTGAGCCGGTCCGCGGATCTGATCGTGGTGGCCCCGGCGACGGCGGATCTGATGGCGAAAATGGCGGGGGGCCGGGCGGATGATCTGGCCTCGACGCTGCTGCTCGCAACCGATACGCCGGTTCTGGTCGCGCCGGCGATGAATGTGCGGATGTGGCTTCATGCTGCGACGCAACGCAATGTCGCCACGTTGTGTGCGGATGGGATTATGTTGGTCGGGCCGAATGAGGGCGACATGGCCTGCGGCGAACATGGCCCCGGACGCATGGCCGAGGTGCAAGAGATCGTCGCGGGCGTGGTGACGGCCCTTGCCGACGGGCCGCTGAGCGGGCAGCGGATTCTGGTCACATCCGGCCCGACGCATGAGCCTATAGATCCGGTGCGCTATATCGCCAATCGCTCGTCCGGCGTGCAGGGGACAGCGATTGCGCGCGCGCTCGCAGCCCTCGGCGCAGAGGTGGTGTTTGTCACCGGTCCGGCCTCGGTGCCGCCGCCCGGAGGGGTGGAGGTGGTGCGCGTCGAGACCGCGCGCGAGATGCTGGCGGCGGTCGAGGCGGCGCTGCCGGTGGCGGCGGCGGTCTTTGCCGCCGCGGTGGCAGACTGGCATGTGGCAGGAGCGAGCGATCGCAAGCTGAAGAAGGCAACGGGAGGGCTGGCCAATCTGGAGTTTGCCGAGAACCCCGATATTCTGGCGCGGGTTGCGGGCCTGAAGAAGGGTCGTCCGCGTCTGGTCGTGGGCTTTGCCGCCGAGACCGAGGATGTGATTGCGAATGCCACCGCAAAGAGGCTGCGCAAGGGCTGTGACTGGATTGTGGCCAATGACGTGAGCCCTGCGACGGGGATCATGGGCGGGGGTGAAAACGCGGTCACGCTGATAACCGGCGAGGGGCCAGAGACCTGGCCGCGCATGGGCAAGGCCGCGGTGGCCGAGCGCCTCGCGGAGCGTCTCGCTGCGGCTCTGGCCTGAGGAATTGAGTATTTGCAGAACAATGAAAGAGGGGTCTGCGTGCTGAGCGTGGAGGTGCAGTGGGAGGACGGCGCGGACCGGACGCTGGGCCTTCCTGCCTATGCGACGGTGGGGGCGGCGGGCGTCGATCTTCGGGCGAATTTCCCGGATCGCGCGAGCGTGGTGCTGGCTCCGGGCGCGCGGGTGTTGGTCCCGACCGGGCTGCGGATTGCGGTGCCATCGGGCTATGAGGCACAGGTGAGGCCGCGCTCGGGGTTGGCGCTGCGGCACGGGATTACCCTGGCCAACAGCCCCGGCACCATCGACAGCGATTATCGCGGCCCGCTCGGGGTGATCGTGATGAATGCGGGTGGCGAGCCGTTCGAGATCGCGCATGGCGCGCGGATCGCGCAGATGGTGGTTGTGCCGGTGGTGCAGGTGCGCTTTGCAGCGGTGGAATGTCTTGACGACACGCCGCGTGGGGCGGGTGGCTTTGGCTCGACCGGGCTACGCTGATGCTGCTGGTTCTGGCGATCATGGCTGCGCTCTGGGGGATCGGCGCGATTTTGGGCGGGCCGCGAGGGCTGCGTTGGGGGATGATCGGGGGGCTTTGGGCGGCAGTCGTGATTGAGCAGGGGGTTCTGCCCGAGGGGCATCCGATCCGGGCGGCGACCGGCGAAAGCCCGGCGCTCTGGCTGATGCTGGGCGGGGCGGTGGCGGTGATCCTCGGCTACCGCGCCGGGGTGATTTGGCTCAGGGCGAGGGCTGTCCAAGGGCGGGAGCAAGGTCGCGTGAAAGATGTCAAGCCATTGTTTTCGAAAGTAGAACTGAGCCGGTATGCCCGCCATATCGTGCTGCGCGAGATCGGCGGGCCGGGGCAGAAGGCGCTCAAGGAGGCGCGGGTGCTGGTCATCGGCGCGGGCGGGCTCGGGTCTCCGGTGCTGCTCTATCTGGCGGCAGCGGGGGTGGGCACGATCGGTGTGATCGACGATGACACGGTGGACAATTCCAACCTGCAACGGCAGGTGATCCACCGTGACGCCGATTGCGGGCTGCCCAAGGTGCAATCGGCGATGGCCGCGATGCAGGCGCAAAATCCAAATGTCGTGGTGCGGCCCTATCAGCGGCGGCTGACGCCCGAGATCGCCGGAGATCTCTTTGCAGAGTATGATTTGATACTTGACGGCACCGACAATTTCGCGACCCGTTACCTTGTCAACGCGACCGCCGTGACACAGGGCAAGCCCTTGATTTCCGGCGCCCTGGCGCAATGGGAAGGACAGCTGAGCGTGTTCGATCCGGCGCGTGGGACGCCCTGCTATCAGTGCATTTTCCCTGAGGCCCCTGCACCGGGGCTTGCGCCAAGTTGTGCCGAGGCGGGGGTTCTGGGGCCGCTGCCGGGGGTTGTCGGGGCGATGATGGCGGTGGAGGCGGTGAAGATCATCACCGGGGCGGGGCAGGCGCTGCGCGGCGAGATGCTGATTTATGACGCGCTCTATGGCGAAAGCCGCAAGATCGGCCTGAGCCCGCGCAGGGATTGCCCCATCTGTGGGGGAAAAGGAGTGAGTGATGACCAACATGTTGCTGGCTGAGTGGCAGACGCCCTTTGGTCTGGCGCCGTTTGCGGCGATTGACGACGCGGATTTCGCGCCGGCATTCGAGGCGGCGCTGGCCGAGGCGCGCGGCGAGATCGCGGCGATTGCTGAAAACCCGGACGCGCCAAGCTTTGCCGACACGATCGAGGCGCTCGAGGCTGCGGGCAAGGGATTGCACCGGGTGCTGTCGGTTTTCTACGCCTTGGCGGCGGCGGACAGCAATCCCAAGCGGCAGGAATTGCAGCGTGATTTTGCGCCGAAACTGGCGGCGCATGCGTCGGAGATATACGGAAACAAGGCGCTTTTTCAGAGGGTTGAGAGCCTGTGGGCCGCGCGGGATACGCTCGGGTTGACGCCCGAGGAGGGGCGACTTGTGATGCTGACGCACCGCGCCTTTCGCCGGGCGGGGGCGGCGCTGACCGGAGACGAGGAGGCCCGGATGCGCGCAATCATGGCGCGGCTGGCGGAACTGGGGACCAGGTTCACCCAGAATCTGCTGGCGGACGAGGCCGGCTGGCACATGGCGTTGGCCGAGGAGGATCTGGAGGGCCTGCCGGATTTTGTGGTCGATGCCGCCCGCGCGGCGGGGTGCGAGAAGGGGCTGGAAGGGCCGGTGATCACCTTGTCGCGCTCGCTCATCGTGCCGTTCCTGCAATTCTCGCCGCGCCGTGAGCTGCGAAAGAAGGCTTTTGAATCATGGGTTTCACGGGGAGCCATGGGAGGGGAAACCGACAATCGCGCGGTAGCGGAGGAGATCTTGCGGCTGCGGGCGGAGCGGGCGGCGCTGCTGGGCTATGAGAGCTTTGCCGCCTATAAGTTGGAGACCGAGATGGCACGCACGCCGGAGGCGGTGCGCGACCTTTTGATGGCGGTCTGGGAACCGGCCAAGGCGCGGGCGGAGCAGGATGCGGCGCGGCTCACGGAAATGATGCAAGCCGATGGAGTCAATGGAGAATTGGAGCCGTGGGATTGGCGCTACTATGCCGAGAAGCGACGGCAGGCGGAGCATGATCTGGAGGAGGCGGCCTTGAAACCGTATCTGTCGCTCGAGGCGATGATCGCGGCGGCGTTCGGCTGTGCCAACCGGCTGTTCGGCCTGGAGTTTCGCGCGCTGGATGTGACGCTCTACCACCCCGATTGCCGGGCCTGGGAGGTGACGCGAAATGGCGCTCATGTCGCTGTTTTCATTGGAGACTATTTTGCGCGAGGGTCCAAGAGATCGGGGGCTTGGTGCTCGGCCATGCGCGGGCAGGCGAAGCGGCCAAAGGTGCAGGCCCCGGTGGTGATCAATGTCTGCAACTTTGCCAAGGGGGATCCGGCGCTACTCAGCTATGACGATGCGCGCACCCTCTTTCACGAGTTTGGCCATGCCCTGCATCTGATGCTCTCGGACGTGACTTATGAAAGCATTTCAGGGACTTGTGTGGCGCGGGACTTTGTCGAACTGCCCTCGCAGCTCTATGAGCATTGGCTCGAGGTGCCCGAGGTCCTGGAACGCTACGCCACCCATGTTGAGACCGGCGAGGCTATGCCACGGGAATTGCTGGATAAACTGCTGAGGGCTGCGAATTTCGATCAGGGGTTTCAGACGGTGGAATATGTCGCCTCGGCGCTGGTCGATCTGGCCTTTCACGACGGCGCCGTGCCCGTGGATGTGATGGACAAGCAATTGGAAATATTGGAGAATATCGGTATGCCTCGAGCCATCACCATGCGCCATGCCAGCCCGCATTTTGCGCATGTCTTTGCAAGTGATGGCTATTCCAGCGGCTATTACAGCTATATGTGGTCCGAGGTGATGGATGCGGATGCCTTTGCCAGTTTCGAGGAGGCCGGGGGCGCGTTTGATGAGGAACGGGCCAAGGCCTTGGAAAGGCATATTCTTTCGCGTGGCGGGTCGGAGGAGGCGGAGGCGCTCTATCTCCAGTTCCGGGGCCGGATGCCGGGGGTTGAGGCGCTGCTCAGGGGGCGCGGGCTCGCGGCGTGACGGGGACAGGATGTACGGCATGTACGGCGCGGACGCGGCTTTGGTACGTAAAGCGCGCGCGCGCCGGGGCGCTGCCCCGGACCCCGGGGTATTTCGGCCAAAAAGAAACCCTGGCTCTTCAGATCGTCTGGTCGTAGGCGCCGACCGAGGGCTCGCTGCGGATGACGGCATCTAGATCGGCGAAGATGGCGCGCATCTCGGCCTCGCTCTGGCTGCTCTCGCAGACGACGACGAGGTTGGGCGTGTTCGACGACGCCCGCACCAGGCCCCAGGAGCCGTTGTCGAGGATGACGCGGGCGCCGTTGACGGTGACGACCTCCTTGATGGCGCGTCCGGCGAGGGGTTCGCCTGCGGCGTGGCGCGCGACGAGGCGGGCGACGATGCGCTCGAGCACGGCGTATTTCTCGGTATCGGGGCAGAAGGGCGACATGGTGGGGGTGCTGTAGGTCACGGGCAGGGCGCGGCGCAGGTCGGACATCGACATCGCCGGGTTGCGGTCCATCAGCTTGCACAGTTCCACCGCGACGCGCAGGCCGCAATCATAGCCGCGCCCGATCGGATGGGCCAAGAAGTAGTGGCCCGATTTCTCGAATCCTGCGAGCGCGCCCAACTCCTTGACCCGGCGTTTCATGTGGGAGTGGCCGGTCTTCCAGTAATCGGCGGTGACGCCATTCCTGATCAGTTCGGGATCGGAGGCAAAGAGCCCGGTGGATTTCACATCGGCGACGAAGGTGGAGCCGGGGTAGAGTTTAGAGAGATCACGCGCCATGATGACGCCGACCTTGTCGGCGAAGATTTCCTCGCCCTCGTCATCGACCACGCCGCAGCGGTCGCCGTCGCCGTCAAAGCCGAGCGCGAAATCGGCGCCGGTGGCGCGGACCGTCGCGGCCATGTCGTGCAGCATCTCCAGCGCCTCGGGGTTGGGGTTGTAATGCGGGAAGGTGTAATCGAGCCGGTTATGCGAAGGGATCACCTCGACGCCGATGCGCTGGAACAGGTCGGGCGCGAAGGCGCCGGCGGTACCGTTGCCGGTGGCGCAGACGACGCGCAGCTTGCGGGTCATGCGGAAATCGCCCACTAGGTCGTCGAGATAGGCGTCCTTGACGCCCTCGACGAATTCGTAAGTTCCGCCGGGGCGGGCCACGCCGCGTCCCTCAAGCACGATGTCGCGCAACTCTGCCATTTCATCGGGGCCGTGGGTGAGCGGGCGCTCGAAGCCCATCTTGACGCCGGTCCAGCCATTGGGGTTGTGCGAGGCCGTGACCATGGCGACGGCGGGCACATCGAGGTGGAACTGGGCGAAATAGGCCATCGGCGAGAGCGCGGGGCCGATGTCCTTGACCTGAAGGCCGGCCTGCATCAGGCCGAGGATGAGGGCGTTCTTTATGGTGAGCGAATAGTCGCGGTAATCGTTGGCGACCGCGATCACGGGCGCGATGCCGCGCGCGTGCATCTGGGTGCCGAGGCCGAGGCCGAGGGCGGTGATGCCGGGCAGGTTGATCTGGTCGGGATATTTCCAGCGCGCGTCATATTCGCGAAAGCCGGTGGGCGCGATCATCGGGTCGCGGAGAAATTCCCAGGTGTTGGGGGTGACGGTGGGCAAGGGTCTGGTCATGAAAATACTCTTGGTTGGTCAAAGGACGATCGGATGGGCCTTGGCCAATTGGTCGAACTGCATCAGGGTTGCGAGGAGCAACGGCATCTCGGCCAGCGGGATCATGTTGGGCCCGTCGGAGGGGGCGCGGTCGGGATCTTCATGGGTTTCGATGAACACGGCGGCGATGCCGAGCGAAACGGCGGCGCGGGCCATGACGGGGGCGAATTCGCGCTGCCCGCCCGAGGATCCGCCGCGCCCGCCGGGTTGCTGCACGGAATGGGTGGCATCCATCACCACGGGATAGCCGGTGGCGGCCAGTTGCGGCAGCGAGCGCATGTCCGCGACCAGCGTGTTGTAGCCGAAGGAGGATCCGCGTTCGGTCAGAAGGATGCGGCGGTTGCCGGTCGATTCGATTTTGGAGACGACATTGGGCATGTCCCAGGGCGCCAGGAACTGGCCCTTTTTCACGTTGATCGCCGCGCCGGTTTCCCCCGCCGCAATCAGCAGATCGGTCTGCCGACAGAGGAAGGCGGGGATTTGCAGCACGTCCACGACCTCGGCCACGGGCGCGCATTGCTCGGGCAGATGCACGTCGGTCAGCACCGGCAGGCCAAGCGCGTCCTTCACCGATTGCAGCACCTTGAGGCCCTCGTCGATGCCGAGGCCGCGCTTGCCCGAGAGCGAGGTGCGGTTGGCCTTGTCGAAGCTGCTCTTGAAGATCAGGCCCATGCCAAGGGCGGTGCAGGCCTCTTGCAGGGTGCCCGCGATCATCTGGGCATGATCGGCGGATTCAAGCTGGCAGGGCCCGGCAATGAGTGTGAGAGGCCGGTCATTGCCAATGACCAACCCGTTCAGATCGACATGTTGCATATCAGGAGGACACCTGTTCTCGGAGGATGGACGCGGTGAGCGAGATCATCAGGTAGATACCAGAAAAGATCAGGAAGGCCAGCACCGTATTCTCGAAGGCGCGCGGATAGGTGGCATCCTGCGAGGGCACCGGGCGGACGCTGAGCGACAGGTAGCGGACCTGCTTGTTGGCCTCGATCTCGGCCTGGCGCTTGGCCTCGAGCGCCGATTGCAGCACCAGATCGGCGGTCGCGAGATCGGCTTGCGCCATCTGGATGGCGGCGGTTGTGGAGGCGAGCGAGGCCTCGCCTGTGGTGGCCTCGGTCAGGCGTCGTTTCTGCTTGTCGAGTTCCGTCCGCAGGATGTCGATCTCGCTTTGCAGGGCGGTGACGCGCGCGGCGTTGGGGCGGGCGTTGTTCTGCTGGATGCTGAACGCCAGTTCCTTTTCCTGAAGTTGCAGTTCGACGGTGCCGATCAGGCTGCGGATCCCGGCGATCTCGCCTTCGGGGTCGAGAATGCTGTCCTCTTGCAGGGCGACCATTTGCGCCTGTGCGGCGCGACGCTCGGCCTTGGCGCGCTCGAGGCTCTGATCGGCGGTGCGCACGGCGCCCTGCCGCTTGTTCTGGCTGAGGCCATCGATCCGTTCCTCGGCATATTTGATCAGGCGGTCGGAAAATTCGGTGCTGACCGCAGGATCGGCGCTAGAGACTTCCATGCGGATCACGCCTTCGGTCGGGTCGTAGCCGAGTTTCACATATTTGCGGTAGAGTTTGTAGATCGCCTCGTTGCTGGCGTCGGGATCGAGACGTTGCAGCGGGTCGATCCAGGGCTGGCTGAAATGGGCCCGCAGGCCAAGTTCGTGATCGAGGCGCAGCATCGCGTCCTTGGATTCGAGATATTCCTGGGTGGCGATGGAATCGGGGCCGGTGGCGAAGGATGTGCCTTGAAAGAGCCCCCCCATGCCGCCGGTGCCGCCATCGGCGGAGAGGATCTGAAAGGCGGATTTCGACGCATACATCGGCGTGGCGACGGCATAGTAGTAATAGCCCACGAGGATCGTGGGCAGCATCACAAAGGCTGCGAGGCGCGCGAGGAGCAGCGCCAGCTTGCGGCGGCGGCGGCGCGCGATGTCGCGCTGGATCTGCATGATCTCTTCGGCGCGGCGGTCGGCGGGGCTGCGGGTGGAGGTCGAGGGCAGGGCGGGGCGGCCTTCAGCCGGAACGGTCTGGGGCAGTTGCACGCGCAGGTCCGGTTCGCCTGAATGTTGCCCGTTGCTGGCGACGATTTCCAGCAAGCCGCTGCGTTCGAACGGGTCGATGCCGCGCGCGCGCAGGAGACGCACCGCGTCAAAGTCGGAACTGGGGGCCAAGCCGTGTTTCAGGGCCAGACGCCGGGCCATGCGCAATTGTCGTCCGGTCAGGCCCTCGCGACGGATCTCGTCAATGTTCATCGCAGAAAGGATCTCGCGCGCCGTGCTGTCCTGATCGACATGCCGGGGATGCTCGGGGAGGTGCGCCATGGCGGCGGGCGCGGCCGCGGCCGTCTGCGTCACCTCGGAGCGCCGGATGCGGAACTTTCTAGCCTTGGGTTTCATAATCATAGAGCTCTCTTGCCTCTTCCAAGGTATCGAACATGTAGAGTTTTCCCCCCATCAACACTGCCGCCGACCGGGCAAATTTTTCAAGCGTCTTGGGGTCATGCGAGACGATGATGACGGTGGTGGTGCGCAGTCTTTCGCGCAGGATGTCACCCGCCTTGCGGTTGAATTCGACGTCGGTGGAGCCGGGCATCCCCTCGTCGATGAGATAGATGTCGAAATCGAGCGCCAGCATCAGCGCGAAGGTAAAGCGCGCGCGCATTCCCGAGGAATAGGTGCCGATCGGCTGCTCGAAATATTCGCCGAGATTGCAAAGCCAGCGGCAATAGGCCTCGACATAATCCGGGTCAAGGCCGTAGAGGCGCGCGATGTAGCGCGCATTTTCAAGCGCCGAGAGGCGGCTGATGACGCCGCCCATGAAGCCGAGCGGAAAGGAGATGCGACAGCCGCGCCGGATCTCGCCCTCGTC
This sequence comes from Rhodobacteraceae bacterium CG17_big_fil_post_rev_8_21_14_2_50_63_15, assembly GCA_002783205.1. GTDB lineage: Bacteria > Pseudomonadota > Alphaproteobacteria > Rhodobacterales > Rhodobacteraceae > Roseovarius. The sequence goes on along the minus strand of PFEY01000090.1, from coordinate 3,329 downwards.
GGGTTTTTCCAATCCCGCCATCATGTTGATGAGCGTGGTCTTGCCGGTGCCATTGGGGGCGAGAATGCCGAGGCTGCGGCCCGGTTCGATACGAAAGGAGACGCGGTCAAGGATCACCTTGCGCTGTGTGCCAGTCCAGAAGGATTTGCTGACATTCTCGAACTCGAGCATCCGATCGTCCCGGTTGTTCCTGCTCCCGCGCTGTAGCGCGATGACCTTAACGTCGTGTGAGCTTGTTTCTTCTTTCTGACATTATTATGTCCGATCCACCAGAAGCTTGCCAAACAATCTGGACTATATTGTGCCGATTGTTGAACAATTCGGGGAATTTTGCACAGGTGTTCGGGCGAAAGTCCATAATGGCGGGGCGTGGCGGATGGGGCACGCGCGCAGCGACAGTTGCGCGCGGGACGGTGGCCGTGATTGCTCATGGCGCCGGGCTGCGCTAGGGACGGGGCGGAACACTCTGCCAGAGAATTGCCATGAGCCGGATTTGCCATATCGAACTCGACGATGCCAACCTGCCGCCGCCGACGCCCGAGATCGAGCAAGAGCGCAAGGTGGCGATGTATGACCTGATCGAGGAAAACAGCTTTACCCTGCCTGCGCGCGATGGCCGTGTGGTGCCGGAGGGGCCTTATCGGGTCGGGCTGGCGATCCGCGACAAGCGTCTGGTGTTTGACATCCGCACCGACGCGGATCAGGCGGCGGCGGAGTTTCATCTGTCGCTGAGCCCGTTCCGGCAGGTGGTCAAGGATTACTGGTCGATCTGCGAGAGCTATTTCGATGCGGTGAAGAACATGCCGCCGAGCCAGATCGAGACCATCGACATGGCGCGGCGCGGCATTCACAACGAGGGGGCGCGGGTGCTCGTTGAGCGTCTGGAGGGCAAGGCGGAGATCGATACTGACACCGCGCGGCGTCTCTTTACGCTGATCTGCGTGCTGCATTTCGGGGGCTGAGCAATGCCCGAGCCGCTGCCGCAGTCGGTGCTGTTCTGTTGCGATCACAATGCTGTGCGCTCGCCCATGGCCGAGGGCATCATGAAGAAATTCTATGGCACCGGCACCTATGTGCAGTCGGCGGGTGTCAAGAGCGACATGGAGATCGACGGGTTTTCGATTGCGGTGTGCCGCGAGATCGGGGTCGAACTGGACCGCCACCGGGTGCGCAGTTTCGACGAGATGGAACAATGGGGCGACGATCTGTCGTCGTTCGACCTGATCGTGGCGCTGAGCCCGGCAAGTCAGCGCCGGGCGCTGGAGCTGACGCGGTATTTTCATCTCGACGTGGTCTATTGGCCGATCATGGACCCGACCGGTCTGGCGCAGACCCGTGAAGCGCGGCTGGACGCCTACCGGCAGACCCGCGATCAGATCATCGGCCATCTGATCGAGCGCTGGGGGCCGCCGGGCGAGGATCTCTGACGGTTGCTGTGTCACGGATGCAACTTCAAGGTTGCATCATTTTTTTTCGCTTTTCTTTAGGTTTAATGCACAATAATGTGATCTCGTGGGTATCGTTCAAACGCCGCGTTGGCGCAATGCCAAGGATTTTGCCGCATGTCGCGCAGTCTTCCGATCACCCTTTCGATCACCCTTTCGATCAGTCTGTTGCTCACAACCATCATGACGAGCGCGCCGGTCGCCGCCCAAGGGCGCGAGCGTCTGGGATATGGCCGCATCTTCAACAACGATCTCATCGGCGACGGGCAGGACCGCTGGCGCACCGGCAACATCGCGTCGAGCCGGGTCTGGGGGATGGGTTGGGAAGGCCGGGTGCCCGAGGGGTTCGGGGAACTGCTTGAACTGCGGTTCAACGGCGAGATCATCGCGCCGGAAAACCTGTCAAATCCCGCGCCCGGCGATCGGCCCTATGCCGGCGCCCTGAGCCTTGGCCTGCACACGCATTTTCATCGCGGGCCGATCGATTATGCGGTGGGCGCCGATCTGGTGGTGATCGGGCCGCAAACCGGGCTTTTCGATTTTCATGATGCCTTGCACGACATCGTGGGCGGGCAGGAGTTGTCTGGACAGCTGAAGCGTGCGCAGGTGTCCAACGAGGTCCGGCCCTCTGCCGTTGTCGAGGCGGGAAGGGACTATGATCTGGGGCCTGCGCGCCTGCGCCCCTTTGTCGAGGCGCGGCTCGGGGTGGAGGATCTGATCCGCCTGGGCGCGGATGTCACCTTTGGCGGGGTGGGCGACGGTGAGCTGCTGATCCGCGACCCGGTGACAGGGCAGCGCTATCGCACGATCTATGCGCCGCATGAGGGCTATTCCTTTGTGATTGGCGGCGATGTTGCCTATGTCGATGACAGCGATTACCTGCCCTCCGGCAGTGGGGTGAAAGTCACCGAGGACCGCACGCGGCTGCGCGCCGGGCTGCATTGGCAAGGCCGCAACGGCACCGCGCTCTATTACGGCGTGACCTGGCTGAGCGAGGAATTCGACAACCAGCGCGAGGGGCAGTTCATCGGCTCCCTGCGTCTGAGGCTGCGATTCTGAGAGTGCCGAATCAGGGGCTTTTCAGGATGATTCGTTTTTGCTAATCTACCGCCAATAAAAAGAAACCAGA
>PFEY01000090.1:0-744 GCA_002783205.1 Rhodobacteraceae bacterium CG17_big_fil_post_rev_8_21_14_2_50_63_15 | reverse complement strand
GTTCGTCATCTCTTGGTCGCAAACGGAAGTGGACGGGCTGAGCGATGCGCCGCTGGCGGCGCTTGGCGTCGGCAATACATGGTCCTGGCGGGGAGAGCTCGTGCGGGTCGATGGCGCGAACGACCTGTTGCGGCTGGAAGAGGCGGTGGGTGCGGCGGCAACCCGCAAGCGCGCGGCGCGCGCGGTGCGGCGGCTGGTGGGGATCGCGCTGGGCGAGCCCGATGGTCCGGGGCAGGCGGGGATGGCAGAGCCATTGACCGAGCCCGGCTTTGTCGTCACCGACGGGCTGCACAGCTATACGGTCACGGTGATCGCGCCGGGACTGGGGGTCGCGCCGCTCTTGATGTTTCACGACGAGGTTCCGCCGAGGGGCCGCGAGATGTGGGTGGTGCATCACGCGCTCGAAGGGCTGCGTGCGGCCTCGACCGGGCCGACGAGCGGCGGGGTGATCTGTTTCACCCCCGGCACCCGGATCGATACGCCCGAAGGGCCGCGATTGGTCGAGGATCTGTGCGAGGGCGACCGGGTGCAGACCCGCGACGATGGCGCCCAGGAGATTCAGTGGATCGGCCACCGCCGGATGAGCGGGGCGCGGCTCTATGCGATGCCGGGCCTGCGGCCGGTGCGTCTGCGCGCCGGGGCGCTGGGTGCGGACCGGCCCGATTCCGAATTGCTGGTCAGTCCCGAACATCGGCTGCTGATCAAGGGAAACGTGGCGCGGGCGCTGTTCAACACGCCCGAAGT
>PFEY01000099.1:38986-57573 GCA_002783205.1 Rhodobacteraceae bacterium CG17_big_fil_post_rev_8_21_14_2_50_63_15 | reverse complement strand
ACCGTGATCGATTCAAAGATCGTTGTCGTCAGAGGCAACATCGGCAATGTCGTCAAGTGAAACATTGTCATCCTCTTCTTCTTCGAGCAGGTCGTCGTCAAGATCGACATCGACCTCATCATCCTCGAGCAGATCGGCGTCGTTGTCGATCAGGCTCGACTTGAGTTTCTTGGTTTCCGCGTCTTCTGCATCCGGCGTCATGGACCGGCTCTTGCCGTGGAAGATTTCCACGACATTCCCGGTGTAGGGGCTGATGATCGGTGTCTTGTTCAGGTCGTAAAAGCGCTTTCCCGTGGTCGGGCAAACACGTTTGACTCCCCATTCTGCCTTGGGCATGGATGATCCTCTTCAATCTCTGGTCTTGCCGATGATCCGCGTCCCCTGCCATAACATGTCTTGGCTGTCAAAGGCTTTGACGCGGCGCGCAGAGTGTTGATCAGGAGGGCATATGGGCCGTCACGTACTTCTCGGCAATCCCCCGGTCGAATTGCGACTGCGCCGGTCACATCGGGCGCGGCGAATTTCATTGCGTGTATCGGGGCTTGACGGGCGTGTGACGCTGACTGTTCCGCGTGGAGTGGCTGTCACGGAGGCCCTCGAGTTTGCCCGGTCAAAGGGCGATTGGCTGCGGGCTCAGATGCTCGGGCAGGCAGACACGGTCCTAGTGGGGTGTGGGGTTCCTTTCCCTTTGGAGGGACAGGTGGTGCGAATCGCGCAAGGGACTGGGCGCAGGATCGTGGCTGACGGGCCTCAACTTCTGGTGCCGGGTCCGGCTGATACAATTCCCGCGCGCCTGCACGCCTGGCTCAAGGCGTGTGCCCGTGACCGGCTGGCGGCGGCCTCGGATCACTATGCGGCTCGTCTGGGCCGACCCTATACCCGCCTCACGCTTCGCGATACGCGATCGCGGTGGGGCTCTTGCTCTGCTGCGGGCACTCTCAGCTATTCGTGGCGTCTCATCCTGGCGCCACCAGAGGTTCTCGATTATGTCGCGGCGCATGAAGTGGCGCATCTGGCCGAGATGAACCATTCACCTGCTTTCTGGTCGATCGTGGCAGAGTTGAGACCCGACTATGCCGTCCGGCGTGATTGGTTGCGGCGCGAGGGCGCGGCGCTGCATCGCTATCGTTTCTGCGATTGACCGGCGCGCTTTTTGTGATCACATAGACCCATGTTGCTGCCACCCCGTCAAGATCCCACGCCCTCAGCGCATGACCGTGTCTACCGTGGTCTGCGGTCCCGGATCATGCATGGCGAGATTGCCCCGGGCCATGCCTTCACGCTCCGTGGCATCGGAGCGGAGTTCGGGGTGTCAATGACGCCCGCGCGTGAGGCCGTGCGGCGTCTGTCGGCCGAAGGTGCGCTGACGATCTCTAGTTCGGGCCGGGTTTCGACGCCGGAACTCAACAATGAACGGATCGAAGAGTTGGCGGCACTGCGCTCGCTGATCGAGGTCGAACTGGCAAGCCGCGCCTTGCCGCGCGCGCATATTGCGCTCATCGACCGGTTGCAAAGCATCAATGCCCGTGTGTCCGAGGACATCGCGCACCAGGATGCGGTCGCCTATATCCGGCGCAATCTGGAGTTTCACCGCACGCTCTACCTGCGGGCACAGGCCCCGGCGATGCTGGCGATGGCCGAAACCGTCTGGTTGCAACTGGGGCCTACCATGCGCGCGCTCTATGGGCGACTCCGGCGCAAGGACCCGCCGCATTACCATCGCCTGATCATCGCGGCACTCAAGGCCGGGGACGAGCCGAGCTTGCGACTTGCGGTGCGCTCGGATGTGACGCAAGGGCTCAAGATGTTGGTGGGCTAGAGCAGATGTGGCGCAAAGGTCCGGACCGTTTCAGGTCGTCGCTGCCCGGACTCGGGTGCTCTAGGCGGCCAACCCTTTTGCGCCCATTCTGAGGAATTTCTCGCGACGGTCAAGAATCAGCGCCGCGCGGTCCTTTTTCGACAGGTCAGCAAGCATTGCCTCAATGGTCTTGCCGACGTCAGCTATGGTGCGGGCGCGGTCGCGATGAGCGCCCCCCAATGGCTCGTCGATGATCCGGTCAATGACGCCCAGCTTGATGAGGTCTTGCGCGGTCAGGCGCAGTGCCTCGGCCGCCTCGCGCATCTTTTCGGCATCTTTCCACAGGATCGAGGCACAGCCTTCGGGCGAGATCACCGAATAGACCGAATGTTCCAGCATCGCCACGCGGTTGGCACTGGCAAGAGCCACGGCACCGCCAGATCCACCCTCGCCAATGATGACCGAGACCAGAGGCACACCGATCGAGAGGCAGGTTTCGGTGGCGCGTGCGATGGCCTCGGATTGGCCGCGCTCTTCGGCGCCCTTGCCGGGATAGGCGCCGGGCGTGTCCACGAGCGTGATCACGGGCAGGTTGAATCTGTCTGCCAATTGCATCAGGCGGACCGCCTTGCGATAGCCCTCAGGCCGGGCCATGCCGAAATTGCGGACGATCCGGCTTTTGGTATCATTCCCTTTTTCATGGCCGATCACCATCACGGGGCGATCATTGTGGCGGGCGAGGCCTCCGACCACTGCGGCGTCCTCGCCAAAGGTGCGGTCGCCTGCGAGCGGTGTGTAGTCGGTAAAGAGAGCTTCGATGACATCCCGGCAATGTGGTCGGTCGGGATGGCGGGCAACCTGACATTTGCGCCACGGCGAAAGGTTCTTGTAGAGATCACGCAAGAGATCCGCGGCCTTGCGGTCAAGGGCGCCGGCCTCGGCGACGACATCCATCTCGGAATTGCTGCGGGCCAGAGCGCGCAGTTCTTCCGCCTTGCCTTCGATCTCGGCCAGAGGCTTCTCAAAGTCGAGGTAGTTGGTCATCGCTGTGCGGTCTCCACGATTGCCGTGGCGTTATATGGCCGGATGAGGACCGATTTGCAATCACAACCGGGCCAACGCGGCGCGCAGGGCGAATTCCGGCGAAGCGAGGACCGGGATGCCGAGATCGTCCAGAAGGGACGCAGCACCCGCCATGGACGCCTGGGCAAAAACAACCGTGCCTCCCTCACGGGATCGAGAGATCGCGCTGCGGACCGCCGCGGCGATGGCATGATGAAAGGCATCGCTCTGCCCCGCGGTAAAGAGCGGCCAGAGATCGGTCAGGGGCAGAAGATGCACAGGGGCTGGATTGCCAGCGATTTGCAGCGCTGTTTCGAGCAGTTCAAGGCTCGGGGCACGGGTGCTGTCGAGGCAATAGACCATCATCACCGGGCCGCCCCGCTCTGCCGCCGCCTGCATCATCGGCGCGTCGATGCGCAGCGCCCCGGCGCGCGCCGCAAGCGGACCGATGGTGGTGCAGGTGCACAGCACCGGACCGACGGCGCGGGAAACTTCTGCAAGGATGTCATCTTCGAGAGAGCGGTCCGCGCCGGATTGTGCTCGGCTGAGAAAATCGGGCCGCACGCGATGAAGAAGTGTGACGCCGGGGGCAATCCGGTCGCGCAGGGCGTCAAACGTGGCCCGGTGCGCCTCGGCGGTATGCAGCAGGGTGATCGTCATGCGGGCCACAGAACCGGAATCAGCGTGGCGATGACAAGGCCGGCCATGACCCAGTTGAAGGCGCGCAGGCGCGCCTCACTCTTGAGCAGGTGGCGGATCTGCTGGCCAAGCACCGTCCAGCTTGTGGTGCTGACGACGGCGACGAGCACATAAACCCCCCCGACCCAGAGCACGGCCGCCAGATCGCGACCGGTGGCGTAGAGCGTGATGGCAGAGAGTGCCATGCTCCAGCCTTTGGGGTTGACCCATTGAAAGGCGGCGGATTGCAGGAAGGTTAACGGCCTGACCTGGACGCTTGCATCCTTGGGCGGCGCGGCATGGGCAATTTTCCACGCCAGATAGAGCAGATAGGCGACGGACAGGACCTTGAGGATCGTGTAACTGACCGGCCAGAGATCGAAGATCTGCATCACACCCACGCCGACACACACGACCATGAGGGGAAAGCCAAGACCAACCCCCAGCATGTGCGGGATCGTCCGGGCAAAGCCGAAATTCGTGCCAGAGGCCAGAAGCATCAGGTTATTCGGTCCCGGTGTGATGACCGTGACAAAGGCAAAGGTCGCAAGCGCGGTGAGGATATCTGGTGTCATGGCACAACCCTATGCGATCGTCCCTGCATTTGAATTGCGTTTTGTTGTTGATTCAATGAATTTTTGCAATATTCAGGCATCATGGATCACATCGCCGAACGAATATTGCAGGAATTGACGTGCGATGGGCGGATCAGCAATCTGGAACTGGCCGACCGGGTGGGCCTGTCGCCCTCGGCCTGTCTGCGGCGAGTGCAGGATCTGGAGCGGCGCGGCATCATTGCGGGTTATCGCGCGGTGCTGGACCGGACCGCGCTCGGGGTGGGATTCGTGGCCTATGTCACGGTGGGTCTGAACAGCCATACAAAGGCCAGTCAGGAAGCCTTTGAACGCGCCATGACGCGCGCCCCCGAAGTGGTCGAATGTCACAACATTACCGGCGCGGTGGAATATCTGTTGCGGGTCGAGGTGGCCGACCTGCCGGCTTACAAGCGCTTTCACACCGATGTTCTGGGCACCTTGCCGCAGGTCAATGCGATCACCTCCTTCGTGGTGATGGGTTCGCCAAAGGATGCGCGGGCCTGACGCCGAATCGCGCGCCTCAGCCGTTTTCGCGCAGGATCCCGCCCGCGAGATAGAGCGAACCACAGATCAGGATGCGGGCATGGGGGGCCTTGGTGACGATGGCGCGCACCGCCGCAAGCGCGCTCTCGGCGGTGTCGGCGGCGAGACCCGCGGCGCGGGCGGCGGCCGCGGTCTGATCGGCGGGAAGGGTGTTGGTCTCGCCGGGGATCGAGAGCGCGGTCAGGCTTTCGGCCTGCGCGGCGAGCGGTCTCAGATAGCCCGCGATGTCCTTGGTGTTGAGCATGCCGCAAATGAGATGCGTGGGCTTGGCGGGTAGGCTGGCGAGATGCCGGGCGAGCGCCTGACCGGCGGCGGGGTTGTGGCCGCCGTCAAGCCAGAGCTCGGCCCCGGCGGCGGCCTCGACCAGAGGACCGGTCTTGAGCCGCTGCATCCGGGCGGGCCAGAAGGCGCGGGTGACGGCGGCCTCATGGGCGACCTCGCCCATGTGAAGATGGCGCAGAGCGGCCAGGGCATCACCCGCATTCTCGATCTGATGCGCGCCGGGCAGGTTGGGCAGGGGTAGATCGCAAAGCCCGGTTTCGTCCTGATAGATCAGCCGCCCGCGTTCCTCGAAAGCGTGCCAGTGCTGACCATGGGCGATCAGCGGCGCATCGAGCCGCCGGGCCGTGGCCTCGATCACCGCCATCGCCTCATCCTCCTGCGGGCCGACGATGCAGGGCACGCGGCGCTTGAGGATCCCGGCCTTCTCGGTCGCGATCTTGGCCAGCGTGTCGCCCAGATATTGCTCGTGGTCGATGGAGATGGGCGTGATGATCGTGAGCGCCGGGGTGTCGATCACGTTGGTGGCGTCAAGCCGCCCGCCAAGCCCCACCTCCAGCAGCGTGAAATCGGCGGGGGTGCGGGCCATGGCGAGGAAGGCCGCGCAGGTGGTGATCTCGAAATAGGTGATCGGGTCCGCGCCGTTGGCAGCATAGCATTCATCCAAGACGGCGGTCAGGTGATCCTCGGAGATCAGATCCCCGGCCAGCCGGATGCGTTCGTGGAACCGCGCCAGATGCGGCGAGGTATAGGCATGGACGCGCTTGTCCGCCGCCTCGAGCCCGGCGCGGATCATCGCCTGCGTGCTGCCCTTGCCATTGGTGCCCGCGATATGGATCACCGGTGGCAGGTCGTTCTGCGGGTTGCCAAGCCTGTCCAGCAGGCGCCAGACCCGATCGAGCGTAAGGTCGATGATCTTGGGATGCAGCGCCATCATCCGGGCGAGGATGGCGTCGGATTGGAGCGCGGTCATGTTCCGGGCGCGGGCGGTGTCGCGGCCGCGACGGGTGCTGCGGTCTCGGGGGCGGGTAGATCGCCCTTGACGGCGGGTGGCAGGCGCAACAGCATCCGGGTCACGGTGATGAGTTCCTCGCGCAGTTTCGTGCGCGGCGTGACCCGGTCGAGCATCCCGTGCTCGAGCAGATACTCGGCGCGCTGAAAGCCCTCGGGCAGCGTCTCGCGGATGGTCTGCTCGATGACGCGCGGCCCGGCAAAGCAGATCAGCGCACCCGGCTCTGCAATCTGGACATCGCCCAGCATGGCATAAGAGGCGGTGACGCCGCCGGTGGTGGGATGGGTGAGCACGACGATATAGGGCAGCCCCGCCTCGCGCAGCATCTGCACGGCGACGGTGGTGCGCGGCATCTGCATGAGGCTGAGGATGCCCTCCTGCATCCGTGCGCCACCGGCGGCGGAAAACAGGACCAGCGGGCGCTTGAGCTTGATCGCTGTCTCGGCGGCGGCGATGATCGCATTGCCGACATACATGCCCATGGAACCGGCCATGAACGAGAAATCCTGCGCGGCGGCAACAATCGGTGTGCGGCCGATCTCGCCGGTGGCGACCAGCATCGCCTCCTTCTCGCCAGTTTCCTTTTGCGCTGTGCGCAGGCGGTCGGGATATTTCTTCTGATCGCGGAAATGCAGCGGGTCGGGCGTTGGCAGCGGCACGTCGATCTCGGAAAACACGCCGCCATCGAACAGCGCGGTCAGCCGCGCGCGGGGCGCGATGGTCATGTGATGGCCGCAATTGGTGCAGACGTTGAGATTGTCCGTAAGTTCGCGATGAAACAGCATGGTGCCGCAGGCGTCGCATTTGGACCAGAGGTTTTCGGGGATTTCACGGCGCGAGAAGATCGAGTTGATCCGGGGGCGCACGTAATTGGTGATCCAGTTCATCGCGGCGGTCTCTCTGTCACAGTCCCGGCCTGAAATAAGCGCCGCAGCGACGAAATGCAATCAGCCGCGCAGGGCAAGCCGGATCGCAAGCCATCCGCAGACAAGAATCAGCAGGTCAACCGGCATCATGGCGAGCACCGCGCCGTCATCCTCCATCGTGAAGGGATAGACATAGAGCGCCAGCCCGTCGAACTGACCCTTGGGGGCGGCGATCAGGATGGCGCTGAAATTGTTGATGAAATGCAGCGCCGTGGCAGGTCCGAGCGTGCCGAACCGCGCGGTCAGGTCAGCGGTAGCAAGACCAAAGAGGCCCGCCCAGCCGATCACCAGCCAGGCGTTCGAGCCAAAACTCGCCGGGTCGAAATGCAGTGCGCCAAAGGCCAGCGACGGCAGCACCATCCAGATCAGCGGCGAGGCAAAACGCGCGGCAAGCTGGCTCTGGAGATAGCCGCGAAACACCAGTTCCTCGGCAAAGACCTGCAGAAAGAGGCCGATGAGCGCCAGCGGCAGGAACGCGGCCCATCGTCCCAGGTCAAGATTCGGCACCGGCTCGATCGACTCTGGCATCGGGATCAACAGGACCACGCCATAGAGCAGGATCATCGCAACCAGCGCACGGGTGAACTGGCGGGCGGCCGGGCGAAGGGGGCCGATCACGCCGATCAGCCCGCGCTTGTGCACAAGGCGCAGGATGATCGCCAAGGCTACGATCAAAGAGCCGAAGGTCAGCAGATTGATCAGAACGCCTTCGGGGCTGGTGGCCTTGGCGACGCTGGGGGAAATGCGCGCCCAGGCTTCGCTGCCAAAGACGATGGGCAACAGGCTGGCATAGCCAAAGCTGAGCCCCAGAAAGAGCGGCACACCAATCGCAATGCCGATCACCAGACGGTGCAGGCTGGCCGTGGCGCGGGCGGGGGCAACGAGGATTTCATGGGCGCTGTAACGCATGGCGCGCACGCTATAGGCGGGCGGGCGGGGTTGCAATCGGCTTGCCCCCGCCGCGCCGCTGGCCTAGACCGATTTCAAGCAAATTCGGGAGGCTCTTCATGACCAAGTTCGACAAATCCAGACTGCCCAGCCGGTATGTAACCGAAGGCCCCGAGCGCGCGCCGCATCGGTCCTATTACTATGCGATGGGCATGACCGAGGCCGAGATCAATCAGCCTCTGGTCGGCGTGGCGACCTGCTGGAACGAAGCGGCGCCTTGCAACATCGCGCTCAACCGTCAGGCGCAGGCGGTCAAGATGGGCGTGCGCGAGGCGCATGGCACGCCGCGCGAATTCACCACGATCACCGTGACGGACGGGATCGCGATGGGGCACGAGGGGATGCGGTCCTCGCTGGCCTCGCGCGAGGCGATCGCCGATACGGTGGAACTGACGATGCGCGGCCATTGCTATGACGCGCTGGTGGGGCTGGCAGGCTGTGACAAGTCGCTGCCGGGGATGATGATGGCGATGGTGCGGCTCAACGTGCCGTCGGTCTTTATCTATGGCGGCTCGATCCTGCCGGGCAAGGCACCGCAGATGAGCGAGATTCCCGAGGATTTCCGCAATCGCGATCTGACCGTGCAGGACATGTTCGAGGCGGTGGGGCGGCATCAGAACGGCACGATGTCGGTGGCCGCGCTCGAGATGCTTGAACGGGTGGCCTGTCCCTCTGCGGGCGCCTGTGGCGGGCAGTTCACCGCCAACACCATGGCCTGCGTGTCCGAGGCGATCGGTCTGGCGCTGCTCAATTCCTCGGGGATGCCCGCCCCCTATGAGAGCCGCGATCAATACGGTGATGCCTCGGGGCGTGCGGTGATGCACCTGTTGGAGAAAAACATCCGCGCGCGCGACGTGGTGACGCTCAAGGCGCTGGAGAATGCTGCGCGCGTCGTGGCCTGCACCGGGGGCTCGACCAATGCGGGTCTGCATCTGCCGGCGATTGCGCATGAGGCGGGGATTGACTTCTTTCTCCAGGATGTCTGCGAGATCTTCCGCGACACGCCCTATTTCGTCGATCTCAAGCCGGGCGGCAATTATGTGGCCAAGGATCTCTATGATGCGGGCGGGATTCCGGTGGTGATGAAGGAACTGCGCAAGGCGGGCCTCATCCATGAGGACTGCATGACTGCAAGCGGCAGATCCATCGGTGAGGAACTTGATCTCATCGCGCGCGAGGCCGATGGCAAGGTGATCTATCCGATCGAGAATCCGCTGACCAAGACCGGAGGCGTGGTCGGCCTCAAGGGCAATCTCGCCCCGGATGGGGCGATCGTGAAGGTGGCGGGCATCCCGACGCAGCATCAGCGCTTTGTCGGCCCGGCCCGGGTGTTTGAATGCGAGGAGGACGCCTTTGAGGCGGTCAAGGCGCGCGCCTACAAGGAGGGTGAAGTGCTGGTGATCCGCAACGAGGGGCCGGCGGGCGGGCCGGGCATGCGCGAGATGCTGGCGACCACCGCCGCCCTGTCGGGTCAGGGGATGGGCAAGAAGGTGGCGCTGATCACCGATGGCCGCTTTTCGGGTGCGACACGCGGCTTTTGCGTGGGGCATGTCGGGCCCGAGGCGGCGCAGGGCGGGCCGATCGCGCTGATCGCGACGGGCGACATGATCACCATCGACGCCACCACCGGCGAGTTGTCGGTGGATCTGTCGGAGGATGAACTGGAGCAGCGTCGGGCCGCCTGGGCCGGACCGCGCCCGACGATCTATGCCTCGGGAGCTCTCTGGAAATATGCGCAGCTGGTGGGCGAGACCTACAAGGGCGCCGTTACCCATCCGGGGGCGGCTGCCGAACGGCACATCTACATGGACCTCTGAGCAAGGCCCGGCCGAGAACGATTGTTTCCCAATTCAGGTTAATGCTATGGAAAGATGGCAGGGTTCAGATCGGTAGGGTGACGATTTCGGACGGGGCAGGCAGGATGCGGCGCAGATGAGATTGATCGACGGGATGATGCACCGGCTGGCGCTTCGGAAATGGCGCCAGACCGCGCGCACCGCCCCGACCATGCCGCTGTCAGGCCTGCGCCGGAGCCGGGCGCGGGCGCGTTCCCTGTCCCTGGCGTTGCACGATGTGATCTCGGTCGCGGATCATCGGCTGGCCTTGCCGATGATCGGCTCTGGCAGCTTTACCACCCCGCATGGCACGGATTGGTCGTGGCGACCGGAACTGTGGCGCATGCCGCTGGAAACGCCGGGGCTGGCCTCGGTGCCGTCGCGGTCGCGGCTGGGGCGGGAAGTTACCCTGTTTCACGATTGCACCCGCTCTGAACTGTCGCTGCGCCAGCTGCGCAACACCCGGGAGGCCGATCTTGCGCCCTTCGGGCTGAGGATGGACGTGTTTGCCTTTGACGGCTCGTTCCTGTCGCTGGTGCTCGATCTGCCGCAGCAGGCGGTGGACGGGCTCAAGCGGCGGCATCTGATCCGCATGAACACCATCGTGGAACTCGAAAAGCCGCTGGAGATCTTTGCCCGGCTCAACATCCGGCATGGGCCCAACAGCGAACAGATCGTTCGCGAATTGCCGCTGAACACGGAGGCGGTCATGGTCGAATTTGATCTGGCCTATACCAATCTCAACGAAAAGCGGGTCGAGCGCGCCTGGATCGACCTGATCTTCGAGAATCCGCAGATGAGCCAGGTCGTGTTGCGCGATCTGACCTTCAGCCGCCGCCCGCGGGCGGACCTGTGAGAAAGGACCGGCGATGAGCGACTGGACGCTGACCAAGACACGGCTGTTCGAAGGGGTCTGGGAGGGCGTGCTGACCCGCACCGGCGCGGACAGCGCGCAACCCGAAATCGAGGTGACGCATTTGCAAGAGCCGGTCACGGGGGTCACTTTGACGGAAAGCGCGCAGGAGCGGTTCTGGCTGGTCCGTGTGCCGGTGCCGCCGGAACGGATCGCCGACGGAGTGCAGACCTTTGTGATCCGCGACCGGCGGACGGGTGAGGTGCTCGACAGTTTCGCAGTGCTCGCGGGGGACGCTCTGAGCTACGATATTCGCGCGGAAATGGCGCTCTTGCGCGAGGAACTGGACCTCTTGAAGCGCGCGTTTCGGCGGCATTGTCTGGAGACGCTGTAGCGCGCGGCGCTGGTCAGGCGGCTTTGGCCGGGTTAGGCTGGCGATATGGCGCAACTGTTGATCGTCTATCATTCGCGAACGGGTGGCTCCCGGCAAATGGCCACCGCCGCCGCCGACGGTGCGCGCGCCGAGACCATGACCGTGCTGCGGACCGCCGATGTGGCGGGGCCCGAGGATCTGTTGCGGGCCGATGGCTATCTGTTCTGCGCGCCCGAGAACCTGGCGGCGATGTCCGGGCCGATGAAGGACTTCTTCGACCGCTGCTATTATCCGCTTCTGGGGCGGATCGAGGGGCGGCCCTATGCGCAGATGATCTGTGCCGGATCGGATGGCAGCAACGCGGCGCGGCAGATTGCCCGCATCGCGCAGGGCTGGCGTCTGAGGGTGGTGCAGGCGCCGATGATCCTGTGCACCCATGCGCAGACGCCCGAGGCGATTCTGGCGGAAAAGACCATTTCCGAGGCGGATCTTGGACAGTGCCGGGCGCTGGGCGCGGCGCTGGCGGCGGGGCTGGAGATGGGCGCGTTCTGACAGAGGGTGCGGGCAGACCGGGCGGGCAGCTGTGACGCGCGTTTTCTCCGGCCCGAGGCCGTTGGACGGATTTCCCTTGTGGTGCCCATGCTCTATCCTCCCCGGTCATGGATATTGTTCTGGTCACAACTGTCATTGCCGGCCTCTTCGTCGTCATCGGGGTGGCCGAGCCATTGGCGGCGCGGCTGCGGTTGCCCTACAGCGTCATTCTCGCCAGTCTTGGCAGTCTGATCGGCGCCGGCGCGCTCTTTTTTCTCAAGACCGATCTGACAGATGCGCTCAACCCGGTGGCCGAGGCGATCCTTGGCCTGCCGATCAGGTCCAACGTCTTTCTCTATGTGCTGCTGCCGACCCTGCTGTTTCAGGCGACGCTGGGGATGAATCTGCGCCGGATGCTGGACGACTGGGTGCCGATCCTCGTGCTGGCGGTGGTTGCGGTGGTTGTTTCAACCTTTGTCGTGGGCTATGCGCTCTCGGCGGTGAGCGCGCTGTCGCTGGCGGCCTGTCTGCTGATCGGGGCGATCATCTCGACCACCGACCCTTCGGCGGTGGTGTCGATCTTTCGGTCGATCTCTGCCCCCCGCCGTCTGACGCGGATCATCGAGGGTGAGAGCCTGCTCAATGATGCGGCGGCGATCGCGCTGTTTGGCCTGTTCATGGGCTTTGTCATGCTGGGCGTGCCGGATCCGTCCCTGGGCGCGGCGCTGGCGGAGTTTCCGGTTCTCATTGCCGGCGGGGTGCTGACCGGCTGGATCGCGGCGCGGCTGGCGGTCTGGCTGATGGCGCGGTTCGTGCGGCATGAGCGGGCACAGATGACGATCTCTGTCGCCCTGCCCTATCTGGCCTATATCGTCGCCGAACAGAGCATCGGCGCCTCGGGCGTGATCGCCGTGGTGGTGGCGGGGATGACCGCCAACCTGACCGCACCGGGGCGGTTGCCGCCGCAGGTCTGGACCAATCTGCGCGAGATCTGGGAGCTTCTGGCGCATTGGGCCGGGGCGCTGATCTTCATTCTGGCGGCGCTGCTCATTCCGCGGCTTCTGGAAGAGGTGCGCCTGTCGGATTTCGCGCTGATCGGGATGGTGATCCTGGCGGCGATTGCGGCACGGATCGTGATCCTGTTCGGGCTACTGCCGATTCTGAGCCGGATGCATCTCTCGCCGGTGGTCGAGCGGCCCTATCGCATCGCGATCCTGTGGGGGGGATTGCGCGGTGCGGTCACGCTGGCGCTGGCGCTGGCGGTGACGGAGAGCTTTCGGGTGCCGATCGAGGTCAAGCGGCTGGTGGGGATTCTGGCCACCGGGTTCACGCTCTTCACGCTCTTTGCGCAGGGCACGACGCTTCGATGGGTGATCGGGCGGCTGGGGCTGGACCGTCTGTCGCCGATCGATCAGGCGCTCAGCAATCAGGTGGTCGCCGTGGCGTTGCAGACCGTGCGCGAGGATGTCGCGCGCACCGCCGAGGACTATGATCTGACCCGCGACATCGTGCGCAGCGAGGCCAAGCGCGCGGCGGGGCGGCTGGACGGCGCGGTCAAGGCGGCGGAAGAGGGCGCCGAAATCCTCGACCGCGAGCGCATCACGCTGGGCCTGATCGCGCTGGCCGGGGCCGAGCGCGAGGCGATCATCGAAAAGGTGCAGGAGCGCACCGTCTCGGCGCGGCTGGCCGAACAGCTTTTGTCCGATGCCGACCGGCTGATCGAGGCGACGCGCAATGGCGGGCGCAATGGCTATCGCCGCGCGGCGAACGAGAGTGTCGGCTATGGGCGCATGTTCCGCATCGCCGCCCGGCTGCACAACCGTCTCGGGATTTCCCGTCCGCTGGCTAGGATGATGGCGGACCGGTTCGAGATCCTGCTGTCACAGGGGCTGATCCTGCGCGATCTGGGCGGGTTCATCGACGGACGCATCCGGCGGATTCACGGGCGGCGGGTGGCCGATCTCCTGCACGAATTGCTGGCGCGGCGGGTCGAGGCACTGGAGACAGCACTTGAGGGGTTGCGCCTGCAATATCCGGGCTATGCCGAGGAACTGGAGCGCCGGTTCATCCGCCGCACCGCGCTGCGGCTGGAGGACCGCGAATATGGGTCCATGCGCGAGGACGGCCTGATCGGGCCAGAGCTTTATATGGCATTGACTCAGGATATCGCCCGCCGCCGATCAGAGGCCGAGCAGCGGCCCAAGCTCGATCTCGCCTTGCAGCGCGCCGAATTGGTGCAGCAGTTCCCGCTTTTTACCGGGCTTGATCCGACGGCGCTCAAGCGGCTGTCGAAGGCGTTGAGCACGCGCTATGTGGATGCGGGTGAGATCGTCATCCGCAAGGATATGGCCCCCAAGAGCGTGTTCTTCATCGCCTCTGGCGCGGTTGAGGTGGAAAGTGCCGGGCTGACGTGGCGGCTGGGGCGCGGCGAGATGTTCGGGCAGATGGCAATCCTGATGCAAAAGCCGCGCCGGACCGAAGTCCGGGCAATCGCACCATCGACGTTGCTGGTGCTGAACGAGGTCAAGTTCCGCAAGCTGTTGCGGCGCAGTACCGCGTTGCAAGCCGCGGTGCGCGCCAGTGCGGAACGGCGCGGACTATCGGCGGACGCGCTTCTTGCCGATGTGCAAATGACCGACGGAGCGGCGCAACCGGGCTAATCAGAGGCTGGCGGGGCGGGCAGGATCGCGGGATCGGTTTCGGGGGCAAGCTCCTCGAAGTCGAAATTGTCGAGGCGACGCGCCCGGCGCCCGGCCTTGTCGGCGGAAATCTTGATCTCGGAGATATCCGACGCGGCCTGATGAAAATGCCGGTCGAGATTCTCGACCCGGTTGCCGAGGCGTTCGACATCGGCAAAGAGCAGCCCCAGTTCGCGGCGGATCGCGCCCGCCTGTTCGCGCATCCTGGCATCCTTGAGAATGGCGCGCATGGTGTTGAGCGTCGCCATGCAGGTGGTGGGCGAGACGATCCAGACGCGGGCGGCAAAGCCGTCGCGCACCAGTTCGGGAAAGTTGGCGTGCAATTCGGCATAGACCGCCTCGGAGGGCAGGAACATCAGCGCGCCATCGGCGGTCTCGCCCTCGAGGATGTATTTCTCGGAAATGTCGCGGATGTGTTTCTTGACCGCGATGCGCATCGCCTTGGCCGCCTCGTTCACCTCCCAGTCTGTCTTGGCGCGGCGCAGGGCCTCGTAGGCCTCGAGCGGAAACTTGCTGTCGATGCAGATCGGACCCGGCGGATTGGGCAGGTGGATGAGGCAATCGGCGCGTTTTCCATTCGAAAGCGTATGTTGCAGGCTGTAGCTGTCCGAGGGCAGCGCCTTGGTCACGATATCGGTAAGCTGGATCTCTCCAAAGGCGCCGCGCGTCTGTTTGTTCGAGAGGATATCCTGAAGCGACAGGACATCGCCCGAAAGCTTGGTGATGTTGTCCTGCGCCTTGTCGATGGCTTGCAGGCGCTGTTGCAGGTCGCCAAGCGACTGTGCGGTCCGGCGGGCGGAACCGGAGAGGTTTTCGGACATCTGGTTTGCCACTTCCGAGAGCCGTTTCTCCATCAGGTGCAAGAGATGCGATTGCGCTGCCGCCTGCGCCTCTGAGACATGGTTGAGACCGCCGGCAAGCTGGTGTTGGCCGTCGCTAAGACCTTGAACACGCTGGCCAAGCTGGCCGACCTGATAGGCCAGAGGTTCGGCCATGCGGGCCGAATGGGCAGAGGCGCGCACCGCCATGATGAGCAGGATGAGGATCAGCAGAATCAGTCCCGCCCCGATCAGGACAGCGAGGGTCAGCGGATCGTCGAGCGCGTAACTGTTGGAGCCGATCTGGATCATGTGCGGCCAAACAGACGTTCGATATCCGAGAGTGCGAGCGCGATATGGGTGGGGCGGCCATGGTTGCATTGGCCGGACAGCGGTGTGCGCTCCATCTCGCGCAGAAGGGCATTCATTTCATCCGCCGACATCCGACGGCCAGAGCGCACCGAGCCGTGGCAGGCAACGCGCGACAGGATCGCATCAATACGGTTGCGTATTGTCTCGCTGTCACCCTGATCGCCTAGCTCGTCGAGGATGTCGCGCAGCAGGACAGCGGGGTTGACCGGCCCCAGGATCGCCGGGGTTTCGCGCACCGCGATGCTGCCCGCGCCGAAGGGTTCGACGATGAGCCCCAGGGTGGCGAGATCCTCCGCGTGCTCAATCAAGAGGGCATGATCGCTGTCGGAGAGCGCGACGATCTCGGGGATGAGAAGGGCCTGAGAGGCGATCCCGGTCCCTGCCATCTGCGCCTTGAGGCGCTCATAGACGAGGCGTTCATGGGCGGCGTGCTGATCGACGATGATGATGCCGGTTTCCGTCTGGGCGATGATGTAATTCTCGTGGATCTGCGCACGGGCCGCGCCAAGGGGCCGGGCGGTGACTGGATCGTCGGAGTCTGTCGTGGCCTCGACGCGGGCGCTGTAGGGCGGGGGCATTTCCGCGAAACCGGGAGACTGCACCTGATAGGCAATCGCCCGATCGAGGGCCGAGGGACGGTCCATCTGGTAGGGACGGGCCGGGCCAGCCTCGGGCCGGAACGCGCCAAGCGTGGCCCCGCCGACAGTGCTCGCGGCGCGATGCCCGGCCTCGGCAAGGGCGTGGCGCAGCCCGGAGACGATGAGGCCGCGCGCGAGGCCGGGATCACGAAAGCGGACCTCGGACTTGGCGGGGTGGACGTTGACATCGACAAGTGTCGGGTCGCAGTCGAGAAAGAGCGCCGCCGCCGGGTGGCGGTCACGCGCCAGCACGTCGCTATAGGCGGCGCGCAGCGCGCCCGTCAGCATCCGGTCACGCACCGGGCGGCCATTGACGAAGAGATATTGCGCGATGGCCGCACCGCGCGAATAGGTCGGCAGGGCGGCATAGCCCGACAGGTGCAGACCGTCGCGGGTGGCGTCGAGGCGCAGTGCATTGTCGGCAAAGTCCCGGCCAAGGATGCGGGACAGGCGCGCGTGCAACGCAGCGCTTGCATCGCCGGTTTCCGCCTCGGCGCGCAGGGTGACGCGGCCCTCGCCACCGCCCGAGACATCGCGCAGGATGAAGCCCGCGAAGGGGGCCGCCATGGCGAGCCGTCTGACGGTGTCGGTGATCGCCTGCGCCTCGGCCCGCTCAGAACGCATGAACTTGAGCCGCGCGGGCGTGGCGTAGAAGAGATCGCGCAGGGTGACGATGGTGCCGGCGCTCAGCGCGGCGGGACGGACCGCGCCCATCTTTCCGCCCGCGACGGTGATCTCGCCCGCGTCATGCCCCGGCGCGCGCGACAGGATCGTGAGGCGACCCACGGCCCCGAGCGAGGGCAGCGCCTCGCCGCGAAAGCCGAAGCTGTGGATGTTGAGCAGGTCCGAGCCGTCGATTTTCGACGTGGCGTGGCGGGCCAGCGCCAGCGGCAGTTGATCGGGGGGGATCCCGCAGCCGTCATCGCTCACGCGGATCAGCGTCTTGCCACCATCGGCATAGGCGATCTCGATCCGGCGCGCCCCGGCATCAAGCGCGTTTTCCACCAGCTCCTTGATCGCAGAGGCGGGCCGCTCGACCACCTCACCGGCGGCAATGCGGTTGATGGCCGCCTCATCAAGCTGCCGGATTCGGGGGTAATCAGCGCTTATGTTGGGGGTCGGGCTGTTCATGCCGCAAAACTTAGCATGATCCGGGGCGATTCTGCCAGAGAGACCGTGGCCGCGCGGGACAAGTAAAAGCCCGGGCGCGAACGCCCGGGCCTCTCTCCAAGAGCATCAGGAAGAGGAGAGATTAGCCCTTGGAGAATTCCGGATAGGCCTCCATGCCAAGTTCGGCCACATCGAGCCCCTTGATCTCGTCCTCTTCGCTGACGCGCAGGCCCATGACGGCCTTGAGGATCAGCCACACGATCCCCGACGCGACCGAAACAAAGGCGCCGACGATCACAATCGAGAGGAGCTGAGTGCCAAAGCTCGCATCCGAATTGGTCAGCGGCACAGCGAGCGTGCCCCAGATGCCGGCACAGAGGTGCACCGGGATCGCACCGACCACGTCGTCGATCTTGAGCTTGTCAAGGAAAGGCACGGCAAAGACCACGATCACGCCGCCCACGGCGCCGATCAGAGTGGCCGAAACCAGCGAGGGCGTCAGCGGCTCTGCGGTGATCGCGACCAGCCCTGCAAGCGCGCCGTTGAGGATCATCGTGAGGTCGGGCTTTTTGTAGAGGAGTTGCGTCAGAATCATTGCCGCCACTGACCCGGCCGCGGCGGCGGTGTTGGTGTTGGCGAATATCCGGCTGATATCGGCCACGTTTCCAGCGGTGTCCATGTAGAGTTGCGAGCCGCCGTTGAAGCCGAACCAGCCCATCCACAGGATGAAGGTGCCAAGGGTTGCCAGCGTCAGATTCGAGCCCGGAAAAGGGGTCACGCGCCCGTCCTTTGCATATTTACCGATCCTTGGTCCAAGGATGATGGCCCCGGTCAAGGCCGCCCAGCCACCGACGGAATGCACCACCGTCGAGCCTGCGAAATCAAGAAAGCCCATCTCGTTCAGAAAACCGCCGCCCCATTTCCAGCTGGCTTGCACCGGATAGATTACTGCGGTCAGCACGATGGTGAAGACCAGGAAGGGCCAGAGCTTGATGCGTTCCGCGAGGGCACCGGAGACGATCGAAGCGGTGGCGGCGCAGAACATCAGTTGAAAGAAGAAATCCGAGCCGGCCGACGCATAGGTCAGGTCCGGCTCCGCGCCGGTCAGGCCCACCGGTTCGAGGGAAGTGATTGCAAAAGCGCCCAGAACGTTCGTGATGGTCCAGCCATCGCCGGGATACATCAAGTTGTAGCCCAGAATGTAGTAAAAGAGCGAAGCCATGGAGAACAGCACCACGTTCTTGGTCAACTGCATGGTGACATTCTTCGAGCGCACCAGCCCCGCCTCGAGCATGGCGAAGCCTGCCGCCATCCAGAACACCAGAAAACCGGTCACCAGAAACATGAAGGTGGTGAAGATGAAGCCGATATCGCCATTCGGCGGCGTGGTATCGGCCTCTTGCGCGAGGCCGAGTTGAGGCAGCGCGATGAGCGTTGCGGCAAGGCCGAGTTTCAGTATCGAATTCATTGGTCTGTCCTTTCCCTGCGCGCTCAGAGCGCGTCCTCGTTGGTTTCG
>PFEY01000099.1:10629-38959 GCA_002783205.1 Rhodobacteraceae bacterium CG17_big_fil_post_rev_8_21_14_2_50_63_15 | reverse complement strand
ATAGATCTCGGTATGCCCGGATTGCGAGCCAAAGCCCTTGATTTCCGTGACCATCATGCCGCGCACGCCGATATCGGTCAGCGCCTCGCGCACCTCTTCCAGCTTGAATGGCTTGATCGTTGCGATAATGAGTTTCACGTCTGCCCCCTTTGAATTGTGGTGTCCGAGCGCATTGTTTGCACATGCAGAAAAATAGGTCGGCGCAGAGTCTGAAAGGCCGAATGGCAAATTTTGCGGGCAATCACGAGACAGAATGATTAATTTTTAAGCAATGCTTGACGAATGTCTAATTTATAGGCGCAATAGAAAGTGAAACCAACGGCGTCGGGGTCTCTACATTTCCCGGTGAGCAGGGTAGAGTTGCGCCAAGAAACAGGTCCGGGCAGGACGAGCATGAGCATTTCAGGACGCGGGAAACCGCCATTGGTGGCCCCCAAACGCGCGCGCCCTGCGGCGGCCAAACCCGCGCGAAAGGCCAAGACCAAGACCGCGCAGCGGTCCCGCACGCGGTCGCGCAATCCGATCGTGCGGTTCCTTGGCGCCATCCTGCGCTGGGTGTTGCGGCTGATCTGGGGGATCGGTTGGCGGGTGAGCGCGGCGGTGGCGCTGGTTGTGGGGGTGGCGGTGGCCTATACCTACACGACGCTGCCCGACTACAAGACGCTGATCGACGGGCGCGCGCGCGGGTCGGTCACGCTCTTGGACAGCAACGGCGATGTCTTTGCCTGGCGCGGCGATCATTTTGGCGGAGCTGTGACCAGCGAGAAGGTCAGCAAGCATCTCAGGAATGCCGTGATCGCCACCGAGGATCGCCGTTTCTATCTCCATCCGGGCGTCGATCCCATCGGCATCGTGAGTGCGATTCGCATCAACCTTGGCGAAGGGCGCGGTCCGCTGTCGGGCAATGGCGGCTCGACCATCACGCAGCAAACGGCCAAGCTCTTGTGTTTCGGCATCGCCTTTGACCCGAACCAATGGAAGAACGAGGCCGACTATATCGCCGATTGCCGCCGCACCTCGCTCTGGCGCAAGGCCAAGGAGGCGATCTATGCGCTGGCGATGGAGGCGAAATTCAGCAAGGACCAGATCCTGTCGGTTTATCTCAACCGGGCCTATCTGGGCGGTGGGGCCTATGGTGCCGAAGCCGCAGCGCAGCGCTATTTCGGCAAACCGGCCGCCAGTCTGAACGCCGCCGAGGGGGCGATGATCGCGGGGCTGTTGACCGCGCCCTCGACGCTGGCGCCCACCGCCAATCTGGCGCGCTCGCAGAACCGCGCCAATGTGGTGATCGGCCTGATGCGCCGTCAGGGCTATCTGAGCGATACCGAAGCGGCGCTTGCGCTGGCCAATCCGGCAGTTCTGTCGGAGGCGGCAGAGCGCCAGGCTGGCGGCTATTTCGCCGATTGGGTGATGGCGTCGGGACCGGAATTCTTTACCCGTGACACGACCGAGGATGTGATCATCCGCACCACGCTGGATCAGCGGATCCAGACCGCCGCCGAAGAGGCGATGCGCTACATTTTCAAGAACAAGGTGAGCGAAGGCTCCAAGGCGCAGGCCGCCATTATCGTGATGTCGGCGGATGGGGCGGTGCGCGCGATGGTGGGCGGGCGCGACACCCGCGTCGTCGGCGCGTTCAACCGCGCGACCCAGGCCAAGCGACAGACCGGATCGGCGTTCAAGCCCTTTGTCTATGCTGCGGCATTGGATCTTGGCCATTCCGCCGAGTCGACCGTGGTGGATGAACCCTATTGCCTGAACATCCCCGGATCGGGGCGCTGGTGCCCGGAGAATTACAGCCGGGAATTCAAGGGGCGTGTCACCCTGACACAGGCCCTCGCGCAATCGCTGAACATCCCGGCGGTCAAGGTCTCCGAGAGCGTTGGCCGCGATGTGGTGCGCAAGGTGGCCAGCGAGTTCGGCATCGAGAGCGATCTCGCCGCCGGACCGGCGCTGGCGCTCGGAGCCTCGGAAAGCACCCTGATCGAGATGACCGGGGCCTATGCAGGGATTCTCAATGGCGGCTCGTCGGTCACGCCTTATGGTCTGGTGGAGCTGAAACTGCTGGGTGAGAAGGAGCCGCTGATGGGCAGCGGCGGTGGCATCGGAGAGCGCGTGATCCAGGAACGCTCGGCGCGCGAGTTGACCTATATGATGACCCAGGTTCTGGAAAAGGGCACCGGTGGCCGCGCCCGGCTGCCGGGGCGCGAGGCCGCGGGCAAGACCGGCACGACGCAGGCCGCGCGCGATGCGTGGTTTCTGGGCTTTACGGCCGATTATGTCGCGGGCGTCTGGATGGGCTATGACGACAACACGCCGCTCAAGGGCGTCACCGGTGGCGGATTGCCCGCCGAGATCTGGCAGGAGACGATGCTGCGCGTGCATGAAGGTTTGCCCGCCAAGCCGTTACCGATGCAGCGTCCGGCGCCACGCCCCGAACCGATGCAGCCGCTGCCGCAACGTCGTGTGCCGCAATCGGGCGGGAATCCCATCGAGAATATCTTGCGCGGTCTGTTCGGGATGAACTGATGCGGGCGTCGCGAGCGGATCCTGCTCTGCGCGCGCTCAACCCCCGCGCTTGATGTCCTCGATCAGCGCGTTGATGTCGCCGTTGCGTCGGTCGAGCATTGCGCCGATTTCGGTGCGCTCGCTCAGGCGCAGGCTGATCCCCTCGATGATCATGTCAAAGAACAGATCCTTGCCAGAGCGGTCGGAGACCAGAAAGCTGACCTCGAAAGGCGATTGGCCACGCAGATAAGCGGTGGATTTCACCTCGTGCCAGGATTTCACCTGCCTGACGGTGTTGACCTCGATCCGGCCACCAACGAATTCGTTGAACCGCTTGCCGTATTTGCGCGCGATATAGCCCTGAAAGGCTGCGGTGTAGGCCTTCAGCTGCGCGGCAGAGGCGCGGTTGGCATCGGCGCCCAGCGTCGAGCGGGCGATGATGCTGACATCGGCGTAACGGGTAAAGATACGCTCGAAATCGCTGATCATGCGCGACAGCGGCTGGCCAGAGGAGATGACACGGTTGATGTCACTCACCACCTGATCGATCAGGGTGCGCGCGCGATTGTCGTCCAGAGCCAGAGCCGGGCGGCTGGCAAGGCTCAGCGCCACAGCGGCGACGCTGGCGCCCAGAACGCGACGACGTGTCAGATTACTCGGCATTGGGATCCTCCAGAGCGGCCGGACCGGATAGGGTGTCATAAGGATCAATATAGTTCGCACTGGCCGTCCCGCCCAGACTGAACCGGCGATTTTGCAGGTAGATCGAGCGCGCCTGCGCGTAACTGTCTGCGCTCTCATACAGAATCTGGTCGATGGTTTCCGAGAATTTCTCGCGGTTCGACAGGCCCGCGCCGACGCCTGCGACGGTCCCGACCAGGTTCTCGGGCGAATCGAGGATATAGGTCAGCGGATTGGTAAAGACATCCACGACGATGCCCCAGGTGTCGCGTTGGGTCGAGGGGCCAAGCAGGGGCAGTACGACATAGGCCCCCTCGCGCGCGCCCCAGACATGCAGCGTTTCACCGAAATCGGTATTGGTCGGCGCCGCCATGCCCATTTCGCTGGCCGGGTCAAATGCGCCGCCAAGGCCGACGGTGGTGTTGACGATAAAGCGCGCGCTGTCGTGAAACGCGCCGCGCATGTTGAGTTGCAGGATGTTGTTGACGATATCACTCGGCAACGAGAGATTGCGCGAAACGCGCACGATAACGGTTTCGATATCGTCCGGAATTACGGCGGTGTAGCCTCTTGACACCGGACGGACAACGGATCGGTCGAGACCGCGATTGAACTCGTGCATCTGTCGATTGTTGCGTTCGTAGGGATCGAAAATGTCCTTGCTGGCCACGGAAGAGTCCGGGCGCGCGCAGGCCGCGAGCACGATCAGCCCGACGAGACCGGTCGCGCGGGGGATATGACGGAAGAGGGAAGACAGGACAGGCACCACCAGAAGAAATCCATTAAAGAAGCGTTTCGCACTCAACATATACGATCTGGACCGCAAACCTAGCGGGCCGCACCCGGAGTTTGCTGGCCTGTGGCACAATGGTGACATAGCCTTGCGGTCATTGAAAGCCCTAAAATTGCAGGATTTTTCGTCAAGACCCGTGGTCCGCGTGCCCGATTGAAGGGTTGAAGCCCGGCGCCGGGATCACGCAGATTTGTGCGCTTCCGGCCGGTTTGGCTCTGTCTCGCGCGGGCTGGAGGTGGTCGAGGATCGGCATCGGCGGGGCGGCGTGGTTTTTGATTTCATTCCCTCCGGGCAGCGGCTAGTTTCGGCGCGACAGACAGGAAATCGGGAGATGTGGCGATGAGCCAATTCGAGAAGAAACTTGCCGAGATGGGTGTGATCCTGCCCACGGCGCCTGCGCCCGCAGCCAATTATGTGCCCTATGTTCAGGCCGGTGACTTGCTCTATGTGTCGGGTCAGATTGCCAAGGGCGAGGCGGGCCTGATCACCGGAAAACTCGGGGCCGACATGGATGTTGCGGCCGGTGCCGAGGCCGCCAAGGCCTGCGCCATCGCGCTTCTGGCACAGGTCAAGGCGGCCTGCGATGGCGATCTTGACCGACTGGTGCGGGTGGTGAAACTGACCGGCTTTGTCAATTCGACGCCGGAGTTCACCGAACAGCCGCAGGTCATCAATGGCGCCTCGGACTTTCTTGGCATGGCACTGGGTGCAGCGGGCAAGCACGCCCGCGCGGCAGTCTCTGCCGCAGCCCTGCCCTTTGGCGTCGCGGTCGAGATCGACGGGGTGTTTCAGATCAGATGAGCGCCCTGGCAGAAGGATTTCGCCGGGTGCCGCTGGCACACCGGGGATTGCATGATGTGACGAAAGGGCGGCCCGAGAATTCGCGCGCGGGCCTCCGCGCGGCGATTGCGGCGGGCTATGGCATCGAGATCGACCTGCAACTCAGCCGAGACGGGCGGGCGATGGTTTTTCACGACGACAATCTCGATCGGCTGACGATGGAAAAGGGCCCGGTGCGGCAACGCGATGCGGCCGATCTCGCGGCAATCCCGCTGCGCGGCGGCAGTGAAGGTATCCCGGACTTTGCCGAGAGTCTCGCGCTGGTGGCCGGGCGGGTGCCGCTGCTGGTGGAACTCAAGGATCAGCAGGGCCAGATGGGCCCGACCGATGGCGCGCTCGAACGCGTCGCGGCCGCCTGTCTGGCGGATTATGCCGGGCCGGTGGCGGTGATGTCCTTCAACCCGCATATGATCGCGCGGATGGCTGATCTTGCCCCGGACGTGGCGCGCGGGATCGTGACCTGTGGCTATCGCGCCGAGGATTGGCCCACTCTGCCGCCCGAGAGTCGCGACCGGCTGCGCGCGATTCCCGATTATGCCGCGACGGGATCGGTCTTCGTCAGCCATGACATTGCCGATCTCGATCGACCGAGGCTTGCAGACCTGCGCGCGGAGGGGGCAACATTGCTCTGCTGGACGGTGCGCTCGGCCAAAGCCGAGGCCGCGGCGCGCAGGGTGGCCGACAACATCACCTTCGAGCGATATCTGCCCGCGATCCCGGCTTGATCCGCGCCGCGCGCGGCACAGATTGAGCGCAGGGCAGACGGGACGGGGCCGATGACGCAGAGCGCACTCACCATCACATTGCACGAGAGCCTGGCCGAGATCGGTGCCGCCGACTGGGACGCCTGCGCCTGCCCCGAGGCGATGGCGGGCGGGCGGCCCGAGGATCCGTTCACCACCTATCGCTTTCTCAAGGCGCTGGAGGACAGCCATTCGGTGGGCACTGGCACCGGCTGGATGCCGCGCTATCCGAGCGTGCAGCAGGGCGCCGACCTGATCGCCTGCGCACCGCTTTACCTCAAGTCCCACAGCCAGGGCGAATACATCTTCGACCACAACTGGGCGCAGGCCTACGAGCGGGCGGGCGGGCGGTATTATCCGAAACTGCAGATCGCGGTGCCCTTCACGCCGGTGACTGGGCGGCGGTTGCTGACGCGACCGGGCTTCGAGACGGTGGGGCGCGCGGCGCTGATGCAGGGCGCGGTCGAACTGGCCGAGCGCGGCGGGCTCTCGTCGCTGCATCTCACCTTCTGCACCGAAGCCGAGGTTGTGGCGGGCACCGCTCTGGGCCTGATGGCGCGACGCTCGCAGCAATATCATTGGGTCAATCGCGGCTACGCGGATTTCGAGGCGTTTCTGGGCGATCTCTCGTCGCGCAAGCGCAAGGCGATCCGCAAGGAGCGCGCCCGCGCGCAGGGTTTTGGCGGCGAGATCGTGACGCTGACCGGCGATCAGATCCAGCTCGCGCATTGGGACGCGATCTGGACTTTCTATCAGGACACCGGCGCGCGCAAATGGGGCACGCCCTATCTCACGCGGGCCTTCTTTGATCTTGCGCAGGAGCGCTTGCGCGACGATATCGTCCTGGTGCTGGCGCTACGCGACGGGCACCCGGTGGCGGGGGCGATGAACCTGATCGGGGCCTCGGCGCTTTATGGCCGCTACTGGGGCTGCATCGAGGATCACCCCTGCCTGCATTTCGAATTGTGCTATTACCGGGCGATCGAGTTTGCGATCGAACGGCGGCTGCGCCGTGTCGAGGCCGGCGCGCAGGGCGAGCACAAGCTGGCGCGTGGCTATCTGCCGGTGCCGATGCACTCGCTGCATTGGCTCCGCGATCCGGGCTTTGCCGAGGCGGTCGCGCACTATCTGGAGGCCGAGCGCGCCGCCGTGGATCAGGATATCGAGATCCTGACCACTTACGGACCGTTCCGAAAGACCGACATGGAGGATCACGAATGAGCGAACATCTGAGCGATATTGCCCGGCAGACCACGCTGGGCCCCTTGCTGGAGAGCGGCTGGAGCGTCGATGAGACCCGCGATGCGATCTCCAAGGAATTCACCTTCAACGATTTCATCGAAGCCTTCGGGTTCATGACTCGCGCCGCGATCTGGGCCGAGAAATGGAACCATCACCCCGAATGGTTCAACGTCTACAACCGGGTGCAGGTCACGCTCACGACACATGATGTCGGCGGCTTGAGTGCGCTTGATGTCAAGCTCGCGCGCAAGATGGATGGATTGGCGGGCTGAGGGGCCGGATTTGAGTATTTCAAGAACGATGAAGCGCAAAGGGTGTGCTTTCATTGTTCCCGAAATACTCCGGGGAGCGCGAGGGGCTGGCCCCTCGCACCGTTCAGATCGCCGCAAGAATGGATTCGCCTGCCGTCACCTCGCAGGTGCTGGGGCTTTCTTCGGCGTGAAACACCTTGACGACACCGTTTTCTGCATAAAGCGCATAGCGCTTGGACCGGCCGAAGAGGCCTGCGGGGGGCGCGTCGAACGCCATGCCGATGGCCTTGGTAAAGACGCTCTGCGGATCGGCGAGCATGGTGAGCCCTGCCGCATGTGCCCCCGTGGCTTCGCCCCAAGCCTTCATCACGAAGGGATCGTTGACCGAGAGGCAGATGATTTCATCCACGCCCTTGGCGTCGAACTGCGCCTTGGTGCGTATGAAACTCGGGACATGGGCCGAGGAGCAGGTGGGGGTGTAGGCGCCGGGCAGGGCGAAGATCACCACCTTGCGGCCGGCGGTGAGACTGGTCATCGACACCTCTTCTGGGCCCTTCGCGCCAAGGCGCAGCAGCGTTGCATCGGGCAGTTTGTCGCCAGTGGAAAGAGTCATGGTCGTTCCTTGCTATCAGGGGGTTTCACGATGGAAGTAGATATAGGCAGGTGATAGGCAAGTGACCACGGGAAAGTCGGGAGAGCAAGATGACAGGGGTAGTGGTGATCGGGGCCGGTCAGGCCGGCGCGTCGCTGGTGGCGAAGCTGCGCGGCGAGGGCTACCGGGGGGCGGTCACGCTGATCGGCGACGAACCGGTGCCGCCCTATCAGCGCCCGCCCCTGTCGAAGAGATATCTCCTCGGCGAGATGGCGCTGGAGCGGCTCTATCTGCGGCCCGCGAGTTACTATGCCGAAGCCGGGATTGATCTGCG
Source organism: Rhodobacteraceae bacterium CG17_big_fil_post_rev_8_21_14_2_50_63_15 (assembly GCA_002783205.1). Classification (GTDB taxonomy): domain Bacteria; phylum Pseudomonadota; class Alphaproteobacteria; order Rhodobacterales; family Rhodobacteraceae; genus Roseovarius. The sequence goes on along the minus strand of PFEY01000099.1, from coordinate 30,975 downwards.
GCTGGGCTGCCCTGTCACCGCGATCGACCGGACGGCGCGCAAGGTGGTGCTGGGCGCGGCGCAACTGGGCTATGACACGCTCGTTCTGGCCACCGGATCGCGACCGCGCCGCCTGCCCGCTGCCATCGGCGGCGATCTTGGGGCGGTGCATGTGGTGCGCAGCCTAGCGGATGTGGATGCCATGGCGCCGGGATTCGTGCCGGGGGCGCGCGTGCTGATCGTGGGTGGCGGCTATATCGGGCTCGAGGCGGCAGCGGTGGCGGCGATGCGCGGCATGAAGGTGGTGCTCGTGGAGATGGCCGAGCGCATCCTGCAACGCGTCGCCGCACGCGAGACCTCGGACTATTTCCGCGCGCTGCATGTGCGCCACGGGGTCGAGATCCGCGAGGGTCTGGGGCTCGAGCGGCTGTTGGGCGAGGGGAAGGTGCGCGGTGCGCGGCTCTCGGACGGCACCGAGATCGGCGTGGATATGGTGATCGTGGGCGTCGGCATCCTCCCCGACACCGCGCTGGCCGAGTCGGCGGGACTGGCCATCGACAACGGCATTGCCGTGGACGGGCTGGGGCGCAGCTCCGATCCGGCGATCTGGGCGGCGGGCGATTGCGCCTCCTTTCCCTATCGGGGCGGACGGCTGCGTCTGGAAAGCGTGCCCAATGCCATCGACATGGCCGAATGCGTGGCGGGCAACATCATGGGAGCGGGCGTCCCCTATCTGCCAAAGCCCTGGTTCTGGTCGGATCAGTATGACGTCAAGCTGCAGATCGCCGGTCTGGGCAGCGGACATGACCGGATCGTCACGCGCGACGCGGGGGATTCGGTGTCGTTCTGGTATTATGCGGGCGACCGGTTGCTGGCTGTCGATGCGATGAACGATCCGCGCGCCTATATGGTGGGCAAGCGGCTGATCGAGGCGGGGATGAGCGCCGACCCGGCGATCGTGGTGGATGCCCGGGTCGATCTGAAGGCGTTGCTCCGGTCGTGAGGATCATCGGCGGGGCGCATCGCGGGCGGGCGCTCGCCGTTCTTGGCAAGGGCGATGCGGCGGCGCATCTGCGCCCCACCTCCGATCGGGTGCGCGAGGCAGTCTTTAACGTGCTGGCGGGGGGCTATGGCGATCCTGTCCGTGAAGCGCAGGTGCTCGATCTCTTTGCCGGCACCGGCGCGCTCGGGCTCGAGGCACTGTCGCGGGGCGCGGCGCGGGCGATCTTCATCGAGAACGGGCGCAAGGCGCTCTCCGTGCTGCGGCAGAATGTCGGGCTCTGCCGGGCAGAGGAGCAGGCGCGGATCTTTCCAGTGGATGCGCGCAGGCCGGGGGTCAATCCGGCTGTGCCGCATGATCTGGTCTTTCTCGACCCGCCCTATGGCAAGGGGTTGGGCGAGCTGGCGCTCGCGGCGGCGCTGTTAGGGGGCTGGATCGCCGAGAGGGCGCTGATCGTCTGGGAGGAGAGCGCCGCGATCACCCCGCCCGAGGGTCTGCGCCTGATCGAGGAACGGCGCTATGGTGATACGATGATCCGCTTCCTCGAACGGCGCTGACGTCGGGCGCCGACCCTACCCCTTCATCAACTCCGGCAAGTCCCCCGTCAGCCCCGCCGCCTCGCGGATGAAACCCCGCCGAAGCCCCGGCATGTGGCTGACAGCCCCCATGCCAAGGTCGCGGGCAACCCGCAAAAGCGGATTGTCGTTGGAGAAAAGCCGGTTGGTGAGATCGGTGGCCAACGCAAGCGTTGCGGTATCAAAACGCCGCCACTGCTGGTAGCGGGCGAGCACGTCAGGGGCGGCGATATCCTCGCCGCGCCGGGTGCCCTCTCCCAGAACCTGCGCCAGGGCTGCGACATCGCGCAGCCCGGCATTGAGCCCCTGCCCGGCGATCGGGTGCATTCCATGTGCGGCATCGCCGATGAGCGCCAGCCGGTCGGCAACAAAACTGTTGGCGACCGTCAGGTTGAGCGGATAGGTGAAGCGTTTGCCGCTGAGCCGGATCGCACCCAGAAAATCGCCGAAGCGAGGACGCAGGACTTCGATGAAATCGGCGTCCGGCAGGGTTGCGAAGCGCGCGGCGGTCTCCTCTGTCTCGCTCCAGACGATGGAGCTCACATTGCCGGGCAGCGGCAGGATGGCGAGCGGGCCGGGCGGCATGAAGAACTGATGCGCGATGCCGTGATGCGGCAGGTCATGTTCGATCGCAGCGACAAGTGCTGTCTGCCCGTAGCCCCAGCCGGTGCGCCGGATGCCCGCCCGCGCCGCGGTGCCCGAGGCGCGCCCGTCGGCGCCCACCAGAAGCCGCCCACGCCGCACCTGGCCCGAGGCGAGCGTCACCGAGACCGCCGCACCATCGGACTCTTGCGCGGTGACTGTATCGCCCGAGACCTGGCGGATCTCCGGTGTCTCTGTCATGGCGTCAAGCAGCGCGCGGCGCAGGAAACGGTCCTCGAGCACGTGGCCCATCGGGCCTTCCTCGATCTCGGCATGATCGAAATGCAGGAAAAAGGGCGATGGCCCCTGCCCTGCGCGCCCGTCCGAGACCTTGATCTCCAGCATCGGCTGGGCGTTTTCCGCCACCCGATCCCAGACGCCGAGATTGCGCAGGAGCCGCACCGAGGCGAGCGCCAGCGCATAGGCGCGCCCGTCGAAGGTGGCGGTCTTGCGCACCGGTTCCGGCAGGGCGTCGATCACCGTGCTGGTGAGCCCGGCGCGGGCGGCGGCGAGCGCGAGGGCAGGGCCGTTGAGGCCACCGCCGATGATCAGGAGATCGCTGTCATGTTCCATGCTCTCGATTATGGTGTCGCGCGCGGGATTGTCCATGCGCCGCTCTGCCGCTAGCAATGATTTGTGGCATCTGAGAGGGAGCGGCGCGATGCAGGACTGGCTGAGGATGACGGCAGGCGATCTGGGGCGGGCCATTGCTGCGGGTGCGATCGACCCGGAGGCGCTCTGCGACACCTATCTGGCGGCGATTGCCGTGCATCCGCTGCGCGACCGGATCTACAGCATGGTGACGGAAGGCCGTGCGCGCGCCGAGGCGGCGGCGGCGTCTGCCCGCGCCAAGGCGGGGCAGCGGCTGGGACCGCTCGATGGGGTGCCGATCAGCTGGAAGGATCTTTTCGACAGCGCCGGGGTGGCAACCGAGGCGGGGTCGGCGCTGTTGAAGGGCCGGGTGCCCGCGCGCGACGCCGAGGTGCTGCGCAATGCCACCGCCGCGGGGCTGGTCTGCCTGGGCAAGACGCATATGAGCGAGCTGGCCTTTTCCGGGCTGGGGCTCAATCCGGTGACGGCGACGCCGCCCTGTGTGAATGACGCGGCGGCGGTGCCGGGGGGATCGTCCTCGGGGGCGGCGACGAGCGTGGCCTTTGGCCTTGCGGCCTGCGGGATCGGCTCGGACACCGGCGGATCGGTGCGCATCCCTGCGGCCTGGAACGATCTGGTCGGGCTCAAGACCACCTCCGGGCGGGTCTCGCTTGACGGGGTGGTGCCGCTGTGTGCCAAATTCGATACGGTCGGGCCACTCGCGCGCTCGGTCGAGGATGCGGCGCTGATGCTGGCGGCGCTGGAGGGCGGCAAGCCGGCGGATCTGCGCGGAGCGGTGCTGAAGGGCCGCAAGTTCGCGGCGCTGACCACGGTGGTGCTCGATGATCTCCGCCCCGAACCCGGCGCCGCCTACGCGGCGGCGGTGGCGCGGCTGCGCGCGGCGGGCGCGATTGTCGAGGAGATCGAGGCGCCGGAAGTGGCGCAAGCGATGCCGCTCTCGCCCGCGCTCTTTACCGGCGAGGCCTATGGCCTCTGGCGCGAGGCGATCGAGGCCGCGCCCGAAAAGATGTTCGCCCCGATTCTGGAGCGGTTCCGGAGCGGACGCGAGATCGGCGCCGCCGATTACGTCGCCGCCTGGCGCAGGCTGGACGAGCTGCGCGCCGCGTGGCGCAGGCGGGTGGCGGGCTATGATGCGATGCTGATGCCTTCGGCCCCCATCCTGCCGCCCGATGCGGACCGCCTGATGAACGATGCCGCCTATTACGTGACCGAGAACCTGCTCGCGCTGCGCAACACGCGGGTCGGCAACCTGATGGGGCTCTGCGCCGTGACGCTGCCCACGGGCACCCCGAGTTGCGGGATCATGCTCTGCGGTCTGCCGATGCAGGAAGAGCGGCTGTTGCGGGTGGCCGCGGCGACGGAAGCGGCGCTGATCCGAGGGCGCTGATCCGAGGGTGCTGGTGTGTGGGGTGGATTGCGGATTTTGAGTATTTTTGGAACAGTGAAAGCAGGGGTGCGGCCACGTTCTGCCAAAAATGCCACAATAAGCTTGCGAACCCCCTGGTTTTGCTGGACCTGACGGCGGGGCTTGGGTAGATTTGCCTTAACGGGACAGTCACGATCCCGAACCTTGAGGCAGTACCAGATGTTCCCCGAGCGGTTCTCGAACCTACCGGCCTATGCGTTCCCGCGTCTGCGGAGCCTGCTTGACGCGCATGCGCCGGGCGGCGAGGTGGTGCATATGACCATCGGCGAGCCGCGTCATGCCTTTCCCCGCTGGATCGTCGATGTGATTGCCGAGCATGCCGAGGGTTTCGGGCAGTATCCGGTCAACGAAGGGATGCCCGCGTTGTTGCAGGCCGCAAGCGATTGGGTGGCGCGGCGCTATGGCGTGATGCTGGATCCGGACAGCCGGATCATGGCGCTCAATGGCACGCGCGAGGGGCTTTACAATGCGATGATGGCGCTCTGCCCGGAGGTCAAGCGCGAGAAGAGGCCGGTCGTGCTGCTGCCCAACCCGTTCTATCAGGTCTATATGGTGGCGGCCCTCAGCGTGGCGGCAGAGCCGGTGTTTCTCAATGCGACGCAGGCGACCGGGTATCTGCCGGATTTCGGCGCGGTGCCGGCCGAGGTGCTCGACCGGGTGGCGGTGGTCTATCTCTGTTCGCCCTCCAATCCGCAAGGGGCGGTGGCGGATCGCGCCTATTGGGCCGATCTCATCGGGCTGGCGGAACGGCATGATTTTCGCATCTTCGCCGATGAATGCTATGCCGAGATCTACCGGGAGACCCCTCCGGTGGGGGTGTTGCAGGTGGCGCAGGAGCTGGCCGCGGACCCCGAGCGGATCGTGGCCTTTCATTCCCTCTCCAAGCGGTCGAACCTGCCGGGGCTGCGCAGCGGATTCTGTGTTGCCGGACCGCAAAGCATCAAAGCCATGAAGCAGTTGCGCAATTACGCAGGGTCGCCGTTGCCGATGCCGTTGCAACATGCCGCGGCCCGGCTCTGGGCCGACGAGGCCCATGTGGTGGAAAACCGCAGGCTTTATCACGAGAAATATGCGCTGGCGGACGAAATTCTGGGCAATCTGCCAGGCTATCACAGTCCCGAGGCGGGATTCTTCCTGTGGTTGCCGGTGGCGGATGGCGAGGCGGCGGCGCTCAGGCTGTGGCAGCAGACCGGCGTGCGGGTGCTGCCGGGGGCCTATCTGGGACAGGAGGCCGCCGGCGGCAATCCCGGTCGGGGCTATATCCGGGTCGCGATGGTGGCCCCCAGGGACGAGATGGAGCGGGGCCTCACACGGTTGCGCGACTGTCTTTATGGATGAGGCAGAACGAGGAACAAATGGCATATCAGACACGTGGACGTGACCCTTTGCTCGACAGCAGAATGGCCGCAGCGATCGAGAAGCGCGGCAAGGAACTGCTGGGATTGACGCTCATCGTGCTGGCCGGAATGGCGGCGGCGATGGTGGTCTCCTACAGCCCGGACGACCCAAGCTGGATGTCGGCCACCGATGAACCGGCACGGAACTGGATGGGGCGGATCGGATCGACGATAGCCACGCCGCTCTTCATGATCATCGGCTGGGGTTCTTGGGGGCTTGCCTTTGTGCCGGGCGTCTGGGGCGCGCGGTTTGCGTTCCATCGGGGCGAAGAGCGCGCCGTGGGGCGGCTTATCTTTGCGCCGATCTGGCTGGCTGTGGTGGCTCTCTATGCCGCGTCGCTGACGCCGGGGGCGGTCTGGGCGGCGGCCCACGGTTTCGGTCTGGGCGGTCTCTTTGGCGATACTGTTCTGGGGGCCTTGCTGGGCATCCTGCCGCTGAGCGCGAGCCTTGGACTGAAGCTCTTGTCGCTGGTTCTGGGTGTCGCTGTGCTGGCGCTTGGGGCCTTTGTGCTCGGCTTCACGCGGGGCGAGCTGCGCCGCATCGTGCATTTCTTGCTGGTGGGGGTGATCCTGACCTATGCCGGCGCGCGGGCGCTTCTGGGTCTCGGGGCCGGCAGGGCGGCCCGTGCCGGGCAGGCGATGCAGGAGCGGATCGCGGAACGACGGGTGATCCGGTCAGAGGCCCGGCGCGCCGAGCCTGTCCTGTCGGGCGATCGGGTCCGACGCCCGGTTGATGTGCCGCTGCCCGAGCCGGAGGAGGAAAAGCCCGCGCCGGTCAGGGCGTCAGGATTGCTGGCGCGGATGCCGCTTCTGATTCGCAAGCCTGAGCGGCTACCCGAACCCGAACTGGTCGAGGCCGCTGTCTATCAGGGATTGGCCGCGAGACCGGGAGACGACCGGATCAGCGCCAAGATTTCCGATGTGATCCGGGCGCGGTTGCGGCCTGCTGCGGCGCTGCCGGTCGAGGCGGTGGCGTTGACCAAGGGACGGGGTCGTGGACCAGAGCCACAGATCCTGAAGGCGACGCCGCGTGTCGATCTGCCCCCCGAACCGCCGCTGACGGCGCGTCATGCCCTGGCACGGATCGCACCGGACCCGGTGCTGCGTGGCGATCACGATGACGATTACGATTACGATCACGATGACGATGCGTTTGCGGCAGAGGAGGCGTATGAGGTCGATGCCGCACCGTCACGGATGGCAGGAGAGGTCCGCGTTCCGTTGCCCGAAGCGCGCAAGGTGGTGCAGCAGGGCCTTCGCAAGCCTGTGCCACCCTCGTCGCGTGCCCTCGCCGAGGCGCAGCCGGTGCTGCAATTCGACGCCCCCGCGCAACCGGTCTATGAATTGCCGCCGCTCAGCCTGCTGTCGGACCCTGCCAAGATCCAGCGGCATCATCTGAGCAACGATGCGCTGGAGGAAAATGCGCGGATGCTGGAGAACGTGCTCGACGATTATGGAGTCAAGGGCGAGATCGTGAGCGTGCGCCCCGGTCCGGTGGTCACGATGTATGAGCTGGAGCCTGCCGCAGGGCTGAAGGCGAGCCGGGTGATCGGGCTGGCGGATGATATTGCGCGCTCGATGTCGGCGCTCTCGGCGCGGGTTTCGACGGTGCCGGGCCGCTCTGTCATCGGCATTGAGCTGCCCAATGACAACCGCGAGATGGTGGGCTTTCGCGAGATCCTGTCGAGCCGCGCCTATGGCGACGGCCATCAGCGGCTGCCACTGGCGCTGGGCAAGGATATCGCCGGCGATCCGGTGGTGGCCAACCTTGCCAAGATGCCGCATCTGCTGATCGCGGGCACCACCGGCTCGGGCAAGTCGGTGGCGATCAACACGATGATCCTGAGCCTTCTCTACAAGCTGACGCCAGAGGATTGCCGGATGATCATGATCGACCCCAAGATGCTGGAATTGAGCGTCTATGACGGCATTCCGCATCTGCTGTCCCCCGTCGTGACCGATCCCAAGAAGGCGGTGGTCGCGCTCAAATGGGTGGTGGCCGAGATGGAGGACCGCTATCGCAAGATGTCCAAGATGGGGGTCCGAAACATCGACGGCTATAACGGGCGCGTCGACGAGGCGCTCTCGAAGGGCGAGATGTTCTCGCGCACGGTGCAGACCGGCTTTGACGACATGACCGGCGAGCCGGTGTTCGAGACCGAGGAATTCGCGCCGAAGAAGATGCCCTATATCGTCGTCATCGTCGACGAGATGGCCGACCTGATGATGGTCGCGGGCAAGGAGATCGAGGCCTGCATCCAGCGTCTGGCACAGATGGCGCGGGCGTCCGGCATTCATCTCATCATGGCCACGCAGCGCCCCTCGGTCGATGTCATCACCGGCACGATCAAGGCCAACTTTCCGACGCGGATCAGCTTTCAGGTCACGTCCAAGATCGACAGCCGCACCATTCTGGGCGAGATGGGCGCAGAGCAGCTCTTGGGCATGGGCGACATGCTCTATATGGCGGGGGGCGGCAAGATCATCCGCTGCCACGGGCCCTTTGTCAGCGACGAAGAGGTCGAGGAGGTGGTCAATCACCTCAAGGCCTATGGCCCGCCCGACTATCTGGGCAGCGTGGTGCAGGGCCCGGACGAGGACCGCGCCGACAGTATTGATGCCGTCCTCGGCCTCTCCAGCGGCAACAGCGCCGATGGCGATGATGCGCTCTACGACCAGGCGGTCGCGATCGTGATCAAGGACCGCAAATGCTCGACCTCCTATATCCAGCGCAAGCTGGCGATCGGCTACAACAAGGCCGCGCGTCTGGTCGAGCAGATGGAGGATGAGGGCGTGGTCAGTTCCTCGAACCATGTCGGCAAGCGCGAGGTTCTGGTGCCCGAGCCGCAATAGGCGACGCCCCGCCGCGCGGAGAAGAATTTTATCCCCCGGACAGGTGAAATGCTCTGCGGGGTGTCATACATAGGCAGGATGAAACAGATGCGATTCCTGATCGTGCCGATCCTGTGGGCGGCGATGACCCTTCCAGCCGCGGCGGACAAGCTGTCGCTGGGGCAGATTTCCACCTATCTCAACAGTCTGGGCACCGCGCAGGGGCAATTCACCCAGATCAACGAGGATGGCACGATCAGCACCGGGCGGATCCTGATCCGGCGGCCGGGCCGGGTGCGGTTCGAATACGATCCGCCTGAGGCGGCGCTGGTGGTGGCCGATGGCGCAACCGTGGGCATCATCGACCCGCGCTCGAATGACGGGCCGCAGGGCTATCCGCTCAACCGCACGCCACTCAGCATCATTCTGGCGCGCAACGTGGACCTGTCGCGCGCGCGGATGGTGACGGGCCATAGCAGCGACGGCACCACTACCACGGTGCGCGCACAAGACCCGGACAATCCCGACTATGGCAGCATCGATCTGGTCTTTACCGGCAATCCCGTCGAATTGCGGCAATGGGTCATCAACGACAGCGGTGGCGGGCGCACCACCGTGGTTCTGGGCGAATTGCGGACCGGGGTGCAGATCGCCGACGAGGCCTTTGTCATTCCCGGCAAGAACCGGATGCGGATCGACCGCTAGACCCGTGGCCGGGATCGGTCAGCTCCGGCCACCGACCGGACATTCCGCAAGCTGCGCCGCGTAGATCTGGCCGCGCTGATCGGCTTCGCCCGCCACCCGCAGGAGCCAGGGCTTGCCATCATGACTGGCCCGCGCATAGCCGGCGCGCCCCTCGTGATAGGCCAGATACTGATTGCGGGTGTCATCGCGCGGGATTCCCAGCCGTTCGGTGGACTTTGCCATGTACCAGCCGATGAAGTCGGCCGCGTCATGAATGTCGGTGCGCCGCGCCCCACGTCGCCCGGTTTCGGCAACGTATTCGTCCCATGTCCCGTCGAGCGCCTGACTGTAGCCATAGGCCGAGCTTTGCCGACCCATCGGAATCACGCCGAGCGTGAAACGGTAGGGTGTGCGCGCATCACTGATGAATCTGCTTTCATAATAGATTGCCGCCATCTGGACATGGGCGGGCACGCCCCAGCGGCGCTCTGATGCGGCAAAGGCGCGTGCATACTCGGGACGCTCGCGCAGAATGGCACAGGCGTTGTCGATGTTGCGCGGTGGTGTGCCATAGCCGGTGCCGCCCCCGCAGGACGACAGGACCAGAAACAGCATGACTGCGCGAAGAGTTCTGCTCATCTGCCTCTCGCTTTCTTTTTGCGACCGAGTGTAGTCGAAACTGCGAAAGGTGGAAATCGGGAATTTTCCGTCTCTTGCGGGTGCCGTTGTAACGGCCGCGTTCACAGACTGTTTCTGTAATGATCTTTGGTAGAATTGGACAAACGCCCCTTGAAGCGGTAAATATATCTGTTAGGGGCTAATGTGAAATGATCAAGACACGCGCAAAATATCATCTTGGACAAGTGGTCCGTCACAAGAAACATCCTTTCCGGGGGGTGATCTTTGACGTCGATCCGCAATTTTCCAATACCGAGGAATGGTATACCTCGATTCCCGAGGACAGCCGCCCGGCACGCGAACAGCCATTTTATCACCTTCTGGCCGAGAACGAGAAGAGCTATTACGTCGCTTACGTCAGCGAGCAGAACCTCGTCGCCGATTATTCAGGTGAACCGGTCGATCATCCGGACATCCCCGATCTCTTCGGTCCTTTCGAAGACGGACAATATCCGCTCCATTTTCAGCTGAACTGAGCCGGGCTCGTGCGCTGTCAGTAGCCCAGCGCGCAGCCGTCCTTGCGCGCGTCGCTGCCGCCTTCGAGCACACCACTGTCATGCAGGTAGATGGCCTGTGCGCCGCCGATCGGTTCCGGCAGGCTGAGGATCGTGTGACCCATGTCGGTCAGGCGTTGTGCCACCTCCGGCGCATAGCCGCGTTCCAGCTTGAGCCCGGCAGGATCTGCAAAGGCGCGCGGCGCATCGATGGCCGATTGCACATCCATCCCGAAATCGCGCAGGTTCGACACCATCCGCGCATGCCCCGTTGACTGAAAGGAGCCGCCCATCACGCCAAACGGCATGGTGACGCGCCCGCCCTCGGTCAGCATGCCGGGAATAATCGTGTGCATCGGTCGCTTGCCGCCGGCGAGTTCGTTGGGATGCCCCTCCTCCAGCGTGAACCCCGCGCCGCGGTTCTGGAGAAGCACGCCGAATTTCTCCGATGCGATGCCAGAGCCAAAGCCGTGGAAGATCGAATAGATCAGCGACACCACCATCCGGTCACGGTCCACCACCGTGATATAGATGGTGTCGCGATGCACCGCCTCGGTCAGCGGTTTGGCGGCGGGCATGGCTCGTTTGGGATCGATCAGCGCGGCCAGTTTTGCCGCTGTGTCGGGCGCCAGCATATAGTCGAGTTTGGTCATATGCTCGGGGTCGGCGATGAAGCGGGTGCGCGCGTCATAGGCGAGTTTCGTGGCCTCGGCCTCGATATGCGTGCGCGCCGCACCAAATGGCTCCATCCCGGCGATGTCGAAATGGCTCAGGATGTTGAGCAGCAGGATCGCCGTCGCCCCTTGCCCGTTGGGCGGATGTTCGACCAGATTGGCCCCTTTGTAATGGCCGCTGACAGGGGTCGTGTAATCACAGCGCTGGGCCGCGAAATCCGCGGCCGTGTGCGGGCCGCCAAGGGCCCTGAGCGTGGCCACGATATCCTCGGCCACCTCGCCTTCGTAAAACGCCGCGCGACCGTCACGGGCGATTCGTCGCAGCACCTCGGCCTGACCGGGGGCGTAAAACATCTGGCCTGCTTTGGGCGGAATGCCGCTGGGCATGAAATGCCGCAGGCCGTGACCCTGTAGGGCCTTTCCCGCGGTGGGCCAGTCAAAGGCGACGCGCGGCGCGACCGGAACGCCGTCTTCGGCATAACGAATCGCAGGGGCCAGCAGCGCATCAAGACCAAGACGCCCATGATCCGCGCTCAGCTGGCAAAAGGCATCGACGGCACCGGGTATGGTCACGGCATCGGCGCTGTGGAGCGGCACGGTTGCATGGCCCTTTGCGCGCAACGCGGCCGCCGAGGCGGCTGCGGCGGCCCGGCCCGAGCCGTTGAGGGCATGGATCGTCTGGTCGCCCGGGCGGCTGAAGAGCACGAAACAATCGCCGCCGATCCCGGTCATCTGCGGCTCGCAAAGGCCAAGCAGGACGGCACCCGCGATTGCCGCATCCATCGCCGTGCCGCCGCGTTCCAGAATGTCGATGGCGGTCTTGGCGGCCAGCGGATGCGAGGTGGCACACATGCCATTGGTCGCAAACGTGGCCGAACGGCCCGGCAGATGAAAATCACGCATCACAGCTCCTCAATGGCACGGTTTGACGTGACCTTAGGCGTTGTGCGGCGGATTGCCAATCAGGCAAGGGGTGAAAGAAGTGACCTCGGTGTCGCGCTTTGGGTGGGGGCTAATACACACGACACCGAGGGAAGCCATATGCAGCTACAGATCCTGTTCTTGCAGGCGTCTGCGGCGGTAATTAGATCGGATTGCGGTCAGATTTGGGCATCTGCGCCGCAGCGGGATCTCCGCCACGCACGAGGATGAAGTCAAGCGTCAGGACATTCTCCTCGGCAGTGCGCGCATAGGACAAGTGGTCGCTCAGATCCCGAATCAGATACCAGCCAAAGCCACCCTCGGGCAACGCGTCGCGTGCCACCTCGGGATCCGGGCGCCCCCCGTCGGGCAGGGTCAGCCCGGCCAGGGGCACCCCGCGATCGCGCAGCGTGCAGCGCAGGCGGTCGGCGGTCAGGGACAGCGCCAGCAGGATGTCTCCCGGTCGATCCGGCGGATAGGCATGTTCGACAATGTTGTTGAGAGCTTCTGCCAGCACCAGTTCCACACTCCCGCAGACATCCTCCGGCACGTTCTGGGCGACGAAGCGGGCGCGCAGAACGCTGAGGGTCTCGCGCACGGTCAGGTCTGTGGCGATGAGGCGGAGGCTGAACTCCGCCGGAAGGATCCCGGACATCACCTTGTCAGCCCCCGGGATCTCCCGGAATACCGGCGCGAGACGCTCACCCTGAGGCCCGCAGTGCAGCGGCGCGGATATCCTTGTGGATGGCGAATACCGTATCCATGCGCGTCAGCCTGAACACCTTGGCGACATCGGGCGTCAGCCCCGCCAGTTCGAGGCGGCGATCTGCTGCCAACTGTTTCATCGCGGCGACAATGGCCCCGAGACCGCTGGAATCCACAAAGGTGACGTGGCACAGGTCGAGCACGACAAGGGCAGGTCCCTCCGCCGTGGCCGCACGCAAGGCGTCCTTGAAGCGGATTGCTGCTGCGGCGTCGATGCGCGGCGCATTGACGGTGATGATGTGCATGTCATTGTGATAGTCAGAATGCAGGTCCATGGTCCCTCTCGCCCGATTGGTCTTATGATGGCCAAGGATGGACCCGATTCCTTACCATTCGGTGTGCAGGAGCCAGTTTCGAGGAGGCAAGGCGATGAAGGACGTTGTGATAGCCGGGGCGGCGCGCACGCCGATGGGCGGCTTTCAGGGGGATTTCGACGGGGTTCCCGCGGCGGTGCTGGGCGGCACCGCGATTCGTGCGGCCCTCGCCGATGCCGGCGCAAAGAGCGTCGACGAAGTGCTGATGGGCTGCGTCCTGCCCGCGGGCCAGGGACAGGCCCCGGCGCGGCAGGCGGGATTTCTCGGCGGCCTCGGCGAGGAGGTGCCCGCCACCACGCTCAACAAGATGTGTGGCTCCGGGATGAAGGCGGCGATGCTGGCCTTCGACCAGATCGCGCTCGGACAGGCGCAGACGCTGATCGCGGGGGGCATGGAATCGATGTCGAACGCGCCGTATCTGCTGCCCAAGATGCGCGGCGGGGCGCGGCTGGGCCATGCGCAGGCGGTCGATCACATGTTCCTCGACGGGCTCGAGGATGCCTATGACAAGGGTCGCCTGATGGGCACCTTCGCCGAGGATTGTGCCGAAAAATACCAATTCACCCGCGAGGCGCAGGACGCCTATGCGCTCGGCTCGCTGAAAGGGGCGCTGGCGGCGGAGAGCTCGGGGGCTTTCGAGGGTGAGATTGCGCCGGTGACGATCCGCACCCGGCAGGGCGAGGTAACGATTGCCCGCGACGAACAGCCCGCCAAGGCACGCCCCGAGAAAGTCCCGCAACTCAAACCCGCCTTTCGCGACGGCGGCACGGTGACGGCCGCCAATTCCTCCTCGATCAGCGATGGCGCGGCGGCACTGGTGCTGGCTTCGGGGGCGGCGGCCGAGGCGCAGGGGCTCAGGATCCGGGCCCGGATCCTCGGTCATGCCAGCCATGCCCAGGCGCCGGCGTGGTTTTCCACCGCACCCGTGCCGGCGGCGCAGAAACTTTTGAAACGACTGGGCTGGACGGTGGAGGATGTCGATCTCTGGGAGGTGAACGAGGCCTTTGCCGTCGTGCCGATGGCCTTCATGCACGAGATGGGCGTGCCGCGCGAACGGATGAACGTCAACGGCGGGGCCTGTGCGCTCGGCCATCCGATCGGCGCCTCGGGCGCGCGGATCATGGTGACGCTGCTCAACGCGCTGGAAAAACGAGGGCTGAGGCGCGGTGTGGCTGCGATCTGCATCGGCGGGGGCGAGGGTACGGCGATTGCGATTGAACGGGTCTGATCTTCAGCGTTCCTGAAATACTCCGGGGTGTGTGAGGGGCTGGCCCCTCACCTCAGCCGCCGCCAGAGGAAAAGACCATGCGGATAGAATACGACGCCCTCAGCAAGACCATCGCCGCCCTGACCGAGGGCGAGAGCGACCTCATCGCCCTGATGGCGACGGTGGTCTGCGAGGTGCACCACGCCGATGACCGCTTCGACTGGACCGGCTTCTACCGCGTGACCGGGCCCGGGATGCTCCGGATCGGGCCCTATCAGGGTGGCCATGGCTGTCTGGTCATCCCCTTCTCGCGCGGGATCTGCGGTGCCGCGGCGCGCACCGGCGAGGTGCAGCTTGTGGACGATGTCGATGCCTTTCCCGGACATATCGCCTGTGCCAGTTCCACCCGCTCCGAGATCGTCCTGCCGGTGTGGAATGGCGCGGGCACCCTGCTGGGCGTTTTCGATATCGACAGCGATCAGCCTGCCGCCTTCACCACCGAGGATGCCCGCAGGCTGACGGCGATTCTGGCTCAGGTGTTCGGGCGGCTCTGATTCCGCGCCCGCGCGCAGGCGGCAGCGTCGGAATTTGGGTATTTTTGCCAAGAAGAAATCACGGCGATGAGATTTCATTTGAATCTTTCGGGGAATCAGCACAGCGTGAAATTCTGGTAGATTTTTTCACGAAAGCCCGAACGACATGGAACAGTCCCGGATTACCACCGCGCACACGCTCGGGGCTGATCTGCGCGCCCTGCGCAAGGCGCGCGGGAAAACCCTCGCGGGGCTGGCGGCGCGGCTGGGGCGCTCTGTCGGATGGCTCAGTCAGGTCGAACGCGATCTGTCGGAACCCTCGATCAGCGATCTGCGGCTGGTGGCCGAGGTGCTGGGCGTGCCGATGTCGCTGCTCTTTGGCCATGCCAGCGCGCCGGCCGAGGAACAGGGCTATGTGGTGCGCGCGGGCGCGCGCCGGCCGATGGGCTCGGGCGAGGAGGGGCTGATCGAGGAGCTCTTGTCGCCCGACCTGACCGATGATTTCGAGGTGATCCATTCGACCTTTCGCCCCCGGTCCAAGATGCAGCGCCCGGCGCAGCGTCCGACACAGGAGATGGGCTATATCATTTCGGGGCGGCTTGACCTCACGATCGCGGACCGCCGCCTTACCGTCGGACCCGGCGACAGCTTTCGCTTTCGCGGCGAGCCCTATGCCTGGGCCAATCCCTATGACACCCCCTGCGTGGCGATCTGGGTGATCGCCCCGCCGGTCTATTGAGGGGGGCGTCATGAGCTTTGAAGCCTGGACCGTCTTTGCGCTCTTCTGGGCCGTGTTCGTCACCACGCCGGGGCCCAATGCCGTCAATTGCATCACCAACGGAATGGTGCTTGGGTTCCGGCGCAGCCTGTGGGGGGTGTTGGCGATCCTGACGCAGGCGACGCTGTTCCTGAGCCTGTCGGCGGCGGGGATCACGGCGCTGATTGCGGCCTCGCCACTGGCGTTTCAGGTGGCCAAGCTGATGGGGGCGGGGTTCCTGATCTACCTGGGCCTGCGCGGCTGGATGATGGCGCGGCGGCCTGTTGAGGTGGGCGCGGCGCCAAGGGGCTCTGTCTATTGGCGGGCCTTGGCGATTGCCACGATCAACCCCAAGAGCGTGGCAGGCTATCTCGCGGCGTTTTCGCAGTTCGTGCAGCCCGATGTGCCGATCGGCGCGCAGATGGGAGTGATTTTCCCCACAGCGCTCTGCCTCACGACGCTGAGTTACGTGGGCTATTGCGCCTTGGGTGCGGGGCTGGGCCGGGCGGCGCTGGGCGCTGTATTCAATGTCTGGCTGCGGCGGGGGATGGCTGCCTGTTTCGTGATCTATGGCGTGGTGCTGGGCAGCGCCACAGCTCCGGGGAGGGGATGATGCTCAAGGGATCGTGTCTCTGTGGGGATGTGACATTTACCGTGAACGCGGCCCCGCAAGGGGCGAGCGTGTGCCATTGCGGGCAATGTCGCAAGCAGTCGGGGCATGTCTGGGCCTCGGCCTATGTGGCGCGGTCGGATCTGAGTATTTCGGGAACGGTGAACTGGTATGCCGCGAGCGCGATGGCTGAGCGTGGGTTTTGTCCGCGCTGCGGCTCGTTCCTGTTCTGGAAGGCGCAGGCTGAGGACACCATGAGTTTCGCGCTGGGGGCGCTGGAAGCGCCGACCGGGCTGCGGTTGGAGAAGCACATCTTTGTCGCTGACAAGGGTGATTATTACGAGATCGCGGACGGCGTGCCGCAGAAAGAGTGAGGGACGGGACAATGGCGGAATTTCCAACCACGGCGCGGGTCGTGATCATCGGCGGGGGCGTGGTGGGCGCCTCCTGTCTCTATCATCTGACCAAGGCCGGCTGGCGCGATTGCGTTCTTCTGGAAAAGAACGAACTGACCGCAGGCAGCACCTGGCATGCGGCGGGCAATGTGCCCACCTTCTCGACAAGTTGGTCGGTGATGAACATGCAGCGCTACTCGACCGAGCTTTATGCGCGGCTGGGGGCCGAGGTCGATTATCCGATGAACTACCATCAGACGGGATCCATCCGTCTGGCGCATAGCCGCGCGCGGATGCAGGAATTCGAGCGCGCCAAGGGGATGGGCAAGTATCAGGGGATGGATCTGGACATCCTCGGGGTGAGCGATATCAAGGCGCGCTATCCGTTTCTCGAGACGCATGATCTCACGGGGGCGCTTTATGATCCAAATGATGGCGATATTGATCCGGCGCAGGTGACGCAGGCGCTGGCCAAGGGGGCGCGCGACATGGGGGCGACGATCCTGCGCTTCACCCCCGCGACCGGCGTGCGGCGCGAGAAGGACGAGTGGATCGTTGCCACGGAGAAGGGCGAGATCCGCTGCGAGATCGTGGTCAATGCCGCCGGCTATTATGCGCAGCGGGTGGGCGAATGGTTCATTCCCCATGGCGGGCGGCGGGTGCCGATGATGGTGATGGGCCATCAGTATCTCCTGACCGAAGAGATCCCCGAACTGGAGGCGTGGAGCCGGGAGCAGGGGCACAAGCTGCCGCTCTTGCGCGATGTGGACAGTTCCTATTACCTGCGGCAGGAGAAATACGGGCTGAACCTTGGCCCTTACGAGCGCCAGTGCAAGGCGCATTGGGTCGATCCCTCCGACCCGATGCCGGAGGATTTCAGCTTTCAGCTCTACCCCGATGATCTGGAGCGGCTGGAATGGTATATCGAGGATGCCATGGCGCGGGTGCCGATCCTGGGAAAGGCGGGCATCGCCAAGGTGATCAACGGCCCGATCCCCTATGCGCCCGACGGGATGCCGCTCATTGGCCCGATGCCGGGCGTGCGCAATGCGTTCGAGGCCTGCGTGTTCACCTTTGGCATCGCGCAGGGCGGCGGCGCGGGCAAGGTGCTGGCCGAATGGATAACCGAAGGCGCGACCGAATGGGACATGTGGTCGTGTGATCCGCGCCGCTACACCGATTACACCGACCCCGACTATTGCGTCGCGAAGGGGCTGGAGGTCTATGGCCACGAATACGCCATGCATTTCCCGTGGCACCGCTGGCCCGCCGCGCCCGACCGCAAGGTCTCGCCGGTGCATGACCGGGTCAAGGCGCTGGGCGGCGTGATGGGGGCCTATAACGGCTGGGAGCGGGCGAACTGGTTCGCGCATCCGGGTGACGATACCTCCGAGGCGGCGACGCAGACCTGGGACCGCGCCGGACCTTGGGAGAAGCGCATCAGGGAAGAGTGCGAGGCGGTGCGCGATCATTGTGGCGTGCTCGACCTGCCGGGGTTCACCCGGCTCTGGATCGAGGGCGCGGGCGCGGATGACTGGCTGCGCGGTTTTGTGACCGGCGGTTTGCCCAAGGTCGGGCGGATCAACCTTGTCTATGTCGCGGACAAGCGCGGACGGATCGTGACCGAGTTTTCCTGTATTCGCCTGAAAGAGGACAGTTTCGTCCTGATCACGGCGGCTACGGCACAGTGGCATGACGGCGAATTGGTGCGCCGCGCGCTGCCGGAGGGGCTGCACCTGCGCGAAACCACGACAGAGCGCGACGCGCTCCTTGTGGCGGGGCCGAAAAGCCGCGAGATCCTCGCAGGCCTGACCGATGCCGATCTGAGCCTGCCCTGGCTCAGCCATCAGCATGCAAAGGTCGCGGGCCAAGAGGCGTTTCTGGTGCGGGTCAGTTTCACCGGCGAGTTGGGCTGGGAAATCCATGCCGAGAATGCCGTCATTCCCGCGATCTATGAGGCGTTGATCGGCGCGGGAGTGAAGCCCTTTGGCATGTGGGCGCTCAACAGCCTGCGCATCGAAAAGGGCTATCGCGCGTGGAAAGGCGACCTGTCCACCGATTACTCGCTGCTCGAGGGCGGGCTTGACCGCTTCGTGAAGTTCGACAAGCCGCAAGAGTTTCCCGGCAAGGCCGCCCTGCTGGCCGAGAAACAACGCGGCGTGAAGAAACGCTTTGTCACGCTGATTGTGGAGGCGGGCGCGGCGGATGCGCCCTACATGTCAACGCTCTGGCATGACGGGCAGATCGTGGGAGAGACCACCTCGGGGGCCTGGGGCTACCGCGTGGGGGCCTCCATCGCGCTCGGAATGCTGCGTGCGGATCTGGCAGCGCCGGGGACGGTGCTTGAGGTCGAGATCTACGGCACCCGCCACCGCGCGGTGGTGCAGCCCGATGCGCCGCTCTGGGATCCCGAGAACGCAAGGCTGCGCGCATGACACTCGAAACATACCTGCTCTACCTCGGCGTCGTGGCGGCGTTCTTTGCGACGCCCCCGGACACCAGCCAATTGCTGATCATCTCCAACAGCTTGCGCCACGGCCTGCGCCGCAGCCTCGCCACCGTGGCCGGCGATCTGAGCGCCAATGCGCTTCAGATGACGCTGGCCGCGTTCGGGCTGACCGCGGTGATCGCCACCAACGCGGATGCGCTCTGGATCGTCAAATGGGCGGGGGTCGCCTACCTGGCGTGGATTGGGGCCAGGTTGCTCCTTGCCCGTCCCGAGGTAACGGCGCTCGATGCCGCACCGGGTGGCAGGCTCTTCCGGCAGGGGTTTGTCACCTCCTCGGCAAACCCCTACGCGGTGGTGTTCTTCGGCGCGCTGTTTCCACAATTCATCGACACGGCGCAGCCGGTCTGGCCGCAACTTCTGATCCTGGGGCTGACCTACGTGGTGGTAGACGGGCTGATCCTGCTCCTCTGGGGCTGGGCGGCCCTGCGCACCCTCGGGCGGGTCAGGCAGCTGACCGGGGTCTGGATCAACCGTGTCTCCGGCTGCCTGATGATCGGCGCGGCCGTGTTGCTGGGCCTGAAGGACATCGAACGGGAGGCCGCACGATGACCCTGCCCGCCACCATGTCTGGCGTGTATCTCACCCGCCATGGCGGGCCAGACACGCTGGTGTGGCGTGAGGATATCCCCGTCCCCCGCCCCGGTCCCGGCGAGGTGCTTCTGCGCGTGCGCGCGGCGGGCGTCAACAATACCGACATCAACACCCGCGAGGGCTGGTATGCGGCCGAGGTGACGGGGGCCACCGGCGAGACCGGCCCTGGCATCGCGGCCGGCGGCTGGTCCGGTGCACTGCGCTTTCCGCTCATCCAGGGCGGGGATCTCTGCGGCGAGGTGGTGGCGCAAGGGCCGGGCGTCACCGCCCCCGCGCTCGGCGCGCGCGTCACCTGCCCGATCAACATCCCCCGTCCCACCGAGGACAACCCGGTGGGCCTCATCGCGCTCGGCTCGGATATCGACGGCGCCTTCGCCGAATACTGCCTGATGGCGGCGACGGACCTCTCTGACGTGAGCGATGCGCCGCTCTCGGATATCGAGATCGCTGCCATCCCCTGCGCCTTTGGCACTGCCCTCGGCCTTCTCGACCGGGCAGGCGTGATGGCGGGACAGGAGGTGCTCATCACTGGCGCCTCGGGCAATGTCGGCCTCGCTGCGGTGCAACTGGCGGCGAAGCTCGGGGCGCATGTCACCGCAATCGCGGCCCCATCCAAGGCCGACACGGTGTGCGCCGACGGCGCGACAGAGGTCATCGCCCGCGACGCCCCCCTGCCCGAAAACTGCTTTCACGCCGTGGTCGATCTTGTCGGCGGCCCCGTCTTTCCCGCGCTCATCGACGCGCTGCGCCC
>PFEY01000099.1:0-10611 GCA_002783205.1 Rhodobacteraceae bacterium CG17_big_fil_post_rev_8_21_14_2_50_63_15 | reverse complement strand
CCGATCTGCGCCGCCTCTACCTGCGTGACATCACCCTCCACGGGTGCACATATCAGTCGCCAAGCGTCTTTGCCCGGCTGATCGAGATGGTGCGAGCAGCGAGCATACGCCCCCGTATCTTTGCTACCTATCCGCTGCGCGACATCGCCCGCGCCCAGGCCGATTTCCAGGCCAAGACCCATGTCGGGAAACTGGTCCTTTTGCCGGAGACGATCGAGACATGACCCAGATCACCCTTCTCGACGGCGCGATCGGCCAGGAACTTGTCAAACGCTCGGGCGACCGAGCAACGCCACTCTGGTCCACCCAGGTGATGATCGACCACCCCGATCTGGTGCGGCAGGTGCATGACGATTACTTCGCCGCAGGCGCGACCCTCGCCACCACCAACACCTATGCGGTGCTGCGCGACCGGCTGGCGCGGGTGGGCCTCTCGGACGACGTGGCCCGGCTGACCGCAACGGCGGTGCAGGCGGCGCGGGCCGCGCGCGATGCGCATGGGCGGGGCCGGGTTGCGGGCTCCATCGGTCCGCTCATCGCCTCCTATCGGCCCGATCTCTGCCCGCCGGCCGCTGAGGCGGCCGAGCGCTATGCCGAGACGGTGGCGGCGCTCGCGCCGCATGTCGATCTGCTCTTGATCGAGACCATGTCCTCGGTTGATCAGGCGCGTGGGGCGCTGATGGCGGCCACCCGCGCAGACCTCCCGGTCTGGCTCGGGGTGACGGTCAGCGACGAGGACGGCACGCATCTGCGCTCGGGCGAGGCGCTCGGGGATCTGGCGTCGGTGGTGGCGGAATTCGCCCCTGCTGCGGTGCTGATCAACTGTTCGCGTCCGGAATCGGTGGCCGCCGGTCTGGAGATCGTCAGATCCTTCGGCCGCCCTTTCGGCGCCTATGCCAACGGCTTCACCCGGATCAGCGCGGGCTTCCTGACCGACGCGCCCACCGTCGATGCGCTTGAGGCGCGCCATGACCTCACGCCCGCTGCCTATGCCGATTTTGCCATGGGCTGGATCGCGCAGGGGGCCACCATCGTCGGCGGGTGCTGCGAGGTGGGCCCGGATCACATCGCCGAGCTGGCGCGGCGCATTCTCGAGGCTGGACATGAAATTGTCTGAGGCTTTCATTGTTCCTCAAATACTCCGGGGAGCGCGAGGGGCTGGCCCCTCGCCCCGGTCCCTGCAATTGTGAACCAAAGGATCAAGCATGACCGATCTTCCAACCCTGGCCCGTGTGGTCATCATCGGCGGCGGCGTCGTGGGCTGTTCCGTCGCCTATCATCTCACGCAACTTGGCTGGCGCGATGTGGTGCTTCTAGAACGCAAGCAACTGACCTCGGGCACCACATGGCACGCCGCGGGGCTGATCGGACAGCTCAGGGCCACCGCGAACATGACCCGTCTGGCGCGCTATTCGGCAGAGCTCTACACCGGGCTCGAGGCCGAGACGGGCGTCGCCACCGGTTTTCGGCAGGTGGGATCGGTCTCGGTCGCGCTGACGTCAGAGCGGCTCGAGGAACTCAAGCGCAACGCCGCCATGGCGCGTGCCTTTGGTGTGCCGGTGGACGAGATGAGCCCGGCCGAGATCAAGGCGCGCTATCCCCATCTCAATCTTGACGGCGTGACGGGCGGTGTCTGGCTGCCCACCGACGGACAGGCGGATCCGGCCAATATCGCGCTGGCGCTGGCCAAGGGCGCACGCAACCGCGGCGCGCGGGTGCAGGAGCGGGTCAAGGTGACGGCAATCGCCCGGCAGGGGCGCCGCGTGACGGGGGTGGATTGGCAGGGCGAGGATGGCAGTCACGGCCATATCGCCTGCGAGATGATCGTCAATTGCGCCGGCATGTGGGGGCATGAGGTGGGGCGCATGGCGGGCACCAACGTGCCGCTTCAGGCCTGCGAGCATTTCTATATCGTCACCGAGCCGATTGCCGGCCTCACCCAACTGCCGGTGCTGCGGGTGCCCGATGAATGCGCCTATTACAAGGAGGACGCGGGCAAGATCCTCTTGGGCGCCTTCGAGCCGGTCTCGAAACCCTGGGGGATGAACGGCATCCCGGAAAGTTTCGAATTCGATCAGCTGCCCGAGGATTTCGACCATTTCGAGCCGGTTCTGGAAAAGGCCGTGAACCGCCTGCCGATGCTGGCCGAGGCGGGAATTCACACCTTCTTCAACGGGCCGGAAAGCTTCACCCCCGATGATGCCTATCACCTTGGCCTCTGCCCCGAGATGGACAATGTCTGGGTCGCGGCCGGGTTCAACTCGATCGGCATCCAGTCGGCGGGCGGTGCGGGTCATGCGCTCTCGCAATGGATGGAGACCGGCGAGAAGCCGTTTGATCTGGGCGATGTGGACATTTCACGGATGCAGCCCTTTCAGGGCAACCGGCGCTATCTCTTTCAGCGCTCGACCGAGACACTCGGCCTGCTCTATGCCGATCACTACCCCTACCGGCAGAAGGCCACGGCGCGCGGCCTGCGGCGCAGCCCGTTTCACGCGCAGCTGCTGGCGCAGGGGGCCGTCATGGGAGAGATCGCGGGCTGGGAGCGCGCCAACTGGTATGCCGCACCGGGGCAGGCGCGCGAATATCGCTATTCCTGGGGGCGTCAGAACTGGTTTCACAATGCCGCCACCGAGCAGACCGCGATCAGGACTGCGGTGGGCCTCTATGACATGTCGAGCTTCGGCAAGATCAGGGTCGAAGGACGGGATGCCGAGGCGTTTCTCAACCATGTCTGCGGGGCCGACATGTCGGTGCCCGTGGGCCGCATCGTCTATACGCAATTTCTGAACGCGGGCGGCGGGATCGAGGCGGACGTGACCGTCACCCGGCTGTCGGAGACCGCTTACCTCGTCGTCACCCCCGCCGCCACGCGGCTTGCGGATGAGACATGGCTCAGGCGGCATCTGGCGGATCATCAGGTGGTGATCACCGATGTGACGCCCGCCGAGGGCGTGCTGGCGGTGATGGGGCCCAAGGCGCGCGATCTCCTGCGCGCGGTTTCGCCAAACGATTTCTCGAACGACGCCCACCCGTTCGGCCATGCCCGGCCGATCGAGATCGGCATGGGGATCGCGCGGGCGCATCGGGTATCCTATGTCGGTGAACTGGGCTGGGAGATCTATGTCAGCGCCGACCTGTGCGGCCATGTGTTCGAGGTCTTGCACGCGGCGGGTGCCGATCACGGGCTGACGCTCTGCGGGATGCATGCGATGGATAGTTGCCGGATCGAGAAGGCGTTTCGCCATTTCGGCCATGACATCACCTGCGAGGATCACGTGTTGGAAGCGGGCCTCGGCTTTGCCGTGGGTCTGGCCAAGGCCGAGTTCATCGGGCGCGCGGCGGTGCTCGCCAAGCGCGAGGCGGGGTTGGAACGACGGTTGGTGCAGTTCCGCCTGACCGACCCCGAGCCGATGCTCTATCACAACGAGCCGGTGCTGCGCGATGGCGAGATCGTGGGCTACCTGAGTTCGGGCGCCTATGGCCATCATCTGGGCGGGGCCATCGGCATGGGCTATGTGCCCTGCACGGGCGAGAGCGCCGAGGCGGTGCTGGCGTCCGCTTATGAGGTGGATGTGGCGGGGGTCCGGGTCAAGGCGGCGGCGTCGCTCAAGCCGATGTATGACCCCAGGTCCGAGCGCGTGAAGGCGTGAGAAGCGTGGGGGCGCTGCCCCCACACCCCCGGAGTATTTACGGAACAATGAAAGCCGGAGTGGAGTCTTTCGACAGAGTCCTGTAAGGCGCGGCCATGTCCGAGTATGACCCGCCGACCGACCCGCTCGAGGTGCTGCATGACGATCACGAGATCGTCGTGGTGAACAAGCCTGCGGGGCTCTTGAGCGTGCCGGGCAAGGGCGAGCATCTCGCCGATTGTCTGATGGCGCGGGTGAGGGCTGTGTTTCCCACGGCGCTTCTGGTGCATCGTCTGGACCGCGACACCTCGGGCGTCATGGTCTTTGCTCTCACCCCGCATGCACAGCGCCATCTGGGGCTGCAATTCGAGCACCGGCAGGCGAGAAAGAGCTATGTGGCGCGGCTCTGGGGGCGGCTTGAGCCGCAGAGTGGCGTGGTTGATCTGCCGCTGATCGTGGACTGGCCAAATCGCCCGTTGCAGAAGGTCTGTCCCGAGACCGGGCGCGCGGCGCTGACGCAATGGCGGGTGCTGCGGCAGGCGGAGGACGAGACGCGGGTGCGCCTCACCCCGAAGACCGGCCGCAGTCATCAACTGCGGGTGCATATGCTCAGCCTCGGCCACCCGATTCTTGGCGATCCGCTCTATGCGACAGGGGCGGCGCGGGAGTATTCCCGGATGATGCTGCATTCGGAGGAATTGCGCCTGCGCCATCCCGATGGCGGCGCGGGCATGACGTTTCGCGCGGCGGCGCCGTTCTAGCGTCCGCGTCGCCGGTCGCTCAGGCCTGGCGGCGCGCTGCGGATCAGGCCAGGCCTCCCTGCGCCGGGGCGGGGCTCTGACGCGCAGCACGGGACGCTGCGCGGTCATAGCGTCTGCGTGCCCAGGCCCGTCCGAGTCTGGCCAGGAGCGAGTGCCGCACCCTTTCCGGACCGGTTGATCCGTTGCGCTGCGTGTCACTGTCGCGGATGCCTGACGGGTAGAGCGACGCAGGGCGCAGGCCGGTATGCCAATGACATTGGAGAAAGGCATCGACCGGCCGATCGAAGACCTCCGAGAGGTCGAGCAGGTGTCGTGCGGCGTCTCGGCTGACCATCTGGGTGGTGGTGCGTGGCCCTGCCACCCGTGGCACTTTGAGCACACAGGGACCGGTGGTATCGACCAGCAGGGCAGGGCCCTTGGCGGGTCGAGTCTGGAACTGGATCAGGCCAAGACCGCCGATATGAGGCTCTGCGAGACGGAGTGCTTGCACAAAGGTCGCAGGCGCCATCACGGCGGTGTCTTCGAGGATGATCCCGAAGTCGAGGTCGCGGCGCACGATTTCGGCCCAGATCTGGCGATGGCTGAGAAAACAGCCGATCTCGGCGGCGCTGAGCGCAAAGGCATAGGGCGGCACGAAGAGGGTCGCGCCGACCGTCGCGGCAAGATCGCTTTCGGACAGCCGGGTGCCATCGACCGCCGTCCAGATTTCACCGGCCATGCCGCAGGCGGTCAGCAGGGCGCGCGCATTGTCGAGACGCGCCGTGGCGCCCGGCAAGTGCAGGACAAAGGCATGGCCCCGCATCTCTGTCAGGCGCCCGGAGTCCAGCCCGACACCGCCTTGACCTCAAGAAAATCCTCGATCCCCCATTTGCCGCCCTCGCGGCCATGGCCGGATTGCTTCATCCCGCCAAAGGGCGCGCCGGCGGAGAGTGACTTGCCGTTCATCTCGACCATGCCCGAGCGCAGGGCGCGCGCGAGACGATTGGCGCGCGCCGGATCGCCGGTCTGGACATAATTGGTCAGGCCATAGGGCGTGTCATTGGCGATGGCGAGCCCCTCTTCTTCGGTCTCGAAGGGGATGATCGACAGCACCGGGCCAAAGATTTCCTCGCGCGCGATGGTCATCTCGTTGGTCACGTCGGCAAAGACCGTGGGCTTGACAAAGAAGCCACGATTGAGCCCGTCGGGCCTTCCCGTGCCCCCGGCCACCAGCCTCGCGCCTTCGTCGATGCCCTTCTGGATCAGATCCTGGATCTTGGCGAATTGTGCGGCGTTGACCACCGGGCCGATATGGCGGCCTTCCTCATGGGCGGGGCCGACCTTGATCGAGGCGGCCACGGCGGCGGCCTCCTCCACGGCCCGGTCATAGATTTCGCGCTGCACGAGCATCCGGGTCGGCGCGTTGCAGGACTGTCCGGTGTTGTTCATGCAATGGATCACGCCGCGCCGGACCGCCTTGTCATCGGCATCGGCAAAGATCAGGTTCGCTCCCTTGCCGCCCAGTTCCAGACTGACCCGTTTCAGCGTGTCGGCGGCGGATTTCGAGATCAGCCGTCCGGCGCGCGCCGAGCCGGTAAAGCTGATCATGTCCACCTCGGGATGCGTCGTCAACTGGCTGCCGACGCCCGCGCCATCGCCGTTGACGAGGTTGAACACGCCCCGCGGCAAACCCGCTGCACCGACGATCTCGGCAAAGATGAGCGCGTCAAGCGGCGATTCCTCGGACGGTTTGAGCACCATGGTGCAGCCCGCGATGAGGCCCGCGATCACCTTGAGCGTGACCTGATTCATCGGCCAGTTCCACGGCGTGATCATGCCGATGACGCCGACCGCCTCGTGGATGATCCGGTCATTCGGCGCATGATCGCCAAGCGGTGCATCGAACTGGAACGCACGCGCAGCGGTAATGAAATTCGAGATATGCCAGGTGCCGGACGTGACCTGACTTTCGCGCGACATGGTGATCGGCGCACCCATTTCAAGGCTCATCGCCTGCGCCAGATCCTCGGCGCGAGTCTTGTAGACCTCTAGAATCTTCTCCACATACGCGATACGATCCGCCGGTGATGTTGCCATCCACGCCGGAAAGGCGGCGCGGGCGGCGGCAACCGCGGCATCGGTATCGGCCTGCCCACCAAGCGATATGATCGCACAGGGTTCTTCGGTCGAGGGATTGATGACGGGGTGGTCATTCGTCGCAGAGGGGTTGACCCACGCGCCGTTGATGTAGAACTGACGTTTGTTGATCATGGTGTTGACCTCCTTGAATTTGGCGGCACTCTGTCAGGCGCGATACCGATCTGCAAGGTCGGAAAGGAAAGATGCCGGAGAATTTGATCATATTATATCCGGTGAATGTAACAACAGAATGAAGGAGGCTGAAATGGGCCTGCGTATCAACGACACGATTCCCGATCTCACGGTCGAGACCGACCTGGGAACATTTTCGCTGCACGACTGGATCGGCGACAGTTGGGCGATTCTGTTCTCGCATCCCAAGGATTTCACGCCGGTCTGCACCACCGAATTCGGTGCCGTGGCGCGGCTGTCGGAGGAATGGGCAAAACGTGGCTGCAAGGTGATCGGCGTCTCGGTGGACGGGATCGAGGATCATCGCAAATGGAAGGGCGACATCGAGAAGGTGAGCGGCGCCAAGCCGGGTTTCCCGATCATCGCCGATGACGGGCTTGTGGTCTCCAAGGCCTTCGACATGCTGCCCGCCGAGGCGTATCTGCCCGATGGCCGCACCCCCAATGACAGCGCCACGGTGCGGGCGGTGTTCATCATCGGGCCGGACAAGAAGCTCAAGCTCTCGATGACCTATCCGATGACCGTGGGGCGCAATTTCGCCGAGGTGCTGCGCGCGCTCGATGCGTTGCAGACGACGGTCAAGAATGGCGTGGCAACGCCTGCGGACTGGACCGTGGGGCAGGATGTGATCATCCCCGCCAGCCTCAGCGATGCCGATGCGACGGCCAAATTCGGCGCGTTCGACAAGGTTCTGCCCTATCTGCGCAAGACCAGCCTCAAGGGGTGAAAGATCGCTGGCCGGGGGCAACCCCGGCCACGGGCGCGGTGGTCTGACGGCAAAACACCGCCATCTGGCTCGCCCCGCCCAAGGTGGGATGCGTTTTTCCGATGGCGTCGCAGGTGACATCATAGCCATGGCGCGCGGCGATCCCCTCGGCCCAGCGGGCAAAGCGCGCGCGGCTCCATTCGAAGTGATGCCCCGGATGACGAAAGCGATGCGCGGGCACCCCCAGCACCGGGTTAAAGTCCGCATTGGGCGTGGTCACGATGACATGACCGGGGCGCATGTCGGCAAAGAGCGCGCGCTCCAGCCGGTTGAGATCGGCGAGGGGCAGATGCTCGATCGTCTCCACCAGACAGGCGCAGTCATAGCCGCGCAGATTGGGATGGGCGCTGGTCATCGAGGCCTGCGCCAGTTGCACCTTGACGCGCTCGGTGGCAGGCAGGGTTTCCAGCCGGGATTGCGCCGCGCGCAGCACCGCGAGGTCGATGTCGAGCCCGGTGAGCCGCGTGATCCGGGGCAGCGCCGCCAGCCGCAGGATCAGATCGCCGCTGCCGCATCCCAGATCAAGCAGCGTCTGCGCGCCGGTCGCGGCGACGGCGCGGACCACGGCCTCCAGCCGCGCCTGATGCAGCGGCGTCGTCATCACAAAGGCATCCGCATCAGCACCACATCCTTGACCGGGCAGAGGCAGGACCAGTCCCGCGCCCCGGCGATCCGGGCAAAGGTCTCGGCGCGGTAGAACACCACATGCGTGGGATCTCTGCGATACTGCCAGGTTCCAAACCGCGCATCCTCGGTCTGAAAAGAGGTCATCACCGCCAGCCAGCCACCGGGTTTGAGCATCGCCCCCAGCCGGTCGAACTCCTCGGCGGGATGGTGAAAATGCTCGGCCACCTCGGAGCAGGTGATGAAATCATACTGCTGCGCCAGCGGCGCGGGATCGGGGTGAAAGAACGGATCATAAAGCGCCACCCGGTGCCCCGCCTCGGTCAGCATCGCGGCCAGCGCCGGACCGGGCCCGCAGCCGTAATCCAGCCCCTGCGCGGCGGGCGGCAGCACGGACAGCAGCGGATCAAGGAGTTTCGACAGAAAGCGGCGATAGCCGGGATCGTGGATCTCGTTCTCGTGATGGCCGTAATGGGCCAGTTCGGCAGCCGCATCGGGAAAATGCACGGCATCGAGGCCGGTCGCCTGACAGAGATTGCAGCGCCAGTAGCCGCGCCCGTCGAACCGGCCAAGGACGCGCGGGCCGGGTGCCCGGCAGACCGGGCAGATGCGGGGTGTGGAGCGCGGCATGAGGCACTTTCGCTGTGATCGCCCAGCCATAGCCGGGCCGTGGGGGCGCAATCAAGTCGGGGCGGCATGGACAGCCCCGTGAAATCTGCCTAGACCTTGCCGTCAGACGGATTGCGAGGACGGAATGGACCGGCGCAGACCCTTTGAGATCAATGGCGAAACGGTGGCGCCGGGAACCCGGGCCCGCGTCGATATTCCCGTCAGCACGCTGTCCAATCACACGCCGGTCAATCTCTCGGTCGAGGTGCTGCACGGGCGGCGGCCCGGTCCGGTGCTCTTTGTTTCGGCAGCGATCCATGGCGACGAGGTGATCGGCGTGGAGATCATGCGCCGCCTGTTGCGCGCCACGCCGCTCAAGGGCATGGCGGGCACGTTGCTTGCGGTGCCCATCGTCAACACTTTCGGGTTTCTGGGCCATTCCCGCTATCTGCCCGACCGGCGCGACCTCAACCGCGTCTTTCCCGGCACGAGCGAGGGCTCGATGGCCTCGCAACTGGCGCATATCTTCATGCACGAGGTGGTGCGCCGCGCCGATGTCGGCATCGACCTGCATTCCGCCGCCATCCACCGCAGCAACCTGCCGCAGATCCGGCTCACGCCGGGCAATGCACGGCTTCAGGAATTGGGCCGCGCCTTTGGCGCCCCGGTGATCATGGAATCCAAGTTGCGCGAGGGGTCGCTCAGGATGGCGGCCGAGATGGCGGGTGTGGATGTCCTGCTCTACGAGGGCGGCGAGGGGCTGCGCTTTGACGAATTCGCGGTGCGCGCTGGCCTGAACGGCATCCTGCGCGTCATGCACCATCTCAAGATGATTGGCGGCAAGAGCGTGCCCAAGGTTCCCGCCCCGCCGGTGCGTGCAACCCGCTCGACCTGGTATCGCGCGCCGCGCGGCGGGCTCTTTCGCGGCTATCTCACGCTTGGCGATGCGGTGCAGCCGGGCACCGTGCTGGGGGCCGTGGCCAACGCCTTTGGCGACATCGAGACCGAACTGGTGGCGGATGTCACCGGCATCATCATCGGGCGGGCCAACCTGCCGGTGGTCTATGAGGGCGATGCGCTCTTTCACGTCGCCGAAACCCCCCGCGCCGAAGCGGCGGCGGACGGGATCAGCGCCCAGCTTGACGCCGCCCCGCTCTATGATGAGGACGAAATCATCTGAGGCGCGGCGCGTCAGGTGGTCACGGGCCAGGTGTTGATGATCTCCATCGCCTCATCTGCCGTCTCGACAAAGCGGAAGAGATCGAGATCCTCGGCGCTGATCGTGCCGGCGTCGGCCAGACCCTGCCAATTGATGATCGAGCGCCAGAACGCCTCGCCGAACAGCAGGAACGGCACCCGCGCCATGCGGTCGGTCTGAATCAGGGTCAGTGCCTCGAACATCTCGTCGAGCGTGCCAAAGCCGCCGGGAAAGACACAGACGGCGCGCGCGCGCATCAGGAAATGCATCTTGCGAATGGCAAAATAGTGAAAGTTGAAGCAGAGGCCGGGGGTGACATATTCATTCGGCGCCTGTTCATGCGGCAACACGATGTTGAGCCCGATCGAGGCCCCGCCCGCATCCGCTGCGCCCCGGTTGCCCGCCTCCATCACGCCAGGGCCGCCGCCGGTGGCGATCACGAAGTCGCGCCCCTGCGCGGCGATGGATTTCTCGGTGATCAGCCGGGCGAACCTGCGCGCCTCGTCGTAATAGCGCGACAGATCGGCCAGCGCGGGCGTGCGGGCCGTGTGCTTCTGCTCGGGTTCGGGGATCCGCGCCCCGCCAAACAGCACGACCGTGCTCTGGATGCCGCGCTCATTCAGGATCATCTCGGGCTTGAGCAGTTCCAGTTGCAGGCGCACCGGCCGCAATTCGTCCCGGCACAGGAAATCCGGGTCGGCAAAGGCCAGC
>PFEY01000108.1:6105-12877 GCA_002783205.1 Rhodobacteraceae bacterium CG17_big_fil_post_rev_8_21_14_2_50_63_15 | reverse complement strand
AATCTTGGCGATATTCTGATCATTCATCGCTATGGACGCCTGCATCCCGACGACCGGATCATGATGGTGGCGACCGCCGCGCGCCATCGCGCCGATGCATTTCAAGCCGCTGAATTCCTTATGGATTTCCTGAAATCCCGCGCCCCGTTCTGGAAGAAGGAACTGACCGGCGCGGGCGACGGCTGGGTTGCCGCGCGGGACGAGGACGAGGCTGCGTTGACGCGCTGGTAAGGATGCACAGGCTGTGCAGCGTGGACGCGGGAGATGTACACATCCGCTCGTGACGCCGGGTTTCGCTTGCGCGGCGCGCGGAGGCGGTGATGATCCGGGCAGAGCAGAGGCGACGGAAGGCCAGACCATGACCGGGATCATCGAACAGTATGTCACCACCCTCACCCCCAAGGTGCGCGGCCGGATCAAGGGTCTTGCGCGGCTCGATATCAATGACCATGGCAGCGTGCTGCTGAGCGCGGAGGGCGCACGGGCGGGCGACGAGACCGCGGACGTGGTGCTGAGCGCCAGTGACGCGGTATTCCGCGCCATCCTCGCGGGCGAGCAGAATCCGGTGATGGCCTATATGTCGGGCAAGCTCAAGGTCGAGGGCAACGTGCAGCGCGCGCTCAAGGTGAGCAGCATCCTGACAGACGGCTAGGCGCAGCAGTCCTGCCCTCTCTGAACCGGTGGACAGGCGGACGAGCCATAGGAACAGAACACGCAGCAATCACCGGGTTTCGGTCTGAGCCCCGTCGCGCAGGCGGTGCAGGTGTGGAACCACTGGCAGCTGTCGGTGGGCATGTCGAACGTCTCGGCATGGCCGCACTGCGGGCAGGTCAGGATGGAGGTGAGGGTCAGTTTCGGTTTCTGCGTCGCCATAATGCAAATCCTGTCAGCAAGAGAAATCCGGCCAGTGTCGGAAAGAGCAGGGCATCGGCATAGACATAGCCGATGAGGCCCGAGAACCCCAGAGCGCCAAGCAGCCAGGGCAGGAGCGGGGTGAAGCAGCATACTGCCGCAACGGTGCTGCCGCCCAGACCAAATGCCAGCAATTTTTCTCTCATCTTGCCCCCTTTGGTCTTGTGGTTTATCGAGATGTGCATCCTGTAGGGGCTACAGAAGCAAGCAGAGAGGCGATCACATGATTGCGATTGGCGAGGCGGCGCGGCAAAGCGGGGTCGCGATCGAAACCATTCGCTATTACGAGCGCGCAGGCATCGTGCCGAAGCCCGGACGCGGCGCCAACGGGCGGCGGGCCTATACGCCCGAGGATGTTGCGCGGCTGCGCTTTGTGCGGCGCTGCCGCGATCTGGGGTTCAGCATGGCCGAGGCGCGGGCGCTGCTGCGGCTGGAGGAGGGCGACTGCGAAAGCGTCTGCGTTCTCACCGAGATGCATCTCGACAAGGTGCGCCGCAAGATCGCCGCGTTGCAGGCGCTGGAGGCGGAGTTGATCACGCTGACAGAACGGTGCACGCTGGGCGCGACGCGTTGTCCGATGCTGGACGAGCTGACGGACGCCGCCGCGCCGCGCCTCAGATCCGCAGGAACGGCTGAGCGAGGCGGGGCATGAGCGCGCGAAAGCGCAAGGGCGCATCGGTGGCGGCAAGGCAGATGCAATCGGCACCGATATCGGCCACCGGCGTGTGGTTGAGATCCTCGTTGACGATCTCGATGTCGCCGGGGCCGAAGCGGGAGACCTGATCGACAAAGGCACCTTGCAGCACCAGCGTCAACTCGGTGCCGCGATGCCCGTGATCGGGCACGGCCGCGCCTGCGGGAATATGGAGCAGGCGCGCGGTGGCCGCTTTCGAGGTGGGCAGGATCGCCTGCCGCACGCCCATGCCGACGGGCCGCCAGCGCACCGCGTCGAGATCGCCGCCGATATAGTCCTGCAAGGGGACGGGCAAAAGGCCAGCGCGGCGCGGCGCGGGTTTCACCTCGGGGCGGGCGGCGCGGATCCGCGCCATGGTTGCAGCGAAGCTGTCGCGCGTCATCGCAACCTCATCGGTCCCCTCAAGCAGCGCGCCGCCGACCGTATCGAAAGCCCCGAGCCGCGCGCGGCATTCGTCGCACATCGAGATATGGGTGGCCACAGTCAGGCTGAAGGCCTCGGGCAGAGAGCCAGCAGAATAGGCCATCATGAGGGCGTCGGTAAGGTGGTGTTGGATCATATTGGTCATGGCATTCACTTCATTGCGTGGCGCAAACGATCGAGCGCCAGTCTGATGCGGGATTTGATCGTGCCGAGCGGCAGGCCAGTCTGTTCGGCGATCTCGGAATGACTGAGATCGCTGAAATAGGCCTTTTCGATCAGGACCCGCTGTTTCTCGGGCAGGGCGGCGATGGCCGCGCTCAGTTGGTCACTTTCCTGTTGCAGGGCCAGCACATCGGCCTGGTCCGGTTCCGGCGCGATGCCCCATGTCAGGTCCTCGGGCTCGGGTCGTTTCTGTTTGCGCAGCGCGTCGATCCGTCGGTTGCGCGCAATGGTAAAGATCCAGGTGGCGGCGGAGGCGCGGGTCGGATCGAACAGATGCGCCTTTTGCCAGAGCGTCGCCATCACCTCTTGTGCGCATTCCTCGGCCAGCGTGGCATCGGCGCCTGAGCGCATCAGAAAGGCCTTGATCCGTGGGGCAAAATGGCCAAAAAGCCGGGCAAAGGCGGCCTCGTCCCGAGCGTCGCGGATGGCCGCGATGCACGATACCCACTCCGTATTTTCCATATCCTTCGCTGTCGTCACCTGACCCGGTCCTGACCGTTTGCCTGCGCCATGCGTCCGAATAGCACGCGGCGGCGGCAGCGGCGAGGGGGCGGGAGCATCCATCAGGGCGAGGGCGTCATACATGAGACCGTTACGCAGCAGTTGCGGATTTGGATCACTGAAGGGTGAGAGCGGGGAATCTAATCCGTTCCGGCGGTTCCTGCGTAAGAGAAGAATTGCAAATAGAGAACGGATCGACATCTCCATGCCATTTGAAGCAAGCGCCGCGGCGCGCAAGAAGATTGCCGTGATCGGCGCGGGAATTTCAGGGATGGGCGCGGCGGAGCGGCTGTCGGGTCGGCATGACGTTGTGTTGATGGAGGCCGAGCCGCGGCTGGGCGGACACGCGCGCACCGTGCTGGCAGGCAAGCGCGGCGACCGACCGGTCGATACCGGCTTCATCGTGTTCAACTACGCCACCTATCCGCATCTGACGGATCTGTTCGCGCGGCTTGATGTGCCGGTGGTCAAGAGCACGATGAGTTTTGGCGCCTCCTTCCGCGGCGGAGCGCTGGAATATGGGCTGGAGGGCGCGGGCGCGTTCTTTGGTCAGCGGCGCAACCTGATCAATCCGCTGTTCTGGGGGATGCTGCGCGATATCTTTCGGTTCAACGCGGGCGCGCTCGAGGCCGCGGCGGAGCCGGGGCTGACGATCGGTGGTCTGGTTGAGAAGATGCGGCTCGGGCGGCATTTCCGTGACTATTATCTGCGGCCATTTTCCGGCGCGATCTGGTCCACGCCGGTGGAAAAGATCCTTGATTTCCCGGCACATGCGCTGGTCACGTTTTTCAAGAACCACGGGCTCTTGGCTTATGACGAGCAGCATCAGTGGTACACGGTCGAGGGCGGATCGGTGGCCTACGTCACGCGGCTTGAGCGTGCGCTGCGAGACAAGGGCGTCGAGATCCGGTTGGGCGCGCCTGTAGCTGGCGCGCGGCGTCAGCTCTCGGGGGTCGAAATCCGCGCCCGGGGCGGCGATTGGGAGTTCTTTGACGAGGTGGTGTTCGCCACCCATTCCGACGACGCGCTGCGGCTCTTGTCGGATCCCGATGCCGAGGAGCGCGGCACATTGGGGGCGGTAGCCTATCAGCCCAACGATATTACGCTACATGCCGATGCCAGCCTGATGCCGAAGCGGCGCGCGGTCTGGTCATCGTGGAACTATACCGAGGCGCGCGTCAAGCGGGAGGGCCAGATCGATCTGACCTACTGGATGAACAGCCTGCAACCGATCCCCGAGGACGACCCGCATTTCGTCACGCTCAACACCACACGCACCATCCGCGAAGATCTGATCTATGATCAGGTGACGCTGCGCCATCCGGTCTATGATCTGGCGGCGCTGGACGCGCAGGGACGGGTGCGGGCCGGCAATGGCCGTCGGAACACATGGTTTTGCGGGGCCTGGATGCGGCACGGGTTTCACGAGGACGGGCTGGCGAGCGGACTCGAGGTGGCCGAGGCGATCCTTGGCCGCGATGCGGTGGCGGCGGCGGCATGAGGACGGTCGATCATATCGCGGGCCATACCTGGCACGGGCGCAAGGGCGCGGTCGAGAACGCCTTTCGCTATGGGATCGACTATGTGCTGCTGGATGCCGAGGCGGTGCTTGACGCGCCGCGTCTCTTTGGCCGCAATCGGGCGGGTCTGGCTTCGGTCTGGGACAGCGATCATGGCGGATCCCCCAAGGCCGGGCGCGGGGCGGTCTGGGTGCGCGAGGTGCTGGCGGCGCAGGGCCTGCCGGCGCCGGAGCGGATCGAACTGCTGGCGCAGCCGCGTATTCTGGGCCATGTATTCAACCCGGTCGCCTTCTGGATCTGCCGCGACGGGCAGGATGAGGTGCGGGTAATCATCGCCGAAGTGACCAATACCTATGGCGACCGCCATTCCTATCTGTGCCATTGCGACGATCTGGAGCCGATCACGGCGCAGGACCGGATCCGGGCGCAGAAGGTGTTTCATGTCTCGCCCTTCCAGCGCATCGAGGGAAGTTACGAATTCCGCTTTGACCTGCGCCCCGACCGGATCGGCATCTGGATTGATTTCACCGGCGGCAATGGCGGGGTGATCGCGACGCTGGTTGGCCCGCGCAGGCCGCTGAGCAATCTTGGCCTCATGCGGGCCCTGCTGCGCCGCCCCTTTGGCTCGCGCCGGGTGCTGGGTCTCATTCACTGGCAGGCGCTCAAGCTGTGGGGGAAGGGAGCGAAGTTTCACTCCCGACCCGTTCCGCCCGCCGAAGAGGTGAGCCGGTGAGAGAGGCAACGATGCCAATATCCGTGGTCCATGCGCCGCGCCTGCCGGGATTTGCGGTCTTTGCCGGGCTTCTGGCGGCGGCGGGGCTGCCGATCTATATCCATGCGCCGAAATATTACGTCGATGTCCATGGCGTGTCGCTGGCGGCCCTGGGCGCGGTGCTGTTCGGGTTGCGCCTGCTGGACGTGGTGCAGGATCCGCTCTTGGGGCGGCTTGCCGCGCGCTTGCGCATGTATCGGGCGGCAAGCGTGTGGGTGGCCGTGCTGGTGATGACGGGGGCGATGGCCGGGCTCTTTGCAATCACCCCGCCCGTCGCACCGCTCTGGTGGTTTGCAATCATGTTGAGCCTGGTCTTTTCGGGGTTCAGCTACCTGACCATCTGTTTTTACGCGCAAGGCGTCGCGACCGCAGCGCATCTGCCGGGGCAGGGCCATTTGCGGCTGGCGCGGTGGCGCGAGACCGGCGCGCTCATCGGCATCTGCGCGGCGGCGGTGGCGCCGCTGGTGCTGGGCGGGTATGCGGAATTCTCGTTGGGTTTTGCGGTGCTGGCGCTGGTGGCGGTGCTGGCCATGGCGGGGCAATGGCAGGCGGCGGAGGTGCCGGGCGCGGGCGGCTTTGCTCCGGTGCTGCGTGATCCGGTCGCGCGCAAGCTGCTGGCGGTTGCGCTGTTCAACGCCGCCCCGGTGGCAGTCAGCTCAACGCTATTCCTGTTTTTTGTCGAGAGTCGGTTGCAGGCGCCGGGCTGGGAAGGGCCGTTTTTGCTGCTGTTCTTCCTGTCGGCGGCGGTGGCGGCGCCGTTCTGGGGCGCACTGGCAGAGGCCTATGGCGCCAAGCACGTGCTGTTGGCGGGCATGGTCCTGTCGATTGCGGCCTTTGCCGGTGCGGTGCTGCTCGGGGCGGGCGATCTCTGGGCGTTCGGGCTGATCTGCGTGGTCTCCGGTGCGGCGCTGGGGGCGGACATGACGCTGTTGCCGGCGCTTTTTGCCGGACGCATGGCGCAGGTCGCGCCGGGTGCGGCAGAAGGCTTTGGCCTGTGGTCCTTTGTGTCGAAATTCACGCTGGCGCTGGCGGCGGTGGCGCTCTTGCCGCTGTTGCAGGCGGGCGGTTTCGCGGCAGGCCAGAGCAATGACCCCGAAGCGTTGCGCCTGTTGAGCCTGCTCTATGGCGGGCTGCCCTGTGTGCTGAAACTTCTTGCGATCGCGATCCTGGTTCGGATCCAGATCGCGGAAAGGAGCTGATCCGATGGTTGGTTTGGGATATGTCCTGTTGGGCGCGGCGCTCATGCTGGCGCTCGTCGTGATCAGGGAACGCTGGGCGGGCTTTGCCGCCCAACGGCCGGAGGATTACGCCAAAGGCACGCAGCAGTTCGACCTGCGCGAGCATCTGAGCGGGGCGATCAGATGCGAAGGCGTGATCTATGGTCCGCTCGGGCGGGTGGCGTCGCGCTTCAGCGGGGATTTCGTGGCAAGCTGGCAGGGCAACCGGGGGATCATGCGCGAGCATTTCGAGTATGACAGCGGCAACTCTCAGGATCGCGAATGGCGGCTCGATCTGGGCAATGACGGGTCGATCCGGGCCGAGGCCGACGATCTGGTGGGGCCGGGAGAGGGGCAGCAGATGGGGTCGGCCGCGCGGCTGAGTTATCGCATCCGGTTGCCGAAGGAGGCGGGTGGCCACGTGCTGAGCGTGACCGACTGGATGTATCTCGCGCCGGGGGGCGTGGTGGTCAATCGCAGCCAGTTCCGCAAGTTCGGGATCACCGTCGCC
>PFEY01000108.1:0-6081 GCA_002783205.1 Rhodobacteraceae bacterium CG17_big_fil_post_rev_8_21_14_2_50_63_15 | reverse complement strand
GCAGCCAGTTCCGCAAGTTCGGGATCACCGTCGCCGAACTGGTGGCGGTGATGCGGCGGGTGGAGGCATGAGGGACTGGCGCGGCAAACGCTACTGGCTGGTTGGCGCGAGTGAGGGGCTTGGCGCGGCGCTGGCGCAGAAGATCAGCGCGGCGGGGGCCGAGGTGATCGTGTCGGCGCGCAACGAGGTGCGGCTGGGCGAGGTGGTGGCGGGCCTGCCGGGGCGCGCCCGCGCGCTGCCGGTGGATGTGAGCGACGATGCGAGCGTGGCCCGCGCCGCCGAGGCGGTGGGCGAGATCGACGGGCTTGTCTGGCTGGCGGGCGTCTATTGGCCGATGTCCGCGACCGAATGGAAGGCGCAAGACGCCACCGCGATGGCGGACATCAATTTCACCGGCGCGGTGCGGGTGATCGGCGCGGTGCTGCCGCAGATGGTGGCGCGCGATGCGGGCCATGTCGTGCTGACCGGCTCGCTCTCGGGGTTTCGCGGCCTGCCCGGCGCCATCGGCTATGCCGCCTCCAAGGCCGGGGTGATGGCCTTGGCTGAGTCGATGCAGGCTGATCTATGGCGGACGGGTGTGCAGGTGCAACTGGCCAATCCGGGGTTCATCAAGACGCGGCTGACCGAGAAGAACGACTTTAAGATGCCGTTCCTGATGACGCCGCAAGAGGCGGCGCAGGAGATGTTCGAACTGATGTGCGACGAGGGCAGATTCGTCCGGCATTTTCCGCTGCTGTTCAGCTATGTCTTTCGGTTGAGTCGTTTTTTACCGGATTGGATCTACTATCGTTTGTTTGCGTAGGATCAAAGACCTGTAAGGACGCGCGCGGCATTGCTATGCTAGGATGGCGCAACAGGAGGGCAAAACATGCTGAACATCACCGTGCACAAGATCGCGCAGATCGTTCTGATGGCGCGCGAACTCGATCGGGCAGAGGGTGAATTCCGGGCCTTTGTCGATCGGTTGAGCGAAGAAGAACAGGCGAGCCTTGTGGCTGTGATGTGGATCGGACGCGGCAGTTTCGAGCCCGAGGAACTGCAAGAGGCCATCAGCACGGCCTTTGAGGAAGCCACGACGCCCTGCGCGGATTACCTGATCGGCACGCCGCATCTGTCGGATCATCTGGAAAACGGGCTGGAGGCGCTGGGCCTGTCGGCGGCGGAGGACGAGGACGAGCTGATCCGTGGTGGTTGACGTGCTGACGCTGGCGCAGGCCCAAGGGATCGTCGCGGCGGCCTTGGCCGGGGCGCGGTCCGGGCCGGAGCGGTTCATCGCGGTCTGCGTGGTGGATGCCGGCGGGCATCCGCTGGCAATGCTGCGCGAGGAGCGCGCGCCGCCGCTTTTGTCGCATATCGCCGAGGCCAAGGCGCGGACCTGCGTGCTCTATGGTCGGCCGACGCGGCTGATGCGGGACTGGGCGGAAGCCACGCCCAACTGGTTTCACGGGGTGCGCGAGGTCGCCCTGGCGCGCGCCGGGTTGCCGCTGATCGCGAGCCTTGGCGGGGTCATCATCCGGGCGCCGGGCGGCGCGCTGATGGGGGCCTGCGGCATCGCCGGTGAGGCGGGCGAACAGGACGAGGCGTTGGGCGTGCAGGGCATCAGGGCGGCGGGGCTGGTGGCAGAGGCGGGGTGAAGATGGGCCGAGCCCGGCCCGCTCACAGATGATCCACCAGTTGCAGATGCTGCGCCAGCCGTTCTACCTCGGCGAGGTAGCGCGCGAGCAGTTTCGGATCATGCGGGGCCGGGGTGACGCCGACCGGAATTTCGCGGCTCAGCACCGATTCGACCGCCCAGGACACCGGCATGGACACCAGACGCGCCATCGCCGTGCCGCGCGCATCGCCGGAGGCGTCCATCACCCAGGTCTTGTGCCAGACGGGTCTGCCGTCGCGCTCGGCCTTGAGATCGACGCAGAGCACGACGCGGTCGGGTTCGCCCTCTGCATAGGCGTTGTCCTGCCAGAACTGATCGGACATTTCCTTGAGCCGCGCGTCGCCCGCAGGCCCGGTCAGCGTCTCGATCTCGGCAAAGACATCCTTCCACGCCTCGGCCCAGCCATTGAGGCGCAAGGTGCCGCGCACGAAGTCGCGCACCCGCCAGTCGGGATCGAAGTGATAATCGGCGATGAAAGGGATCGAATCGCGGTTGGGATAGACCTCGAAGGTTTCGGGCGTGGGCAGGGGGGCGGCATAGCTCGAAATCGCGTCCCAGGGCCGTGCGACCTTGAGTTCCGAGAAGGCGCGGATCGAGCGCGAGGGTGAGCGCAGCGCCTTGAGCACGCCCAAAGGCGACCAGCTGAACTTGTAGCGGAAGGGGTTGGGGTGCTTGGGCACTCCGCCGCAATAGGACTGGAAGGACAGGTCATTGGCCGCGTCACAAACCCCGGAGGCGCGATAGTCGGCCACCAGATGATGCGCCATCAGATGATCGATGCCGGGATCGAGGCCGATCTCGTTGACGAAACAGAGGCCCTTGTCGCGCGCCGCCGCATCGAGCGCGCGCATCTCGGGCGCGATGTAGGAGGAGGAGACGAAATGCGCCTGTTTCTCTAGGCAGAGGTCCGCCAGCAGCACATGCCAGTCGCCGGGCAGCATCGAGACGACGACATCGCCGGGGTGGAGCACTTGGGCTAATGCGCCCTTGTCAAAGGCGTTGATCCTGTCGGTCAGATCGCCGACCGTCGCGCGCGCCTTGTCGGTCGAGCGGTTCCAGACGATCACCTCATGGCCCGCCGCGATCAGGCGGCGCAGGCCGGGAATCGCCGACAGGCCGGTGCCGCACCAGTGGATTGTCATGTTTCAGATCTCCGTCATATGGGCTTTGTAGGTGGTGTCCGCCCGCGCCCAGACCCCTTGGTCGAGCCGTTCGAGCGTCATCAGCGAAGGCAGCAGTTGCGCCGCATAGTCCTGTGAGGATTCGACCGGCAGGAGCGAGGGCAGGTTGTCGATGGCCATGACATCGAGCGGCGGCGTATCCTGCACCCGCGTCACCGGCACGGCCCAGGTGGTTGCCGCATCATAGAGCGGCACCGGGTTGTAATCGCTGTCGGGATCACAGGCGACATCGCCGATCACGCTCAGGCGGCGGGGCTGCCCGAGCGCCGTGCGTGGCACGAAAACCGGCGTGCCGGGGCGGGCAAAGATGCAGTTGAGAAAGAGGTCATGCGCGAGGATCTCGGGGAACGGTCCGCCGGATGCGGTCTCGGCCATGTCCCAGCGGGTGACGGGCACCGCCATGGCCGTGCACAGATCCGCCGCGCCGGTGCCGACACGTCCGAGCGCCCCGATGACGATGGCGGTGGGGCGCGCGGCAGCGGTGGCGTCGAGGCGCGCGGAAAGATCCGCGAGCAGCGCATCGCGGCTGGGATAGGTCGCGACCGGCGGGCAGAGCGTGCCCTGGCGTTGCGCCGCCCAGGCCATGAGCGAGACCGCTGCCCCGGCATAGCCGGCCCAATAGCCAAAGGCGGCGACGCGGCGGCCGGTCTCATCGACCAGATATTCGAGATCGTAAAGCGTGCCGCCCCCGGCCCTGAACCGCGCGAGCAGCCGCCGCCCGGCATGTTGCCCCTTGAAGGCATGGCCGAACATGATGTGGCGATGCGGCAGGGGCGTGCCGTCCTCGGGCAGTTCCTTGAGCCCGAAGATGATGGCGTCAGAGGGCGCTGTGGGCCATGAATTTTCCGCCGCGATGGCGCAGCCCGCGGCGCGGTAGCCTTGAATCGGAATGGCGCGGTTGGGGCTCTCTTCCACCGTGACTTGGATGCCCTTCGCGATGAGGGCTGCCGCCCCCTCGGGCATGAGCCCGACGCGCTCCTCGTTCGGCCGCTGTTCGGCGCGGATCCAGAGATGGGTCATGCGCGGTCCTCAGATCATGTCGTCGGCGATGACGCGCGCCACCGAGGCGCGGGCGCGCATCGCCTCGGCAAAGGCCATGAAGCGGGGAAAATCGGCAACCTTGACGCCATCGCCCGCAAGCCAGGTCGAGGCCACGAAGAGATAGGGATCCGCGAGCGAGAGACTGTCCCCCAGAACGTAGGGGCCGGTCAGGATATGCTGTTCGATATAAGCGGCGCTTTCGGTCATGGTCTGCACCGTCTTGGCCTTCATGTCGGCAAAGGAGCTTTCCTCATTCGCCCAGCGGTGGCCGCGCGCCCGGTGGGCGTGGTTCACATGCATGGTGGAGGCGAGGTAATACATCGCCTCGCGCATCTTGGCCGCCCGAAACGGATCGGAGGGGCGCAGCCCGGCCTCTGGAGCGAGATCGGCGATATAGTCGAGGATCGCGCCAGTTTCGGTGAGGATGCCCTGCGCCGTGACGAGGGCCGGCACCCGGCCCTTGGGATTGATCGCATGATAATCGGGCCGGGTCTGATCGCCTGCCTTGAAATCGAGGCGCACCGGCTCGAAGGGCAATCCCGCCTCGTGCAGGGAGATGGCGACGGCGATGGCGATCGTGCCCTTGGCGTAATAGAGTTTCATGGCGTGGTCTCTCCTCGTCAGATGAAGGTGCGGGCATGGGCCCGCTCGGGGGTGTCGAGATGCGGGGTGGCGTTGAAGGTGCCCAGCATGAGCATGTCATGGACATGTTCGAGCCGGTGCAGCGAGGAATTCATCACCTGGAGCATGACCTTGGAGAGGCCCGGAATGTCGAGCCCGAGCGCGTGGCGCAGGGCCATGCCGATCACGCCCCCCGAGGTGACGATCAGGATGCGGCCGGGCAGGTGGCTGGCCTCGTCGATCAGGCTGGTGATGCGGGTGGTGAACTGCTCGAAGGTTTCGGGCACGT
Organism: Rhodobacteraceae bacterium CG17_big_fil_post_rev_8_21_14_2_50_63_15; assembly: GCA_002783205.1. Classification (GTDB taxonomy): domain Bacteria; phylum Pseudomonadota; class Alphaproteobacteria; order Rhodobacterales; family Rhodobacteraceae; genus Roseovarius. The sequence continues at coordinate 1,295 of PFEY01000108.1, read as the reverse complement.
TCTGGAGGTCGCCCTCTGCCCAATGCGCGATCACCTGCGGCAGGTAGCGGGCGAACTGGGTGGCGTCGGCGGGCGCGGGGAGGCCGTGCTCTGCCTCGATCGCGCGGGCGAGGGCGAAATAGCTCAGCTCGTCAAGGCGCGGGTCCTGATCGCTGATCGCATAGCCCATGGCCTGCGCGGTGCCGGTCTGGCGCCGGAGCGTGCCGGTGAGGACATGGTCGAAATGCGGGTTGGTCTGCGCGAAATGCGCACCGAGCCATTCCGCCTGCTGCACCCCAAGGGGCGACAGGCGGTCATAGCCCGCCTCGTCGGTCGCATGGCTCATCGCCTGCCCGTGTCGCACCAGAATGAGCTCTGCCAAAGTCCTGCCTCCCCGCCCCGGCGCGACGTTAGCGCCGGTTGCGGCGGGGCGAAAGGTGGGGCGGGGAAAATATTCCGCCCGCCGCGGGGGAGAGGGCCGGGCAGGGGGCGCTGCCCCCGTCGCGCGATGCGCGACTCCCCCGGGGTATTTGGGCCAAGAAGAAACCGCAGGGCAGGACGTCAGGAGCAAGGCGGGGGCGTGGCGCAAAAATGTGGTGAGGTGTCGGGATTGGGGGACTGTGCGCTGCGGCGGCATGGTCTAAGATGAAAAGAGGCAAGGAGGCGCGCGCATGTCCGGGACGATCAAACTCACGCTCGATGGCAGGGAAATCGAGGCCGAGGCCGGGTTGACGCTCTGGGAGGTGGCCCATGGCCGCGGTCTCAGGATCCCGCATCTCTGCCACAAGCCCGCGCCGGGATACCGACCCGACGGCAATTGCCGTGCCTGCATGGTTGAGGTCGAGGGCGAGCGCACGCTGGTGGCGTCCTGCATCCGCGAGGCGAAGGACGGCATGGTGGTGCGCACCGATTCGGCACGCGCGACACGCGCGCGGAACATGGTGGTCGAGATGCTGCTGGCCGATCAGCCCGAGCGCGACGCGGCGCATGACCGCTCCAGCCATCTGTGGGACATGGCCGACGCGAATGGCGTGAGCCACAGCCGCTTGCCTCGATTGGAGCGCGACCGTATCCCGCTCTTGGATGACAGCCATGTCGCGATGCGGGTCAATCTCGATGCCTGCATCCAATGCGGCCTTTGCGTGCGGGCCTGTCGCGAGGTGCAGGTCAATGACGTGATCGGCATGGCCGGGCGCGGCCATGACGCCTGGCCGGTCTTTGATTTCGCCGACCCGATGGGGCAGAGCACCTGTGTCGCCTGCGGCGAATGCGTGCAGGCCTGCCCGACCGGCGCGCTGATGCCCGCCACGGTGCTG
>PFEY01000001.1 GCA_002783205.1 Rhodobacteraceae bacterium CG17_big_fil_post_rev_8_21_14_2_50_63_15 | reverse complement strand
TACCGGAGAGCGCGGCGCAAATGGCTCGCACGCTATGGCTACAGACAGCACATGGCGGCGCTTGGCGCGCTCCGCCACGGCCGCTGGCACCAGTCTGGCCCGCAACGCGACTGGCCGCTCTTGGCGCCTGGGCGCGGCTATTAGGAGCAGAGTGGCGCCCGCCGCAGACGTGAAGTGAAAGGGCTGTATCCAAATGTCAGACGCGCAAAGGATTTCGGTTGAAAGCATTTCTGTAAAGACGTCCTACTGGCAACTCATAGAAGCGATAAACAAAAAAAGACACCAAGACAGACGAGATGAGGTAGATAGGAAGTAAGAAAGGGCTTTGAGCAAAGCCGCGATTTCCTTCAAAAAAAAGATCGGCTACCAGCAGGACGCACATCTGTAGGGGCACGTGAACGAGGTACAAGCTATAGCTTACGTTCCCAACCGACTTTAATTTTGCGATCTTGTTCCCGTATCGAAGATCAACTAGTGCAGCCGTCAAGAGGATGCACCAACTGATAGATACCGTCGATGCCCGCTGGTCGCCAACCAGAACACTGATGCCGCTCGCCAACAAAGACAGAGAATAGATAGCGGAAAGGTGTGCTGTACACGAGTAGAACTTTTGAAAGAGCATGTACAATATGATGCCTGAGTAAAAGTAGCCCGCACATTCGAATACGGACATTCGAACCAAGGGAATAAAGGAGGGAGAGACAATAGAAATCGCCCAACATGCAGCCGCCAGTGGTACTGCCGCCAATACTCCAAACTTGCGCAGAACGCCTAAGGAAAGGAAGAACATCACATAGGCCCCTATCTCGAGAGAGACTGACCAAATTGGGCCGTTGAAACTTAGACCACGGGAGAGCGTGGACCAGTTTGACGCCATGAAAAGCTGTAGTAAAAAATGTCGCGTGTCGTTGTTTCCGTAAATCTGCCAGTGTCCCACATAGTTTATACTTATGGTTTGCAGCAAAAGCACGAATATGAGTGTTGCAAAGTGTAGGGGATAAAGCCGAGCGAAGCGCGCCGCAAAGAACTGGTAGGGAGATGTCGGCCGTTGCGCGTAAACATGCATGAATACAAATCCAGAAATGACCCAAAACAACTGAACTGCATTGCCGCCAAAATCATATAAAGGCCGCAGCAACTCTGAGTATGGGAAGGATTGGCTCGAAGGTATCTCGTCGCGAGCAGAAAAATCTGAAAGATAAAAGTGATGGTAGTGTGAAATGACCACGACCAGAGCAGCTATCGTTCGGATGCTGTCAACACAGTTGAAGTATTGTGGGAACACGAAATTCTTCGTCTCAATATCCAAGTATTATCCTCTTGGTCGATGCAAGACGCAACCTTGCTGCTGTGGTTCTCACTTCAGGTAGGGTCACGATCTATTCCGATTAAATACTCCACAAAGAGTTTGAATCCATGTATTTTTTGTAGCAGAATGTAAAGTGAGAGTGTGTCCTTCGAAAGAAATGATGTTCATGATGACAGACCCTATTTATCCACTCGATCCGACGACACTCTCCATCTCCAACTCTCAAGCCAAGGAGATCGGAGCGCGCGTCGCTGCGCAGTATCAAGGCAAGAAACCCTATGATTACGGGTGTTTCGATAATTTTCTGCCGCTCGAGATACTGGAACATGTGCGCGAAGAGGCGCTGTCGATGGGATCGAAGGACCCCGAGCACGCCAGTGGCAACGAAAAGCTCAAGACGTCCTTCACGCCTGATTACCTGCCCAACTACACCAAGGCCGTTTTCCACGCCCTCAATTCGCGTCCTTTCATCCAGTTTCTGGAACAGATGTCCGGCATCAAGGGATTGATCCCCGACCCCTATTTTCAGGGCGGTGGGATCCACCGAACCGAAACCGGAGGGTTCCTCGGGATTCACGCGGATTTCGATCACCACCCACTGATGAATCTGGAACGCCGGATGAACGTTCTGATCTATCTCAATCCCGACTGGAAGGAGGAATATGGCGGATCGTTCGAGATCTGGACCGACGACATGTCGCAGAAGGTTGCAGGCTTTGCACCTATCATGAACCGGATGTGCTGTTTTTCGACCGGCAGGGACACAATGCATGGCAACCCGGAAGCGGTGAACCATCCCCGGAACGAACCTCGGCTATCCATCGCGCTCTATTATTACACGGCGACATGGCAAGAGGGCCGCACAGCCCAGTCAACCGTTTTCAAGCAGCGCCCCGGCAAAGGTGACGCCAAGAGTAACGAGGCAGTGCTGCGGGTGGTACGTGATCTTGTGCCGCCACTGATTTATCGCAAGTCTATGGGACTTATCCGACGTCTTGGCCGTTAAGGCTGGTATTCCTATCAACGTCTCGCAACCGGGCTCAAAAGAACAACTCACCCTCGCCACAGCGTCGCCCGCTCCGCCTCGATGCGGGCGACGGTGCGGGCCTTGCCCCTGAGCAGCACTTCGCGCTGATAGGCGCGGATGAAGGCGCGCAGGTCGGCGTCACCATGTTGTTTCTCGCCCCGCCACCAGGCACCCAGATAGCCCTGCAAAGTGGCGAGCCCGCCCAGAACATAGGGCGGATGCGCCATCTTCTTGATCGCGGTGGCGGTGAAATAGAGCGGATCCGAACCCATGTAATACTGCCCATAGCCATGCCGACGGCGCCCGGTATAGATGTTCTGCTGGCTCGATCCCATCGGGCGCAGATGCTCGAAGGCGAGGTCGGGATCACGCCAGCTCACCGCTTTCCAGCCCAGCATCCGCGCCTTGTGGCAGTCAATCCCGTCCCACATCACCTCGCGGACAAAGCCGCCGATCTGGCTGAAACAGGCCACGCGCATGAATTTGGACGCCCCGATCGACATCTCGTCCGAGATCTTTTCGCTGATCCTGCGGCCCGCCGCATCGACATAATAGGTCTTGCCGGAACAGGTGCCAACCCGCGGGTCGGCCTCCATCCGGTCGATCAGCCCCGCGAAATAGCCCTCTGGGAGGTCGAGATCGAGATCGAGCTTGCAGAGATAGCTGAACTCCGAAAGTGCAACAGTGTCGAGCCCGGCATAAAAGGCCTCGATCACGCCCGGTCCAACGGCGCGATGGCCGCGATCCTCGCGCCGGATGACGCGGATCCAGTCGTGCCTCGCGGCGTAGTCGGCAAGGACTTCGGGGCTTTCGTCAGTGGACCCGTCATCGACGATGATCCAGAGTGCCGGCCGCTCGGTCTGGGCAATCACGCTGTCGAGCGTGCGGCGCATGTATTGCGCCTCGTTCCGGCCGGGCGAGACGATGAGGTAGGATCGGGAGGGGACTAAGGATTGGGTCATGGTTGGCAGGTAGCAGAAGCCCCCCTCAATCGGCAAGTTGTCCGGTGCTGCCGTTGCACAAAATTCATTTTCTGTTGCAAAATGCGAGGACTGTCCGGCGCATGACATGGTCAGGTGGACCGCAGAAGGATGATTGCTTCGGGATGCACAGATCCCGGTGCGTTAGAATGATGTGGGCGTATGGCTCTATACGTTGCCGTCAAAAAACCCTATCTAACCTCAGGTCTTTCACAACTGACTTGGAATTTTCACCACCATCAGGGTGCCGCATGTCTGCTTCTCAAACTCACGATCCTGACCAAGACACGGTGAAGGCTCCGCCCAAAAGCGTCGCTCTGCTCACCTGTTCGATGGCGGGCGATCTCGATATTTTCGGACTACTTGCTGACTCGGTTGACCGTCATGTCGAGCCATCCATCCGGCATGATGTCGTGGTCCCCAAGACCGATCTTGCCGTCTTTAAGCGTTTCGAGACCTCTCGGCGCCGCGTCCTGGCGCAAGAGGACGTCCTTCCGGTCAGGCTCATGAAGCTGCCCAAGGCGCCAAGACTTCTGGCCCGCATCAAGGCAGGTTTCCGCAGGCCACTCTACCTCACCGCGCGGGGGCAACTCGTGCGCGGATGGATGGTCCAGCAATGTCTGAAAATCGAGATGAGCAGACGTATCCCGGAAACAGCCATCATGCATGTGGACAGCGACGTTGCCTTTGTCCGCGATTTCCAGTCCGAGGATGCTTTTGAGGGAAATCTCGTCAGGTTCTTTCGCGCTGACGGTGAAACCCGCAACCCGATGCATCGCCCTTGGGTGCAAACGGCCTGCGACTTTCTCGGGGTCGAGATGCCGGACAGCCATCGTCCGCATTACATAGAAAATTGTGTGCTCTGGAGCACGGCTGTGGCGCGTGCCATGGCGGAAAGAGTGGAAGCTGAACACAACTGTCCGCTGCATGACGTCATCTTTCGCGCGCAGACGATGTCGGAATATTATCTCTATGGCATTTATGTCGATCTGGTCGCAGATAACACGGGATTGCTGGCCGAGGACGTTTCGTTCTGCAAGTCATACTGGCCAAACAATGAATCGGATCCCTTTGACGCGGACGCCCTGATGCATGGGTATGACCCCAAGCAAAGGGCGATCGCGGTCCAGTCCACCAATCAACTGGATTTGGACAGCCGTCGGTCCCTTTACGCCCGTGCAGAGCGCGCCTTGGCCGGGTTCTGACGCGGGGTGTTTTTCCAATCCCGGTCGCGTTACGCCAATGCGGCGTTCAAGACGCGCCGCAGAACGCCTGAACAGGTCAGGACCACGCGTTGAGATGCTGGCCTTAGGCTTGAACTTGCCCAACTCCATGCCGGAGAGATCGCCAAAGCTCTTGAGGTCAATCATGATCACTCCTTGCTGGCGGGACCGAAACCCTTGGTAACTACGGTCAATCCGAGGGTCGGTCGCGCTGCACGACGACACTTAGCAGCGCCAGCAGCCCGGAACCGACCATGAGGAAGAAGGAAACCGCGTTGAGCACCGGCGTCGAGCCGACCTTGACCATGCGATCATACATGGTGATCGTCAACGGCGCGTCGGATCCGACCAGCATCAAGGTGGTGTTGAAGTTTTCAAACGACACCAGGAAGGCGACCACGAAGGCCGAGAACATGGCCGGGCTGAGATAGGGCATGGTCACCGTGGCCAGCACCTTGAGCCGCGAGGCGCCAAGATTGAGCGCCGCTTCCTCAAGCGAAATATCGAACTTCTTCAGCCTTGCCTGGATCACCAGCGAGGTGATGGTGGTCAGGAACGAGAATTGCCCGACAACCACCAGGAGAGTTCCTGGCCGCAATGCACTCAGATTCTGTCCGAAAGCGCGGTCGGCGCTGTTGGCAACCATCGAGGCGAAGACCAGAATGGAGATGCCCAGAATGACGCCGGGAATGACCAGCGGGATGATCATCATGATGTAGAGCGCGTTCTTGAACGGAAACTGCCGACGCTCGAACAGAAAGGCGTTGCAGGTCCCGGTCGCCACCGACAGGAGCGACACGATCACCCCGATATAGAGCGAATTCGTCAACCCGCGCATTAGCCGCCGGTCATGGAACATGCCTATCACCGGATCGGTGTCGCCGAAGAACCATCCCAGCGTGAAGCCGCGCCAGGGCAGCGACGGAATAGTCGAGTCGTTGAAGGCAAACATGCCTGCGGCAAACAGCGGGGCTGCCAGATAAGCAAAAAAGCATACGACATAGAGAACATAGACGGTTCTCAGAAAAGCGGATTGAGGTGCGGCAACATTCATCGCATCAATCCCTCGCCACGGTCGATGCAAGATTCTGCCCGGTTAACTTCAATCCGAGCCAGATCACCAGTGAGGTGAAGCCGAGCAGCAGGACACCGAAAGCCGCCCCCGCCTCCCAATTGTAGCGAGTGATGAACTGGTCATAAATCATCTCGGTAAACCACATCGAGTTTTTGCCGCCCAGCAGGATCGGGGTCAGGTAGCTGCCCGCCGTCAGCATGAAGACGATGATGCAGCCCGAGACGATCCCCGGCATGGCGTAAGGCACGATGATGCGCCGGAACACGGTAAGCCGGTTGCCGCCGAGATTGTAGCCGGCCTCCAACATCGCATTGTCCATGCCGTCAAGCGTCGAAACCAGCGGCACAATCATGAACAGCACCACCGTGTAGACCAAGCCGATGACGACGGTAACATCGTTGTAGAGCATTTCCACTGGCCCGTTGATTAGCCCGACATATTGCAGCGCTCCGGAAATCAGCCCGGTCTCGCGCAGCAGCACGATCCAGCCGAAGGCGCGCACCAGGTCACTGACCCAGAGCGGGATCAGGCAGAGCAGGAACAGGCCGACGCGCGACCGGCGCTTGGCAATCTTGGCAATGTAGAAAGCAATCGGGAAACCGACGAACAGTGACATCACGGTGACTAGAATCGACATCCAGGCGGTGCGCAACAGCGTATTCCAGTAAATCGGCTCCTGGATGAAGGCGATGTAATTGCCGAAACCAAATTCATACTGCCTCGGCCCTATCTTCTCGCGCAGCGAGACGAAGGTGATGCCGAGCTGCGGCAGCAGGATCAGAAGCACGATCCAGAGCAGGAACGGTGTCATCAACAGGATGAGCGAGAGCTTGCCGGTGTCGCTGCGCAGCATGGCTCAGCCTCCCTCGCCAAAGCACAGGCCGGCACCATGGGTCCAGCCAACTTTGACGGCGTCACCCGGCTTGACGCGGACTTGGCCGGCATCCATTCGGTGCACGATCTCGATCAGCAGTCCGGTTGCGGTCCGCACCAGCACCCGGCTGGCGGCACCGTTGAACAGCAGACTGTCAACGGTGCCTTCTATGGTGTTCATGCCTGCAGTCGAAATGTCAGCGTCTTGCGCCAGGATCTGCATCGCCTCGGGGCGGACAAAGACCTCGACCTGGCCGCCGACTTCCGGCCGCGCGCCACCTATCGGCACCACCATTTCCAGCCCGTCGGCCACAACGACCCGCGCATGATCGCCATCCGCCATCATCGCGATGCCGTTCCAGCGGTTGGAGTCGCCGACGAAGCCGGCGACAAAGGCCGTCTTCGGCGCATGATAAAGCGTCTCCGGCGCGCCAATCTGCTCGAATCTGCCGGCATTCATCACCGCCACATTGTCCGACATCACCAGCGCTTCCGACTGGTCGTGGGTAATGTAGAGGAAGGTGGTATCGAACCGGCCTTGCAATTGCTTGAGCTCGATCTTCATGTGCTCGCGCAATTTCAGGTCCAGCGCACCCAGCGGCTCATCAAGCAGCAGGACGTCGGGATTGAGCACCATGCAGCGAGCAATGGCGATGCGCTGCTTCTGCCCGCCCGAAAGCTGGGAAATCTGTTTTTCCTGGACGCCGGGCATCGAAATGCGGTCAAGCATCGCGGCAACCTTGGCGGTTATTTCCGTTTTGTTCTCGCCACGGCAACGCAGGCCATAGGCAATGTTCTCGCCGACATTCATCATCGGAAACAGCGCCAGATGCTGGAACACCATCTTGACGTTGCGCTTGTTGGGCGGCGTGTTGACAACAGATTTGCCCTTCAGGCGGATGTCACCGCGATTGGGGGTTTCAAAGCCTGCGATCATCCGCATCAGCGTGGTCTTGCCACAACCCGACGGTCCGAGGATGGAAAAGAAGGAGCCGCTGGGGATTTCCAGTGAAACGCCATCGACCGCAGTGAACGCGCCGAATCGCTTGATGATATTTTCGCATTCGAGGTCAAACATTGGCATCGCCCGTCGTTGAATTGGGAGGTCGCTGTATTGGCCGGTTTGTCGGGAGGGAATGGCCCCCTCCCGGCGTGACTGGAGCCAATCCTAGTTGGTCGCAGCCTTGATCCTCTCGAGCGTCTTGCCTTCCATGTCTTCCACGCCGGGAGGGATGTTGGCAAAGAACTTGAGGTTGTCGATGTCCTTGTCGGTGAAGGCCGCATTGACTGCCGCACGTTGGGCATCCGGCAACAGATCCTTCGCACCCTTGACCGCCGCCAGCGATCCGGTCGAGGCCGACATCAGCTTGACCATTTCCGGCTGCAGCACGAAGTTGATCCACTTGTAGGCCGCGTCATCGGCTTTGCCCTTGGCCGGAATGGCAAAGGTGTCAATCCACGCCAGCGCGCCGGTTGTCGGCGGGATGAAATGGATGTTCGGGTTCTGCGCAAAGAGCTTGTAGGCAGTCGAATCCCAAGTTTCCGATGCCACCACTTCGCCCGACAGCATCAGGTTCGACAGGTCGTCGCCGCCGGTCCAATAGGTCTTGAGATTGTCCTTGCAGGCAATCAGCTTGTCGGCAACCTTGTCGAGAATCGTCTGGTACTTGCCGAGATCGCTGTAGGCTGCGAACGGATCCTCACCCATGGCAAAGGCGGTGCCGAGCAGGATGGTGCGCTTGAGGCGCATCGAGGTTCTGCCCTTGTACTGCGGATCGCAGAGGTCGGACCAGCTCTTCAGATCGGGAGCCTTGGAGACATCAGCCATCAGGCCGGACGTGCCCCACTGATGCGGCACCGCATAGACCTGACCGTCGATGGTGGTGTTTGCCTTGACGCCTTCGAGCAGCTTGGGCTCCATCATCGAAGTGTCGATCTTCGACAGATCCAGCGGCTTGTAGATGCCGTATTCCTGCTGCACCGCAAAGATGCGGTCGTGGCTGGGCTGTGCCAGATCGAAGCCGGCGCCGCCGGTGGCACGCAGCTTGGCGACCATTTCCTCGTTGTTCGAGAACGTCACCTCAACCTGAATGTCAGGGTATTTTTCTTCGAACAGCTTGATGATTTCATCCGGTGCATAGCTGCCCCACGTCAACAGGCGTAGGGTTTCAGCGCTCGACGCGCTGGTAGAAACGGCGATGCACACAGCCGCCGTCGCTAACAATTTGCTTCCCAGTAATTTCATTTCGCTTTCCCCTTGTGGCGCTGATGCGCGGTTTCGTTTATTGCTGCTTCGTCTTCGATCTGTAGGCCGAAGTGTCTTGCTGTGGTCTCTCAATGCCGTTGAACGCTCAGTTCATGCAGATCGGTAGCCTTTATATTGAGAGGTCAAATTGGACCCCTTGCAAGGTCCATTCTCCATCATGAACAAGACCAATTTCGCCTGCCGCATCGCTCACATATTGATCCGGTCCCGAAACCGGTACCAGTAGATCGCTGGGGCCAGAAACCATGGATTTCCCGTGTAGTAGGTGCGGGCAGGAAAGCTGGTTTCGCCGGAGCCGCAGTAGCCCATGGCATAATGGACTTCGTCCTGTTGCCCCGTATGGGCCAGCTCATCAAAGGTATAGCCGACAAAACCCATCCAGGAATGCGACACCTTGGTCTCCCGCAGCTTTGGAAACAACCGCACGAGTTCCTGGCGCAACAGCCTGCCGCTGTGCGGCGGGGATCGGTCTCGTTAATGCTCAACCGCCCGCCAAACAAAATCCGCCGCCGGTCGGGCGTGGCGCGGAAATAGAAAGGCACACGGCGCGTGTCGGAGATGATCCGGTTCTTCGGGATCAGTTCGTTCATCAGCGCTTCGGGCACCTGTTCCGTGGCGATGACATAGCTGCCGATGGGAATGATGCGGCGCTGGTGCCACCGGGACAAAGGTCCGCTGTAGGCATTGGTGGCAATCACCACGTCACGAGCCCGGATCCGGCCCTTGCCGGTCTCGACATCGAAGCCGGAGCCGTCGCGGGCGATCGCCGTCACCTTGCAATAGGGAACGTTGGTGACACCTGCTGCGCGCACCCGCTCCAGCAATCCGGCATGGTAGCGGCCCGGATCAATCGAGGCGTGGTCAGGGAACACCACACCGCCATGATAGGAATCGGTGCCAAGTTCGGTGCGCTGTTCGTCGCGGGACACCACATGGGCAGGCACTTCGAACCCGGCAGGCTGGTTGATCACCGTATCTGTCAGTTTCCGGAACGCCGCCTGGTTGTGGGCGACATGAAATCGACCGACGACCTTGAAGTCGCAGTCAATGGATTCGGAATCGACAAAATCCTTGATCCAGTTGAGCGAATCCCGGCCATCCTGCATCACCTGGCGCGCCACGTCTGATCCGTGCCTACGCGTCAGGGTCTTCAGGTCCGGCTTGACGCTGGTGCTGATCATGCCTCCATTGCGGGTCGAACCGCCCCAGCCGGCGGCCTCCGCATCGCAGACCACGACATGGCGCCCGCCGCGGGCCATCTGCAGCGCCGCGTTCAGGCCGGTATAGCCGGAGCGGACAACCACCACATCCGCCGCAGACGGAAGCGTCACGTTCACCGTTTCCTCGCGCGGTGACGTCTCCCACCAATAGGGTGTCATCTTGACATCGGGCGTAAAGTCCTCGTTTGTCATGGCTTACCCTTCGATGCGCGCTGCGGCACTCCTCACTCTGGAACAGACCTCGAGCGCGGCCAAGCCTTTTTCGCGTCCAAATCCCGACATCTTGGTGCCACCGAAAGGCACCTCGATGCCACCGGCAAAATATTCGTTGATGAACACCTGTCCGGCCTCGATGTCGCGGGCCAGCCGGTGAGCGGTGGCGAAATCACGCGTATAGATCCCGGCAACCAGGCCAAACGGCGTGCAATTGGCGATCTCCAGCGCCTCCTCGGCGCCATCAGCCACTTGCACTGTGAGCACCGGGCCGAAGATCTCTTCCTGCACCACCGCATCCTCGCGGCCGACATTGTCAAGAATGGTAGGCTCGAAGAACCAGCCCTGGCCGGTCTCCGGGTCGCTGCAGCGGTTGCCCCCGGTGGCGACCGTGATGCCGCGTTCCCTTGCGGCGCTGAGATAGCCTGCCACCTTGTCGAGATGTACGGTGGAATTCAGTGGTCCGAATTGCGATCGGCGAAGACCATGGCCGATCGTCAGCTTCGCCGCCCGCGCCACGAGCCGTTCGACCATCTCGGCATGGACGCGACGGTCGACCACCAGCCGTGATCCAGCCGAACAGATCTGCCTGATGCAGGATGTCTGCCAGCATCAATGCCGTCAGCGGTGTCTGCTCCGCAGGCTTGGCCACCACCGTGCAGCCCGCCGCCAGCGCCGGAGCGACACCGCGTGCTGCCGTCGATAATGGATAATTCCAGGGGATGATATGGGCGGTCACGCCCAACGGCTGGTGGTACGAATAGCCTATATGATCGGGACCGAGAGGAAATGTGTCACCCTGCAGTTTGTCCGCCGCGTCTGCGTAAAATTCGAAACAGCGCGCTGCTCCAGCGACATCGACTTCCGCTTCCTGCAGCGGCTTGCCGCAGTCGAGGCATTCCACCACCGCCAGCCGTGCCGCATTCGCGTGGATCAGCTCGGCGGCGCGCGCCAGAATCAGGCCGCGTTCCGATGCCCTTTTGCGGCCCCAGCCCTTCTGGGCGCAGCGCGCGGCATCCATCGCCCGATCGACATCGCCGACAGACCCCGCCGCAAATTCGTGAAAAGCGCGGCCCGATCCGGGATCGAAGCTCTGCATCCGCTCGCCATCGGACGAGGCAATCCACTCTCCGTCGATGAAGTGCCGGTCGGGAAGGCCCGAGAGCGTACCGGCGCGAAAATACTCTTCGACGAGCTGCTTTTCATCTTGGCTCATCTCAGTTTGCACCGCTGATCTGGTAGGCGGATCTGGCCAGCCATTCCGGCTCGATTTCTACGCCCCAGCCTGGCTCATCGGTCACCGTCGCCTTGCCGTCGACTATTTTGTAGGGATCGTTGCGGAACAGGTCCTGCTGCCAGGGATAGTAGTCCAGGCCCTCGATAGAGAATTCAAGATATTTGCCAGAGTTCGGAATGGTGCGCAGCAGGTGCATGGTGAACAGCGTCACCATCGAGAGATTGGCGCAATGCGGCGTCACCGGCAGTCTGGCGGCCTCGGCCATCCGCGCCACCCGCAGGGTGCGGCTAATGCCGCCCAGATAACAGATATCCGGCTGTACGATGTCCACGGCCCGCATGTCGATCATCCGCCGCCAATGCGTCAGATCCCAGTCCTGTTCGCCGCCGCAGACATCAATGGAAAGTGCGTCGGTTACCTGCTTGGTCTGCTCCATCTCCCAGTAGGGACACGGCTCCTCGTAGTGACCGTAGCCACTGTCTTCGAGCATCCGCCCGACCTCGATGGCGCGTGTCGGCGAGTAGCAGGAATTGGCGTCGATCAGCAGATCCACCTTGGCGCCCAGCTCGCGGCGCATCATCGGGATGATCTCCTCGGTGCGCCCGGGCCATTCATCCTTGTTGCGTCCCACCTCGGCGCCGGCGCGCACCTTGAATGCGTCGAAGCCGTCGCAGTCGCGCAGTCGCTTGAATCGCTCCGCTTCGTCCTTCGGCGCGATGTCGCGTTTCATCGAGGAGGCATAGGTGCGCAACGATCCGGCGCTGCCGCCGAGAAGTTCCGCCACCGGCTTGCCCGCCAGCTTGCCGCGCAGATCCCAGATTGCCGTATCCAGCCCGCCCATGGCGCGACACAGATAGGAACCGGGAAATTTGTGCTCACGCTCCATGATCTGGTCGAGGTGGTCATCAAGATCGACAATCTCGACACCGATGGTCCAGGGCGCCACCTGACGATGCAGCACCTGCGCGGTGATGTCGGAGTGGTAGGTCGAAATTTGCCCCCAGCCGGTGGCACCGGTCTCGTCGGTTACCCTGACGAAGCCGACAAACGGGGTGGAGAAGGTTTCGATAGCCTTGATCTTCATCTGCGCTTCCCTTGCATGATGCCACTCGCCACCGCAGCGTTACGAATCTGGCGAGAGTGGTCTTGTCAGTGTGAACCTCTGTCATGATTGGCCTTCCAAACAGATCCATTTTGGAATATTGGTCATGCCAATCACAGCGACATCAAACTCAAGGAAACTCCAAGCACGATGGTGAAATACGCTGGCGGCGCCTTCATCCCCACCATTGAACTGGACCGCAAAAGCCCAGGATCTCTCAGCGCCCAACTGGTCAGCGGGCTACGTCGCCTGATCCTGTCGGGCCATCTCGCAGTCGGCCAGAGGCTGCCCTCCAGCCGCACTTTGGCCCACGATCAGGGCGTCTCCCGCATCACCGTGGTCACGGCCTACGAACAGCTGACCTCTGAAGGTCTGATCGCGTCCCGCGTCGGTGCGGGCACCTATGTCAGCGTGGCGCTCGACATCGATCGCCCGCTCCCGGCACCGAAATCGTTCAGCGGATTGTCCGGCGCCGCAGCGCCCCGGCTGGCACGGTTGAGCGTCGACGCATCCGAACAGTATTTCCCCCGACTGAGCCATCCCGAAGCGCCTTGCGCCTTCGTCACCGGCATGTCGGCCAACGACCAGTTTCCAATGGCGCTGTGGGCCCGGCTCAGCGCACAATATTGGCGTCAGCCGCGCAATCTTGTACTCGGCTATCCGCCCGCCGAGGGGTTGTATTCGCTGCGCCGCGCAATCACCATGCATCTGCAGGCCAATCGCGGCATCAGCTGCTCGCCCGAAGACGTCTTCATCTTCAACGGCGCCCAGCACGCCTTCAACCGCATCGGGCAGACCCTACTCAATCCCGGCGACAAGGTCTGGATTGAGAACCCCGGTGCGATCGGCGCCCGCAACAGCCTGATATCGTCGGGCGCTGATCTGGTACCGGTACCGGTGGATGACGAAGGCATCGACGTCGCCGAAGGCCTGCGCCTAAGTCCGGATTTCCGCCTTGCCTTTGTCACACCGGCGCGTCAGCACCCCCTCGGCGTGACCATGTCGCCTGGCCGCAGATTCGAACTTCTCGGCGCCGCTGATCGCTGCGGGGCGTGGGTCATTGAGGACGATTATGACGGCGAATTTCACTATTCCGGCCACCCCGCAGCGACGCTGAAAAGCGTCGATACCTCGGACCGGGTGATCTATGTTGGCACTTTTTCAAAAGTCATGTTTGCCGCCCTGCGGCTTGGCTATGTTGTCGCGCCACCGGCACTGGCGCAGATTTTCCGGCGTGTCGCCGGCGCTACCATGCAGGGTTCGCCCGCCAGCATGCAGGCAATCATGGCCAGTTTCATCGAGCAGGGCCATTTCACCACCCACATACGCCGCATGCGGCGCATCTATGCCGAACGCCAGAAGACACTGTCGGATGCGGCCGGGCGCCACCTTAAGGGATTGCTCGAGGTCGCTCCCACCACCACCGGCTTCCAGACCGTCGGTCGCTTGGCACCGGATTTCAACGATCTCGAAGTGGTTGCCCGAGCAGCAAAACACGGCATCGTGCTTTCCCCGATCAGCCGCTTTGCCATCGCGCCGGTCGAGCGCGGGCTGATCCTCGGTTTCAGCGCCGTACCGCCTGCGGCAATCGAGACTGCGGTGGAGAAACTGGGTCGGCTGCTGCGCACCATGGTCGTCGAAAAACAGCAGGCATTGGCATAGCCGGGCAAGTTCCGACCGCTCAGCCCCGGGCGAGATCCTCGAGAATCATCGCCGCCGCCTTCTCGCCCACCATCATGCTTGGCGCATTCAGGTTTCCCGAAGGGATCACCGGGAAGATCGCCGCGTCCGCCACCCGCAGACCGCCAGTTCCGTGCACCCTGAGCCGCGCGTCAAGCACCGATGTCGCCGGGCCAGGCCCCATCGAACAGGTGCCGCAGGGGTGAAACACGGTACTGGTGCGAGCCCTGATGTCGGCTTCAAGTGCCATGTCGGACTCGGCACCGGCACCTGGCTTGAGTTCGCTGGCAATGATCTCATGCATCGGCCCGGTTGCCGCGATGCGCCGCAACAGCCGTGCGCCCTCCAGCAGTTCGGTTATGATCCCGAGGCGCTGGCGCGCCTGATCCGGGGGCTGACGGCGTGATCCCGGTTCCGGCGAACACGCGGGTCTGGCTGGCGGCGGGTGTCACCGACATGCGCAAGGGCTTTGGCCTTCGAGATATTCGGCCAGATCGCCAGCGATGTAAGACGAACCATTGTCGCTAATCCAAGAAGGCCGAAACGGCAATTCAGTGTTCGCATCTCCCTCAAAAGTCTTAGTGACAAGTTGAGGGAAAATATCCTCAAGGGCGGTGTAGGACTAGCACAATGTCGCGGGGCGTGGTGGCAGGAGGAGATCTGAAAAGCTCTTGACTCGAATCCCTTGCGATGATGACTGTGGTAACGTTGTCAGAGAACGTTACCATTGCGTGACGGCTCCGAACTGGAGGGGAGACCAGGAGAGTGCTTCGCGATCAGACCAATTTCAGTCGTTCAGAAATGGCGAGGGATACCTTCGCGCTGCAGGCCATTGGTTTGCGCAAAACCTATGGAGCCACTGTTGCCCTTGAACGAGGTGATATTGGCTTGAAGTCAGGTGAGGTGCATGCCCTGCTGGGGGAAAACGGCGCGGGCAAATCTACGCTGGTCCGTATTTTGGCGGGAGCAGTGTACCCTGGTAGCGGAGAAATGTTTCTGGATGCATCCCCCTATGCGCCGAGAAACCTCATGGAGGCACGGCAAAACCATGTCGCAACAGCCTTCCAGGAACTGAGCCTTGTTCCAAATCTTACCGTGGCTCAGAATTTGCTGCTTCCCAAGTTGCCGAAAGCTGGCCCGTGGTTCGTTTCTGCTAAAGAAACAAAACGGGCGGGAGAGAAAATTTTGGCCCGTCATGGATTGAACCGGATCGATCCACAGGCAGAAATCAGCAAACTCCCACTCGCCGATCGGCAGAGGATCGAAATCACGCGTGCTTTGGAAAACGCAGGCCGAGTATTAATTCTTGATGAACCGACCGCGTCTCTCGCCGAGACCGATTGGTTGTTTGAACGGATCTCGCTGGCGCGGGACCAAAATGTGGCTGTGCTCTACATTTCGCATCGGTTGGCAGAGGTGCGGGAAATCTGTTCGGAGGCGACCGTCTTACGAAACGGGTCTGCTATCGCCTCGGTGGGCCTAGCGGAGGCAACCGATAGCGACATTTTCGAGATGATGGTGGGGCGCAAGGCGGCCCACGAAAAAACTCCACGGTCGACGCGAGCAAGCAATGACAGAACTGCCAGATTGGCAGTTAAAAAATTAGGCGGTCACAATCTTCACAACATCGGCTTCGAATTGCGCCCAGGCGAAATCCTGGGTGTTGCAGCGCTGGAAGGGCAAGGGCAACAGTGGCTCTTCAAGATGCTGGTGGGTCTTGAACAGCCGACCGAAGGGCAAATTTATGTGGATGACCATCCCGTCAAACTTGTGGGGCCGCGCAATGCTCTTAAGACGGGTAGTGGCATTGCGTACTTACCCGAAGAACGCAAAACCGAAGGCATTCTTGGTGGGCTGAGCGCAGCTACAAACATCGTGCTTCCAGTGCTGGGCTCAGCGAGCCGTTCACCCCTGATTTCCCCGAAACTTGAGACAGATGTTGCGCAGTCGTCAGCTGACAAAGTCGAGATGAGCACGCGGTATTTGAACTTCGCTATCGGGGATTTGTCTGGAGGAAACCAACAGAAAGCGCTGATCGCAAGGACCCTCGCGACAGGAGCAAAAACACTCCTGTTGTTCGATCCATCACGCGGTGTCGACGTTGGTACCAAGCAATCAATTTATACGGCGATCAGGAATTTTGCGGACAAGGGTGGATCTGTCTTGTTCTATTCATCCGAATTACCTGAAATCGTTCAATTGGCAGATCGCTGCATGGTGATTTATGGAGGGCAGGTTGTTCGCAGTTTTGCACGTGAGGATATCACGGAGCAAAACCTAGTGGCCGCAATGCTGGGCCATGTCACCTCTGAAAATAGTACTGAGGTTAAAGCATGAGCACAGTTCAGAGTGATCCTTCTACGATGATACGGTCAAACGAAAACCCCTTGATCCGCTTTGCGACCGGGGCCGGGCTGATCGTCCTCACCTATGTTGTCCTTTACGCTTTGCATGCTTTCCAGCAGCCGAGAGCTTTGACATCGTACTCAATCGCGGCGCTCTTCAATAACACGGCCCCTTTGGCTCTGGCTGCGGCAGGACAAGCGATTATCGTCATCAGCAGGGGCTTTGATCTCTCCGTCGCCGGCGTGATTTCAATATGTAACGTCACACTGGCTGTGTACCCCATGGACGGTCCGGGCGGCGCCATGGCGTCGGTGGCAATGTGCCTTGCCATTGGTGGAAGCGTCGGGTTGGTTAATGGATATCTGGTTGCCGTGCTCAAATTGCAGTCAATTGCTGCGACGCTGGCGACGATGATCATTTGCCAAGGCATTGCGCTGGTCATCCTCAAGGCTCCGGGAGGTGCGGTTTCCGAATGGATCGTCTACGAGATGACGGACCGGATTTTCAGCGTCATTCCCGTGTCCGGATTGGTCCTTGGTGGTGTCGTCTTGATCTGGCTCGCACTCAAGCGGACGTCCTTCGGCATCTCGATCTATGCGATTGGTGCGGATGAAACCTCCGCCGCACTTTCCGGCATCAATGTGACGCGGGTTCGCTTTCTGGCACATGTGCTCGCGGGCTGCACCTATGGTTTGGCAGGCTTTATGCTGAGCGCCCAGACGGCAACGGGGAACCCGACGTCCGGAACACCTCTGCTCATGTTGTCTTTCGCCGCCGTGGCACTTGGCGGCACGGCGCTCACTGGGGGGCGCGGTGGCGTGTTTGCCTCGATCGTGGGCGCGGCGACGCTGATCCTCCTGCAGAAGGTCCTGTTCTCGAGCGGTGTGTCCTCCTTTTACACGGGCATGTTTCAAGGGAGCATCCTTATCCTGGCAGTCGTCTTCAGTTCGCTTCTGGCGCGATTGGGGGATACGAAATGAAGTCGACCAGCAAATCCTCGTCTCAAGAACACAACCTTGCTCAGACGGGAGACACTCGCGTCAGCGCAAAAATAAGCCGCGAGACGATCAGCACCCTCAGCGTTGCCATTCTTTGCCTTGTGCTGCTGTTCAGCGCACGCCTGATCAATCCTGCACTAGGGTCGTGGTCGCAGATCGAAACCGTCTTAGTGCTGGGTTTCTTTCTGGTTGTCCTTTCTTTTGGGCAAGGACTTGTGATTTTGACCGGTGGTCTCGATCTGTCCCTGCCAGCAACGATCACACTTGGCGGCATTCTCGCGACCAATTGGATCGGCGCGGGCAATCCCGACGAGTGGTATCTTTTGCCCGCAGTGCTAGCGGTCTGCGGTCTTGTTGGGCTGGCCTCTGCCATTGGCGTCATTTGGTTGCGCGTGCCGCCGTTCATCATGACGATGGCAACGTCCATCATCGTTGCTTCGGCACTGCTTGGTTACACGAGGGGCACGCCTCGCGGAACGGCGCCAGATATGGCCGTCGCGCTCATGAAGGGAGATATCCTTGGTGTCCCCGCACCGATCGTTGTTCTCATCATATTTGTGATTGTTGGGTGGCTCTTCCAAAGCCGCTCCGTCTATGGGCGTTATCTTTACGCCATTGGCACAAATATTGAGGCCGCGCGGAATGCTGCTGTTCCGGTGACCGCCATGCGCATCTTGCCATATGTGCTGAGTGCAATCTGCGCCGGATTTGTTGGGATCGCTTTGGTGGGATATTCCAGCGGCGCAACCTTGAGGATGGGCGATGATTATCTTCTGCCTTCCATCGCGTCCGTTGTCATCGGGGGGTCTTTGATCCTTGGGGGACGCGGCACGTTTCTTGGATCTGTCGGCGGTGCGCTGTTGCTGACCATTCTTGGAACAATCATTGCGACCCTTGGCCTTGAGTTCGGTTTCCGTACGATCATCGAAGGTTCAATCATTTTGATAGCTCTGCTGCTTTTGCGGGAAGAGCTATTCCAGAAACTACGCTCCCTGAAGAGCTAATTTGGGAAGCATTTTCGGTCACAAACCTGGAGGAGGACGACCAAATGAGAAAGAAAATAATTAAATCCACTGCTGCCGTACTGGCGCTGAGTGCTATTGCGGCGGGCATTCCTGGGCTGGCAAGCGCCCAGGACGGAAAGAAGTTCAAGGTTTTCTTGAGCCTTTCCTATTCAGGCAATGCTTGGCAGTCGGAAGCTGCAAACATCGTGAAAGCACTGGCTCAAACCGCGCCCTATGACGAGATGGTTGAATTGCGCGAAGTGATCTCAGGTACGGATCCTCAGGCCCAGATCTCCGCCTACGAAAGCATGATCGATGAAGGCGCAGACGCGATCATCAGCTTCCCAATTTCGTCCACGGCTCTCAACCGCACCATCAAGCGTGGATGCGACGAAGGCGTTCTGTTCTTCATGTACGATGCGACAGTTACCGAGAGCTGCGCCTATAATGTCAGCTACCTCTCGTCTGGTTTCGGGGAAAACAGCGCTCAGGCTCTGGTCAACGCTCTTGAAGGCAATGGGAAAATCTTCTTGTCGCGCGGCGTTCCTGGCAATTCAGTTGATCAGCGTCACACGGATGGCGCGCTGCACATCTTCAACCAGTATCCAGGCATCGAGGTCGTGGCGGAGTACTATTCCTACTGGGATGACCGCACCACGCAGCAAGAAACGGCAAAGGCTTTGACCGCAAATCCCGACGTAGACGGTATCTGGGCGCAGGCCGGTGAGTACGGCGCGATTCAGGCTTTATTGGATGCCGGTGACCGTCTGGTTCCGATGACTGGAGAAAACTCTGCTGGTTTCCGTCTGGCGCTCGCTGATCCGGACATGCAGGCCAAGGGCTTAACAGGTGTCTCTGCAGGCTCTCCCCCTGCGCAGTCGGGATATGCCTTTAAACTGGCCATGGAAATCTTGACGGGACAGCGCGAATTGGAGCCGATGAACATCGAGTATCCCCTTCCCTGGGTTCCTGCTGATGCCGTCAAGGTCTGCGAAGGTGACGTCTATGAGGACGGTTGCAACGTGTTCCCACCGGAAATGGTGCCCTCATCCTTCGTCTCTGAAGTGCTGAACACGGATCTGCTTCCGGAAGTAAACGTCGAGTCGGCCTTGAATGGCACCCCGGTTCCCGGTGCGACCATTCAGCCGCTGCCTGCTGAAGTGACAGAGGCAGCAAATCTGCCTGGCATCAACTGCGGCAGCTGCGAAGCACCTGAGAACCTCTACGAACTGACGAAAGTCGAAGCGACCGTGCAGCCCTGATGTAAATGGTTGTCGCCCGATCAGACTTTTTCAGATCGGGCGCCAACCATCCTAAACCCAACAACCTCAGATTTTCTTTGCGAGACAGTGAACTTTAGCGGTTCGCATAGTACAGAGCGAAAACGGAACCAAAATGCCGAGAGCCAAGGGAAGCAGACTTACGGTGAAGGATCTTGCCCGAGATCTGGGTATGTCCGTGTCTACCGTCTCGCGTGCCTTCTATCCCGATGCTGTCATTGCAGATGCAACACGGCAGACCGTGCTGCAGCGGGCCAGTGAAATCGGGTATCGACCTAACCCGTTTGCAAAAAGTCTGATCACCAAGAAGACGCAAATCGTTGGCATGGTTATTTCAGACCTGACAAACCCTTTCTATCCGGAGGTCATGACCCAACTGACCACTTTGCTGCAAAAGCAGGGCATGAATGTCATGCTTGCATCGGCGGAGCATCCCGATGGTATTGATGAGGCGGTTGATCTTCTCCTAATGTACCAGCCGGACCTTATGATCGTTCTGGCAACCAACCTCAAATCTCATGCGCGAGAAAGATGTGAGGAAGCCGGCGCACCTGTAATCTTTTTCAACCGCCTGTCCGCAGACGGGCTTGGGTTCGGGGTATCTTGCGACAACATCAATGGCGGCATGAAGGCCGCGGATCATCTGGCAAAGTTGGGACATCGCGAATTGCTCTACGTGTCCGCCTTTCCTGGCGCCTCGACAAACATCGAGCGACGTCAGGGTTTTTGCGACCAGGCCGTGGCGCGCGGTCTGAACCCGCCACAAGTCTATGAGGCCGGTTGGTTCACTTACGAAGCGGGGTACGAGGCTGGGCTGGCGGTCAAGGATCTGCCGCGTCGTCCGGACGGGGTCCTTTGTGCCAACGACATTGTCGCTATCGGCTTCATTGAAGGTGTTCAGGAAGGGATCGGTCTGAAGGTCCCTGAAGACATGTCGGTCATTGGATACGATGATATTGCAATGGCGGCTTGGCCGTCTCACCGGCTGACGACGATTGCTCAGCCTCTGGAAGAGATGATGGCAGCGACAGTCGATCTGGCGCGCGACCTTGCGTCATCAATAGGGCACGCACAACACATCCTGCATATCCCACCAGGACCGCTGGTCGAGCGGTCTACAGTGGCTGATCGGAGGAAACAACTTGACTAATCAGTCCCATCTTTTTGATCGGCTCGCGCATACTCACAAACCAGACTGTGTGCTGTCGCTGGAAGGACCTCGACCACAAGCTGTGCCTGCGCCTGACGAATTGGCCGCAACGCTGGGCTCGGACGCGATTGCCAAATATGCTGGTGCGTGTCGTCCCATCTATGAGGATCTCCGCAGGGTTATCGGGCAAGTGTCCGGTCTGCTGATCCTGGCTCAGTTGACCGCCAAACGAGACATCCTCGACCTGCCAGAGTTACAGAACTGCGAAATCCGTTTGAAGCAGGCAAAAGACCGCCTTTCGTTACTCTCGACGCCCAGAGGGACCCTAGAGCACAGGGCGCAGCTCGAGGCGGCGCTCTCATTTTGCTTAGCCGCGATGAAAACCTTCACGGACATACGCGGGCGCGAGGCTTTGGACCCGGCAATCGATCTGACAGGCAAGCAGATCGAGAGAGCCTACGTCCATTTGCAGGCTGCCAGCTCTGAGAAAGCCGGGCTGGCGATGGTTGATTTTTCACAGGCATGCTGCTGCGGCCATCGTTGAGCCGCCAGTCTCGACACACATCTGAAGGAGGAAAAGATGGCTGACTATTCAATCTGGGTTCTCGAATACTGCTACGTCCCCGAGTACCACAAAAGTGGCGTCATCTACGGGGCCCACAACCAGGGCTATGTGAAACTTCCCTACTGCTACGTTGTCATCAAAGGGCGTGATCATATCGCGATGGTGGATGTCGGGTACAACGACAAAGAGTATGGCAAAACCCTCGGTGATCGTTTTGGTGTCGAAAATTGGCGCGACCCGAAGACGGTCCTGGCCGAGGTCGGCATCAAACCTGAGGACGTCGATACCTGCTTCATCACCCATGCTCACTTTGACCACTTCGGCAACGTCGAGGACTTCCCGAATGCGAAATTCTACATTCAGGAGCGTGAGATATCGAAATGGGTCTGGACCATGTCCTTGCCCGACCGCATGCGCTGGATGATGGTTGCCGTTGATCCTGGCGACATTGTACGCGGTGTCGGACTGGCGCGGGACAAGCGGTTGGTGACTATTGATGGTGCCATGGAAGATGTCTTGCCTGGGATCGACCTGCACGCCGCGCCCGACAGCCACACCTGGGGCTCAATGTGGGTGACGGTGCGCAACGACGGCAAAAAGGACTCGGACGACACTTGGGTTCTGGCGGGCGATCTGGCCTACCAGTTCGACAACCTGAAAAGCTCAGGTGCAGTTGTCGACGTGGAGGAAATGTACACGCCCGTTGGTCTCGCGGTTGGCAGTCAGGCAAACCTGATCCTCGCCACCGAAGAGATGATGTCTCAAGTTGGCTATGAGGCGCGTCGGGTCATTCCGATCCACGAGGAGCGCTTGAACGATACCTTCCCGTCGCGCACTTCGAAAGAAGGTTTGCGGGTGACCGAGATCTGCCTCGCCGATGGCGAGACGTCGAAGGTGTCTTGATGTCTAACATTCGCGACATCGCTGTGGTCGGGGCCGGGCTCGTTGGCTCAGGCTGGGCTTTGGTCTTTGCGCGGGCGGGATACTCCGTCCGCGTTTACGACCCCTCCGATGAAATCCGCAACCGTATCTTGCCTTGGGCTAAGGAAAGCCTCTCTGAGCTCGAAAACACGGGCCTAATCGAAGATCCTCAAGCGATCCTGTCAAAGATCACCGTTCATGACCGTATGGAGCATGCCGTGGATCAAGTGGTCTATGTCCAAGAGTCGGTTTTTGAGACGGTCGCGGCTAAGACGGAAGTAAGCTTGGCGCTGGATGCCGTGATCGGCCCTGATACCTTGGTTGGCTCATCCTCATCGGGGATACCGGCGTCGCGATTTACATCAGAATGCAAAAACCGTGGCAGGTTCATGATCGCTCACCCCGTGAACCCGCCGCATCTCGTCCCGGTTGTGGAGGTTGTGCCTGCTCCATGGACAGATGGGGACGCAGTCGATCGCGTGGTCGAACTGATGCACGAGATCAAACAAGTTCCCGTCAGGCTCACGAGAGAGATAGACGGTTTTGTCCTGAACCGCTTGCAAGGGGTGCTCTTGAACGAGGCCTGGGCACTCTATGAGGAAGGAATCGCCAGCCTGGCCGATATCGATGCGACGATTGCGCATGGTCTCGGCCTGAGATGGTCCTTCATGGGGCCCTTCGAGACAATTGACCTCAATGCACCCGGTGGCATTGACGATTACGCAGCACGCCTTCGGGATCTCTACGCAGGAATGGTGAGAATCCCGCCACCTGGTGCGTGGTCAGATGACGTCATTCGAAAAGCTGCAGAAGAGCGGCGGGCTGCCCTTCCCGCTGATAGTTTGGCCGATCGCCGCGCGTGGCGAGATGCAATTCTCGGCAGACTTGCGGCCTTCAAGAAATCTGAGCACCTTTCGGGCTAAAAACCCGACTGTGCGTGCTCCCTGAAATCAAGTTCGAAAGGAAAAGACATGTCAGCGACGTATCTGAAACACGGAAAACCCGACGCGGACCGGGCAGACGATGATGCAAAAACCCGTTCAACGGTAGAGGCGATCCTCAAGGACATCGAAGCGCGAGGTGACGATGCTATTCGCGAGATGTCAGAAAAATTCGATAAATATTCCCCGGCGTCTTTTCGTCTGAGCCAGCAGGAAATCGACGATCTGATCAGCCAGCTTTCTGAGCGCGAGATCGCCGATATCAAGTTCGCTCAGGAGCAGGTGCGCAAATTCGCCCAGGCGCAGCGCGACACCATGCTCGATCTCGAGATTGAAACAATTCCGGGAGTCATCCTTGGCCACAAGAACATTCCTGTGCAGTCCGTCGGCTGCTATGTGCCTGGTGGAAAATTCCCGATGGTCGCGTCCGCCCACATGTCCGTGGCCACAGCATCTGTCGCCGGAGTACCGCGGATCATTGCCTGCACGCCTCCGTTTCACGGCAAGCCCAACGCCGCCGTGATTGCCGCCATTCACTTCGGTGGTGCACACGAGATCTATGTTCTCGGTGGCATTCAGGCTGTGGGTGCGATGGCGATCGGCACAGAGACGATCGAACCGGTACACATGCTAGTCGGTCCGGGCAATGTCTTCGTCGCAGAAGCCAAACGCCAGCTTTACGGACGTGTTGGCATTGACCTCTTTGCGGGCCCCACCGAGACCATGGTCATCGCTGATGACACTGTCGACGCTGAGATCTGTGCCACAGATCTTTTGGGACAGGCCGAGCATGGGTATAACTCGCCTGCGGTTTTGGTCACCAACTCGCGTAAATTGGCGGACGAAACATTGAAGGAAATTGATCGCCTACTGGAAATTCTACCCACTGCTGAAACTGCAAGGGTGAGTTGGCAGGACTATGGTGAAGTTATTGTGTGCGATACATACGAGGAGATGCTGGAAGTTGCCAACGACATTGCGTCCGAACATGTGCAAGTCATGACGGACCGTGATGATTGGTTTCTAGACAAGATGCATTCCTATGGAGCCCTGTTCCTCGGTGCTCGCACAAACGTGGCAAATGGAGACAAGGTCATCGGCACCAACCATACATTGCCAACCAAAAAGGCTGGCCGCTACACGGGTGGCCTCTGGGTTGGAAAGTTTCTCAAAACCCACAGCTACCAAAAGGTCCTCACGGACGAAGCCGCAACGCTGATCGGCGAATACGGGTCACGGCTCTGTATGCTGGAGGGCTTCGTCGGACATGCGGAACAGTGTAATGTTCGGGTGCGCCGCTATGGTGGGCTCAATATCCCGTACGGGGAAGCTGCACCCTACCGCGAGGCTGCAGAATGATGACAAAAGCGCCGGACTTCTGTCTCGACGGAAAGAGGGCTTTGGTCACGGGGGCGGGGCGGGGCATAGGCCTCGCCATCGCTCAAGCCTATGCCCACCTTGGTGCCGAGGTCACACTTTGCGCCCGCACTGCGTCTGAAATAGAAGACGTCGCAGATGAATTGCGCAGTGCGGGCCTCAAGGCCGATAGTTTGCAGATGGATGTGACCGATGTTGCCGCGTTCGAAGCCGCAATCGCCGAACGCCAAGCGTTCCATGTCTTCGTGAACAATGCGGGTACAAACCGTCCGAAGCCGCTCTCAGAGGTCACGGAAGACGACTATGACGCAGTCATGGAACTGAACCTCAAGGCTGCGATTTTTTGTGCGCGCGCCGTCACAAGCCGAATGATCGCGGAAAGCGTCCAAGGCTCAGTCATCAACATGTCCTCTCAGATGGGTCATGTCGGTGCGGCAAACCGGACGCTGTATTGTGCGTCGAAATGGGCCTTGGAGGGTTTTACAAAAGCCTTGGCCGTCGAACTTGGAGAGCATCGCATTCGCGTGAACACGATTTGCCCCACCTTCATCGAAACCCCGATGACGCAGCCCTTCTTTGAGGACAAGGCGTTCAGAGATATGGTCGTATCAAAGATCAAATTGGGACGCCTGGGACGTGTCGAAGATGTCACCGGTGCAGCCGTCTTTTTGGCATCCGACGCGTCGTCGCTGATGACAGGTAGCGCGCTGATGCTGGATGGCGGGTGGACGGCCGACTAACGGTGCCCACAGATAAAGTTTCGATGTGTTGGAATAGGCTTGTTTTGCCTGTTAAGCGGCTCTCCGCCTCGCTCGACACGCTAAGATGTACCTCTCGACTGGGGATTGGCCTCCTTCGTCAGATCAAGAGCCATCTCAATGGCCTCCAGCATCGAGTTTGCGCTGGCTCTACCTTTTCCTGCGATGTCGAACGCTGTGCCGTGATCCACGGAGGTCCGCACGATCGGTAGGCCCAAAGTGACATTCACACCAGACAGGGCCGTCCAGTGACCTGTGGCGGGGTCCACCGAGAACCCTAGTAATTTAACTGGGATATGGCCTTGGTCATGGTACATCGCCACGACGGCGTCATAGGCGCGGCCTCGTAACTTGACGAATACGGTGTCCCCGGGGATCGGCCCACTGATTTTCCACCCACGGCCTTGCAGATCCGCAATAAGCGGGGCGGTCACGTCTATGTCATGCCTGCCGAAAATACCCCCTTCGCCGGCGTGCGGGTTTAGTGCCGCAACGGCGATACGAGGCTCTTCAATACCCATTTGCTTCAGCGCATTGCGCGTGAGCTCGATCACTCGTTGGATCCGCTCCTTCGTCAAGCGTCGCGGCACGTCTTCCAACGCTACGTGCGTGGTCGCATGCGAGACACGAAAATCGCTATGTGCAAGCATCATTGCGCTGTCGCGTGCACCAGTCAGCTTGGCGAGAAGCTCGGTATGTCCAGCAAAGTCATATCCAGCAAGGTTCAATGCCTCCTTGTTGAGAGGTGCTGTCACGATGGCCTGTGCCAAACCCTTCATCACGAAGTCAGTGGCCTTCACCACAGCATCATAGGCCTGGCGTCCACCTTCTGCGGTGACCTCACCAACACGTATAGGGCCCTGAGGCGCGCAGGTCCGTAGAATTCTCACAGGAGCCTCGTCCGCGCCGAGATCCGGCAGTGGAAAAGTCAGACCCAGATCTTGAGCTGCGGCCTTCAAAATTACAGGGTCGCCAACCAACACCAGCTTCAAATCTTTGCCCAAGCGAGGCCCAAGCTGGCGCACTGCCTTCATGGTAATTTCTGGGCCAATCCCTGCTGGATCACCCGTTGAGATCGCGATGGTTGGTGTGGTCACGTGTCGTTCCTCTGTCCGGCGCCGCAGACGGCACATTTGCCAGGTGTCATGCTGGCCTCTCAGGGGAATGCGGAGGCAACCATTAATTGGATGACGTCGCATGGACCCCTGCCTAGGGTCACTTCACATTGCGTCATAGTCAATCGTATTCGCTCAAAATATTTCAAATCTAGTCAAATTGCATTGGCAGCTTGAGAGCGCGTCTGTAGGCTCAAATTTCATCATACTGCGGAGAAGCACAGCATGTTGGTAGCGGAGCGACACAATCACATCATAACGGCGGTCCGATCCAAAGGCTCCGCATCAATATCAGAATTAGCCGACGATCTTGAGGTTTCGGTCTCGACTCTAAGACGCGACCTAGACTTTCTAAGCGATGCGGGGCTCTTGCAGCGGACACGCGGTGGCGCAGTATCACATGTCCCAGCATCAAAGACTTTTGAGCCTCCTGCGAGTGTCTCAGGTGTGCTGGCATCCGCTGAAAAGCGCGCTATCGGCCAATACGCCGCACAACAGATCAAATCAGGTCAAACTGTCTTGTTCGATAGCGGCACCACCACGGTTGAAGCCGCGCGGGCAGCTGTCGCGCTCCATCTGCAATTTACTGCAATAACGAACGATCTGCAGATCGCAGCACTGCTCAGCATGGAACCTGGCATCGATGTGATTGTCCCAGGGGGTATGGTTCGGTCAGGCACGCCAACGATATTGGGCAGCACGACACAGGACTTCATGTTGCGATTGTCGGTGGACCTGTTGATGCTTGGAGCACATGGCGCCCATGACGGGAGATTGTCAGACACGTCGATTGAACTGGCCAATTTGAAGCGCTGCATGATCACTATTTCGGAGATCCGCTTGCTGCTCGTCGACAGTGGCAAGTTTGAGCGCTGCGCCTTTGCGGTTTTTGGGAATGTTTCAGACTTCGATCAGGTCATTACCGACGACGCATTGTCTCCGGAGGCGACGGCGTCGATGGTGGCCCAGCCGGTCAAGGTTGTGCGCGTATCCACAACTGCGCGTCGAGCATCATAATGCCGTCGCATGTGACGATCGTGGCGGACGATCTAACAGGGGCCTTGGATGCCGCGGCACCCTTGGCGCAGAGAAATGCGCCAATTGTGGTGTCGATGACGGAGGTCGCAGCCAGTCGCCTTTCGGTGAGCACCGAGACCCGCGATGGCCTTTCTGGGGAAGAGGCCGCGCGCCGCGTGGCGAAATTTGTCGCGGCCCGGCAGGACCGGATAGGTCAATCTGGGCTTTGGATCAAAAAGATCGACAGCATGTTGCGCGGTCCTTGGGCCGCAGAGACAGCAGCAGCCGCGACGGGTTTTGACCGCATCGTCGTCGCTCCGGCCTTCCCAGAAATGGGACGGCGCACGGTAAATGGCCGCCAGAAAGCGCTCAGTGCAGACATTAAGTGGCTTGACGTCGGAGAGCCGATTGCAACGTCGCTTCAGCGTGCGGGCCTTAACTCTGTACCTTGGCGTACCGACGAAGCACCGCCCGAGGCGCGGATACTCGTGGCTGATGCCATGACGCCTGAACACCTTGATCGGGTGGCCCAATCATTGGCATCTTGCGCTTCAGTGCTCTGGGTTGGCAGTGGTGGGGTGGCGGAGGCGCTGGCAAGCAGGGCGCCATTTATCCCAGCACCAATCCCCGACCTGTTTCTCATTGGCACTCGGCATGCAGTAACAAAGCATCAAACAGAACGCTTGGAAGCGCGTTGCGCTTGGGCGCATGTGGTTGACCCTGCGCGGGATGTGGTTGGCGGGGAGGGGGCGGCGGCAGCTCTCAACAATGCCATCGCAGGGCTGTTGGGGGGGCCTATGCCGGTCTGTGTTTTCGTGACCGGGGGGGCGACTCTCGCGCGGCTGACAAGGCTGGCTGCAGTCGATCAGCTACACACCGTTGGGCGCATCGCACCTGGGCTTCCTATCAGCTTCATCCGTGGCGGCGCTTGGCACGGCGTCACGGTCATTTCGAAATCTGGTGGCTTTGGCGATCCTGATCTGCTGGTTCGTCTTGCCTTGAGTAAAGGTGGTCAGTAACGGGGTTGCGCATCTTGCGTAAGTTGATCTGTGATTTCACTTAATCTCGGGCACGCATTTCACGGTAACCACGCCATTGTGACCTGCCCCCCAAAAACCGGGCCATTCAAAAGGAGAGTTTGTTCT
>PFEY01000003.1 GCA_002783205.1 Rhodobacteraceae bacterium CG17_big_fil_post_rev_8_21_14_2_50_63_15 | reverse complement strand
AGCGTCTCGACGTCGAGGTCGTTGGTGGGCTCGTCGAGCAGAAGAACATTGCCGCCCTCTTTCAAAAGCCGCGCCATGTGGACGCGGTTGCGTTCGCCGCCCGAGAGCAGCGAGACCTTTTTCTGCTGGTCGCCGCCCTTGAAGTTGAAGGCACCGCAATAGGCGCGGGAATTGATCTGGGCATCGCCCAGAACGATCACCTCGGCACCTCCCGAGATCGCCTCCCAGACGTTATCCTCGGGCCTCAGATCGTCGCGCGACTGATCGACATAGGAAAGCTGCACCGTGTCGCCCAACTCGATGGTGCCTGCATCGGGTTTTTCCTGCCCGGTCAGCATCTTGAAGAGCGTCGATTTGCCCGCGCCGTTGGGACCGATGACGCCGACGATGCCACCGGGCGGCAGCGAGAAGCTCAGATCCTCGATCAGGAGCTTGTCGCCCATGTGTTTTCTCAATCCGTTGACCTCGATCACCTTGGAGCCGAGGCGCTGGCCGTTGGGAATGACGATCTGCGCGCGCGAGATCTTCTCGCGCTCAGATTGGCCGGCCAGTTCATTATAGGCGTTGATCCGGGCCTTTTGCTTGGCCTGACGCGCCTTGGCGCCCTGGCGCATCCATTCCAGTTCGCGCTCCAGCGTCTTTTGCTTGGACTTGTCCTCGCGCGCCTCCTGCATCAGGCGCTTGGCCTTCTGTTCGAGCCAGGCGGAATAGTTGCCCTCATAGGGGATGCCCCGGCCGCGGTCCAATTCGAGGATCCAGCTGGTGATGTCATCGAGGAAATAGCGGTCATGGGTGACGATCAGGATGGTGCCCTTGTAGGCGATCAGATGCTGTTGCAACCAGGCGATGGTTTCGGCGTCAAGGTGGTTGGTCGGCTCGTCGAGGAGCAGCATCTCGGGGGCCTCAAGGAGCAGCTTGCAGAGCGCCACCCGGCGGCGTTCCCCGCCCGAGAGGCTATCGACAGCGGCGTCGTCGGGCGGACAGCGCAGCGCCTCCATCGAGATGTCCACCTGTGAGTCGAGATCCCAGAGGTTCTGGCTGTCGATCTCGTCCTGCAAGTTCGCCATCTCGTCGGCGGTCTCATCCGAGTAGTTCATCGCCAGGTCGTTGAAGCGGTCGAGCTTGGCCTTTTTCGCGGCCACCCCCAGCATCACGTTCTCGCGCACCGTGAGGCCGGGATCGAGATGCGGCTCTTGCGGCAGATAGCCCACTTTGGCGCCCTCGGCGGCCCAGGCCTCGCCGGTGAAATCGGTGTCGATCCCGGCCATGATCCGCATCAGCGTCGATTTGCCCGAGCCGTTGACGCCGACAACCCCGATCTTCACTCCGGGCAGAAAGTTGAGATGAATATTCTCAAAGCATTTCTTGCCGCCGGGGTAGGTCTTGGAGACGCCCTGCATGTGATAGACGTATTGATAGGCTGCCATGGTCCTGGCCCTCCGCTTGGGACTGTCGTGATCCGAGACCGGGTGATAACGCCCAAGCCGCGCGGGGGCAATGGGGGCTGAGGGCGCGGGTTTTTTCGCTTTACAGCGTGGCCGGGTCTGGCAATGAAGGGGCGATGAGACATGCGCTGCCCCATGCCCGCCCTGGTCAGGTGATCGGCCTTTTGGGTGGATCCTTTGATCCGCCACATGCCGGGCATCTGCATATCAGCCGCGAGGCGCTCAAGCGCTTTGGTCTGGATCGTCTCTGGTGGCTGGTGAGCCCCGGTAATCCGTTGAAACGCTGGGGACCGGCGCCGCTGGCAGAGCGGATGGCGGCGGCGCGCGCGCTGATCGATCATCCGCGCATCACTGTCACCGATTTCGAGGCGCGGGCGGGCACGCGTTACACCGCAGCGACGCTCGCGGCGTTGATGCAGGCCTATCCGGGGGTGCGGTTCGTCTGGCTGATGGGAGCGGACAATCTGGCGCAGTTTCACCTCTGGCAGGACTGGCGCCGCATCATCGAGACGGTGCCGGTGGGTGTGCTGGCGCGTCCGGGCCAGCGGATCTCGGCGCGCATGTCGCCGGCGGCGCGGATTTACGACCAGGCTCGGATTGCCGGCGAACATGCGCTGGGTCTGGGTCGCGCGATCGCCCCGGCCTGGTGTTTCGTGAATGTGCCGATGATGGATATTTCCTCGACCCGGCTGCGGGCGTGCGGCGCGGGTCGGGTCGGATCGGCGATAACGTGAGCGACAGGACGTGCGAAGTCGATTGCACGGGGCCTGCGGCTGCGGTTTAATCCGCCCCATGACCAAACGCTATTCCAGACGTTTCTTCGTGAGCACGGCCTTGGCGGCGCTGGCGCAGGGCGCGTTCGCGGGTGCGCCTGCGGTCTCGTTGCGCCCGGTGGCGCGGCCCTCGGGAGCCGCGGCGGCGCGCAAGGTGGTGCAAGACGCGCCGAAGGCCGAGGCGCTGATTGCCTCGGCAAACCTCTCGGGACGGGTTGGCTTTGCCGTGGCGGACGCGACCACCGGACGGGTTCTGGAAGAAGGCGACGGGACTGCGGGCCTGCCGCCTGCCAGCGTGACCAAGACGGTAACGGCGCTTTATGCGCTTGAGACCCTTGGTCCTGTGCATCGCTTCGAGACGCGGCTGATTGCCAGCGGACCGGTCGAGAACGGCGTGCTCAGGGGCGATCTGGTGCTCGCGGGGGGCGGCGATCCTTCGCTGGATACCAATGCGCTGGCCGAGATGGCGGCGGCGCTCAAGAAGGCCGGGCTGCGCGAGGTGCGCGGCCGGTTTCTGGTCTGGGGCGGCGCGGTGCCGTTCCGGCGGGCCATCGACGAGGCTCAGCCCGAGGATGCCGGATACAATCCCGCGCTTTCCGGGCTCAACCTGAACTACAACCGCGTGCATTTCGAATGGAAGCGCGCGGGCGGCGATTACCGGATCACGATGGATGCGCGATCCGACAGATACCGCCCCGATGTGACCATGGCGCGGATGCGGATCGCGGATCGCGCGGTGCCGGTCTTTACCTACAAGGACGCGGGTCGCCGCGAGGACTGGACCGTGGCGCGCGGGGCGCTGGGCACGGGTGGCGCGCGCTGGCTGCCGGTGCGCAAGCCCGAGCTTTATGCGGCGGAGGTCTTTGCCACCTTTGCCCGCTCGCACGGTATTCAACTGGCCAAGGCCGAGGTGATCGGTGCGGCGCCGGGGGGCACGGTTCTGGCCGCGCATCGCAGCGCGCCGCTGACCGAGATCCTGCGCGAGATGCTGCGCTATTCCACCAATCTGACCGCCGAGATGGTGGGCCTTGCCGCGAGTGCAAAGCGACGCGGCGCGGCGGTGGCGCTTGAACAATCGGCGCTGGAGATGAGTGATTGGGCGCAGTCGCGCATGGGCATGGCCGGGGCGGATCTCAAGGATCATTCGGGTCTCAACGACCGTTCGCGCCTGTCGGCCAAGGCGCTGACCGGTGCATTGGCGCGGGCGTATCAGACGGGTCAGCTGACACCGCTTCTGCACGAGCTTCCGCTCGGGGGCGGGTCGGGTCAGCCAAAGAAATCGCATCCTCTCAAAGTGGTGGCAAAGACCGGCACATTGCATTTCGTCAGCGCGCTTGCCGGCTATGTCTCGATGCCCGGCGGGGCGACGCTGGCCTTTGCCATCTTTACCGCGAGCGACAGCCTGCGGGCGCGGATCGACCCGTCACAAGACCAACGCCCCGCGGGCGCGCGCGGCTGGAACCAGCGGTCGAAACACTTGCAGCAGGCGCTGATCGAGCGCTGGGGTGCGGTTTACGGCAGCTGAGGGCGATGTGCGCCACCTGACAAAAGCGATCCGGTCTGCCTCTGGTGTGGCCTCCGTCGCGCGGACGAAGGCATGAGCGACAGGTATGAGGGACGGGGGGGCGTTGGTTGTGTCGGATAAGAAGTCAAAGTTGGTATGATGCGAACGTCGAGGTTGCCACTCGCGCGGAACAAGGCGCGTAGCGCCGCCGCGTGATCGCCGGGCCGTCCGGCGGCCTGGCGATTATGAGGCGTCGCGCAACGCTTGAAGTCATGCGGACTTTGCTGGCATAAAGTGCCAGTTTCCTGCGTTGCTTCGCCAGTCCCCGGCCCAGCGACCGCGCGGCTCCTCAACCGTTGCTCAACGTCTCCTCCCGGCCAGCTGCGGCAGACGCCCCTCCGGTCGCGCCAGACCACTCTGGCCTCCGAACCCTCATCTGACCGTTTCCCTCACGGATGCCGGACCCGTGCCCGACATCCCGTTTCGATTGGGGATCTCATGCCCTGTGGGGAACGCTAGCCCTTGCGCCCGAATACCGGCGCGCGGCGGGCGATGTTGGCGGCGATCTGTTCCATCTGGTCGGGTTTGCCGATGAGGGCGGCCTGTTCACGGCTTTCGGCCATCAGCACGGCATCCTCGCCAATGCCGCTCTCGGCCTGCCCGATCAGGCGCTTGGCGGCGCGGATGGCCGTTGGGCTGCGCGCGGCGATGTCGCGGGCGAGGGCTTGCGCGGCGGCGAGCGGATCCTCGGCGATCTCTGTCACCAGCCCCCAGCGTTCCGCCTGTGCGGCGGGGATCGGCGCGGCGCTGTAGGTCAGGCGGCGGATGACGTCGGACCGGGTGAGGCGCGGCAGGAGCGCCATGCCCCCCATATCGGGTATGAGGCCCCATTTCATCTCCATGATCGCAAGCTGCGTCTCGGGGGCTGCGATGCGGAGATCGGCCCCGAGCGCAAGCTGGAACCCCGCGCCATAGACCACACCGTGCAGCGCCGCGATGACCGGCACCGGCAGGCGGCGCCAGATCATCGCCACCTCCTGAAAGAGATTGGTGTTGCCATGGCTGCGCGGCAGGATGAGCGCCTCTGGATCGCCGGCGGCCAGTTTGGCAAAGCTCATCACGTCGAGGCCGGCGCAAAAGGCACGGCCCTCGCCCGAAAGCACGACGGCGCGGATGTCGCTGTCGATGAGCGCCTGACCGGCGGCGACGATCGCCTCTGCCATCTCGGGATCGACGGCGTTCATCTTGTCGGGCCGGGTCAGGGTGACATGGGCGACGTGATCGGCGATCTTTGTGGTGACGCGGGGCATGGCGGTCCTCCTGTGCGGTCCATGAAACACCGGATCGGGCGAGCGGTCGAGGGCGACGTTGGGGCACGCTCTTGCACGCGGGGCCGGGTTTCCGTTAACTGCGGCGCATGGAAACGCCGCGTTACACGAGCCTGGTTGAGAGTCTGCCCGCCGCTGTGCCCTTTGTCGGGCCAGAGGAACAGGAGCGCCGCCGGGGTGCGCCCTTTGCCGCGCGGCTGGGGGCCAACGAGAATGTCTTTGGTCCATCCCCTCTGGCGCTGGCGGTGATGCGCGACGAGGCCGGGAATGTCTGGAAATACGGCGACCCGACGAGCCATGACCTGCGCGCGGCACTGGCCCGCCATCTGGGCGTGACAATGGAAAACGTGCTGGTGGGCGAGGGGATCGACGGGCTCTTGGGCAATCTGGTGCGGCTGCTGATCGGCCCCGGTGACGCTGTGGTGACATCGCAGGGGGCTTATCCGACCTTCAACTATCACGTCGCGGGGTTTGGCGGGGTGCTGCACAAGGTGCCCTATCGCGGCGATCACGAGGATCTGGCGGCGCTGATCGAACGGGCGCGGGCGGTGGACGCGAGGCTGATCTATCTCGCCAATCCCGACAATCCGATGGGCACCTGGCGACCGGGGGCCGAGATCGTGGCAGCCCTCGGAGATTTGCCCGAGGGCTGTCTGTTGTGCCTCGATGAGGCCTATGTGGAGTTCGCGCCAGAAGGCACGGCGGCGGAGGTGGCGGCGGACGATCCGCGGGTGATCCGGATGCGCACCTTTTCCAAGGCCTACGGGATGGCGGGCGCGCGCATCGGCTATGCGATCGGCGCGACGGGACTGATCCGCAGTTTCGACAAGATCCGCAATCATTTCGGGATGAACCGGATGGCGCAGGCCGGGGCGCTGGCGGCGCTGGGCGATCACGGCTGGCTCGCGCATGTGCAGGCCGAGGTGCGCCGCGCGCGGGACGGGATCGCGCGGATCGCGGGAGAGAACGGGCTGGGTGTCATCCCCTCGGCGGCCAATTTCGTCAGCGTCGATTGCGGGCGCGACGGCGATTTCGCGCGCCGGGTTCTGGCCGGGCTGGGGACGCGGGGGGTGTTCGTGCGGATGCCGTTCGTGGCGCCACAGGACCGCTGCATCCGCATCAGCTGCGGACGGCCGCAGGATCTGGCGGTGCTGGCGCGCGCGCTGCCGGAGGCATTGGCGGAGGCGGGCAGGGCCTAGCCTATCCCCGCCCCGCGATCACCCGCGCCGCGGCCGCAAGCGCCCCCGTCCCATGCGGGATGTCGAGCGCCGTCAGACCGGCCTCGATCGCGCCCAAGGCGCCCAGCACCATATGCGCGTTCACATGCCCCATATGGCCGATGCGGAAGAACCCGTGCCAGGCCGGATCGCCCGGTTCTGCCATGCCAAGGCCGATGCCGAGGGTGACGCCGGCGTTGTCCTGCACCCATCTGCGCAGGGCCGAGCCATGCGGCGCGCCGATCCTGAGCGCGGTCACCGCGCGGCTGCGCAGCGCAGGATCGCTGATGTTGAGCTCCAGCGGGCCGGTCGTGCCCCAGGCCTCGCAGGCCGCCCAGATGGCGCGGGCAAGGGTGTCATGCCGCGCCCAGACGGCCTCGATCCCCTCGGCCATGATCAGATCGAGCGCGGCGCGCAGGCCGAAGAGGTGATGAGT
>PFEY01000061.1 GCA_002783205.1 Rhodobacteraceae bacterium CG17_big_fil_post_rev_8_21_14_2_50_63_15 | reverse complement strand
CAATTTCCTGCAACCGCGCATGGCTGATTTCGAGCGGCAATACCCGCAGTTGCGGACGCGGGTGATCTCTGACAACCTGGCCGCCTGTTGTCAGTTGCTGAGCGAGGGCGGGTGTGAATTCCTGCTCTACTACCGGCATCAGGACGTCGCCCCGATCCTTGACGAGACGCGGTTCAAGCGCCGGGACATCTGCGAAGAGCGCCTCATTCCCGTGGCCCTGCATGAGGCCGCCGCCCGGTATGGCTGGGCGCTTCACGCACGTTCGGGCCACGAGGTGCCCTATCTCAGCTATGACCCCAACACCTTTCTGGGCACCGTGGTGGATCAAACCATCGGCAACCGTCGCCCGGCGCTTGACCTGCGATACATGGATGCCTTGGCCGAGGCGCTGAAACGGCGCGCGTTGGCGGGCGCGGGTCTGGCGTGGCTCCCGGAATTCTCGATCCGCGAGGAGTTGGCCAATGGCACTCTGGTGCGCATGGGCGCGCGCGACTGGACCGCGACCATGACGATCTCGCTGTTTTGCTCTCCCGAGCGTCTTGACGGCATGGGGCGCATCATCTGGGAGCAATTCTAGGCCGTGCCCTATGCGTTGCGCAGCGGTCCGATCCGCGTGTCGGGCGGCTTGATCGGTCCGCTGCGCCCCGATCCGGTGTTCAGCCCAGAAGCGCCTCCAGGGCCGGGGTGGCCGCCGTGAGGGCGGTGGCATATCGCGTGGTGGCCTCGTCGATCTCGGCCTCGGAGATGCAGAGCGGCGGTGACATCGACGTGACGGGCAGGAACGGCAGCGCGCGCGTCAGAACGCCATGCTGCATCGCTTGCGCCGCGACGATCTTGTGCGCGCCGGCGGGCAGGCGGGCCTTGCTCGACCTGTCGGCAACAAATTCGATGGCGGCCAGCAGGCCCACGCCACGCACATCGCCGACAAAGCGATGCCCGCCGACCTTCGATTTCAGAGCGTCGAGCAGAATGGGGCCAAGGCGCTCTGCGCGCGCGGGCATGTCCTCGCGTTCCATCAGGTCAAGATTGGCAAGCGCGATGGCGCTGCCCACAGGATGCCCGGAATAGGTGAAGCCATGCATGAAAACCCCCATCTCGGGCGAGGCCTTGGCCAGCACATCCCAGATCCGGTTTGAGATGATCGAGGCCGACATCGGGAAATAGGCCGATGTCAGGCCCTTGGCGAGCGAAACGATGTCGGGGCGGATGTCGTAGGTGCCGCAGCCGAACCATTGACCCGTCCGACCAAAGCCGGTGATGACCTCATCCGCGATCAGCAGGATGTCGTGGCGGTCGAGCACCTGCTGGAGTTTCTCGAAATAACCCTCGGGCGGGGTGAAGACACCGCCGGTGCCCATGACCGGTTCGGCGATGAAGGCGGCGATGGTTTCAGGGCCTTCGCGTGCGATCATCGCCTCAAGCTCGGCAATCAGCCGGGCCGTGAAGTCCACCTCGCTTTCGCCGGTCCTGGCATAGGCGTAGTAATGCGGACATTCGGTATGCAGCACGCCCTCGACCGGAAGGTCGAACGCCTTGTGATAGCCTTCGATCCCGGTCAGGCTGCCCGATGCCAAGGTCAGGCCGTGATAGGCGCCCTTGCGCGAGATGATCTTCTTTTTCTTGGGCAGACCGCGCAGGTTGTTGTAATAGCGCACCAGCTTGAAGGCCGTGTCATTGGCGTCCGACCCCGAACAGCCGAAGAACACGCGCGCCATGTCCGATCCGGGAACGGTATCGCGGAACAGGCTCAACAGGCGGTCGGCAAGGCGGATGGTCGGTTCCGACGCCGCGCCGCCAAAGCAGTGCTGAAAGCTCAGCGCCTGCATCGCCCGCGCGCCCGCCTCGACCAGTTCGGTCCGGCCATAGCCGACATTGACGCACCAAAGCCCGGCCCCCATGTCGATCACGGTCTGGCCGGACTCGCGGGTCACGATCACCCCATCGGCCCCGGTGTAGATGGTTGGTCCGTTTTCCGCGAGGTCCTGGATCGACGAGACCGGGTGCAGATGCGCGCCGCGATCAAGGTCGGCCAGCGAGACATTGGAGAGGTCGTTCATTGGTTTGGTCCTTTCAGGGATGAGCAAGCTGCGATTTCAGAGCGAGAACCGCGCTATCTGGGGTTGTGACGATGGGGATATCAAGGCTTTGGGCGAGCGGTCCGGATGCGCGGGCGAGCGAGAACTGTCCGAGGATGAGTGCATCGACATGGCCCAGCCCTTCACAGGCGCGCAGCACCTTGGCGTCGTGGCCCGCGCCATCGCCCGCCTTGAGCGCGGCCAGGGCACCTTCGGCAAGGATGGGCGTTACGTCGATCTCCTGACCTGCCGTGGTGGCCATGCTTTCAAGTTCCGCCCGCAGGGCCGCGAGGGAGGGCGGGAAGGTCACGACAAGTGCCAGTCGTCGCCCGAGTTTGAGCGCCCTGGCAAAGGCGGCCTCGTTGGGGCGCAGCACCGGAATCGTCTGATCCGCCTTGACCGCGTCTATGGCCGCGCCGAAGGCCGAGCAGGTGAAAAGGATGGCCTTGGTCTGTCCGCCCTGTCCAGACAGGCCGGCCGCGTATCGGCCCAGATCACGAAACCGCTGGACCATCGCGCCGTCAAGCGCGCCGGCGGCGATCAGATCCGCCGAGAGGGACGTGTCGAGCAGGTCCATGCAGGTGGCTTCAGGCCAGTGCCGATCAAAGGCCGCACGGATCGGAGCGATGGAGTCCTCAAGGGCATGAATGAGCGCGATCCTAGACAACTGGCGTGCCTTTGCGTGCTTTCAGGGCCGCGATCAATGCTGTATCGCGTGCCGCCTCGAGGGCGAGGATGTCCCGGCCCGCCGCTTCTTGTGCCACCCCCTCGATCAGCGCCTTGCAGACCTCTGGTGTCAGGGACGGGTGCCCGAGGGAGGACCAACGCCGCTGCTGGCTGGGGCCAAGGTGGTCGAGATAGGCCGACAGACCGCCGCTGCCGCCACCGAGGTGATAGCCCATATGCACCCCCAGCACCGACCAGCGAAATCCCGGCCCGTTGACGAGGGCCGCATCCACCGCCTCGACGTCGGCGATGCCGTCGGCCACGATATGGACAGCCTCGCGCCAGAGGGCCGAGGCGAGGCGATTGGCAATATGTCCGGGTGCGTCTTTCCTGAGGCGCACGGGCACCCGTCCCGCCGCGCGATAGAGTGTCTCGGCGTGAGATACCCGCGTGTCGTCGGGGCCGTAGATCTCGACCAGGGGAACAAGGTGCGGTGGATTGAACGGATGGGCGGTGACAAGGCGGCGCGGATCTTTCAGCGCAGGGGCCAGATCCGTCCAGGTGAAGGCGGAGGTGGAGGAGGCAAGGAGGGCGGACGGCCGGGCGTGCGCTTCGATCTCGCGGAAGAGGTCATGCTTGAGAGGGATGCTTTCGGGGGCGTTCTCCTGAATGAGAACGGCATCTGAGACCGCGGTTCCGAGGTCGTCACAGACGACCAGTGCGCCCGGTCTGCACGTTGAGTCGTCCAGGGAGTCGTCCAGGTCCCGGAGGTCTGCCAAGGGTTTTGCCATTCGGGTCCGCGCCGTCTCGCGCGCGGCGCCATCGGGATCCCACAGCGCGACATCGGCACCGTGGTGGAGAAACAGGGCGGCCCAGCCAACCCCGATCAGTCCTGCGCCGACAACCGCGATTCGCGCGCCTCTCAGACCGCTTGGCATGATTCCCTCAAAATGTGATCGCATAATTCATCGCACGATATGCGCGACAAGAGCAATATATTTCCAAAAAATCCATATTTTTGGTATGTGAACTTGGTTATCGCCTGAAAGAGATCGCTTTGTATTGATTGCGATCGCGAATTTGCTAAGCAGGGGCCGTATCAGAGCAAGAGGTGAAGGATGCGACCGGGCACGATCCGAATCGATGGCGCGGGGCACGCGGGAGGATCGGGGGGCGTTCCGGGCGTTCGGGGCGTTCGGGGATTTGAGGTGGTCAGTGGCCATCGGCAGGGCGGTTGAGCGGATGACAAAGGCATCTTCTCTGGGACTTGAGGCCATTGAAGTGGTGCGGCTGCACGAGCAGGTGTACCAGACCCTTACGCGCGCGCTCATGTCGGGGCGTATCCCGCCGGGCCGCAAGCTGACCAGCCGCAAGCTGGCAGCGGAACTGGGAACCTCGGACATGCCGGTGCGTGCGGCGCTGGTGCGCCTTCAATCCTTGCGCGCGCTGGTGGCCCTTCCCAATGGATCGCTGATCTTGCCACGGATGCGCCGCGGGCAGTTTGCCGACCTGATGGCGGCCCGTGTCCTGTGCGAAGGGCAGGCGGCGGAACTGGTGGCCTCGCACGCCACCGCCGCCGATTTGCGCGCCATCAGGCAGGCGGGCGCGGCACTGACTCAGGCGGCGCTCGATCAGGATATCGACGACTATCTTGCGCGCAACTACGAGTTCAAGTTCCATATCTATCGGGCCTGCGGCAGTGAGGCCCTGATCTTTCTGATCGAGACGCTGTGGTTGCAGGCCGCACCGTTCCTGCGCCAGTTCGCCGGCAAGTTTGAAGGCGCGTTGGCGGGGATCCTTGAGATCGACTATCACGACGAACTTGCAGCGGCCCTGGCCGAACGCAACGCTACACTCGCCGGTGCGTTGATGCGGCGCGATATTCACGAGGGGGCGGAATACCTGCTTGCGCATGGAGATTTCGATGCGGAGGCGTCCTCATGAACGGGACGGTGGATAACGGCAGATCGGCGAGGGAGAGGCGAGCATGATACAATCTCCAACCGGAGCGTCGCTGGAGGAAGCGCGAGCGTTTCTGGGCGCGCATGTTGAGGTGACGGCGATCGACATCGTTCTGTCCGATCTGCATGGCATTGGCCGGGGCAAGATGATCCGGCGGCACGAGCTCGAATCGCTTTATGCCTCGGGCAGAGGAATGCCCGCCTCGTTGTTCGCGCAGGATGTGGAAGGCCATGACGTGGCGGCCGCGCTGGAAACTCAGGACGACGGGGGGGGCGACAGCCGATGCTGGCCGGTGCCGGGCACGCTGGGTCTGAATCTTGCGACCGGGCGGGGGATGGTTCTGTTGCAGATGTTTGACGGTGCTGGCGCGCCGGTGCCGCATGATCCACGCGGCGCGATGATGGCGCAGATCGCGCGGGCCGAAGGGATAGGGTTCCGTCCCATGGGGGCGATGGAGCTGGAATTCTACCTTGTCGATGCCGAACGGGATGGTGCCGGGCGGGTTCAGCCGGCGCGGATGCCGCTTGGCGGGCGGCGTATCAACACGACCAATGGCATGTCGGTCGATGAGTTGGACGAGATGTCCCCCTTTTTCGAGGCGGTCTATGCCGGTGCTGACGCCTTTGATCTGCCTCTGGAATCGCTGATCTCGGAATATGCAGAAGGGCAGTTCGAGCTGACGCTCAGGTATCGTGGGTTGGCGCGGGCGGCCGATGACATCATCCTGACAAAGCAGCTGATCAGAACCACAGCACGCCGTTTTGGCATGGCGGTCTGTTTCATGGCCAAGCCGTTTGGGGAGCGGTCCGGTTCGGGGATGCACATGCATCTGTCGCTGACCGATCCGGCGGGCCGCAATCTGTTTGCCGACACCGCGGAGGGCGCGCTTTCGCCTTTGATGCTTCAGGCGATCGGCGGCATTCGGGCCCTGATGCCCGAAACGATGCTGATTCTCGCGCCGGTGCTGAATTCGTGGCGTCGGCTTGCCAGCGTGATCTATTCGCCGGCATCCAACACCTGGGGACAGGAGGACCGTATCGTCGCCCTGCGCATCCCCGAAAGCAGCGCGAAAGCGCGCCATTTCGAACATCGCGTGGCGGGTGTCGATGCCAATCCCTACCTGATGGCCGCGACGATTCTGGGCTGTGCGCTCGACGGTATCGAGGCGAAGGCAGAGCCGGGAGCGGCGGGGATGGACGGTGCAGGAGACTACGCAGCGTTGCCGCGGCACTGGCTGGACGCGATCGAAATCTTTGAGGCCTCCGTGGCGATGAGGCAAATTCTGGGGGCACCGCTGCACCGCACGCTGAGCGCAATCAAACGCTCCGAATGCGAGAAACTGGCCGCGCACGTGACAGAAGTGGAATGGCAACTCTACGGCGCAAGCCTCTGAGAAATATTGTCAAAAAGTCAAAAATTCGACTTCGAGCAGCATCGGCCATTTCACGGAATCCGGTTCTGGCGCGCGGCCTGCACCCGTCACGGTTTCAGGATCAGCAGGGATTCTTGACTTTGGTGTCAGGGAGTGAGCACTCTTGTCTTACTTCGGCGTGGTGCGACGGACGCAGACGTGCCGACTAGAAACGACATCAGGGAGTAAACAAAGATGAAAACCAGGCATTCTGTGATGGGTGGCTTGCTGCTGGCGGTGCTCTGCGCGGGCGGCGTGTCGGCCAAGACGCTGGTCTATTGCTCGGAGGGGTCGCCCGAAGGCTTCGATCCGGCGCTTTACACGGCGGGCACGACGTTTGATGCCTCGGCGCACCCGATCTATAACCGTCTTGTCGAGTTCAAGACCGGCACAACCGAGATCGAACCGGGTCTTGCCGAGAGCTGGTCGGTGTCCGATGACGGCTTGGAATACACGTTCAACCTGCGCAAGGGTGTGAAGTTCCATTCCAATGACAGATTCACCCCAAGTCGCGAGTTCAATGCCGATGACGTGATCTTTTCCTTTGATCGTCAGCGTCTGGCCGAGCATCCGATGTTCACCGCGTCGGGCGGAAGCTGGGAGTATTTCAACTCGATGTCGATGCCGGACCTGATCAAGGAAATCGTCAAGACGGACGATTACACCGTCAAGTTCGTGCTGACCCGGCCCGAGGCGCCGATGATCGCCAACCTCGCGATGGATTTCGCCTCGATCCTGTCGGCGGAATATGGCGATGCGATGGTTGCGGCCGGAACGCCGGAAATGATCAATCAGGCGCCCATTGGCACCGGGCCGTTCTCTTTTGTCGCCTATCAGAAGGATGCGGTGATCCGCTATGCCGCCAACCCGGATTATTGGGAAGGCGCCTCGCCGCTCGATACGCTGGTCTTTGCG
Organism: Rhodobacteraceae bacterium CG17_big_fil_post_rev_8_21_14_2_50_63_15; assembly: GCA_002783205.1. Lineage (GTDB taxonomy): Bacteria > Pseudomonadota > Alphaproteobacteria > Rhodobacterales > Rhodobacteraceae > Roseovarius. Next base: position 4 of record PFEY01000061.1, on the reverse strand, counting down.
ATCA
>PFEY01000073.1 GCA_002783205.1 Rhodobacteraceae bacterium CG17_big_fil_post_rev_8_21_14_2_50_63_15 | reverse complement strand
GCGAATGGTGTCGCGGTAGATGGCCCGCAAACGCGGGGTGTAGGTTGCGGAATCAAGCATCGATCACGTCCCCCGTGGTCTTGGCAAAGCGGACTTTCTTGTCGCCTTCGATCTTGAAACCGACGCGGGTCGGTTTGCCATTCTTGTCGACGATCGCCAGATTGCTCAGGTCGATCGGCATCGCCTTGGGGATGCGACCACCTTGGCTCGTCTGGCTCTGACGCGTGTGGCGGATGGCCATGTTGATGCCTTCAACCACGGCCTTTCCGGATTTCGGATCAACGCTGGTGATCGTGCCCTTTTGGCCCTTGTCCTTGCCGGACAGGACAATCACGCTGTCACCTTTTTTCAGTTTTGCAGCCATCTTACAGCACCTCCGGGGCGAGCGAGATGATTTTCATGAAGTTCTTCGCGCGCAGCTCGCGCACGACCGGCCCGAATATGCGGGTGCCGACCGGCTCTCCAGCGTTGTTCAGGATCACGGCAGCGTTACGGTCGAAACGGATGGCGGTGCCATCTTCGCGACGAACTTCCTTGGCGGTGCGTACGACGACGGCCTTGCGCACGTCACCCTTTTTCACGCGGCCGCGCGGGATGGCTTCCTTGACCGAGACGACGATGATGTCACCCACGGATGCGTATCGACGCTTGGAGCCTCCCAACACCTTGATGCACTGAACACGGCGTGCGCCGCTGTTGTCAGCAACATCCAGGTTGGTCTGCATCTGGATCATTTGGTTTCTCCCGACCTATGGGGGGCGATGCACTGCCTTATCCCCAGGGTTTCGATTATGCCGAAAAGGGGCTGGCGGTTTAGGCCTCCAGCACTTCCCAACGTTTTGTCTTTGAGCGCGGTGCGCATTCTATGATGCGGACTTGATCGCCGACCTTGAATTCATTCTTTTCGTCGTGAGCCCGATACTTTTTTGACTTTCGGATAGTCTTTTGCAGAACCGGGTGCTTGAAACGGCGCTCGACCAAAACGGTAATGGTCTGTTCGTTGGCATTGCTGGTAACGGTGCCTTGAAGGATACGTTTGGGCATTGTTCGAGGCCTTCCTTATTCAGCGTCTGCGGCCGCGCCAGCGGCTTTTTCATTCAGAATGGTCAGCACGCGCGCGGCGCTACGGCGGGCGATACGCATCTGCGAGGGATTTTCAAGCTGGCCAGTCGCCGCCCGAAAGCGCAAATTGAACTGCTGCTTTTTAAGATTTGTCAGTTCCTCCCGGAGTTGATCCGGGGTCTTGTCACGCAGTTCCTTGGCGTTCATCGCCCTTTTCCTTTCTCTCAAAACACCAGAAGGCCCCTGACGGTTGGTTCAGGGTGACCCGAGACCTGGTGGATGCATTGCAAAACAGACGATTCCCGAACTGGTCGGGTCACGCGAATTTGCGCTCTATACGGGAGGTGCGGAGAGAGGGCAAGCGTTTGTTTGGCGTTTCCGTCGCAGTTCAGCCCCAACTGTAATTGAAACTCACACTGATCCGATCTTCTTCACTCAGATTCATAGGCACCTCGTGACGCAGCCACGATTCCCAGAGTAAAACATCGCCGACAGCGGGCTTGGCATAGATGAAGGTGCGCAACTCTTCACGCGCCGTTTTCAGCCGCGTCGGCGCCGCCATCATCCGGGCGGACCGTGGGTCTTCGAGTTTCAGCGCGCTCGCACCCTCCGGCATCGCCACATAGGTCGTGCCGGAAATCACTGAATGAGGATGAATGTGACTCGCGTGCATGCCGCCTTCGGGCAGGATGTTGATCCAGATATCCTCGAGCTTCAGTGCCTTGCCATCGAGATCGAACTCCAGATCCTCGGCAAAGGCCGCAACATGCCCCTCCAGCACCTTGACCAGATCGGCAAAGATCGGGAACCGCCAGGGCAGATCCGTGAGCGAGGCATAGGACGTATAGCCGGGGTAGCCGTTGTCCGCGCACCAGCCCTGTCCCGCCTCGTCATCCTCGGCAATCGAATAACAAGACGCCAGCAACTCTACCATGTCGAGGGCGGGACCGTGCTCGGACAGGGCGGCACGATAAAGGCGGGTGACGAAGAGCGATGAGATCTGTGACATGGCACGTTTCTAGCGCAGCCCGCAGCGCAGCGCGAGCGTGTAAAAAAGAAATCCCCCGCGCGATCGCTCACACGGGAGATATTGACGTGTTGGCCGGATTCTTCCGGGGTAGCGGCTTACCAGTCCTCGCGGACAACAACGCGGGTCTTGATCGGCAATTTCATCGCCGCGAGACGCAGCGCCTCGAACGCCACGTCCTCGCCAACACCGTCGATCTCGAACATGACCCGGCCGGGTTTGACCCTGCAGGCCCAATAGTCAACCGACCCCTTACCTTTACCCATCCGAACCTCGGTAGGTTTGGAGCTGACCGGCACATCCGGGAAAATCCGGATCCAGACACGTCCCTGGCGTTTCATATGCCGTGTCATCGCGCGGCGGGCCGCCTCGATCTGACGCGCGGTCACACGCTCGGGTTCGGTTGCCTTGAGGCCGAACGTGCCAAAGTTCAGATCAGACCCGCCCTTGGCCTCGCCCCGAATACGGCCCTTGAATTGTTTGCGAAATTTTGTGCGCTTTGGTTGAAGCATCTTTTCTCTCCTTACCGGCGGCCGCCGGCACCACGGGGTGCGGGACCATCCTGGAGTTCTTGGGCCCTGCGGTCACGGGCAGCAGGATCGTGCTCCATGATTTCACCCTTAAAGATCCAGACCTTGATGCCGATGATGCCATAGGCTGTCATCGCCTCGACATTGGCATAGTCGATATCGGCGCGAAGGGTGTGCAGTGGGACACGACCCTCACGATACCATTCCGTGCGGGCAATCTCTGCCCCACCAAGGCGGCCCGAAACGTTGACCCGGATCCCCAAGGCCCCCATACGCATCGCGTTTTGCACGGCGCGTTTCATGGCACGGCGGAACGACACACGACGCTCGAGTTGCTGTGCGATACTCTCACCGACCAAGGCAGCATCCAGTTCGGGCTTGCGGACTTCGACGATATTGAGATGCAATTCACTCGCGGTCATCGCCGCCAGCTTCTTGCGCAGACCTTCGATATCAGCGCCCTTTTTGCCAATGATCACACCAGGACGTGCGGTGTGGATCGTGACGCGGCACTTCTTGTGCGGACGCTCGATGATCACCCGGCTTATCCCAGCTTGTTTGCACTCTTCGCCGATGAACTTGCGCATCGCAAGATCCTCGAGCAGCAGATTGCCATAGTCTTTGGTGTCGGCATACCAGCGGCTGTCCCACGTGCGGTTGACCTGGAGGCGCATGCCAATCGGATTGACTTTGTTACCCATCAGGCTTGCTCCTCAATTTCACGCACTTTGATCGTCAGCTCTGAGAACGGCTTTTTCAGCGCACCAAACCGACCACGGGCCCGCGGACGGCCACGCTTCATGATCAGATTCTTGCCGACATAGGCCTCTGCAACCACCAGACCATCAACGTCGAGGTTGTGGTTGTTTTCTGCGTTGGCGATCGCCGATTGCAGACATTTCTTGACGTCCTGCGCGATCCGCTTGTTCGAAAACGTCAGATCGGTCAACGCCTTGTCGACCTTCTTGCCACGAATCATGGCTGCGACGAGGTTGAGTTTCTGCGGGCTGGTGCGCAGCATCCGCAGCTTGGCCATCGCTTCGTTATCCGCCACGCGGCGGGGATTCTTATCCTTGCCCATGGCTTACTTCCTCTTCGCTTTTTTGTCGGCCGCATGGCCGGTATACGTCCTGGTCGGAGAATACTCACCGAACTTCTGACCGATCATATCCTCGCTGACATTCACCGGGATATGCTTGCGACCATTATAGACGCCGAATGTCAGGCCCACGAACTGCGGCAGGATCGTCGAGCGTCGCGACCAGATCTTTATGACTTCATTGCGCCCCGACTCGCGCGATGCTTCGGCCTTTTTCAGGACGTAAGCATCGACAAAGGGGCCCTTCCAGACTGAACGTGCCATGTGTTAACGGCCCTTCTTCTTGGCGTGACGCGAGCGCACGATGAGATCCTGCGACGCCTTGTTCTTGTTGCGGGTGCGCGCGCCCTTGGTGGGTTTGCCCCAAGGCGTGACCGGGTGACGACCACCCGAGGTCCTGCCCTCACCACCACCATGAGGGTGGTCGATCGGGTTCATGACCACACCGCGCACAGAGGGGCGGATGCCCTTGTGACGCATGCGACCGGCCTTGCCGTAATTCTGGTTGCTGTTGTCAGGGTTGCTGACGGCCCCGACGGTGGCTATGCATTCCTGACGCACCAGACGCAGTTCGCCAGAACTCAGACGGATCTGAGCATAGCCGCCATCACGGCCGACGAATTGCGCATAGGTGCCAGCGGCGCGAGCGATCTGCCCGCCCTTGCCGGCCTTCAGCTCGATGTTGTGAATGATCGTGCCGATCGGCATGCCAGAGAACGGCATCGCGTTGCCCGGTTTGATATCGGCCTTTGCGGAGGCAACAACCTTGTCGCCGACAGCCAGACGCTGCGGCGCCAGGATATAGGCCTGCTCGCCATCCTCATACTTGATCAGAGCGATGAACGCGGTGCGGTTCGGGTCATACTCGATCCGTTCAACCGTTGCCGAAACGTCAAATTTGCTGCGTCGAAAATCAACGATTCGATATAGGCGTTTCGCCCCGCCGCCCTTGCGACGCATCGTGATTCGTCCGGTATTGTTCCGGCCGCCATGCTTGGTCAAACCCTCGGTGAGCGATTTGACCGGACGACCCTTCCACAGTTCCGAACGGTCGATCAGCACCAGCCCACGCTGGCCCGGCGTCGTCGGCTTATACGACTTGAGTGCCATGCTTTCTGTCTTCCGTTTGCTAATGGCAGGCTTGACCTGCCTATGTTGCAGCCCCCCGACGGGTGGCCAATTTATAGGGCCCCGAGGGTCCCCGACTTATACAGCCAAGGCCCCGAATTCCGCCGGGACCAAGATTACTGGCGGCTCCCTATCAGAGCCCGGTGGTCACGTCGATAGTGTTTCCCTCGGCCAACGTCACATAGGCCTTTTTCACATCATTCCGGCGGCCCAACTGACCACGAAAGCGCTTTTGCTTGCCCTTTGTAATGGTGGTGTTCACGGCCTTGACCTTGACGCCAAAGAGCGCCTCCACGGCCTCCTTGATCTGAGGCTTGCTGGACTCCATCGCCACTTCAAAGACGACCGCGCCACTTTCCGAGACCATGGTGGCTTTTTCGGTGATGATCGGCTTGCGGATCACATCATAATGTTCGGGTTTCGCGCTCATTTCAGACGAGCCTCCAGTGCTTCGACACCAGCCTTCGTGAGCACGAGCGTGTCGCGCTTGAGGATGTCATAAACGTTTGCGCCCATCGACGGCAATACATCGAGACCCTCGATATTGGCTGCGGCGCGGGCGAATTCGGCATTCACCTGTGCGCCGTCGATCACCAACGCACGTTTCCAGCCGAGATTCTTGACCTGTTTGGCCAAGTCGCCCGTCTTGCCGTTCGATGATGCCACGTCGATTATCACGAGTTCGCCCGCCTTGGCCTTGGCCGAGAGCGCGTGCTTGAGACCAAGCGCACGGACCTTCTTGGGCAGGTCATGGGCGTGGCTGCGCGGGGTTGGTCCCTTGTAAATCCCACCGTGACGGAAGATCGGCGCATTCTTGTCACCGTGGCGTGCGCCGCCGGTGCCCTTCTGGCGATAGATCTTCTTGGTGGAATAGCTGGTTTCCGACCGGGTCTTGACCTTGTGCGTGCCGGCCTGCGCCTTGTTGCGCTGCCAGCGGACGACGCGATGCAGGATATCCGCACGCGGCTCCAGGCCGAAGATGTCTTCGCCCAGATCGACCGAGCCGGCTATCCCGCCGTCCAGTTTGATCACGTCGAGTTTCATTCTTCGCCTTCCTTCTTCTCAGCCTGAATCGCGGCCTCGGCCTGCTTCAGAGCGGCTTCTTCTGCGGCAGCAGACTCTTCTGCGGCGGCTTTTGCTGCGGCTTCCGCTTCTGCGGCGGCTTGCGCGGCAGCGGCTTCGGCCAACACCGCAGCTTCTTCAGCGGCAGATCTCAACGCAGCCGGGAGAATGGCGTTTTCTGGAAACGGTTTCTTGACCGCATCCTTGATCGTCACCCATCCACCCTTGGATCCAGGGACCGCGCCCTTGATCATGATGAGACCGCGATCCGCATCGGTTCTGACCACTTGCAAGTTCTGCGTCGTTACACGGGCAGCCCCCATGTGGCCAGCCATCTTCTTGCCCTTGAATACCTTACCAGGGTCTTGGCACTGTCCGGTCGAGCCGTGGCTACGATGGCTCACCGACACGCCGTGGCTGGCCCGCAGACCGCCAAAGTTGTGGCGTTTCATCGCGCCCGCAAAACCCTTGCCGATCGTCGTTCCAGAAACATCCACAAACTGACCGGCAAAGTAATGGTCAGCCGTGATTTCCTCACCCACGCCGATCAGGTTTTCCGGGGCGACGCGGAACTCAGCGATCTTGCGCTTGGGTTCGACCCTGGCAGCAGCGAAATGGCCGCGCATGGCTTGGCTGGTCCGCTTGGCCTTGGCCGTGCCGGCACCGAGTTGAACCGCTGAATAGCCGTCTTTCTCAGGCGTTCGTTGAGCCACAACCTGAAGATTGTCGAGTTGAAGAACGGTCACAGGCACCTGCCTGCCGTCGTCCATGAAAAGCCGGGTCATGCCGACTTTTTTCGCGATCACACCAGAGCGCAACATGTCTTGCTCTCCTCAAACCGAAATCTGCACATCCACGCCAGCGGCGAGGTCGAGCTTCATCAGCGCGTCCACCGTCTGCGGCGTAGGATCGACGATGTCCAAGAGACGCTTGTGCGTCCGGATCTCGAACTGATCGCGGGATTTCTTGTTGACGTGTGGGCTGCGCAGAACAGTGAATTTCTCGATCTTGTTCGGCAGCGGGATCGGTCCGCGCACCTGCGCACCGGTCCGTTTGGCGGTGTTGACGATTTCCTGCGTGCTGGCATCCAGAACGCGGTAGTCAAACGCCTTGAGCCGAATGCGAATATTCTGGCTTTGCATTGGTCTAGCCTTTCACGGCATTGGAGTTGATAGGAGGAAGGCCGGACCATCCGGCCCCCCTCGTCGAACCCTTAAGGTTGTTATTGGATGATCTTGCTGACCACGCCGGCGCCGACGGTGCGGCCGCCTTCGCGGATGGCAAAGCGCAGG
>PFEY01000063.1 GCA_002783205.1 Rhodobacteraceae bacterium CG17_big_fil_post_rev_8_21_14_2_50_63_15 | reverse complement strand
CTCGAGCGCGGCGAGGACATGAAAGACCTCTGCCATCTCTGCGGGGCTTTGGCGGGGAATGACCGCGCCGCGATGGGGGATGAGCTCGAGCAGACCCTCGTTGGCCAGCACCTTGAGCGCCTCGCGCAGGGGTGTGCGGGAGACGCCGAATTGCTCGGTCAGCAGCTTTTCATTGATCTTTTCGCCGGCCTGCAACTGGCCCTCGAAGATCATCTGGCGCAAGCGGTTCGTGATCTCTACCGCGAGCGCCGTGCGCCCGATCGGGTCTGGGGTGAGAACAGTCATGGGGGCCTCTGCGGTTTTATCCATCCTTGCGGCCTTCCTTTACAGCATTTTCCGACGCTCTGTCGAAGATTTCTGCGATATGGTGTGGTTTGCGCCCCGTTCCATCCACGATCTGGTGGCGGCAGGAGGTGCCGTTGGCGATGATCAGGTCGTCAGGCGCGGCGGCGCGGATGGCGGGCAGGAGAGACAGGTCGGCCATTTTCAGCGAGACATCATACGTCTCCGCCTGATAGCCAAAGGCCCCCGCCATGCCGCAGCAACTGCTTTCGATGGTCCGGGCGTCAAGGCCGGGGATGAGGGCGAGGGCCGCGCTCATCTCGCCCATCACGCCCGCCGCCTTTTGATGGCAATGGCCGTGGATATGGGCGATTTGGGCGAGGCTGGTCATCGGCAGATCGAGACGGCCTGCGCGCGCCTCTCGGGCGATGAATTCCTCGAAGAGAAAGGCGTTCTGCGAAAGCAGGCGCGCCTCCTCGCCCGGCAGGAGCGTCAGAAACTCGTCGCGCAGCGTCAGGAGGCAGGACGGCTCCAGCCCGACCACCGGCACGCCCGCGCGGATCTGCGGCAAGAGCGCATCCAGCGTGCGCCGCGCCTCGGCGCGCGCCTTGTCGATCATGCCTGCCGCAAGGTAGGTGCGGCCACAGCAGAGCGGGCGACCGGGGGACGGCGCGGTCATCACCTCGTAGCCTGCGCGGATCAGCACGCGCAGGGCGGCGCGGGGGATCTCGGGCTCCATCCAGCGGTTGAACGTGTCGGTAAAGAGGATGACCCGCCCCGCCTTGCCCGAGCCATGGGCGCGCCTGACCTCTGCATCCCTGAAGAAATCCCGGCGAAAGATCGGCAGGGACCGGGCGCGCGCGAGGCCAAGCAGGCGCTCGCCAAGCGCGGCGAGGACCGGAACGCGGTTGCGCAGGGCGATCATCCCGCGCAGCGCCACGGCGGTCCGGGCATAGCGCGGCATCTCGGCGATCAGCCGTTCGCGGGTGCCGTAGCCCAGTTTTTGCCCACGCTGCCAGAGCACCTCGGTTTTCATCCGGGCCATGTCCACGCCGGTGGGACATTCGCGCTTGCAGGCCTTGCAGCCGACGCAGAGGCTCAACGTCTCGGCCATTTCGTCGGAGAACAGCGCGTCCTTTCCCAACCGGCCAGAGAGCGCGAGGCGCAGCGTGTTGGCGCGGCCCCGCGTCACGTCACGCTCGTCACGGGTCACGCGGTAGCTGGGACACATCGCGCCACCCGCCAGCTTGCGGCAGGCGCCGTTGTTGTTGCACATCTCGACCGCGCCCTGAAATCCGCCGCCCGTGCCGGACCATTGGGTCCAGTCGTGCCCGGTTTTCAGATCGTCGAACGCATAGCCCGGTGGATAGCGCATCAGGCTGCGGTCATCCATTTTCGGGGCATGGACGATCTTGCCGGGGTTGAGGCGCGCGGCGGGGTCAAAGGCCGCCTTGACCTCTTCAAACGCCTTTAGGATGCGCGGCCCGAACATGGCGCCGTGAAACTCCGAGCGCACGATGCCATCGCCATGCTCGCCCGAATGCGAGCCCTTGTACTCGCGCACCATGGCAAAGGCCGCCTCGGCGATCTCGCGCATGGCGCGCACGTCCTTATCGAGCTTGAGATTGAGCACCGGGCGGACGTGCAGGCAGCCCTCGGAGGCGTGCGCATACCATGTGCCGGTCGTCCCGTGCGCGCGAAACACCTCTGTCAGCCGGTCGGTGTAATCCGCCAGATGATCGAGCGGCACGGCACAATCCTCGACAAAGGACACGGGCTTGCCCGCCTCCTTCATCGACATCATGATGTTGAGCCCGGCCTTGCGCAGCTCGCCGATCTCGGCGGCAAGCGCCATGTCCCGGATCTCGACCACGCCCCCCTCAAGGGCGCCACCCTTGCCGAAGCCATAGCCCAGATCGGAGAGGGTATCGTGGAGACGGCGGATGTTCTCATCGTTCTCGGGTGGGCTGTCGGCAAACTCGACCAAGAGCAGGGCGGCGGGCGCGCCGCGCACGAATTGCTCCAGCGTTCTGGCGTAGAGCGGGATGGCGCGGGCGAGGTCGATCATCGTCGCATCGACCAGTTCGACCGAGGTCGGCCCAAGCGCCACCAGCGGCTTTGCGGCCTCCATCGCGGCGCGAAAGGTGGGAAAGTGGCAGACGCCCAGCACGCGAGTCTTTGACGGCAGCGGCGAGAGCCTGATCTCGATCGCGGTCGAGATCGCGAGCGTGCCCTCCGACCCGATCAGCAGATGCGCGAGGTTAACGGGTGCGGCCCCCGGCACCAGCGCGTCGATGTTGTAGCCGCCCACCCGGCGCTGCACCTTGGGGAAGCGGGCGGCGATCTCCTCGGCCTCGCGCGCGCCCAGATCCAGCATCTGCCGCAGGAGTGTTTCTGGCACGCGGTTGCCCGATCCGGGACCGAATTCGAACAGTGTGCCATCGGCGAGAAGACCCGCGATCCGCTCGACATTGTCGCGCGTGGTGCCATAGCGCAGCGAGCGCGAGCCGCAGGAATTGTTGCCGACCATGCCGCCGATCGTGGCGCGCGAGGCGGTCGAGATATCGACGGGGAACCACAGCCCATGCGGCTTCAGGACGCGGTTGAGATCATCGAGAACGATGCCGGGTTCGACCACGGCGCGGCGGCCCTCGACATCAAGCTCGAGAATCCGGTTGAGGTATTTCGAGCAATCGACGATCAGCCCGGAATTCACCGTCTGCCCGCATTGCGACGTGCCGCCGCCGCGCATCGTGAGCGGGATGTCCGCGTCGCGGGCGGCCAGAAGGGCCACCGCTATGTCACCGGGCGCCTTGGGGATGATCACGCCCGCAGGCATCATCTGGTAGATCGACGCATCGGTGGCATAACGCCCGCATGAAAAGGAATCAAAGCGCGTCTCGCCTTGCAGGTCGCGCGCAAGGCGCTCTTGAATTGCGACGTCCAGCATGTGGCCTTGGTCCCGGCAAGGATTGAAATTGATCTTGACATAATATTGAATTCAGAATTCAATTCAACATAATTCAGTTATCGAGAAACGCGAGATACTTGGAGATTTGGGAGAAATCGCGATGACAGCCGGACGCCACTTTTTGCAGATTCCCGGTCCGACAAACGTGCCGGATCGTATCCTTCGGGCAATGGATTATCCGACAATGGATCATCGCGGTCCAGCCTTTGCCGAGGTCGGTCACAAGGCGCTGGACGGCATGAAGAGCATTTTCAGGACCAAGGCGCGCGTGGTGATCTACCCTTCCTCGGGCACCGGGGCCTGGGAGGCGGCGCTCGTCAATACGCTCTCGCCGGGCGATACGGTGTTGATGTATGAGACCGGACATTTCGCGACGCTGTGGAAATCTCTGGCGCAGAAACTCGGGCTCAGCCCGGTCTTTATCGAAGGCGACTGGCGCAGCGGCGCGGATGCGGCGGCGATCGAGGAGCGATTGCGCGCCGACAAGGGGCATGTGATCAAAGCGGTCTGCGTTGTCCATAACGAGACTTCGACCGGTTCTGTCACCGACATCGCGTCGGTGCGCCGTGCAATGGATGCCGCAAAGCATCCGGCGCTCTTGATGGTCGATACGATTTCCTCGCTCGCCTCGGTCGATTACCGGCATGACGAGTGGGGGGTGGACGTGACGGTGGCGGGGTCGCAAAAGGGACTCATGCTGCCGCCGGGGCTATCGTTCAACGCGGTGAGCGCCAAGGCGATGGCGGCCTCCGAAGGGGCCGGGCTGAAACGCTCTTACTGGAGTTGGGCCGAAATGGCGGGGCCGAATGACAAGGGCTATTTCCCCTACACGCCTGCGACCAACCTGCTCTATGGTCTCAACGCAGCGCTCGACATGCTGCATGAGGAGGGGCTTGAGAATGTCTTTGCCCGGCACAAGCGGCACGGCGCTGCGGCGCGCGCGGCGGTCGATGCCATGGGGCTTGAGGTGCTCTGCGCCAAGCCCGAGGACCGCTCACCCGTGCTGACGGCGGTGATGATGCCCGAGGGGCATTCGGCGGACAGGTTCCGTGCCGTAGCCTTGCGCAACTATGATATGTCGCTCGGCAACGGCCTGTCCAAGGTGGCGGACCGGGTGTTCCGGATCGGGCATCTTGGGGACTTCAATGATCTGATGCTGATCGGCACCCTTGCGGGCGTCGAAATGGGCCTGCGCGATGCGGGTGTGCCGCATCGGCAAGGTGGCGTTCAGGCTGCGATGGAGGTGTTGGGCCAGAAATTCGCCAGCGCCCGTGCTGCGGCCTGACGCCAGGAACGATCCCGGACGGGACCATGTTGAAGAGGAGCTCAACACCCGATGTCCGGACCCGGAACTTCAACAAGAGGGAGGAAGACCATGAAAAGGACACTGATTGCATCCGTCGTGGCGTCGTTCGTGGCGCTGCCCGCGATGGCGGCAGACATCACCATGCGGTTCGGCCATGTGGGAAAGCCCGGATCGCTCTTCGAGGCGACCGCGAACCACTTTGCCGGTTGCGTGGGAGAGAAATCCGGCGGCAAGATAGAGGTGCAGACCTTTGGCTCGTCGCAACTGGGCGATGACAAGGAACTGCTGCAAAAGCTCAAGCTGGCTCAGGTCGATTTCGCGCTGCCCTCGTCGGTGATGTCCTCTGTCGATGGGCTCTTTGGCGTATTCGAGATGCCCTACATCATCAAGGATCGTGACCATATGCGCCGGGTGCAGGAGGCGCTGATGGACAAGTTTCAGACCGCCGCCAACACCAAAGGCTATCATATCGTGGGCCTCGCCGAGAACGGCTTCCGCCATATCACCAACAACATCCGCCCGATCAATGTGCCCGAGGATCTCAAGGGCATCAAGCTGCGCACCCCGAGCGGCGAATGGCGCGTCAAGATGTTCCGCGAATATGGTGCCAATCCGACGCCGATGGAGTTTTCCGACGTGTTTGTCGCGTTGCAGACCGGCGCGATGGACGGACAGGAAAACCCCTATACCCAGATTACCTCGGCCAAGTTCCAGGAGGTGCAGAAATATCTGTCGATCACCGGCCATGTCTATACGCCGGCCTATATCCTGTCGTCGAAGAAGGGGTTTGACGGCCAGTCCGCCGATGTGCAGGCGGTCCTGACCGATTGTGCAGGCGAAACGCAGACCTTCACCTATGAGACCGCCGCCAAGATGGAATCCGAACTGCTCGACGTGATCAAGGCGGCGGGCGTCGCGGTCAACGAGGCCGACAAGGACGCGTTCATCGCCGCCTCCAAGCCGGTCTACAAGGCATTCGCGGCACAGGTCGAGGACGGTCAGGAGCTGATCGACGCGGTTCTGGCTCTTGGCGGGTCGAGCTGAGCAGCCTTTGGGCCGGCGGTTACTTTCGAGGGCCGCCGGACCTTCCCTGACACACCACTGCGGATAGGTCCCGGAGCAGCGCTTCCGGGTCGGTTCGATGCATCGGACGCGGGATCAGATGAACGCATTTCTCAAAAGCACCAACCTGGCCGCGAGCCGGATTCTGGAAGGGGTCACGGTCATTCTGATGGTCGTTCTGACCCTCATCGTGATTGTCGCGGTCCTTGCCCGCCTGATGGGGCAGAGTTTTTCGTGGTATGACGAAGTGGCGGCGATCATGCTTGCGTGGATCACCTATTACGGCTCGGCGCTGGCGGCGCTGCACCGGAGGCATATCGGATTCGACACCGTGCTCTTGTCGATTTCACCCCGCTTCCGGATGATCGCGGTGCTTGCCGCCGAAGCGCTGGTCTTGCTGTTTTTCGGCCTCATGGCCTGGGCCGGTTTCGAGGTTCTGTCGGTGCTGGAGGGCGACCGGCTGACCTCGCTCACCTGGGTGCCGGTGCAATTCACCCAATCGGTGATCCCCATCGGGGCCATCCTCTTCATGATCTGCCAATTGCTGAGTCTGCCGGACTATTGGAGCAAGACCGCCCGTGGCGTTTCGCTCGAACATGCCGAAATCGAGGAAGAGGTCGAAACCGAACTCGAAAAGAACAAGGAGCGCCTGTGATGCTGATGCTGGGTATTTTCATAGCCCTCGTCGCGATGATCTGCATCAACGTGCCGATTGCCGTCGCGCTTGCCCTTGCCGGGGTGCTGGGCCTGGTTGCCACCGAAGGGCCAAGCAGCCTCGTGACCGTCGCGCTGGACATGTATGGCGGCGCGACCAAATTTTCGCTGATCGCGATCCCGATGTTCGTTCTGGCGGGGGCGATCATGAACGCGGGCGGTATCACCGACCGGCTGATCAATTTCGTCTCGGCCCTCATCGGCTTTGTCCGGGGTGGCCTTGCCATGGTCAATATCGGGGTCTCGCTGTTTTTCGCCGAAATTTCGGGCTCGGCGGTGGCGGATGTGGCCGCCATGGGCTCGATCCTCATTCCGCAGATGAAGAAACGCGGCTATTCCAAGGAGTTTTCGGCTGCCGTCACCTCGTCCTCGGCGTCGCTTGCGATCATCATTCCGCCGTCGATCCCGATGATCCTCTATGCGGCCTCGTCCAATACCTCGGTCGAGCAACTCTTTGTCGCCGGGGTCGTGCCGGGTCTTTTGGGAGCGGCGGGCCTGATGCTGGTGGCCTATATCTTTGCCCGCCGCTACAACCTGCCCACCGAAGAGGCGTTCAACATGCCGCGTGTGCGCGAAACCTTCATGGATGCGTTGCCGGCGTTCTTCTTGCCGGTGATCATCCTTGGCGGCATCTTTGGCGGCTATGTCACCGCGACCGAGGCGGCGGGGCTGGCGGTGATCGCGGCCATCGTCGTCTCGGCCTGGTATCGCCAGGTGGATTTCCGGCATTTGTGGCGCGCCATGCTGGACGGCGGCATTCAGACGGCGGTGGTGATGCTGCTGGTTGCGGCCTCGGTGCTGATGGGCGGGTTCCTGACGCGGGCGCAGATCCCGCAGCAGTTGGCCCAAGGCATCCTCGACATCACCAATCAGCAATGGGCGATCCTGCTCATTCTCAACTTTTTCTTTCTGGTGATCGGGTTCTTTCTGCACTCAGCAGCGGCAATCATTCTGGTGATCCCGATCGTCATGCCGCTGATCACGGCGGCGGGGATCGACCCGGTGCATTTCGGTCTGGTGGTGACGCTGAACCTCGCCATCGGCCAGCAGACGCCACCGGTGGCCTCTGTCCTGATCACCGCCTGCGCGGTGGCGCGGGCGAATATCTGGGAGGTGTCCAAGGTCAATATCTGGTTCG
>PFEY01000056.1:30829-32157 GCA_002783205.1 Rhodobacteraceae bacterium CG17_big_fil_post_rev_8_21_14_2_50_63_15 | reverse complement strand
GAAGGGCGGCAGAGGGATCTGCCGCCCTTTTTCTGTCTCTCGCCCGGCTTAAGCCAGCGAGGGATCGATCTCCTTGCAGGCCTTGACCAGACCCTTGACCGCCTCGACGGATTTGTCGAACATCGCCTGTTCGTCCTTGTTCATGCGGATTTCCACGACACGCTCGATCCCGCCCGCGCCGATCACCGTCGGCACGCCAACGTAGAACCCGTTGAGGCCATAGGCCCCATCCACATGGGCGGCGCAGGGCAGGACACGTTTCTGATCCTTGAGATAGGCCTCGGCCATCTCGATGGCGCTGGTCGCGGGCGCATAGAAGGCGGAGCCGGTTTTCAGCAGGCCGACGATCTCTGCCCCGCCGTCACGGGTGCGCTGCACGATGGCGTCCAGCTTCTCTTGCGTGGTCCAGCCCATCTCGACCAGATCGGGCAGCGGGATGCCGGCAACGGTGGAATAGCGGGTGAGCGGCACCATCGTATCGCCATGACCGCCCAGCACAAAGGCCGTCACATCGCGCATCGAGACGCCGAATTCGAGGCTGAGGAAGTGCCGGAAGCGGGCGCTGTCCAGAACGCCTGCCATGCCGCAGATCTTTTCATGCGGCAGGCCGGAGAATTCGCGCAGCGCCCAGACCATTGCGTCAAGCGGGTTGGTGATGCAGATGACAAAGGCGTCCGGTGCATGGGCGGCAATGCCTTCGCCCACCGATTTCATCACCTTGAGGTTGATGCCCAGAAGATCGTCGCGGCTCATCCCCGGCTTGCGTGGCACGCCGGCGGTGACGATGCAGACATCGGCGCCCGCGATCCCCTCATAGGATTGCGTGCCCTTGAGGGTGGCGTCAAACCCTTCGGAGGGGCCGGATTCGGCGATATCGAGGGCCTTGCCCTCGGGGACGCCCTCGGCGATGTCAAAGAGGGTGATATCGCCCAATTCCTTGAGCGCGGCGAGATGGGCGAGGGTGCCGCCGATCTGTCCGGCGCCGATCAGCGCAATCTTGGGTCTGGCCATTGGATCATTCTCCGTGGGTTGAAAACTTGCCCATGGGCCTAATCCGAAACGGTATTGCTTGCAAGGGTGCGGCTGCGCCGGCGCCCCGGATCCTGCCGGCGCGCGCGGTCTTTGAGCGCGGGGACGCTCAGGCGTCGTTGCCGGGCTTGGGCGGCGCCTCTGCCACGGCCTCGAACGCCTGGCCGCTGGCGACGAGGCAGGTGATGCCGTCGGTGCCGGTCACGGTGATCGTCCAGCTGCCCGAGCTGGGCGAGGCAAAGATCTCGATGACGGCGTTGTTCGCGCCCAGCCCCATCGACTGCCGGGTCTCGCCATAG
>PFEY01000056.1:0-30794 GCA_002783205.1 Rhodobacteraceae bacterium CG17_big_fil_post_rev_8_21_14_2_50_63_15 | reverse complement strand
GCCGCGTGCGTGGCGCAGCTGCGGGATTGCGCCAGCGCCGGACCTGTCAGCAGCAATCCCGCGGCCAGCGCGGGTATCCATTCCTTGATCATCTATGCACCCATCTTTCGAGGTTGATCCCTGCCGTCCTGCCCGACAGGGTGTCGGATGAGGCGTGAAAACTTGGTTAATGCCGCGGGCCGGGATGCGCGGCGGCGCGGGAATGTGATCGCTTGCTGCGGCGCGGCGAGAAACTGCTTGAACTTTTTCATTGAAAAATGCCATCTCGGCGCTGTTCCATGCGGTCTGGAACGTCTGCGGAGGTCACATCATGAGCAGTATGCATCCCTATCGGTCGGTGCTCTACATTCCCGGCTCCAAGGAGCGGGCGCTGGACAAGGCGCGGGATCTGCCGACCGATGCGATCATCTTTGATCTCGAGGATGCGGTGGCCCCCGATGCCAAGGTCGGCGCCCGCGCCACCCTCGTTGCGGCGCTGCGCGAGGGCGGCTATGGCAAGCGCATCAAGATCGTGCGGATCAATGCGCTCACGACCGCCTGGGGGCTGGAGGATGCCCGCGCCCTGCGCGAGGCGGGTGCCGATGCGATGCTGCTACCAAAGGTCAACGCGGCCTCGGATGTTGACAATCTGGTGGATGTGATCGGATCGGGGCTGCCGATCTGGACCATGATGGAAACCCCGGTCAGCGTTTTCAATGCCCGCGAGATTGCCGCCCATGCGCAGGTGGCGGGACTGGTGGCGGGCACCAACGACCTGACCAAGGATCTGGGCTGCCGGGTGCGCACCGACCGGTTGCCGCTGATGGCCGCGCTGCAAATGATCGTGATGGCGGCCCGTGCCGCGCGGATCGTGGCGATCGACGGGGTGTATAACCGGTTTCGCGACGGCGACGGGCTCAAGACCGAATGCGAACAGGGGCGCGATCTGGGATTCGATGGCAAGACGCTGATCCACCCCTCGCAGATCGAGATTGCGAATACCGCCTTTGCGCCGACCAATTCCGAGATTGATCTGGCCGAACGCCTGATT
Source organism: Rhodobacteraceae bacterium CG17_big_fil_post_rev_8_21_14_2_50_63_15 (assembly GCA_002783205.1). Taxonomy (GTDB): domain Bacteria; phylum Pseudomonadota; class Alphaproteobacteria; order Rhodobacterales; family Rhodobacteraceae; genus Roseovarius. The sequence continues at coordinate 29,764 of PFEY01000056.1, read as the reverse complement.
GCCGCCTATGAAGAAAGCCGCGCCTCGGGTCAGGGGATCGCGGTGGTCGACGGGCAGATCGTGGAAAACCTGCATGTCGTGGCCGCGCAACGTGTTCTCGCCCGGGCGCAGGCGATACGGGAAATGGCAGCGGAGTAGCCACCATGGTGTATCTCATTCTTGGGCTGATCCTGTGGACGGCGGCGCATCTGTTCAAGCGCGCGCTCCCCGATCTGCGGGCGCGCATGGGCAATGCCGGCAAGGGGCTGGTGGCGTTGGGCGTGTTGGCGGGTCTCGTTCTGATGGTGATCGGCTACCGGCAGGCGGAATTCGTCAATGTCTGGTTTCCGCCCGTCTGGATGGTCCATGCCAACAACCTGATGATGCTGGGCGCGGTGTTTCTCTACGGGATGAGCGCCACAAAGGGGCGGTTGCGCGGTGCCATCCGGCATCCCCAGCTGACGGCGGTCAAGGTCTGGGCGGTGGCGCATCTGCTGGTCAATGGCGATCTGGCGGCGATGGTTCTCTTTGGTGGCCTTCTCGCCTGGGCGGTGCTCGAGGTGGTGGTGATCAACATGAGCGAGGACTGGCAGCGCCCGGCGCCCGGTCCGGCGAAAAAGGATGTCCTTCTGGTGGTCATCACCGTCGCGATGTTCCTCGTTATCATCGGCATTCACATCTGGTTGGGCGTCTGGCCGTTTCCGGGAGGACGGTCATGAAACTTTATCGGTTTCTCACCGCTGACGACACTTCGGAGTTCTGCCACAAGGTGACGGCGGCGCTCAATGCGGGCTGGCAACTGCATGGCGGGCCGACCTATGCCTTTGACGCCGCGAATGGCGTGATGCGCTGCGGGCAGGCGGTGGTCAAGGAAAAGGAGGGCAGCTATGTGCCCGGCATGAAACTGGGAGAGCAGTAAGCCATGGCCAAGACCAATCCGGGCCGGTTCTTTGAGGATTATCGGCTGGGCGAAGTGATCCGGCACGCGGTGCCGCGCACCGTGTCGGGGGGCGAGCGGGCGCTCTATCATGCGCTCTATCCGGCGCGCCATGCGCTCTATTCCTCGGACGAGTTCGCGCATGTCTGCGGCTTGCCGGCCAGCCCGCTTGATGACATGGCGGCGTTTCACATCGTGTTCGGCAAATCGGTGCCCGATATTTCGCTCAATGCCGTGGCCAATCTCGGCTATGCCGAGGCGCGCTGGTTACGCCCGGTCTATGCGGGCGACACGCTGCGCGCGCAATCCGAGGTGCTCGGGCTCAAGGAAAACTCCTCGGGCAAGACCGGGGTCGTCTATGTGCGCACCACCGGGCTCAACCAGCATGACCTGCCGGTGATGGAATTCGTCCGCTGGGTGATGGTGCGAAAACGCGATGAGGCGGCCAAGGTGTCCGCCGCGCATGTGCCGCAGACGGCCGCCGTGGTGGCGCCCGCCGATCTGGTGATCCCGGCGGGGCTCGATTTCTCGCATTACGATTTTGTCCTCGCGGGCGAGCCGCATCGCTGGGGTGATTATGCGGTGGGCGAGCAGATCGACCATGTCGATGGCGTGACCATCGAGGAGGCCGAGCACATGATGGCCACGCGGCTCTGGCAGAACACCTCCAAGACGCATTTCGACGCCACGCCGCGCGCCGATGGCAAGCGGCTGATTTATGGCGGGCATGTGATCTCGATGGCGCGCGCGCTGTCGTTCAACGGCTTGGCCAATGCGCAGATGATCGTGGCGATCAACGCCGGGTCTCACGCCAATCCCTGCTTTGCCGGCGATACGGTGCGGGCGTGGTCAGAGGTGCTCGACCGCGCCGAGACGACGGCCCCCGGTGTCGGAGCGCTGCGCCTGCGGCTGGTGGCGACCAAGGGCGGCGCGCCCTTCACGCTCCGGGGCGAGGATGGCAGATATCTGCCGGATGTCCTGCTTGATCTGGATTACTGGGCGCTGATGCCGCTCTGAGCGGGTTCACAAGCTGCGCAGGATCTCTTGCAACTCGGGTTCCTGCACCAGTTTCGCTGCCTTGAGCGGGGTTACCCAGAGACGTTTGCGTTCATGCGATTCGGGATAGCGGTTCGTAATCTCCTGGCTGCGCAGGCGAATCTTGTAAAGCAAGGCTCTGACTGGCAATTCCTGCCCATTCGCCAGCAGCTTGTCGTAACAGAACTGCCCGACATAAAGCGCCTGTTCGGCATCCGCCCGCACGCCTGCTTCTTCCCAGGCCTCGCGCAGCGCGGATTGCGGCGCGTTCAGCCCGTTGATCGGCCAGCCCTTGGGCACGATCCAGCGACCGGTGTCCCGGCTGGTGATCAGCAGCACCTCGGTTCTGCCCTTGTGCTTGCGCCAGCAGAGCGCCGCCACCTGCATATCGGGCGGAAAAGGTGGCACGGGCACCGCGCCGGAGGCGTCGGAAAATTGTTGCGTCATACGGATCTACCCTGCTCTGCCTGGCTTTTTTGTTATCCCTCAAAGATAAGGCAGAAAGATGGAAATTGCAATTCACGGAGTGTTGCGCGGCTTGGCCCGCAGCGTGGGATCCGCCGCAGTCGGATCCTCGGGCCAGGGATGGCGGGGATAGCGCCCGCGCATTTCCTTGCGCACATCCGCATAGGAGGTGGCCCAGAAGCCGGGAAGATCCATCGTCGTCTGAACCGGCTTGTGGCCCGGCGACAAGAGCGTGATCCGGAGCGGCACACCCGCCACGGTGGGATGAGTGGCCTGGCCGAACATCTCTTGCAGGCGCAGGGTGATCTCGGGTGCCTCGCCGCTGTAGTCAATCGCGATCTGGCGTCCCAAAGGGGTGGTGAACCGGGCCGGAACCGCCCGGTCAAGCGCCTGCATCTGCTCCCAGGAGAGCCGCGCGCGCAGCGCCTCCGTCAGGTCGAAACGGCGCCAGTCCTGCGCGGTTTTCACGCCGTCGAGAAAGGGCAGCAGCCAGTCCCCGAGACGGTCGAGCAGGGCTGCGTCGGTCATGTCGGGCAGGTCCGGCGCCTGCGCGCGCGCAAGTGTCACCCGCGCCGCAAAGCGCCGCGCGCCCTCCGTCCAGGTAAGCCCCAGATCGCGCACCCCTTCGAGCATTGCGCGGGCGACGCGCTCGGGGGGCACATCCGCCCAATGCCGGTCATCCAGCACCAGTGCGCCAAGGCGTTCCTGTTGGCGGGCGATGACCCGGCGTTCGCGGCGGTCCCAGAGGCAGAGGTCCTGCCAGACGATCCGGTCGGCAAAGAGCGCGCGGATCTCGGATTCGGTGATCGCGATCGCCTGGCGGATGCGCGCCTCGCGCGGGTCGCCGTCCAGATCGGTCGCCACGATCAGCCGCGCCCCCGCCAACGGATCGCCTTCGGGCATCACCGCGCCCTTGCCCCCCGAGAGCACAAAGCGCGGCGCCTCACCCTTGCGGCGCATCCCGATCCGGTCGGGATAGGCCAGCGCGGCGCATTGCGCGGCGCTCAGGGCGGGCTGATCCGTGCGGATTGCCTGGCGTGCCAGCCGCCTCGCCTCGGTCCCGATCCGCGCGATCGCGGGGCGGTTGGCAGGATGCGGGTATCGCTCTGCATAGGCTCGCACATCCCTCAGGGCCGCCAGCCGCAGCCCGAGATCCACCGGTGCGCCGCGCGTCAGCGGATCGCGATCCGCCAGAAGGGCGGCCAGCGGCGCCGCCTCCGGCCCCGCGCGCACCAGCATATGCGCCAGCCGCGGGTGCAGCGGCAGGTTCGCCAGCCGCTTGCCATGCGCGGTAATGCGCCCCTCTGCATCGAGCGCGCCCAGCATCGCAAGAAGCGCCTCCGCCTCGGTATAGCTGGCGGGATTGGGGGCGGTGAGAAATGGCAGGGCGTCTGGCCGCGCCCCCCAGAGCGCCAGTTCCAGCGCCAGACCGGCAAGATCTGCCGCTTCGATCTCGGGCTGTGGAAAGGGTCGTAGCGCGCCCTCTTCGCCGCGCGTCCAGAGCCGGTAGCAAAGGCCCGGCGCGACACGGCCCGCGCGCCCCGCACGCTGCGTCGCCTCGGCGCGGGTCACGGGCTCTGTCACCAGGCGCGACAAGCCGGAGCCGGGGTCGAACCGCGCGCGGCGCGCGCGGCCGCCATCGACCACCACCCGGATATCCTCGATCGTGAGCGAGGTTTCGGCGATCGCGGTGGCCAGCACGATCTTGCGACCGGTTGCTGCGGGGGAGATCGCGGCGCGCTGCGCGGCGAACTCCATCGCGCCAAAGAGCGGGCGGATCTGGCAGTCATCGGGCAAGCTGTCCTTGAGCAAGGCCTGCACTCGTCTGATCTCTGCCTCGCCGGGCAGAAAGACCAGCACGCCGCCCTGCGTTTCGGCCACCGCCTCGGCCACCAGATCGGCCAGCGCCGTCTCGAACCTCTGCGCCTTTGGCTGCGGGCGTGGCAACCAGCGGGTCTCGACCGGATAGCTCCGCCCCTCCGACGTGATCAGTGGCACATCGCCCATGAGCCGCGCCACCGGGGCGGCGTCGAGCGTGGCCGACATCGCCAGCAAGATCAGATCCTCGCGCAGCGCGCCCGCGACCTCGAGGCAGAAGGCGAGGCCGAGATCGGCATTGAGCGAGCGCTCGTGAAATTCGTCGAAGATGACTGCGCCGACGCCCGGAAGGTCCGGGTCAGACTGGAGCATCCGGGTGAGGATTCCCTCCGTCACCACCTCGATCCGGGTCGCACGCGAGGATTTCGCCTCGCCCCGGATGCGGTAGCCGACGGTCTCGCCGACCGCCTCGCCCAGGGTCTCGGCCATGCGTTCGGCGGCGGCGCGCGCGGCCAGACGGCGCGGCTCGAGCATCACGATGCGGTCCTGCGTGAGGTTCGCCCGCAGCATCGCCAGCGGCACCACCGTGGTCTTGCCTGCCCCCGGCGGGGCCTGGAGCACGGCGCGGCCGCGCCCCCGCAGGGCCTGAAGCAGGGCCGGGAGCGCATCATCTATGGGCAGGCTGGCTGTCATGCGCCGGGTTATCGGAGATCCGGCGCATCTTGACCAGAGGGGGCGAGGGGCGCCCGACTTCACTGTTCCAAAAATACTCGAATTCCACAGCTTGGGGCAGGCGCAGCAATTTGAGTATTTGCAGAACGATGAAAGGCGGAGGCTGGACAAGGTCGTGATCGGCGGGGCATTTAGGGCCACATCGGGAAGGACTGGGACCGCATGGAGACAGGTGAACTGAGCGCGCGGATCATCGCTGGCGACCGGCGCGCGCTGGCGCGGGCGATCACCCTCGTCGAAAGCGCGCGGGTGGATCATCGCGCGCAGGCGGCGACGTTGATGGAGGCGCTGAGGGCGTCGGGCCGCGAGGCGGTGCGCATTGGTCTGTCGGGCACGCCGGGCGTGGGCAAATCGACCTTCATCGAGCATTTCGGGCTGATGTTGACCGGGCAGGGGCTGCGTGTCGCGGTGCTGGCGGTTGATCCGTCCTCGGCGCGCTCGGGCGGGTCCATTCTGGGCGACAAGACCCGGATGGAGAGGCTGAGCCGGGAGGAGCGCGCCTATATCCGTCCCTCGCCCAGCCAGACCCATCTGGGCGGAGTGGCGCGGCGCACGCGTGAGGCGGTGGCGCTCTGCGAGGCGGCGGGGTTCGATCTGGTGCTGATCGAGACGGTGGGCGTGGGACAGTCCGAGACCGTGGTGGCGGATATGTCCGATCTCTTTGTGCTGCTGATGGCCCCCGCGGGGGGCGATGAATTGCAGGGCGTCAAGCGCGGCATCATGGAAATGGCCGATCTGATCCTCGTGAACAAGGCCGATGGCGATCTCAGACCGGCGGCGCTGCGGACCTGCGCGGATTATGCCGGGGCGCTGCGTCTCTTGCGCAGGCGGCCGCAGGATCCCGATGGGTTTCCCAAGGCGATGACCGTCTCGGCGTTTACCGAGGACGGGCTGGCGCGGGCCTGGGAAGAGATGAGCGCGCTGGTCGCCTGGCGGCGCGCCGAGGGCCATTTTGCCGCGCGCCGGGCCGAACAGGCGCGCCGCTGGTTCGCCGAGGAGGTGCGCCAGGGCCTGCTTGCGCGGCTCGAGAGCCCTGCTGGACGGGCCACGATGCAAGACTATGGCGCGCGCGTGGCGGCGGGTGAGATGACCCCGGCGGTGGCTGCGGCGGCCGTGCTGGCGCGGCTGGGTGGCGGCTAGGGTGTTTCGGGGCTGTGAACATAGACCCCTTCGGGCAGGTTGAGCGCCGCACCCAGATCGTGAAGCTGCGCCATTGACAGGGTGATCCTGTTCAGCCGGTCGGTGCGCGGGTCATATTGTTCGATGGTGACGCATTCCTCGAAGGCGTTCACGATCACATCCTCGGTGAGCGGCGCGGGCCCTTCGTCAACAAGGGTGATTACGGTGGCGTCAAAATCGTGCTCAATGGAAAACATGGGTCCAGCCTAAACGGTTAGCGGGTCTTTGCAAGAGGCGAGCGTGGGCAAATCTAGGGGGCTGTCAGCGCGGCGCAGGCCTGCTAGACAGAGACGTTGGACGTTTCGGGAGCGAGGTGCGTGATGCGTTGGGTGATGTTTTTGGCTTTGGTCGCCGTGGCGGGCTGTGTCGAGGTGGTCGAGTCTGGCCCGGTCAGTCGTCCGGCACCGCAAGCGGCGGCAAGGCCCGCGCCGGCGGTGCCGACACGCGACAAGGTTCAGCAATTCGTGACCGTGGTGCAGCGCGTCGAGCCGGTGGCCGAGCGCGAATGTCGCGCCCGCGCCCCGCGTCAGAACTGCGACTTCCGCATCGTTGTCGATGACCGTCCCGGTCAGCCGCCAAACGCCTATCAGACGCTCGACCGCAATGGGCAGCCGATCCTTGCCTTTACGCTGGCGATGATCGTCGAGGTGCGCAATCCCGATGAGCTGGCTTTTGTCATGGGGCATGAGGCGGCGCATCACATCAAGGGCCATATCCCGCGCCAGCAGCAGAACGCGGCCGCGGGCGCGATCCTGCTGGGCGGGCTGGCCGCGATCACCGGGGCGAGCCAGACGGTGGTGGATCAGGCGGTGGATCTTGGCGCCGGCGTGGGGGCGCGCAGCTATTCCAAGGCGTTCGAGCTGGAGGCGGATGCGCTAGGCACGGTGATCACGCATCGCGCCGGATACAATCCGGTGCGCGGGGCGGAATTCTTTACCCAGATCCCCGATCCGGGCAATCGATTCCTCGGCACTCATCCGCCCAATGCGCAGCGGATCGAGACGGTGCGGCGGGTGGCGGCGGGACTGTGAGGCGCCAGCCGGATTGATCGAGATCAAGGCGGAGCCGTCCGTCCACCCGCAGACTGATCTTCAGAAAGGGAGATCGGACATGCAAAGCACAATGACCCTGAAGCGGCACGCTGAATTGGTTGACCGGATGGCCAGCAGTCTAGGCGTTGATCTGGAACAGAAAATCATGGAAGCGCAGATGCAGTTCGCTGCTCTGGGCGACATGGTTCTGGCCTGCACGGGCTGCGCGAATCCCGAGGTTTGCGAGCATTGGCTGGCGCAGCACCGTAGCGAAGCGGCCGAGACCGCACCGGACTATTGCCGCAACGCCGACATTTTTGCGCGTCTGAAGGCTGGCAAGCGCGTCTGATGACGAGATCGCCAAGGCGGCGAGAGTCAGCTCTGGCGCTGCGGATCTGACGGCTTGGCTCCGGCTTTGGGGGTGAATTCACAGCGGTCTGGCTTGATGTCGATGAGCGGTGTGCCATCGAGGCAATCGAGTCCTCGCACGATGAGGGTCGTTCCCTCCACGCGGATCAGCCGCACCTGAGAGGTTCCGATCGGATTGGGCCGTTGCGGCGAGCGCAGGGCGAAGGTTCCAAAGAAGTGCGCTCCGTCGGATTTGGGGTTCTGCCGCACCAGATCTCGGCGCGCGCGATCAAGCCAGTAGAGGATTTCGAGATGGCCATAGGCGGCAATGCCCTCGAGTGCCGCCTGCCACGGGGCGAACACCTCGATTCGGCATTCCGGCCCGTCGAGCCCTCCCTGACGCGGGCAATCCTCGCGTGCTGTCCAGGGTGTGTGAATGCGACCGATGAACCACAGGTCGGCATCGGCAGTTTGCGGCGGGGTGATCGTCCGTTCGCCTGTCCGCAGTCTTGTGTGCATGAGAAGTGCCTCGCCACTGATCGCCCGCATGTGCGGCTGGTTTGATCCCATTTCCTTGGCCCGGTTCTAACGAGTCCTCGTCTGATCGCAAGGCGGAGTGACCGGAATGCGTCATCAGGCCTGCGCTGTCGCGAGTCCTGAGCGCAAACCTGCACGTTGGAGTTGAATCCGGGATGGACGCTGACATATGCTCTGCCATACGTGGCATGGCCGAGCGGCATCAGACGCGACCAACCCGCCAACCAGAGCAACAGGGAAGTCGAGAAAGGCCGCACCTCCGATGGCAAATTCCCTCTCAAAGTTCTTGCGGGTTCTGGCGGCGCTGGTCATTCGGGAGATGATTACCCGCTACGGGCGCAGCTGGGGCGGCTATGTCTGGGCGGTGCTGGAACCGATCGGGATCATCGTCATTCTGTCGCTGGCCTTCAGCCAGATCGTCCGGGCTCCGGCGATCGGATCGAGTTTCGTCCTGTTTTATGCAACGGGCTACATCCCGTTTCATTTTTTCCTCGAGACGTCTCTTAACACGGGGTTGTCGGTGAGCGTGAACAAGGCGCTTTTGCAATTACCGATGGTGACGGCCCTTGATGTTCTGCTCTCGCGCTTTCTTCTGTCGGTCTTGACGCTGATCCTGGTTGCCTGCGTGATCTTTGGCGGAATGCTGCTGATCGTGGAGGATCAGGTCGATCTTGCATTCGATCATCTTCTGCTGTCAGGGGCCGCGGGATTGATGCTTGGTCTCGGCGTTGGGGCCATGAATGCGGTCGTGTTCGAGTTCTTTCCGCCCTGGCGCCAGATCTGGGGCATTGTCAGCCGACCTCTGTTCATCATTTCCGGCATCTTCTTTACCTTTGATGAACTGCCTCGCGCGATACGCGACATCCTGTGGTGGAACCCGCTCATCCATGTGGTTGGCGAGGCCCGGCGGGGGTTCTACCCGGCCTATGACGGCGACTATGTAACGATCTCGTTTCCTTTGCTTGTCGGGGCCAGCCTGTTCACGGTCGGTGCCGCCATGTTGGTTCGCCACCGCTGCCGGCTTGCCGAAATCACCTGATCGCTCAGGGCAGCGGGCTGCAATCTGGCGACAATCTCTGCGATGGCTGCGCGCCGTCCCTCGGGACTGAAGAAGGATCCCTTGACCTGGAGAGTCGAGAGCGCGCGCAGGAAGATGCTCAGGAGATCCGGCGAAACGGGATCGGGTGCCGTGAAAAAGGAGGCCATCGACCCCTGATGGGTCAGTCCTGGAATGTCGTAGATGGCAGCACCGCAAACCATTACCGGCACCCGCAGACGCAGCGCATGAAGTCCGACGGTCGAATTGACGAGGACCACGCCTTGGGCATGTTTCAGAAGAGTCGCCAGATCACCACCGCGGAGGATGTCGATGCGATGGCTCAGTCCCCAGGCCCGCGCCATGCGCCGACATCGGGCGGCCCAGTTTTCGAGACCGCTGTCGAGCGGATGCAACTTGATGACGAGTCGGGCCTCGGGCGCTGCATGGTGGGCAAAGCGGCAGATCACCTCGTTGACGAAATCCTCGAGCGACGCATAGGGCGAGTTGTCGCGGATCTGATAGTCCGCCTCGATCTGCATGGGCAGCAGAAAATAGGCGGCGCTCTCGGACACCAGCCGGTCCTCGATCTGGCGGGCCCTCCGGTCGGCGCGGGCAGACAGCAGCAATTTGGGAATCCAGCTCAGATAGTCGAGGACGGGCCAGTAGATCAGATCTGACCTGTAACGCGGATAGAGTGGTCTGCCGAACACCGCGAGCAGGCCAAAGAGGACTTCATTGACGGCCTCGGTTCGGAAGGGATGCGCGTATCTTGTGACAAGATCGGGCTCCTGTGCCTGAGCGGCGCGGGCGGTCAGGGCGTCAGGATGGCGATCAAAGGTTGAATAGGCGTTCATGCCACCCGGTTCGAAAGTAATCCAATCCGGGCGCAGATAGCCGAACTCGATCACCCATGCCGCGATTCCGAGCCTGTCTGCGACCGCGCGCGCCGCGACGTGATAGGGAAACCGGTCGGCGTAATAGAGAATGTCCGTTATGCCCTGCGCTTTGATGAAGGATTCGAGCCAGGCGGGCCAGTCCGAGAAACGTCCGCGATAGGACTGGCCGCCACGTCTGTGCCAGAACACGCGGTCGGCGAGGCAAAGATGCACCTTGAAGACGGTCGCACCTGACGCTTTCAGCCCATCGCCAAGATCGCGCCAGAACCGTGAGGGGTGGCCCTGAAGCAGGAGAACACGGCGCTGCGGCGGGCGGGGGGCGGGTGTCGCCTCGATCAGGTCGGTGGTCTCTATCTTGCGCATCTGCGTCATCCGATGGCCTGAAAGGAGCGGGTCGATCGGTTGAGCAAGGTCGCGGTCGCCATGAGGACATCCCTGAGCATGTCCTCGGTGTGCGCGGCCGTCAGGAAAAACCGCAGGCGGGCGTTCCTGTTTGGCACGGCCGGGGCGATGATGGGCAGAACGTTGAACCCCTCCGCCAGGAGCATGTTCGAGATCGAGGTGGCGCGAAGGGAATCGCCGATCAGGATCGGTTGCACGGCGAAGGCGGCACTCTCGCCTGTATCAAGGCCGAGTTGACCGGCCAGACCCTTGAAGAATTCGCAAAGTTCGCGCAGGCGTTCCACGCGCTCGGGTTCGCGGATCAGAACTTTGAGTGCATGGCTGGCCGCAGCGGCACCCGTCGCCGGCAGGCCGACCGAATAAATGAATCCCGGTGCGGTGTAGCGCAGCAATTCGCCAAGTTCGCGCGTTCCGGCGAGGAATCCGCCGCAGGAGCACAAGGTCTTGGATAGGGTGCCCATCCGCACGTCGATCTTGTCGGGTGGCACGCGCTGTTGCTCGCATATGCCGCGACCGGTCTTGCCAAGAACGCCAAGCGAGTGTGCCTCATCAACCAGAAGCCAGGCACCGTATCGGTCCTTGATCTCAACGAAGCGGTGAAGATCCGGCAGATCGCCGTCCATGGAATAGAGCCCCTCGATCGCGATCAGGACGTGGCGGAAAAGCCCGCGGTTTGCGGCGAGGTGGCGGTCAACCCAATCCCAGTCATTGTGTGGGAAGCTGAGATGCGCGGCCCCGGAGATCCGAATGCCCTCATAGATCGAGTTATGCGCGCGGGCATCGACCAGCACGAGATCGCCCTGCCCCACAAGTGTCTGGATCGCCGAACAATTCGTGAGATACCCAGAGACAAAAGTGACCGCATCTTCGGTGCCAAGAAAGTCTGCAAGAGCCTGTTCGAGATCGCGATGATAGAGATGCTCACCGCCGACCAGTCGCGACGCTGTCGCCGATACACCCCATCTGATTGCCGCCTCGTGAACCGCCGTCGCCAGCCCATCGGACTGGTTGATCGACAGATAGTCATATGAGGCAAAATTGGTGACGGTCCGGCCTGCAATCCTGACCTCTGTGCCGGCGGTTTCCTCGATGCTGCGGAAAAACGGCGACGGGACGCCGAGGCTTCTGGCCGCATCTTTTGCGAGCCTGATGCGCTCGTGCCCGTCAAGGTCGGTAAATCGCGCAGGAGACCACGACGACTCCGGGCTTTCAGGCAGGATGCCGGTCTCGAGTTGGCTATGGGTTTCGCGCAAACGCTCGAATATCTTTGCCGGATCGCGCGCGGTCATGACAGGATCTCGGCTTGTGCATTGGCCATCCTGCTCCGCACCCTGAGGATGATTTCGGGATCGGACAGGTGGCTTTCCATCATCGCGACGGCGGAAGGCGCGCTGGCGTGAGGGTCCGTGACGCCCGCGACCAGAAGTTTTGCCAATCCGGCGAAGGTCATGGCATCGGAAAGGAGGTTGGGCGAAAGGGTCTGTCCCAACCGTTCCTCGATGGTCAGGCGCAATTGAGTGGCAAGCAGGCTGTCAAAGCCGATTTCCCCCAAGGTCAGGTTCGCGTCGAGCCTCTCTTTGGGAAGCCGGAGCAGCACCGCGAACTCCTCCAGCAGAATCGCAATGATCCTGCGTTGCGCCTCCTCGGCTCCGTGGCGAATGACCAGTGTCCTGATGTCGATCGCTTCTTCTGCGCCTGGTCCGCTGTCGCGTTGCATCAGTTCGAACAGAGAGTCCTGCAAGACCGGCACTGATCTGGCAAGGCGGCTCCAGTCCGCGGGCGCGATGGTGAGCGTCGCACGTTCGGGATCGTTGCACAGCGCCTTGTCAAGAAGATCAAGAGCGTCCAGCGCCGCGAGCGCGGGCATTCCGCTTGCTTCGATGCGGTCCTTGAGGTTGGTCTGGGTCCGCAGATAGCCGGCATCGCGGATCGGTGGCCACGCGATCGCGAGGGCCGGCAAACCTTGTGCCTTGCGGTGGCGGGCCAGATCCTCGAGCGCCCCGTTTGCAGCGACATAGGCGGCCTGACCCGGATTGCCGAACCGGACAGCGACCGAGCTGTAGAGCCAGAAATGCGCAAGGTTCTGGCCGCGGGTGGCGTGGTCGAGAAGGCGCGCACCCCCTATCTTGGGGCGCATCACGGCCTCAAGGCGCGCCCGGTCGATCTCTGCGACTGGGGCATCATCGAGCACCATGGCGGCGTGCACGATGCCGTCAAGACGTTGATCCTTAGCGGTTATGGTCTCGATCAGACGGTCAACGGCGGCTGCATCCGTGATGTCGAGCGCAATCGTGTGCACCGTCGCTCCACTCCGCTCAAGCCCGGCGCGGTCGGTCGCATCAATCCGGCCGGATCGGCTGATGAGCCAGAGGGATCCGGCCCCCCTTGCGGCAAGCCATCTGGCCGTCGCCAGACCAAATCCGCGCGTGCCACCGGTGATGAGCCATGTCCCACGGTAATCGGGATGCTCCGGAGCCAGATCGGACCGCTCATCGGGGGCAGTGACGACAATCTTTCCGATATGTTCGGCGCGGCGCATCCGGTCCAGGGCGCTCTTGATGTCCGTGGCGGGAAAGACCGATTGCGGCAGGGGGGTCAATCGGCCCGCAAGAAAGGCGTCCGAAAGGCGTTCGAGGACACGTCTGGCGATGGCTGGGCGCTCTCGGATCAGTTGATCGGCATCGACTGCGAAAAAGGCGATGTTTTGGCGCATCGCCCGCAATCCAAGTGGCGTGTTGGCGAAAAAATCGCGCTTTCCAAGCTCGACAAAGCGGCCGAAGGGGGCGAGGCATTCAAGGCTGGCCACAAGGAACTGGCCCGACAGCGCGTTGATCACGGCATCGACGCCACGCCCGTCCGTCGCCCGGCGCACGAGATCGGCAAAGGCAAGTGATCGGCTGTCAAAGACATGATCGACGCCCAAGGCGTGCAGCAGCCTTCGTTTTTCCGGTGATCCCGCCGTGGCGATCACGCGCAGGCCCATGGCGTGCGCAATCTGAATCGCGGCAAGACCGACCCCGCCCGCACCGCCGTGGATGAGAACCGTTTCGCCGTCCTCGAGCCGCGCACAGTCCCGCAAGGCGTAATCGGCGGTCAGAAAGGCCACCGGCAGCGTCGCGCCGGCACAGGCCGACATCTCTGGTGGAAGGCCGAAGGACAGGTCTTGGGGAACCGTGACATGGCTTGCAAAGCCACCGGCGGCAAACGTGGTGATCCTGTCGCCTATGGCATGGCGCGTGTGCGGGCCGCGGCGGACAACCGTGCCCGCGCATTCGATGCCCAGACTGAGCCCGGCATAGCCGCCCAGAAAGGCGTCTTCTGGCAGGGCGCCGCTTGCCAGCATGATGTCGCGGAAATTCAACCCGGAGGCTTCGACCTTGATCTCGATCTCGCCATCGCCTGGCGTGACGCGGGGCTGGCTGACCCATCGAGGCGTGCCACCTTGTCCGGCGTGACCGGGGAGCAGCAGCGATCGTCTCTGCGAATCTGCGCGCGCGGCCTCAGGGACCGGGGCAAGGCGGATGCCGCGACCACCGGAGTGGTCGATGATGATCTCTTGCTCGCGGCTGTTTGCGAGGGCGGCGATGACCTCTTGGGGGGTCACGTCGGGGTCAACACTCGCGACCCGGATGTCACGTTGGGTTTCGTTTCGGACCACGCGGCGCAGGCCCGTCAATTCACCGACGTCTTGCGCGTTGCGCGATATGATCCAGGTGGTTTGCGCGTCATCGCCGCTGCGCATGGCCTTGAACCGGTCAAAGGATGTGGCGTCGGACGGCAAAACGATCAGCCGGACCGTGCCGCTTTCTGGTCCAAGGCAGGTTCTGAGATCCTGCGCGAATGCACAGGTTCCAACGACCTGAGCCGACCAGTCGGGGTCGCTTTTCAGGCTGTGGTCGGGGCGGCCATGATGGACGATCAGCGCCGCGTCCCCGGTGACGGGTTCGCTCTCAAGGGGTCCAAACAGTCTGAGGGCGGCGGCAAAGTCCGCGTGTCTTTCGTATCGATAGCTGAGGATCGAGAAGGCGTCTGGAACTTCGTCGATCAGGCAGATTTCGCCGGCAGATCGACAGAGTGCGGAGAAGCGGCCGATATCTGCCTGTTTCAGGCTGAGCGCTGAAATGCCGAGCGCAAGATCAAAGGGTTCTGCATCGCTCAGGGACTGGAAGGTTGCGATCGCAAAGCCGTTTCTCTTTTCCAGACGCGAGGTGATTTGCCTGAGTGTCGAATCATCTCCGGCGGCGATGGTCACATGGTGCCCGGCGTTGAGCGCCGCCTGAACGATCCCGGTATCGAGATCCCCCGCCAGCAGCACACGGCCCGGGATGGTATCGCTGTCCTCGAGGATCCGTGTCGCCAGGCGTCGCGCGCGGGACAGAGGGCGCCGGTGTGCCGAATCGCCGGCCACCGCCGCCAGCAGGATGCTTGCCAGTTCATCAGAGGCGTGACCAATGCTATGGGTCAGAAGGACGATCAGCTCATCGAGGGATGGCCAGGGACAGTTGCCACGGGCGATCACGCGTTGGCCGCTGCTCTCGACGAGGTTGCGCTCCTTCAACCAACTGATTGCAAAGCGCCTGCGTGTCTCGTCCTGTCGCTGGGGATCGCCAAGCGCCAGATCCCAGGCGAGGCGCCCGGCGAGTGCTGTTCGCAGCACATCGAGATCGTTCGACCGGGTTTCCTTTGCGATGTCGGGAGATCGCTTTAACGCGCGGATCCGTCCTGCCCCGGACATGCGAGCGGGAACTTGGATCTCGTCAAGGGTGGTCTGGAACTTGCCCTTTGTATCCGGCAGCGATGCGAGCAAGAGATCGTCAAGCAACAGAACGACCGAATTTGAAGCATCAACCGCCCTGACCGAGAAACTGACCGACGCGTCTGGATTCGACGTCAGGCGTGCGGCCATAATCTCTCCGCCCTGCGCAAACCGCGCGCGGCCAATACGGTAGGGAACACGCAAGCTGTCTGCCTGGAAAAGAAGGGCGAGACCGTGCAGCGCGGCATCCGACCGGCAGATGCGCGCCGCAGTCGGGCTTGGATCCGGGTGGTCGTCGAGGGTGACATCGACCTCGGTTCCGGTCGATCTTGCAACGCCAGACAGACGGGCGAAGTGCGCGCCATAGCTGAGTCCCGCCATGGCAAGGCTCTCATAGAGTCCGGGGGCCATGGTCGCCCTGGTCATCTCAATCGTTTCAGTCAAAGTCTGGACACCGGAACGCAGCGACGCCTCGGCAACCTTGTCGAATGTGGTGCCGACACCGATCGCCAGGGTGAGCAAGCGGGTGAGCGGATCATAGGACATCCGCGTTGCAAGCGCGTGATCATGATCAAGCACGACCGGTTTCAGAAAGGCGATGTCACGCAATTCGAAATCCGGGCCGCCAACAATTTCAAGCGCTGCGTGCCGGAAAATGTCGAGCATCGCCATGGCGGGAAGGACCACTTCGCCCCTTACCTTGTGGTCCGCGAGCCAGGGCAATCTTGTCCGGGAGACACTTCCGATCCAGACCCAATCCTCGGTCGTGGTTCGCCGCCCCAGCAATTCGTGCTCTGCCGCCGCGGACGGTTGAGCGGACAATTCCGCCGCTGGTTTCAAATTCAAGCTCTCATGCTGAAACGGGTAGTCCGGGACCGGGGCGCTGTGTGTCCTGCGCCGGCCAAGCAGCGTGTCTTCGTCAACCCTGCCGCCAGCACTCGCAATGGCGCGCGCGATGGCCCTTGGGGTCGCCTCGCGGTTGGCGACCTTTCTGAGTGACGCAAGCACGGCATGTGGTCGACCGGTTTGGGCCAGCGTGTCGCGGATGTTTCCCACCAGGGCCGTTCGGGGTGAAATTTCGAGAAAGACGCCGATTCCGTCCTCGGCCATGGCGGTCACGGCGCTGCGAAACGCGACCATCCTGCGCGCGTTGGCGTGCCAGTAGGTTTCGTCGAGGGCGACGTCATCGGCTTTCTTCCCCAACCAACCGGAGAAGAATCCGATGGTGGAGAATGTTTGATCGACTGGGCCAAGTCTCTCGATCAGATCAGCGCTGACACGGTCAACGAGATTGCTGTGATAGGGATAGGCAATGTCCAGCCTCAACCCGGAGATGCGACGCGCCCTGGCGCCCCTCAGCACCGCCTCTATGGCATCGTTTGCGCCGCTGACGGTTACATTGTGCCGCGCGTTTTCGGCAGCAATGTCAACCGGCACTCCGAGATCCGCAATCAGCCGTGCGGTCTCGTCGATGCTGGCATTGAGGGCCGCCATCCCGCCCGCGCGATAGAGCGGGTCAAAGGCGGCGCATCGATTTGCGACGATCCGTGCGGCCTCACGCAGATCCAGCCGCCCGGCGACGACCGCTGCCGAACATTCGCCCACCGAATGACCCAAGGTGGCGGCGGGTCTGACGCCCTGCGCAGACAAGGCATGTGCCAGAGCGACCTGCAAGCAGAAGATCAAGGGTTGTGCAATCTCGGCACGGTCCAGCCGCGAGGCGAGGTCATGATTGAAAAGCAGCGCCTCGACATCGGCCAGACCGAGGTCGTGGAACGCCGCTGCCGCCTCCTTGAAGCGGGTCGTGAACTGCGTATCGGCGTCGAAGATGTCGCGTGCCATGCCTGCCCAGGCGGTGCCATTGCCGGAAAACAAGAAGCCGACCGGCAGGTCGCTGCCGGCGGCGCGGGTCGGGGTGCCCTCGCTGCCCAGCCATGCTGCGATGGAGGTATCAAGGCGGCTGGCTGATCCCGCGTCGAGGCAGATGCGATAGGGGTGGCGGGCGAGGCGTCTGTTCGCGGTTGCGACCCTCGCGGCAAGACCATGCGTCTCGCCGCTGGCCGCCAGATCCTTCCAGGCCGTTGCCAGCGTCTTCAGGCTTGCCGCGCTCGCTGCGGAGATCAAGAGTGATGGTGGAAACGCGGTGGATTTTCCGGGTGCTGGCCGTTGCGCGACCTGACGCAGGACGGCATGGGCATTTGCGCCCCCAAATCCAAACGCATTGATCGCGGCGCACCATCCGCCGTCGCGGGCCCGAAGCCACTCGCCCGTCCCAGGCAGGCGAAGATTGAGACCTTCAAAATCAATCTGGGGGTTGGGGTTGCGGGCGTGGGGCATCATCGGGATGAAACCGTGTTCGAGGCACAATTGCGCCTTGAGAAGCCCGACGAGCCCTGCGGCGGGTTCGAGATGGCCGAAATTGGCCTTGGCCGAACTGATCGGCAGGGGTTTGTTGCGGTGCCGACCATAGGCGGTGCCGATTGCCCAGGCTTCGCGGGGATCGCCGACCGGTGTGCCGGTTCCGTGCGCTTCGATGAACGCCAGATCATCCGGATTGATGCCAAATCTTTCGATGATGCTCGTGATCAGTTCGCCTTGGCGTTCGCCCGAAGGCAGGGGCAGGCCGGACGTCTTTCCATCGGCGTTTACCGCGGTTGCCACCAGTGCAGAGCGGATCCGGATTCCATTCTTTCGGGCAAGGGATTGTCTTTGCAGAACAAAGACGACAGCGCCCTCCGAGCGGACATAGCCGTCCGCCTCGGCCGAAAAGGGCGCACAGATGCCGCGCGTTGACAACATCAGGGCCTGTGAGAATCCGACAAACGGGATCGGAGACAGCAACAGATTCACGCCAGCGACGACCGCTGTGTCGATTTCACCGCGTTCGATCGCCGAGCGGGCAAGGTCAAGGGCAACGAGCGCCGACGAACAGGCGGTGTCCACCGTCAGGCTCGGGCCGCGGAAATCCCACATGTAGGACAGCCGGTTTGACAGGATCGACAGGGTATTGCCGAGCATGAAATGCGGTCCGATCAGATCGGGGCGGTCTTGAACGCTCGTCGAGTGGTCGGAGGCGGACGCGCCCACAAAGACGCCTGTTCGGCTACCGTCAAGCGCGGCGGGATCGATCCCTGCGTGATCGAAGGCGTGTGCGGTTGTTTCCAGCAGCAATCTCTGCTGCGGATCCATCTGTTCGGCTTCGCGGCGCGAGATCCGGAAGTAATCCGCGTCAAATCCGAACGGGTTTTCCAGGACACCTGCGGCCCGCGTGTAAGTTCGGCCTGCCTGTTGGTGTTCCGGATGCAGAAAGCGCGAGGCCGACCATCGCGTTGCGGGAATTTCGGAGATCGTCGAACGGCCATGCAGAAACACACGCCACACGTCCTCCAGAGACTCGGTGCCGGGCAGTCGGGCCCCATAGCCGACGATTACGACCTTGTTGCGCATCGTCCCGTTCCTTTGTGCCATGCATCCTGTAATATCGGCTTTTCGTCGCAAGATACAATCAAGAGAAGCATTATCAAGATTTAGCTCTTGTTTGGGTAGAATACGGACTGGAATTGTCTCGCGTCAAGACCGCCTCCCAGATCCTGCGTTGTCGGGACAGCGGATCTTCGCCAAGCAAGGCCTCTCGGTTGCGCTTGGCAAACGAGGTTGCGTATCCGGGTCGGTCGATGAGCATTGTCAGCGTCCGGGCCCAGTCACCCTGCCGATCGGGCAGGGCAAGACACCGCTCCTCGGTCGCTGCGCGCCGCCCCGGCCCCCAACTGTCCGAGCAGAGCAGCGCCGCCCCGAACTGGTCGAATTCCAGCAGCTTGTTGCGAGAGCGCGCTGCGTTGAACGGCGCGCGGCAGGTCGGATAGAGTCCGATGTCAAAGGATTTCCCCACACGCCAGGCGGCATACCCCGTCCAGTCCATCGCAGGCACGACGTCAACCCTTTCGTGGTGTCGCCAGGCGCGGGGCACAGGTGCGTTCGCGCTGACGGTCAACCGAACCCCTCGGCGAGTCAGCAGGTCGCTGAGCACCGGTTGCAGAAAGCTGAAATCCCGCCGATGTGTTGCTGCCGAAAGACATGCGAGATGAATCGGTCTTTCGCGGGCCAGAAGGCTCGCGGCCTTTGGCCAGGCGGGTTCGAGAACGGCAATGCTCTTGTCCGGGAAACGGGCGCGATAGCGGGCTGCAAGGACATCGGAGGCCGCAAGAATGACGTCGGCACGCGCCTCGATCCGATGCGCGGCAAGCGCCTCGCGCAGAGCGAGTTTGATCCGGTAGGACGCGGGAAGGCTGCGATCCCCGATCCCTGCGCGCCAATCGTCGTCAATGACATAGATGAGCCTGTCATGCCGTGGCAGAGCGCGACGTCCCGACAAGTGGCGGATGACGATGAGCGTGGAGGCGTGTCGATAAACCGTTTGGGACAGGCGCTCGATCCGGCCTTGCGCGAGAGCGTCCCGCATCGACCACGCGAGATAGAGCTGCGCACTGGGAAGCGATTTCTGAAAAATGGGCATCTTGAGACGTGTCACCGATCAAACGGCTTACACACCGTCCCGATACGCCCGCAGAGCGGCATCGAGATCGTCATAGAACCAGGCTTGTCCGTTTTCCAGCAGGAGCCCGCAAGAACAGTAGTCTCTCAAGGTCTGCTCTGAATGGGACACCATGATCATTTGGGAATTGCTCAGTTTGGAGTTGAAAACCGCCCTGCATTTGTCACGAAAGGCCGTATCGCCCACCGCCGTGATCTCATCGACGAGGTAACAGTCGAAGTCCGCGGCCATGGAGACGGCGAAGGCAAGACGCGCGCGCATCCCGGTCGAGTATTTTTCGATCGGCATGTCGAGAAACGCGCCAAGTTCGGCAAAATCCTCGACGAAGGCGATCATCGCATCGGTATCCGCGCCATAGACCCGCGCGATGAAACGGGCATTCTGGCGCCCGGTCAGGGCTGGATGCAGGCCACCTGCAAATCCGAGCGGCCAACTGACGCGGCCAATCCGAAGGATGCTGCCACAATCGGGGCGGATGATCCCGCTGATCATCCGCAGAAGCGTGGATTTTCCCGCCCCGTTGCGCCCGATGATCGCAACATTGCTGTAGCGGGGAAAGGTGAAGGTCAAGTTGCGAAGCACGTGGCACCTGCCACCCTTCACGCGATAGGACTTGCTGACATTGCGCAAGCTGATCACCGGGGTCAGGCCCTGTCGCGAATGTTGTAGTAGATGAGGGAAAGGATCGACCAGATCGAAAGCGCGGCGACGAGAATGACGCTCAGCAGCAACCAGCGCTGCGGGTAGAGACTCTCTTGCGCGCGGGTGGGCTTGATATGCACCGCAGCATAACGGCTCTGGCGTCTGGCTTCTGCGCGCGCCTGTTCTGCTGCGCCAAGGGCAGCGACATAGGCGTTTTCGGAGAACTTGAGATCGACCAGCAATTCTTCGTATTTGCCGATCACGTCGGACAGCGACGCGCCGCCGACCTTGTGTTTGGCGTTCACCGCGCGCTCTTTTTCGATCTGGTCACGAATGACGCCGATCTGGCGAGCGAGATCACTGAGGCGGGTATCCGTTGCATCCGTATAGGCTTCGAGGTTGCCGCGCCGGATCAGGGTCTTTGCCAGGACGGAATGCAGTTCGGCAAGGACGCTGGACTGGCTGTTGGCATCGGATCCGGGATCGATGATCTGATTGGTGACCCGAAACTCCCGAACGCGCCGCCGCATGTCCGCAAGTCGGGCTTCGGCGACGGCGACATCGCTTTGAGCGAACCGGATCGCGTCATTCTGGGCTATCCGGCTGAGTTCGTTGACCAGGTTCGAGCTTGCTTCGACGATGGCGCCGGCAATGTCTTGTGCGTCCTTGGGCGAGAAGGCCCTGACCTCGATGTCGATGATGCCGGTGCCGGGATCGCGCGACACCGTGACCATGCGCGACCAGTAGTCTTCGATATCCTCTATCGAGGCGTCAGGACTCAGGCCGAAAACGATATCCTTGGGAAGGATCCGATAGCCTGTCGGTCGCGCTGCAAAGAGGGTGCGCAGACCGAGGTCGCGATCAAGGATCTCGATCAGAGTCTGGGATTGAATGAAATCATAGATGATCTCGCTGTCGGACGCCGTGCTCGAACTTCCACTAGCATCCGTGAAGGCACTCAGCGCGTCGAGAGGGTTGCGGAACTCTTCGGAGCGAACGGAAAATCCCGCCCGCGACTGATATTGATCGGTTGCCATCCCGAAGAGATACGCCGCCGCGAGCCCGACCGGCAGCACGACAAGGAGCGCAAAACCCAGGAAAACAAGGCCATGGCGCGGACGTAGCCGCACCGCCAGGTCCGCCTGTGTCACCATTTCGCCGGACCCTTTGAGCGAAACCGGCCGCGGCGTGAGCTTCAGATTGACGTTCTCTTGAGCCACCAGACGCGTTCTCCTCATTCCCACTAGAGTTCTCCTAAATCGGGATGTATGTAAAGTGTCATGCAACCATTGCATGTGAAAACAGAATTTCTAGTGGATGGGTTTATGATCGAAGGCAAGATTGCATCCTTTAGCGAAGAAACACGGGTGCTGCTCCTTCAGGGGCCGTCGTCACTCTTCTTCAAAGAACTTGGAATTGCGTTGCGGGCCAGGGGGGCAAGCGTCACGAGGCTCGGTTTTTGTCCCGGTGATCGGCTCTATTGGTCGCGCCGCGCGGGCCGTTTCATACGCTGTGCTGTTGCCAAAGACGCATTTTGCAAATGGATCGAACAATTTTTAAGCACAGAGCGGCCGACGGATATTGTCATGTTGGGGGACGGCCGCTTTTATCATCGCGAGACGCTCGCCGTTGCAAAGCGGCTGCCGGTCCGGCCGCGGTTTCATATCATCGAGCATGGCCTTATTCGTCCAGGCTGGATCCTTGTCGAGCCGAACGGGATGGGATCGGCTTCGATCATTCCAAGGACCTTTCGCCCCTCGGAGCAACACGAAGCGCCGATTGCGCCTGCCATGGTGCCCTCCACTTTCCTCAGATATGCCGCTCTCGATGTCGCGTATCACACGGCGGGCATGATGTTTGGCCGATGCTACAATCGACATTACGTCCGCCACAGCATCGACCCGCCGCATCGCGAATATGCCGGCTGGGTGCGCAAGCTGCTGTTGCGGCCGCGATCTCTGCTTGGCTCGACGCGAGATCTCAGGCGCATCGAAGATGCCGATGGGCGACCCGTCTTTCTGTTTCCCCTGCAACTCGAATCAGATTTCCAGATCAGGGATCATGGTGGCGGGCTTAATCTGCGCGAGCATCTGGACCGCGTTCTGCGCAGCTTTGCCAGACAAGCACCGAAGGATGCACTTCTGATCGTGAAGCGTCATCCGCTCGACAGTGGCCTGACCCCTTGGCAACAGATCATCAGTTCGGCTTGCCTGTCGCTGGGGATCGAGGATCGCGTCATCTATCTTGAACGCGGCGTTTTGCAGCGGCTGCTGGACGTTTCGCAAGGTGTCATCACGATCAACAGCAGCGTCGGCTTGCAGGCCATACTGAGAGGCATTCCCTGCCTCACGCTCGGCTCTGCCGTCTTTGACCTGCCTGGCCTGACAAGTCCGGGTTCGATTGATCGCTTCTGGAGAAAGAGAACCCCGCCTGATCCTGTCATCGCAAGCCGGTTTCACGATTTTGTTCTCGCCCGGTATCATGTTCCCGGCGCGTTCAATGGCAGCGGACTCCGGATCGGTGCCGCGACGCTCGCGGAGCGTATCTGCGCATGAGCGATTTTCGCAACATCATCGTGACCGGCGCAAGTGGTGGGTTTGGCTCCGCGCTTGTCGCCGGACTCGCACAGCCGGGCCGGACGATGCTTCTTCTCGGACGCGATCAGGACAGGCTTGCGCAGGCCCGGAAGATCGCGATCGGTGCTGGTGCCAAGGCCGAAGTTGCGGCCGTGCCGATCGAGGATCATGGCGCGGTTGCTGACATCATCGCGACGTTTGACAGGGTGCAACCGGTAGATCTCATCATTGCCGGAGCCGGGGTCAAATGCGGCAACGAGAACGGCATCGAAGCCGACGCGCAACTGTCGAGGGTCGTCGATGTAAATCTGACCGGCACGATTGCCGCGATTCAGGCGGTGCTGCCGGGGATGCTGGAGCGTAGGCAGGGCCGGGTGGCCATCGTGTCCTCGCTCGCAGCCCTGTCGCCACAGGGGTGCCTGCTCAGTTACTCGGCCACCAAGGCGGCATTGCAGGGCTATGCGGTGGCGCTCCGACGCAGGTGCCGGGGCAGCGGCTTAGGCGTGACCCTCATCGTGCCGGGATTTGTCGAAACGCCGATGACCGAGCGCCATCTTGGCCCAACGCCGTTCCGGATGTCGCCACAAAAGGCGGCCGGGATCGTGATCCGGGGGCTGGAGGCCGGCAAGGGTTCGATTGCCTTTCCCCTGACGCTGGTGGCACTGGCCCGTCTGAGTGCTCTCATTCCGGTCAGGTTGGCCGATTTTCTGGCAAACCGATTGGACGCCAAGATCCTGCCGGATGACGATGAACTGGCCGCCGGGCGAGGCTGAAAGACAAGAGACGTGTGAACCTGAACACCCGTCCTGAGGACATCCAGTGAACGAATTGAACCAACTCATCGCGCATGTTCACGTGCCAAAGACCGCCGGAACCGCGATCAATGCGTTTCTTTTCAAATCGCTCGGAGCAGGGCAGGACCACGTTCAGGCGATGATCGACGATCCTGTCGCCCTGCGGCAATCCGTTCGTCAGATGGGCTGGGTTGCCGGCCACGTTCCGGCCCCGAAGTTTCGCGACAGGTTGACGAAGATCGGGGTTTCGGCGCGCTGGATCACGGCGCTTCGGGAGCCGATCGAGCAGGTCGTCTCTCACTACAACTGGCTGATCGAGATCGGCCATCGCGGCGAGACCTTTTTCAAGGGGCATCCGCCGGCGATTCAGCAGATCCACCACCGGATTGCCACGTCCGACAACAACGATCCGAGGGTCGTCATGCAGAACATCGAGGCACATGCGGGTCTGTTCCTGAATTGCCAGGCCCGCTACGTTGTCGGCCCCGAGTTTGCACGGCCGGAGGTCTCCTATGCCGCAGCGCTTGACACATTCGATGCGGTGATCTTCTCGAACGATGTGGCGGCCGGATTGTCCGGTCTCTTTCCGATGTCCGAAGGTGCATCGGAGCACAGCAATGTCAGCCCCTACCGCTTTGACAGGGATGTTTTCAAAGATCCCCGGCTGCGGCGGTTCCTGCTGGATCGAAACCGGGCGGACGAGGCGTTGTGGGCCGTCGCGCGGGAAAGGGTTCACGCAGTGCGCCGGAGTGTCGAGGCATGACCGCCGTCTTTCGCTTCTTCGAGATCGTCATCACCCGCGTTGCCTATCCGTTTCTTTATATGGTGCTGTCACTCACCTCGGCCTGGCGGGGCATCCGGGCCTGGGGCAAGACGCCGACCTGTCACTGGGAGGCCGTGTATGACGGGCGGCCGATCGCGATTCTCGCGCTCTATCAGAAGGGCCGGTTGCGGCCGGACACTGTGCGTCTCGTTCAGGCTCTGAAGAGTTTCGGCTGTTATGTCATCGCGATCAACACGCAAAGACTGGACGATCCCGAGTCCCTGCGCCTGCACTGTGATTGCTACATCGAAAGGGTCAACTTCGGGCGGGATTTCGGAAGCTACAAGGCGGGGTTCCTGCATCTCTACAAGCGTGGCTGGCACGAGGCCTGCCCGCGCCTGCTGATGGTCAATGACAGCGTGTTCTGCGTCTCCGACAGGATCGACACATTCATCTCTGACCTCATGGCATCGGAGATCGAGGTTCTGGGCAGCACCGAGAATTACGAGATCAGCCATCACCTAGGGTCATTCTGCATTGCTGTCTCGAACAGGATCCTGCGCCATTCGAGATTCCGTGGATTCTGGAGCGCCTACCGCAATTCCGATGTGCGGCCGCGCGTGATCCGGGGGGGCGAACAAAAGCTGTCGACGACGCTCAAGCGCTGTGTCTCTGCGCCCTCCGAGTTCAGAACGCTCTACGGCACGAACGAATATCTGACGCAACTCCGGCAGGACGACGCCTTTGTCGATCAGGCGATCCGCAATGCGCGGGTCTCGGCGCTGACCGGATGGCGGCGGTTCTCGGCGCGCAAGATCATCGACAGGCTGCGGGAGAGTTATGTCCTGCGCGCAACGGAATTCCCCGAGGATGTGTCGCTGCGGCTTGAGGACGCGGCGCTTGCCGACCGCATTCCGGCGCGCGACGTGCGGGGGATCCTCGAGATTGCCGGGTCCGATCTCAAGCCCGGCGAAAGGCTGGATCAGGATTTCGTCCGCAAGGTGATCGTGTCGGAACTGACCGAAGTTTACATGTCCGGCAGCCAGATTCACCAGAACGCGTCCACCCTTTTGATCATGGGCCTGCCGATCGTGAAACTCGACGGCCTCTATCGCGGCATGTTCGTCATTCAGGATATTCAGATGATCACCGATCAGATCCCGCAGCAGGATGCGCTGGAATTGCAGCGTCTCCTGCTCGAGCGACCCTATGGCGGCGATGCATTGCGCGGCTGGAAGCGCGCGGCCTTCATGCGAGGTCTGATCTAGCCTGAGCTGATTGGCCAGCGGCGAGAACGGCGGTCAATTCAGGCCTGCCGCCGATCTCCGCAAGGGATGCGGGCGGCAGGCCTGGAGCGTGATGTCAGTTGCGCAGATAGACCGCCATCGAATCGTCGAGCGCGTCCTTCCACGGCGTGTGATGCACCGGGGCCATCGTGCCGGTGATGACCGATTTGTAGGAATTGTTGCGGAATCCCATGATGTCCTTGACCTTGTGATATTTCCACTCGTAGAAGGCCTCGCACGCCCCGTTGACGTCGAAACTGGGATAGTCGGTCTCGTCGATAAGCTCCTGAACATAATCGCCCTGATACTTGATCGCGTATTTGGCATCCGTGCCAGCGTCCTCACGCTCTTGGCGTTCCTTGACATCGGCGAGCATCGTCGCGCGGTCGGGAAGCGCGATCTTGCCGAGAATCACGTCGCGCACCCACCAGGCCTGCGCGTCGAACATGTTGAAGGTGAACCACTGATCCTGCATCCCGAGGTAGAAGAGCCGGGGATTGTTGATCCAGACGACGCCCTTGTAGAGATCGTTTGTGGCCAGCCGGTTGGTGGTCTTGAGACGCAGGTCGTCGGGCAGGAAGTTGAAGAAATGCTTGTAGCCGGTGCACAGGATGATGGCATCGACCTCGCGGCTCGTTCCGTCCTTGAAATAGGCGGTCTTGCCCTCGACGCGCACCAGCGCGGGCACCTCTTTCCAGTTCGAGGGCCAGGCAAAGCCCATCGGCGCGGTGCGATAGGCGACGGTGACGGATTTGCAGCCGTATTTCCAGCATTGCGAGCCGATATCCTCGGCCGAGTAGGAGGAGCCGAGAATGAGGATGTCCTTGTCCTTGAATTCGCGCGCGTCGCGGAAATCATGGGCGTGCAGGACGCGCCCGTTGAACGTGTCGAAACCTTCGTAGAACGGAACGTTCGGGGTCGAGAAGTGGCCCGAGGCGACGATCACATGATCGAATTCCTCGGTATAGGTGCGATCCTTGGCGTGATCATGCACCGTCACGCTGAACAGACCGCTCTTGTCGTCATATGCAACCCCGCGAACCACGGAATTGAAGCGGATCCAGTCGCGCACCCCGGCCTTGATCACCCGGCCTTCGATATAGTCGAAGAGCACGGCGCGCGGCGGGTAGGAGGCGATCTGCTTGCCGAAATGTTCCTCGAAGGAGTAGTCGGCAAACTCCAGCCCCTCCTTGGGACCGTTCGACCAGAGATAGCGATACATCGAGCAATGCACCGGCTCGCCGTTCTCATCCAGTCCGGTGCGCCAGGTGTAGTTCCACAGCCCGCCCCAGTTGGCCTGTTTCTCGAAGCAGACGATTTCGGGGATGTCCTCGCCCTTTTGTGCGGCGGACTGAAAGGCGCGTAATTGCGCAAGGCCCGATGGCCCGGCGCCGATGATCGCTACACGTTTCTTGGTCATGTCGTTCTCCCTTTATGGCAGGACCAGATCGACGCTCTGGTTCTAAATTGGTCCGGTCCAGATAGTCATTTGACAGACCAATCTGTCAACCGATTTTCATATTGTGAAACTAATTTTCTGCCGGTCTCGCGGATTCACGCTGCCTTTCGCGGAATTTGCTGCTAGATCAGGCGTCATGATGAGTTCGAGCTTTGCCCACAAACTGGCGGTTACAAGCATCCTGCCGCGGATGAGCGTCGGCATGGCAAAGCCGATCAATATCGGGTTTCTCGCGCCGTTGAGCGGCCCGGTGCAATCCTGGGGGTTGCCGGGCCTCAACGGCTGTCGCATCTGGGAGGATTGGCTGAACCGCTCGGGTGGCGTGCTGATTCAGGGGCGGCGTTATCCGATCCGCATTCACGACTACGATTGCGGATATGACGGCGCGCGGGCGATGGCAGGCGCCGAGTATCTGCTGCGCACGCATGACGTGGCGCTGATGATGATGCTGGGCGGCGATACGCTGACCCCGGTGCGTGACTATCTCACGACAAAGAAGGTGCTGACCTCGACGCTTTTGCCAAGCGATCTCTCGCCCGACACGCCCTATCTCATCGCGCCCAGCGAATTGCATCCGATCTACAACGTGACCGGCGTGGACTGGCTGGCGCGCAACCGTCCCGAGCTGCGCCGGGTGGCGTTGTGCAGCCAGACCGATGCGCTGGGCCTCCCGTCGCTGGCCACCTACCGGGCGGCGTTCAAGGCGGCGGGGATCGAGGTGGTCAAGGAGATCCGCTATGCCCCGGATGAGACCGATGCCGCGGCTCTGGTGCAGCCGATGCTGGAGGCCGGACCGGATCTTCTGTGCTGGTGCACAAGTTATGCGCCGATGGTCCATGCGATGACCGAATACGCCCATCGGCAGGGCTATACCGGGGCGCTCTTGTCCTGCACGATGGACAATTACGACCGGCTGGTGGCGCGCACCTCGATGGCCTTCATGGAAGGGGCGACCTTTCAGTTTCCTGATTTCGACGATCCGAAATTGCGCCGCAAGGCGTTTTTCTTCAATCAGCCGCAGGTATTCTTTGCCGAGTATAACCGCCGCTTTCCCGACAGCTGGAGTGCCGTCAGTTGGGAATATGCGGCGATCCTCGACATCTGGCACGCGGCCGTCGAAAAGGCGGGCAACGTCAACACGCGCTCGGTGCTGGCGGCGATGAAGCAGGTCGGGCATGTCACCCATGCCTTTGGCGCGGCGCATTGGTGGGGCGAGGAGATGTTTGGCATTTCGAATGCGCTGGTCGGCGACTGGCCGGTGGTCACGATTCAGCAGGGCAAGGCGCGCATCGTCGCATTCGGGTCGATCCCGGACTGGCTGTCGCGGCATGAGGCGCTGTTGCGGGCGGAAATGTCGGCCCTCGGTCAGTTGTGGACCCAGCGTGTTGCGAGCGTCTCCGGCATGGCGATGACGGCGCGCGGGCTTTCAGGCTAGCTATCCTGCAACAGCAGCTTTTGTTCCTCGACGAGGTGCAGCTTGATGAATTCGACCGCCGCTTCGACATCACGCGCGGCGATGGCATTGAAGAGTGTGTTGTAGCGCTGCTGGTAGTCCTGAATACGCCTCGGTGTAAGATGGCGACGCATCAAGGGGGTACGAAAGCTCTGCTGGCAGGCGTCGATCACCAGTTCATAGCAGGAGGCGAGCAGCGGATTTCGGGTGCCCTGCGCAATCTTGCGGTAGAGTTCTTCTTCGTAGGTCACAAAGTCGGAGACGTCGCTGCGCACGCTTTCGATGCGGGAGACGGTTTCGCTCAGGTCTTCCAGATCGCGCGGCGTCATGTTGATGACCGCAAGGCGCACCATTTCCGGCTCCAGGATGCCGCGCATCACGAGATGGTCGAGCGGACTGGTGCGTTCGGCCACCGTGCTTTCGCGATCCGAGCGCGCCGGAACGGAGCGGTAGGTGACAAAACTGCCGCTGCCGGCCCGCCTGCGGATGATGTCGCGATGTTCGAGCACGTCGAGCGCCTCTCGCACGGTGTTGCGCGATACCCCAAGCTCGGAGGCAAGCGTGCGTTCGGAGGGAAGGCGGGTGTCGGCGGGGTATTCCTCGGACCGGATCCGGGCAAAGAGGGCGTCGATCACGACCTGCACCGTCGCGCCGACAGATTGACCGGACAGGAGTTGACTGGCGATGAGATCGTTCATTCACGTTGCCGTTCATCCAAAGAGGCTGGAGTGGTTATACGCAGAGATGCTCGCGGGCGCAAATTTCCTTATGCTGGCCCGATGCGGCGGATTGCTTTGTCGGAATTGCGGGCGGAAGGCCGAAATTGGTCTGGAACCGGTCTGGCCCGGCCGAATTTTGGGCTTTCATTTAAGTATATGAAAAGACGATATTTTTTGACTTTGTGGTGGGCGTTGTATCATCCAATCAGAAAACTGGTCCATTTTTTGCAACCAAAATAAAGAAATTTTCTTTGCGGGAAACACTGAATCGGTTAGCGTTCTTTCAGAGTCACCTAATCAAGCCTGAATTGGCCTGAAACTGGTTTTTGCAAAGACCGCCGAGAACAGGTGGACCAACACGGGAGA
>PFEY01000034.1:51218-57468 GCA_002783205.1 Rhodobacteraceae bacterium CG17_big_fil_post_rev_8_21_14_2_50_63_15 | reverse complement strand
CTCTCATTCTGATGGATATCGTTCCGACCCATACGCTTCTCACGGATCTGCACTGGCAGGTCGCCAGATCCTATTATCACTGGTTCTTTCTCGCGCAGCCCGAACCCTTCCCGGACCGCATGATCGCCTGCGACCCGGACGCCTATTTCGAGTCCTGCCTGCTGGGTTGGGGGAGCGCAACGCTGGCGGATTTCGACCCTGCACAGCTTGATGCCTATCGTGCTGCATGGCGTGATCCCGACACGATCCGGGGCATGTGCAACGACTACCGGGCCACCCTCGCCGTCGATATCGCCGATGATGCAGCCGATGCCTTCGCGCGCGTCGCATGTCGCGTGCTGATCCTCTATGGCGCATCCGGTGCGATGGGGCGGCATTACGACGTCCCCGCAACCTGGGCCGCAAAATGCGCGCAGATGCAGGCCTGCGCGATACCCGGAGGCCATTTCTTTCCCGACACGGCCCCGGCCGAGACGCTGGCCGCCGTCGCAGGCTTCCTGCACACATGAGCGCGGAACGGGCGCAAGGAGCCGCAGACCCGCCAGCCCCGGCCCGGAGTCTTCTGGCAAATTGCGACCCCCGGTCCGGAAGTTCAGCACAGGCGCGTCAGCACCCGCCCCAGCATTTCGTCGCAGGCGGCCAGTTGATCCGCCTCGAGATACTCATCAGGCCGGTGTCCCTGCCCCTCCATTGAACCGGGACCGCAGACAACGGTGGGAATGCCCAGACCGGCAAAGAAACCCGCCTCGGTGCCAAAGGCAACCCTCGTGGTCCTCGCGCCTGTGATCTCGCACATCAGGGCGACAACCTCCGCGTCCGGTGCCGTGTCCAGCCCTGGATAGGCGGCGAGTGGCAGAATCTCGATCGCGGCCCTTGGCCCATGCGCCGCCGCGATCCGGGCTGCGAGGGCTGCGATCTCCTGTTCCAGCCCATCGGCCGGATCAGCGGACAGGTGTCGAAATTCGTAGGTCACGTCCGCCCGGTCCGCCACGATGTTGAGCGCATGGCCCGCCGAGATCATGCCTGCATGAACCGTTGTGTAAGGCACGTCATAGGCGTCATCGCGCGCGCCATCTCTGGCGAGCCTCTCCTGAAGCCCGCGCAACGCCTGCACGACATCGGTCGCCAGATGAAGGGCATTGACAAAATGCGGGGCCAGCGCCGAATGGCCGGACTGCCCGGTGCAGACGGCGCGAAAGGCGCGCTTGCCCTTGTGGCCGATGGCCACCTGCATCTGCGTCGGTTCGCCCACGATGCAGCCGCGCGGTTGACCAAGCCCAACAGACAGCGCCCCGATCATTTTGGCGATACCGGTGCAGCCGACCTCTTCGTCGTAGGAAATCATCAGTTTCAACGGCTCGTTCAGACGCATCCCCGCCGCCCGGTCCGCCGCAACAAGCATCGACGCCAGAAACCCTTTCATGTCGGTTGTGCCGCGCCCGTAATAGCGACCGTGCTCGTGGCTCAGGCGAAAGGGATCGCGCGTCCAGATCTGGCCCTCCACCGGAACGACATCGCTATGCGCCGACAAGAGCATCCCCGCGCCCGCCGGGCCGATGCTGGCAAAGAGCCCGGCCTTGGCCTCGGTGGGGTCCGTGTAGCGGGTCACGCGAAAGGCCCGCGCGCGCAGATAGGCCTCGACCCAATCGATCAGCGCCAGATTGGACCGGGCGCTCACGGTGTCGAACGCGATCAGCCGCGCAAGGAGTTCGGGGGAGGTGATCACGACGCGGCCAACCCCGTGATCTCGCGCCGAAACGGCAGCGCATCACCGATATCCGCAGCGTCGAGGTCGCGCGCGTAACGATGGCCCGCATAGGTCGCCCAGGCAATCGGACCGGGGGCCTCGGCATCACCGATGATCCGGACCGATCTGATCCCCGCATCGGCCCACTCCACCCGCCGGGCCGTGAGATCGTGATAGAGGCCATTGACTTCACGGCGCGCGGCGACAATCACCACGGCGTCACAGCCGATTTCGGTCAGTCCATCGGTGTAGATGCAATTTGTCACGACATGCCCCGCCTTGATCCCGACCACGCCCCGATTGAGCACGATCTGCACCCCCAGCCCCGCCAACCGCCGGTGAATCGCACGCTGTTCAAGGGTATTGAGCGTCCAGTCGGAGAGGTAGGCCGATGGTGTCACGAGAATGACCTCATGGCCATCTTGCCGCAGCAACTCTGCCAACACGCCGCCCATGTAATAGTGATCGTCATCGTAGATCACCACCGTGCCGGCGGGCCTTCGGCCCTCCATGATGTCATCGGGCGTATAGATCGGCATGGTCGCATCCATCGCAAAGGGCACCACATGCTGACGGCTCACGCCGTCCCGCCGCCATCTCGCCCCGGTCGCGATGCAGACATTCTCGAACCCGAAATCCAGAATGCTCTGCGCATCCAGTTTGCTGTCGAAATAGGTCTCGACATTTGGCCTCTGTCGGATCTGATGGATGCGATAATCCGCCACCCTGCCCCAGGCACTCAACCCCGGCAAAAGGCGTTCGCGCGCCACCCGCCCGCCAAGCACCCGGCCCGCCTCGGCCAGGGCCACATCATAGCCACGCAGCGCCAGCGCACGGGTTGCCTCTAGCCCCGCAGGCCCCGCCCCGACAACCAGAACAGTCGCGCTGTCCCCCTTGGCATTCATCCGCTCCGGGTGCCAGCCCTTGCGCCATTCCTCCATGAAGGTCGGGTTCTGCGTGCAGCGGCTGATCGACATGGTCATGTCGCCGGTGATGCAGATATTGCAGCCGATACATTCGCGAATATCCTCGCTCCGACCCTCCTCGATCTTGTTGGGCAGAAACGGATCGGCGATCGAGGGACGCGCGCAACCGATTGCATCAAGCGTGCCACTGTGGATCATCCTTGCCATGACATCAGGCGAGGTGAATCGGCCCACGCCGACGACAGGCTTGTCGGTCAATGCGCGGATCCCCCTCACCAGCGCCTCCTGCGCCCCCTCCTCCTTGAAGCGCGAGGGCCCCGAACAGTCTTCCCACGTGCCCTGTGCCAGATCCCACAGATCCGGCAGATCGTGGTTCATCTCGATGTATTCGCGCAGTTCCGCGTTGGAGAACCCCAGATCGCCAATGCTCTCATCCAGCGAGACGCGCAGCGTGATCCCCATCGTATCGCCCACCGCCTCGCGCATGTCGGCAATCACCTCGCGCGCAAAGCGCGAGCGGTTTTCAAGGCTGCCGCCATAGGCGTCAGCCCGCTGATTGGTGGCGCGCGACAGGAAGTGCTGGAAAATCCCGAAACCATGCGCGCCGTAGAGACAGATCAGATCGAACCCGGCATGTTGCGCGCGTTTGGCCGCCGTAACGAACCAGCGCCGCAGATCGCGGATATCCTCGCGATCCAGGGCGCGGGCCTGAACCGGATCATGGGTAAAGGTCCGGATCGGCATGGCAGACACCGCCCGCGGAACTTCCTTGCTGTAGAGATTGGGTCCGTTGATGCCGGAATAGGCCAGTTGAATGCCCGCCAATGCGCCGTATTCCTTCATCCTGCCTGCCATCTTCGCCAGCATCGGAATGTCCTTGTCCTCCCACAGGCGCAGCTCGATGAAGGGCGTAATCTCCGACGTGTGATGGATTTCGCATTGCTCGGTAAAGATCACCCCCCAGCCCCCTTGCGCCTTCACGCCCCGCATCTCGGCTGCGGCCGACGGGTCACGATAGCCACCACCATTGCAATGCGGCACCTGATAAAAGCGGTTCTTGGCCGTGACCGGGCCGATCCTGAGCGGCTCGAAAAGGATGTCATGACGTGGGTCGCGCATGGTCTGCTCCATCTCCGCTAGTGTCGTTCCGAGCATAGGCAAACCATCCCGGACAGAAAGTGGCACCTGCAAAAGCGTTGCTTAGGGTGGCGCTAAGCCCTGTGCTGGATCAGACCAGCGCCTCCCCTCCGATCCGGTTGAGACGGCCGTTGCGCACCAGATCCTTGCCATAGTCGATAAAGGCGCGCACCGCATTCGCGCGATCCGCGTCCTGCGCGGTCAAGAGCCCCATCCGCATCGGACGCACGCGTCCACTGATCGGCACGCAACGGATCGGGTTGCCATCGGGCGAAACATCGCTCAGGGGGCGTACGTTGGCGATCGAATAGCCAAAGTTGTTCGCCACCAGGCTGCGCATCACCGCCATGTCGCGGGTCCGCTCGGCGATCATGGGCTTGCTGGCCACAGCATCGAAGAACGACAGAAAGTAATCCGCACTCAGCGGCAGATCGAGCAGCACCATCGGGTGATTCTTCAGATCGTCGATGCTGACGGTTTCGCGACCGGAAAGCGGATGCTCAATCGCCATCAAGGCAAAGGGCGGCAGTCTGAGAAGGGCAGTAAATTGAAGATCGGCAGGCACATCAAGATCGTAGGTCAGCGCCACATCTATCTCGGACCGGCGCAGCGCGCTGAAGATCTCGACCTGATTCAATTCGCATTGCCGCAGACGGACCTCGGGATATCGCTGCTCGAACCCGCGTCGCAGAGCGGGCAGGACAAGCTGGGCAAAGGTCAGCAGACAGCCGACCGACAACGGACCCCGGACAAGACCCGAGATGTCGCCCGCAATATCCATCAGCGCCGCCGCTTCGCGCAACACGCGCCGCGCCTGCTCGATCATCTGCCGCCCGCCTTGCGTCAGCGACAGACCCTGCGCGTGCTGGCGCACAAAGAGCGGCAGGCCGAATTCCTTCTCAAGTTGGGTGATCGCCGCAGAAATCGAGGGCGAAGACACGTTGATCCGCTCTGCGGCTCGCGCAATGCTGCCAGTCTCGCCGACCGCCACGAAATATTCCAGCTGTCTGAGGGTATACCTCAGCATCTTGCGTCCCCGTTTCGTATCGCCCGCCAATCATTGAACCGGATCGGGGCCGCGTTCAAGTCCGTGTCACAGGCCGGTGCCAAGACCCGGAACC
Source organism: Rhodobacteraceae bacterium CG17_big_fil_post_rev_8_21_14_2_50_63_15 (assembly GCA_002783205.1). Lineage (GTDB taxonomy): Bacteria > Pseudomonadota > Alphaproteobacteria > Rhodobacterales > Rhodobacteraceae > Roseovarius. The sequence goes on along the minus strand of PFEY01000034.1, from coordinate 52,537 downwards.
GCCTGCCCTAACGATCGCCGGGCACACCGTAGGACGGCGCCGCGCGGGGATCGAGCGCGCGCTGGATATAGGCTTCGAGCTGCGGCTTGTAGATGTCCCAGGCGGTTGCAAGCGCCTCTATGGGACAGTCCTCGGTCCAGTCACAGCGCAGATCGGCCACCGGCCAGGGCACCTTGTCCACCAGCATCATCCCCGCCGAATGCACCGGCCCAACCTCGCCGCCAGCGACAAGCCCCGCCCGCAGCGCAGCAACAAGCCGGTCGCCCAGATGCCCAGTAGACGCCAGAAAACCCTCCAGGATAGCCTCTGGCACGCTCTCATTGGCCAGCAGGTTGCCGCCTGAGGCCACGTTTTCGGCCTGCGCCTGTGTCCAGATGCCCAGACTTCTCGGGCCCGAGTGAATGGCCGTTCCGCCGCTGCCATCCACGGTCAGCACTTGCCGGTAGTCGATGAATGACCCGCGCCGCTGCACTTCGGCCACAGCCGCAGCGGCGATCATGCCGCTGGCCATCAGATCAAGGGTCAGCGGCCCAAGCCGTGGATCGGTCACATTCTGCGAGGCAACGGCCCCGACGCCGGCGCGCGCATAGGCGCAGCGCGCGGCGACGGCTGGCGATGACGACGCGATCGCCACGCCGAACATGCCCGTCTCGGCACAGCGCGCCACCAGCGAAAAGGTCATTGTCCCGCCTCGTCCGGGATCACTGCCGTCGCGTCGATTTCCACCAGCCAGTCGGGCCGCGCCAAAGCCTGCACCACCAGCCCGGTGGACACCGGATGCACGCCCTTGAGATACGCACCCATGGTCCGATAGACCGCCTCGCGATGACGCACATCGGTGATATAGACCACCACCTTGACCAGATGCTCCATCCGCCCGCCGGCTTCTTCGATCAACTGCCTGATGTTCTGCATCACCTTGTGGGTCTGCTCGGCGGGATCGTGGCTGTTGATGTTTCTGGCGTCGTCGAGACTCTGCGGGCATTGCCCCCGCAGCCAGACGATCCGCCCGCCCCGTGTCACCACCGCCTGCGCCAGATCATTGTCGAGATTCTGTTCGGGATAGGTGTCTCGGGTGTTGAATGTGCGTATGCGCGTATGCGCCATGCCTGCGACTCCTCTGTTTGCACCCTGCCCCGCACCATCCACCGCTGCGCGCACAATGGCAAATACAGAACGACTCAGGGCAGCTTAGGAGCACCCTAACCCGGCTTAGCGCCACCCCAAGCAAGGCTTCATCAAATCATGGTTTGCGTTCCCCTGTCCGTCCCCTACCCTTTGCGCCATGTCGGTCGAAAGGAAGCGGTTCATGGAACGAT
>PFEY01000034.1:50963-51141 GCA_002783205.1 Rhodobacteraceae bacterium CG17_big_fil_post_rev_8_21_14_2_50_63_15 | reverse complement strand
GCACGATCGCTTCCCGTCGCTCGCCTTTCCCGGCGATGCCGAAGATTTCGTGCCCAAGGACCGCGTGGCCGAGTATTTCGAGGCCTATGCCAGACTGATCCACGCACCGATCCGCTGCGGCGTCGAGGTGCGCGCGGTGCGCGCCCTCTCGGGACAGGCGGGTTATCGCGTCGAGACC
>PFEY01000034.1:19295-50936 GCA_002783205.1 Rhodobacteraceae bacterium CG17_big_fil_post_rev_8_21_14_2_50_63_15 | reverse complement strand
ATTGTCGCCGCAACCGGCCCCTTTCAACGTCCCGTGATCCCGCAGGTCGTGCCTGCCGAGGCCGGGCCGCTACAGATCCATTCCAATGCCTACCGCAATCCCGCGCAACTGCCCAAGGGCGCGGTGCTGGTGGTCGGCGCTGGCTCGTCCGGGGTTCAGATCGCCGAGGAACTGATGCGCGCGGGCCGCAAGGTCTATCTGTCTGTCGGGCCGCATGGCCGCCCGCCGCGCCGCTATCGCGGACGCGATTTCGTCTGGTGGCTGGGGGTGTTGGGCAAATGGGATATGGCAACACCCGGACCGGGCACCGAACATGTGACCATCGCCGTGAGCGGCGCTGACGGCGGCAAGACCATCGAATTCCGGGCGCTCGCTCATCAGGGCATGACACTTGTAGGGCGCACCGAGGGTTATGCCGATGGCCGGGTCCGGTTTGCCAGCGATCTGGCCCGCACCATCCGCGACGGCGACGCGGATTACCTCTCGGTTCTGGACGAGGCCGATGCCTATGTCACCCGCAACGGCCTTGACTTGCCCAAAGACCCGCAAGCACGCGTGATCCCGGACGACCCCGAATGCCTTCGCAATCCGCTGCGCGAGCTGGATCTCGGGGAGGCGGGCATTTCAACGATCCTCTGGGCCACGGGTTACGCGCTCGATTACAAATGGCTCGACGTTGAAACATTCGACAAGACCGGTCGCCCGCTGCATCAGCGCGGCGTGTCACAGGTGCCGGGCGTCTATTTCCTTGGCCTGCCCTGGCAGTCGCGGCGCGGGTCCGCCTTCATCTGGGGGGTCTGGCACGATGCCAAGTTCATTGCCGACCAGATCGCCATTCAGCGCAGCTATCTGGATTATCACAGCGCCGCCCTGCCGTTGACCAAAAGCGCCTGACTGGCGCCTTGGCCTAGCGGATCATCCATCTGCCCTCGGGCCAGAAGGCGTGAAAGGCAAAGGCGAACATGACGTCATGCGCGACATCGCGCCCCGCTGCGTCGCGCACCCGGACCGTGCCCACCTCGCGACCCTTGGCGAGGGTGCCATGATCGAGCGCCGAGGCCTGCCCCTCTTCCCATGAGATTGTCACGCCCGCCTCGGTCACGCCGCCTTTGGCGCGCACCCGATTGAGCGGCCAGGCACGATCGCCCACCCGCACCACCCGTTCGAGCGGCCCGATGCCGTGCGGCGGGTTCTCGCCCCTGTAGAGGAACGGCTGGCGGGCGCTGTCATAGCCCGCATAGGGGTTGCGACCATAGCTGCGGTTGAATTCGGGTTCTTCCATCACCAGACCCTGCGGGTTGCGCGCGCGGAACTGATCCCAGCTTTCCATCCAGCCGGGCAGGTGTTTCAGCCGTGTGCCGGTCAGATCGCCGACAATGGCCTCGGCGGTCGCCTGCTGCCACCAGCTTTGGGTCTCAAGGTCATACATCACCATGTCGGAATTGCGCAGCTTGCCCGAGACGCCGAAACTGAGCGTGCCGCGCGCCGTGCGTCGGTCAAAGCTCATCGCGGAATTGCACAGGGGGCAGAACGTGACCGCGACCGGGATGCCGCCAATGCTGTCATTGACGATCTCGTGCCATATCAGATAGCGGATCGGATAGGCGCGCGGGGTCTGGCCCTCCAGTTCCAGCGTGATCACCGGCTCACGGCCAGAGATGCGCCTTTCTGTGTCCGCCTTGCGGAATTTCGGCGTGTCGATCGCCGGGATGCCATCTTTGGGCGGCCCGCCAGACAGGATCTCGGACCAGTCCGCAACCACGGTCTTGTTGAAATTCGTGTCTGGCCATTCCGCCCGCCACAGGGAGGGATCGGCGCGTGCAAAGCCCGCAATCAGCAGAAAGGCAGCAATCGACACAAGAAGGCGGCCCATGACGGATCCCGTTGCAAGACAAACATCCAACGGATCATGGCCGGTCCCGGAGATTCGCAACACCCTCCCCCACGCGATCGTGAGAGGATGTCAGGCGTGCAGGCCCACGCATCCGCATCGGGCCCGCACCTGGCTATCTATCAGTCAGTCACCGTCACCCGCGTCATCACATCAGGGCGTCCGATCACCGCGCCATTCGGCCCGTTGCCGCGCTTGATCGCATCGACGATCTCCATGCCCTCGGTCACTCGGCCCACAACCGTGTATTGGCCGTTCAGGAATTCGCCGGCATCGAACATGATGAAGAACTGGCTGTTGGCGCTGTCGGGGTTCTGGCTGCGCGCCATGCCCACGACCCCGCGCAGGAACCGCTCGTCCGAGAATTCGGCCTTGAGGTCGGGCCGGCTACTGCCGCCCATCCCGGCACGGCTCATGTCACCGCCGTCGATCTTGCCGAATTCGACATCGCCGGTCTGCGCCATGAAGCCCTCGATCACGCGATGGAACACCACCCCGTCATAGGCGCCTTCGGCCGCCAGAGCGGTGATCTGTGCAACATGGCCGGGGGCTACATCCTCCAGCAGGTCGATGGTGATCGTGCCGTTGGCCTCGCCCGCGACCTCGATCTGCAATCCGGTGGCCAGCGCCGGACCGGCCAGAAGGCTGAAAACAAAAGCAAGTTTACGCATCAGACGCCACCTTTACACTGATCATCCGGTCCGGGTTTGCGGGCGGCTCGCCGCGGGTGATGGCATCGACATGCTCCATCCCCGAAATCACCCGACCATAGACGGTGTATTGCCCGTTGAGGAAATGATTGTCCTTGAAATTGATGAAGAACTGGCTGTTGGCTGAATTCGGGCTCTGGCTGCGCGCCGCGCCGATGGTGCCCCGGTCATGCGGGATGCGGCTGAACTCGGCCTTGAGATCGGGCAGAGTGCTGCCGCCGGTGCCCGCCCGGCGCGGGTTATAGTCCTTTTCCATGTTGGCGTGCTCGACATCACCGGTCTGCGCCATGAAACCGTCGATCACCCGGTGAAAGGCCACATTGTCATAGCTGCCCGCGCGCGCCAGTTCCTTCATTCGCGCACAATGGTCGGGGGCGATGTCGGACATCAGCTCGATCGTGACGGTGCCGCCCTTGAGTTCGATCAGAATGGTGTTTTCGGGGTCTTTGATTTCGGCCATCGGGCCCTCCTTTCGAAAATCTCTGGCGATACCTAGGCGGTTCGTGCGCGATTGCCAAGCGCAGAGGTTGACGGTGGCGGAGCGCCGCGCCATTAGAAGGCGACCGACTCCGAGGAGGCCCGCAGGCATGAGCTGGAAAACCCTTGACGATATGGATCTCGACGGCAAGCGCGTGCTCGTGCGGGTCGATATCAACGTGCCGGTCGAGCATGGGATCGTGACGGACACCACCCGGATCGAACGGATTGCTCCCACTGTCCTCGACATTCTGGCCAAAGGCGGCAAACCGATCCTTCTGGCGCATTTCGGTCGGCCCAAGGGCAAGGTCATGCTCGACATGTCGCTGCGGGTGACGGTTCCGGCGCTCGAAGCGGCGCTTGGCCGCAAGGTGCGGCTGATCGAGACGCTGGAGGGTGCCGAGAACCTGACCCATGAGGCCCAGGCCTCGGATGTGCTGCTGCTGGAAAACATCCGCTTTCATCCCGGCGAAGAGGCCAACGATCCCGAATTCGCCGCGCGTCTGGCCCGGCTGGGGGATGTCTATTGCAACGATGCGTTTTCGGCCGCTCATCGCGCCCATGCCTCGACCGAGGGCTTGGCCCATCACCTGCCCTCCTGCGCCGGTCGCCTGATGCAGGCCGAATTGCAGGCGCTTGAGGCAGCTCTTGGTGCGCCCAAACGCCCGGTGGTGGCGGTGGTCGGCGGTGCCAAGGTTTCGACCAAGCTCGATCTTCTGGGAAACCTTGTTGCCAAGGTCGATACGCTGGCCATCGGCGGCGGCATGGCCAATACCTTTCTTGCCGCCCTCGGCCTCGATGTCGGCAAATCGCTTTGCGAGCACGAGATGACCGCGACCGCGCGCGAGATCATGCTCAAGGCCGGGGCCGCCAAGTGCCGGATCCTGCTGCCCGCCGATGTAGTGGTGGCGCGCGAGTTCAAGGCCGGTGCGCCGCATGAGGTAGTGGGCGCTCATGCCTGCCCGCCCGACGCGATGATCCTCGATGCCGGGCCGCAGGCCGTGGCGCGGCTCATCGCGGTGCTGGACGATGCGAAAACGCTGATCTGGAACGGCCCGCTCGGCGCCTTCGAGATCACCCCCTTCGATGCCGCCACCAATGCGGCGGCGGGTCACGCCGCAGCGCTCAGCCGCGCGGGCAAACTGATCTCGGTCGCGGGCGGCGGTGATACGGTCGCCGCGCTCAACCGCGCCGGTGCAGCCGGGGATTTCACCTATATCTCGACCGCCGGCGGGGCGTTTCTTGAATGGATGGAGGGCAAGGACCTGCCGGGCGTTGCCGCGCTCAAGGCAGGAGGCTGAGACCATGGCGGGCTGGACCCTCATCACCGGCGCGTCCGAGGGGCTGGGTGCGGAATTTGCACGGCTTGCCGCCGCCGAAGGCCGCAACCTGATCCTCACCGCCCGATCCGAGGACAAGCTTCGGGCGCTTGCCGAGGCGTTGCGCGGATGCGCGGGCGAAATCGCCGTGATCCCCGCCGATCTGGCCGATCCGGCCGGGGCGCAGCATCTCTGGCAAAAGGCGGCCATCGGCCGACGGATCGAGATTCTGGTCAACAATGCAGGACTCGGGCGGCATGGCGCCTTCGGCAACGGCGAAGGATGGGACCGCGAACTTGCCACCATCACCGTGAACATGACCGCGCTCAGCCTGCTGATGAAAATGGCCATTCCCCACATGCGGGCAGAGCGAGGCGGGCATATCCTCAACGTGGCGTCAACCGCGGCCTTCATGCCCGGCCCCAACATGGCCGTCTATCACGCAAGCAAGGCCTATGTGCTCTCGCTCACCGAGGCCGTGGCCGAGGAGTTGCGCGGCACCGATGTCCATGTCTGCGCACTCTGCCCCGGCGCAACGCAAACGTCCTTTTTCGACGCGGCCGACATGCACGGCATCACCCTGTTAAGCCTGGCGCGTCCGGCCTCTGCAGAGGCAGTGGCGCGTGCCGGATGGCACGCGATGAAAGCCGGCCACCGCCTCCACGTGACCGGCGCGATGAACAAGCTTTTTGCCTTTGCCCCGCGCCTGACACCGCGCGGTCTGACGACCTTCATCACGGCCAAGGTGATGGGGAAACAGGGCCGCTGAGCGTCTCGCCCGAAGGGCCTTCCGACACGGCAATTCAAAGGGCAACGAACGCGCTTGACCATCTGGTGGGGCCGACGGACGTTGCGCGGGACATTCTGGCTCTCAACCTGGCTCTCAACGGGTTATTCCACCCTAAACACCCGAAACCAGGCTGGCAGGTGGTGGCGCGGTTGACGGGGCTCGAACCCGCGACCCCCGGCGTGACAGGCCGGTACTCTAACCAACTGAGCTACAACCGCGCATCTGACACGTTCGGGACCAAAAGGCAGCGATGGCGCGGTTGACGGGGCTCGAACCCGCGACCCCCGGCGTGACAGGCCGGTACTCTAACCAACTGAGCTACAACCGCCCGCTTGCCCGCCCGATCCCTCAGGCGTGGTGCGCTTCTATGCGGCGTCACGCGCCTCGTCAAGCGCCCGCTGGCGTAAAAAGAAACTTTCGCTGGGGGTCCGGCGCGGCGCAGGGTCGGTGCGTCTGCGACGCAGGGATGGTGGGTGATGAGAGACTCGAACTCCCGACATCTTCGGTGTAAACGAAGCGCTCTACCAACTGAGCTAATCACCCGTGCCGCGCCTGATACTCAAGCAGGAGCGACAGTGCAAGGGCTTTGCGGCGGGGCAGTTTATCGCATCAGCACCACCGGCACCTTGCACGAGCGGATCATTTCCGTGGTGGTCGCGCCGATGGTCAGACAGCGGATGCGTCTGTGATCACAGGCATCAAGAGAAATCATCTGAATCTGTCCTGCTCCGGGCCTGATCGACCGGTCCCGATCTGGCCTCGTGCTCGTTGCGATGATCCGTCAGCGCGGCAACCGGTTGGGCACCGGATGATCACTCTGGGACCATATGACATGAAGGTCGCCTCCAACCGCCCGGCCCCCATTTGCCACGCAATTATTCTGCCTTGCAGCATTGCACCAGGACCATATCCCCGTTCTACCCTCAATCCAGCGGGATCGGAAAACGGGTCGCCGCGATCCGGGCGGACAGACGATCGGAGATCGTGTTTCATAATTCTCTTTTTTTGACATGACACTCGGCAGTATCCATGCAATTTGTAGTCTGATTTGAACCACTGGACTGGAAGATCCCGATATGGCACATGCCCGGATCAAGACCGTGGCTCAGTGGACCGGCGGCACGGACTGGCGCCTGAGCCTGCTGCACAGCAGCGCCGACCATGCCTTTGTATGGATCACCCGTGGTCAGGGGATTGCCGTGATCGGCGGCGTGCGGCGCGGTGTGGGCGTGCATAATGCGCTGGCGATTCCGGCGGGCACCGTGTTTGCCCTCGATCTTGGCAAGACGGGCTTCGGGGTGGTCTGCCTGATCCCGGCGGGCGGCTCCGTGCTGATGCCCGACACGCCACAGCATCTGCGCATCCGCGATGTCGCCGGACAGAACGAACTCACCGCGCTGCTCGAGGCGATGCAGCGCGAACAGACTGCGGCCGGTCATTTCATGGACGAGGCGCTGGATGCACAGGCCACCCTGCTCAGCGTCTGGTTACGCCGCGCGATGATTTCCCATCCCGATGACAAACGCCCAAAGGCCGCCGAACGTCTTGTCACGGCCTATGCCGCGCTTGTCGAACGCGATTACGCCAGCGGACGGAGCATGGCGGATCATGCCCGAACGCTTGGCGTGACGCCTACCCATCTCACGCGGGTCTGCAAGGCGGTCTCGGGGCGCACCGCCGCCGATATCCTGACCGAGCGGAGCCTGCACGCCGCGCGCGATCTGCTCGAATCAGCAGAGCGCCCAATCGGTCAGATCGCCGCCAGTCTGGGCTTTGGCAGTGCCGCCTACTTTTCGCGCTTCATCCTGCACCACACCGGCCAAAGCCCATCGGCGCTGCGCGCCCGCGCGACTGAGCGTTCCACCCCACCAAGCGGCGCAATAACCGTGCGCGCCCGATAAAGAAGCCCCGCCACAGGGTTGCGCCTTTCGCCTCTGCACTATCTAATACCTTTGTTATCCGTGTTCGGGTTTACCCCTTTGTCCTGAAGGCTGCACATGCCGCTCCATCCAGTCCCCCTGCCCCATCCCGCGCTCAATCAGGATCTGACGGATTTGCGCAGCGGCAACATCGGGCGGCGCGAATTTCTCAGCCGCGCCACGGCCTTGGGCCTGAGCGCGGCGGCGGCTTATGCGCTCGGGGGCCTCACACCACCAGCCTGGGCCCAGACCGCGATCGCCCCCGGCGGAACCCTGCGAATCCAGCAAAGCGTCAAGCCGCTCAAGGATCCGCGCAGCTATGACTGGAGCGAGTTGGCCAACCAGACCCGTGGTTTTCTGGAATATCTGGTCGAATATCAGACCGACGGCACATTTCGCGGCTTTCTCCTCGAGTCCTGGGAGGTCAACGCGGATGCCACTCGCTATGTCTTGCGCCTGCGGCCCGGCATCCTGTGGAACACAGGCGAGGCTTTTGACGCCCGCGACGTGGCGCACAACATCACGCGCTGGTGTGATACCACCGCCCCCGGCAATTCGATGGCCGGGCGCTTTGCCGGTCTGATCGATCCCGAAACCGGACAGGCGCGCGACGGCGCGGTCACGGTCACGGATGCGCTGACGGTCACGCTCACCCTCTCGGGTCCGGACATTGCCGTCATCGCCAATCTGTCGGACTATCCTGCCGCGATCGTTCATCAGAGCTATGACGGAGGCGATCCCTTTGCACATGGCATCGGCACCGGCCCATTTCGTCCCGTGAGCCTGACGATCGGCCAAATCTGCGTGCTTGAACGCGACCCCGCCCGGACGTGGTGGGGCAGCACGGTCTTTGGCGGACCCTATCTCGACCGGATCGAGTTCATCGACCATGGCACAAATCCCTCGGCCTGGCTTGCTGCGGCCGAGGCCGGCGAGGTGGATCTGCTCTATGAAACCGTCGGCCACTTCATCGACGAGATGAATGGGATCGGCTGGCGTCAGAGCCGCGCAGAGACTGCGGCGACGATGGTGGTGCGCGCCTCGCAGAGCGCACGCATGGTGGGCACCAATCCCTATATCAATCGCAACGCACGCCGCGCGATGGCGCTTGCCGTTGACAATGCAATCTGTCTGGAACTGGGCTATGGCGGGCGCGGCACGGTGGCCGCCAATCACCATGTCAGCCCCATCCATCCTGCCTATGCCGATATCGGCCCAGCCCCCTATGACCCGGCCCAGGCCCGGCGCGAGATCGAGTCGGCGGGGCTCCTGGGCTTTGTGCATGATCTGGTCACAATCGATGACGAATGGCAGCGCAATACCGGAGACGCGATCGCGGCGCAGCTCCGCGATGCAGGTCTCAGGGTGCGCCGCCGGATTCTGCCGGGAGCGACCTTCTGGTCGAACTGGCGCGAGTTTCCCTTTTCCGCAACCCAATGGAATCATCGCCCGCTGGATGTGCAGGTGCTTGGTCTTGCCTATCGTTCAGGGGCCGCCTGGAACGAGAGCGGCTTTGCCAATGCCGAGTTTGACGCGCTGCTCGATGAGGCCAATCGCCTTGTCGATACAGAGGCAAGACGCGTCGTCATGGCACGGCTGCAAACCATTCTGCGCGACGAGGGGGTGATCATCCAGCCGTTCTGGCGGGCCCTCTACAACCACCATAACGGCCACCTTGTGAATGCCGAGAAACACCCCTCGAACGAAATCCACCTCTACAAGATCGGATTTTCCGCCTGAGCCCTCTCAGCTCCCCAGAATGACGCGCACGTAATTGCGGGTTTCCTGAAAGGGTGGCACACCGCCATGCTTTTCCACCGCCGCAGGCCCTGCATTATAAGCCGCAAGTGCCAGCCGCCACGACCCGAAAGTGCGATACTGCTCGGCCAGATAGCGCGCACCCCCCTCCAGATTCTGCCGTGGATCATGCGGATTGACACCAAGCAGGCGTGCCGTATCCGGCATGAGCTGCGCCAGACCGATCGCGCCCTTGTGCGAGCGCGCATCGGCGCGCCAGCCAGATTCCTGCTGCACAAGGCGCAAAAAGAGATCTTCGGGAACGTTGTAACGCCGCGCAGCCTGCTTGGCCATGTCGAGGTAGGGTCCGCGATACACACCGCGAAAGGTCGGGGTGAGGTCATCCCACATACTCGGTGCCTTGAACGATTGCGGCTGCAAGCGCACGGAATTGTTGTATTGCTCGCGGGCGCGATTATCGAGGACACCGGTCTGGGATTTGAATACAGCGACGCGGCTCTTGCTTGACAGCACCTCTGACGCGGCCACAGACGATCCGATCAGCCCACAAGCCGCACACGCAATCGCAATCCTGCGCATCCCCAATCTGTCCCCACTACCCCATTTTCGCGCGACTATACCGTCTTTAACGCCGATTTCGAGCCTTTCTTTGTCCAACCCGGTCGCCGGTTGCAAAATTCCGCGCATTTGAAACGCATTTTTACCTTTCCTTCACGCCGATGCGATGGTGTAACCGTTGAAACGACAACCGAATGATGATCATGGGAGGGCGCGATGGCCGGATCTGTAAACAAGGTAATCCTGATCGGCAATCTGGGCCGCGACCCCGAGGTGCGCACCTTCCAGAACGGTGGCAAGGTCTGCAACCTGCGCATCGCGACCTCTGAAACCTGGAAGGACAAGGCCACCGGCGAGCGGCGCGAGCGCACCGAATGGCACAGCGTCGCGATCTTTCAAGAGGGACTCGTGCGGGTGGCAGAGCAATATCTGCGCAAGGGCTCCAAGGTCTATATCGAGGGCAAACTTCAAACCCGCAAATGGCAGGATCAGTCGGGACAGGACCGCTATTCCACCGAAGTGGTGCTGCAAGGCTATGACGGTGTCCTGGTGATGCTCGATGGCCGGGGCGAAGGCGGTGGCGGTGGCGGCAGACCCGACACCGGCGACGAATTGGGCAACGATTACCGGAGTGATCCGAGCAGCGCGCCGGCCGCCGGCCGCTCCTCGCGCGACATGGATGATGAAATTCCGTTCTGATCACGACGGCCCGGCACGCCGCGATGGCGAGAGGAATGTTTCAAAACCGACACAGCCGCCGCGCAGGATGGCGCTTGTTCGGCGGTTTGTCTCTGGTCATTCCGCGTCATGCCGTATAGGGCGCAGGCGAACATCATCAGGACAAAGCCTCTATGGATCTGCGCAATATCGCCATCATCGCCCATGTCGACCACGGCAAGACCACGCTTGTGGACGAATTGCTGAAACAATCGGGTTCGTTCCGCGCCAATCAGGCGGTGGACGTGCGCGCCATGGACAGCAACGATCTGGAACGCGAGCGCGGCATCACCATCTTTGCCAAGCCCACCAGTGTGCTCTACAAGACCACGCGCATCAACATCGTGGACACTCCCGGTCACGCCGATTTCGGCGGCGAGGTTGAACGGATCCTCAGCATGGTCGATGGTGTCGTGCTTCTGGTTGACGCCGCCGAAGGCCCGATGCCGCAAACCAAGTTCGTGACCGCCAAGGCCCTGCGCCTCGGGTTGCGCCCCATTGTCGTGCTCAACAAGGTCGACAAACCCGCCGCCGAGCCTGACCGTGCCCTCAACGAATGTTTCGACCTCTTTGCCAATCTCGGCGCCAACGACGATCAACTCGATTTTCCACACTTGTACGCCTCTGGCATCAATGGCTGGGCCGATCACGAGCTCGACGGCCCACGCAAGGATCTTACGGCGCTCTTCGACCTGATCATCCGCCATGTGCCTGCGCCCAGACAGATCGCTCATCAGAATGACGATTTCCGCATGCTGGCGACCACGCTCGGGGCTGATCCCTTTGTCGGCCGGCTGCTCACGGGTCGCGTCGAGTCGGGCCGCCTCAAGGTCGGGCAGACCGTTCAGGCCCTCAGCCGCATCGGCCAGAAGATCGAGCAGTTCCGCGTCACCCGCATCCAGGCGTTTCGCGGCTTGTCCAGCCAGGACATCGACGAAGCGCTCGCCGGCGATATCGTCAGCCTTGCCGGCATGACCAAGGCCACCGTTGCGGATACGATCTGCGCGCTTGCGGTCGAGGAACCGATCGAGGCACAGCCCATCGATCCACCCACCATCACCGTGACCTTCGGCATCAACGACAGCCCGCTCGCAGGCCGCGAAGGCAAGAAGGTGCAAAGCCGCGTCATCCGCGAGCGCCTGATGAAGGAAGCGGAATCGAATGTCGCGATCAAGGTCAGCGATACCCCTGGCGGCGAGGCCTTCGAGGTTGCCGGGCGCGGCGAATTGCAGATGGGCGTGCTGATCGAGAACATGCGCCGCGAGGGGTTCGAACTCAGCATTTCGCGACCACAGGTGCTGATGCGCGAGGGACCGAACGGCGAACGGCTGGAACCGATCGAAGAGGTCACGATCGACGTTGACGACGAATATGCCGGTGCCGTGATCGAAAAAGTCACCGGCCCGCGCAAAGGTGATCTGGTCGAGATGCGGCCAGCGGGTGTCGGCAAGACCCGCATCATCGCGCATATGCCCTCGCGCGGCCTCATCGGCTATCATGGCGAGTTTCTGACCGACACCCGAGGCACCGGCGTTCTCAACCGGGTGTTTCACAAATGGGCACCGCATCGTGGCTCCATTCCGGGACGAAGGACCGGCGTGCTCGTCTCCATTGAAGACGGCGACGCGGTGGCCTATGCGCTCTGGAATCTTGAAGAACGCGGGCGCATGTTCATCGGGCCGCAGGCCAAGGTCTATAGCGGCATGATCATCGGTGCGCACAACCGCGACAACGATCTCGAGGTCAATCCGCTCAAGGGCAAGAAGCTGACCAACGTGCGCGCCTCCGGCACCGACGAGGCAGTGCGCCTCACGACACCGATCACCATGAGCCTCGAAGAAGCGATTGCCTATATCGACGATGATGAACTCGTCGAGGTGACACCCCATTCGATCCGAATGCGCAAGCGCTATCTCGACCCGCACGAACGCAAGCGCATGGCGAAAAAGGACTGAACGGCTACTCGCTGGTTTCTACGACCAACAAGTCGCGCTCCGACGCGCCGCGCGCATGGTCGAGCGCTGCCTGATATTCGGGGCTGTGATAACAGGCCTCGGCGGCCTCGACGCTCGGAAAGCGCGCCACGACATTGCGCGCGCGGTCCCGGCCTTCAAGCTGCACATAGCGCCCGCCGCGCGCGATGAAGATGCCACCATGCTTGGCAATGGCAGGCCCGGCAAGGGCGGCGTAGCGGCCATAGGCCTCGGCGTCGGTGACGTTCACATGGGCAATCCACAGCGCAGGCATGGCGCGATCTCCTCTAGCGGTCAGATTCCGTCAACCACGACGATATCGCGGTTGCTGCTCGAGAGAGCGATGGGAAGGATACGGCGATAGTCGTCCGAATTGTACCAGGCAAGAGCGGTCTCCCGGTCAGAAAACTCGATGATCACGTGACGATCCGGGCTGTTGCCCTCAAGCGCCGTCGGCGCGCCCCCCTTGACCAGAAACCGCCCGCCAAACCGTTCGGCAAGCGCAACGGTCTGTCTGGCATAGGTGCTGTAATCCTCCGGTTCGGTCACGGTGATCCGGGCAATGATATAGGCACTCATCCCTCCTCCTCAGGCCGTCACGACCCCCTCAATCAACCGCATTCCGGCCGCGATCGCGGCCTCTGCCCCGGCGATATTGCTGCCGCCACCCTGCGCCATGTCCGGGCGCCCGCCGCCGCCCTTGCCGCCCAGAGGCTCCACCGCCGCGCGCAGCAGGTCCACCGCCGAAAGCCGCGACGTCAGGTCCCCGGTGACACCTGCCGCCACCGCAACCTTGCCGCCTGTCTCGGCAATAAGCAAGACGACACCCGAGCCAATCCGCGCCTTCATCTCGTCGATCAGCGGCGGCAGATCCCGCCCCTGCACACCCGAGAGCACCTGCGCGATGAACTTCACGCCCGCGACATCGCGGGGCTCGAGACCGCCGCCCGTGCCCGCCCCCCCCGCCATGGCCAGTTCGCGACGCAGTTGGGTCACTTCATTGGCAAGCGACCGGCGCTCCTCCAGCAAGGCACGCACACGCTCGGGCACATCCTCGGGCCGCGCCTTGAGCTCGGAGGCCACCTGGCCAAGCCGCGCCGTTTGCGCACTCAGATGCTCAAAGGCCGCCGCCCCGGTCAGCGCCTCGATCCGTCTCACGCCGGCACTCGAGGCTGAATCGCCAAGCGCCACGAACAGGCCGATATCGCCGGTCTGGCGCACATGGGTGCCACCGCAAAGCTCGATCGAGTAGGTGCGGCCATCGCTGCCCTTGCCGGATCCCGCCTCGGTGCCCATCGACACGACACGCACCTCATCGCCATATTTCTCGCCAAAGAGCGCCTGTGCGCCCAACGCGCGGGCACCGTCTGGCGTCATGATCCGCGTCTCAACCGGGGCATTACGGCGGATATGCTCGTTCACCTCGCGCTCGACGCGCGCCAGTTCCGCCGGGCTCATCGCTTTCGAATGGCTGAAATCGAACCGCAGCCGGTCCTCGGCATTGAGCGAGCCGCGCTGCGCCACATGCACACCCAGGGCCTTGCGCAGCGCCTCATGCAACAGATGGGTGGCCGAATGGTTGGCCCGGATCGCACTGCGACGGCCATGATCCACCGCCAGTTGCCCGGCCTGACCGCTCGTGATCTCGCCCGCCTCGACGGTGGCAAGGTGAATGAAAACCCCTGCCACCTTTTTCGTGTCCGTCACGCGCGCACGTCCCGTGGCCGTGGTCAAGGTGCCACTATCGCCCACCTGACCGCCAGATTCAGCATAGAACGGCGTCTGGTTCACGACGATCTGCACCATCTCGCCTGCCCCCGCACGGGCGATCCGGCCACCCTCCTGCAACAGCGCCAAGATCTGCGCCTCTGCGGTTTCCGTGTCATAGCCCAGAAATTCCGTCGCGCCGCTGACCTCGGCAATCTCGAACCAGACCGCCTGATCCGCGGCCTCGCCCGATCCCGCCCAGGCAGCACGTGCCTTGGCCTTCTGCGCCGCCATCGCGGCATCAAATCCGGCCGTTTCCACCTCGCGCCCCTTCTCGCGCAGCGCATCCTGCGTGAGATCGAGCGGAAAACCAAAAGTGTCATAGAGCCTGAACGCCGTCTCTCCCGGCAGCGCGACGCCATCGGGCAGATGCGCCAATTCGTCATCCAGCAGACGCAAACCGCGTTCGAGAGTCTGCTTGAATCGGGTCTCCTCCAGCTTCAGCGTCTCCTCGATCATCGCCTGCGCGCGGCCGAGTTCCGGATAGGCCTGCCCCATCTGCGCCACCAGCGCCGGAACCAGACGATGCATCACCGGGTCTTTCGCCCCCAACATATGCGCATGCCGCATCGCCCGCCGCATGATCCGGCGCAGGACATAGCCGCGCCCCTCGTTCGAGGGCATCACCCCATCGACGATCAGAAACGCAGTCGATCGCAGATGGTCCGCGATCACCCGGTGATGCACCCGACCCGGCCCGTCTGGATCGGCGCTCGTAGCATGGGCGCTCGCCTCGATGAGCGCGCGCATCACATCGGTGTCGTAGTTGTCGTGCTTGCCCTGCAACAGTGCGCCGATCCGTTCCAACCCCATGCCGGTATCGATCGACTGCATGTCGAGGGCGCGGATCGTGCCATCTTCGAATCGTTCGTTCTGCATGAAGACGAGGTTCCAGATCTCGATGAAGCGGTCGCCATCCTCTTCCGCGCTGCCCGGCGGGCCGCCCCAGATCTCCGGACCGTGGTCATAGAAAATCTCCGTGCAGGGGCCACAGGGGCCGGTCGGGCCCATCGACCAGAAATTGTCGTCGCTGGCGATGCGGATAATCCGGTCATCGGGCAGGCCCGCATATTTCTTCCAGATCGCGGCCGCCTCGTCATCGGTATGATAGACCGTGACCAGAAGTCTGGACTTGTCGAGGCCGAAATCCTGTGTCAGCAGGTCCCAGGCATAGGGGATCGCCTGCTCCTTGAAATAATCGCCAAAGCTGAAATTGCCCAGCATCTCAAAGAAGGTGTGATGCCGCGCGGTGTAGCCGACATTGTCCAGATCGTTGTGCTTGCCACCCGCACGCACGCATTTCTGGCTGGTGGTGGCGCGCGTGTAGTCGCGATGCTCGACTCCGGTGAAGCAGTTCTTGAACTGGACCATGCCGGAATTGGTGAACATCAGCGTCGGATCGTTGCGCGGCACCAGCGGAGAGCTGTCAACCACGCGGTGATCGTTGCGCTCGAAAAAGCTCAGAAAGGTCGATCGGATCTCATTCAGCTTGGGCATGGGCATCTCTTTCAGGGCCGGTGGTATCTGGCCTCAATTGTGCTGATTTAGCTGCGCCGTTCCCCCATGTCCACCGCAAGAAAAAGGCCCGGCACGGCAACCGGGCCTCTGTTTCACAGCGAGCGGACGGTCAGGCCTCCAGGATGTTGCCCTCGTCCGCCGCGTCCGGATCGCCACGCACATCGAAATCCAGCCCGTGCGAGGCGCGAATCTTGTCCTCGATCTCGAGCGCAATTCGCGCATTTTCCCGCAGGTAGGTCTTGGCATTCTCGCGGCCCTGCCCGATCCGTTCATCGCCATAGCTGAACCAGCTGCCGGATTTCTCGACAACCCCGGCCTTGACCCCGAGATCGATCAGTTCGCCGGTCTTGGAAATCCCTTCACCATACATGATGTCGAACTCCACCTCCTTGAACGGCGGCGCCACCTTGTTCTTGACCACCTTGACGCGGGTCGAGTTGCCTACCACTTCGTCGCGGTCCTTGATCGCGCCGATACGCCGGATGTCGAGCCGCACAGAACTGTAGAACTTGAGCGCATTGCCCCCGGTCGTGGTTTCCGGGCTGCCGAACATCACACCGATCTTCATCCGGATCTGGTTGATGAAAATGACCGTGCACTTGGTGCGACTGATCGATCCGGTGAGCTTGCGCATCGCCTTGCTCATCAGCCGCGCATGGACACCGACGCTCGAGTCGCCCATCTCGCCTTCAAGCTCGGACTTCGGAGTGAGCGCGGCAACCGAATCGACCACGATCATGCTGACCGCGCCCGAACGCACCAGCGTGTCCACAATCTCCAGTGCCTGTTCGCCATTGTCGGGCTGCGAAATCAGCAACTCGTCAAGATCGACCCCCAGTTTGCGTGCATAAACCGGGTCGAGCGCGTGTTCGGCATCGACAAAGGCGCACACGCCGCCCTTCTTCTGCTCTTCGGCGACGCAATGCAGGGTCAGCGTCGTCTTGCCAGAGCTTTCAGGCCCGTAGATCTCGACGATGCGCCCCTTGGGAACGCCGCCGATGCCCAGAGCGATATCAAGACCGAGAGACCCGGTTGAGGTCGCCTCGATATCCTTGACGGGGTTGTCGCCGCCCATCCGCATGACGGATCCCTTGCCGAACTGTCGCTCGATCTGCGCCAATGCACTGTCCAGCGCCTTCTGCTTGTCCGCGTTCCGCCTGTTGTCCATGGAGAGTAGATCTGCCGTTGCCATTTGTTCGGTCCCTTATTCCACACCCTGCCCTGAGCGGCAATGGTTGCCTGTGTTCTTATCCTGTTCCGACCCTTATGGATACAAAAGGAGAACATTTCAAGAATTTTATTGGTGATTCCACTTTGGTCAAAAACAGTTAAAAGAGAGTTTAGATTTCAACGGACCGGGCCGCCAATCATGAAGATCAGAAATTGCTAGTGTTTTCAGAGGCCCGACTGGTGTTTCTCGCGGTGCCCAAGACTGGCAGCACCGCGTTTGAATCGGCGCTTGCAGGGCGCGCCGCGATCGCCGTTACCCAGCCGCCCGAACTCAAACATGCACCGGTCTTTCGCTACAACCGCTATTTTCGTCCGATGATCGAACGTTTCATGTCCTCTGATGTCGATATCGTCGCCGTCATGCGAGAGCCTATCAGCTGGTTGGGCAGCTGGTATCGCTACCGCCACCGCGCCGCCGCCGCCGGTCAGCCGGGCAGCACCCTGGGGATGACCTTCGATGCCTTCGTGACCGCCTATTGCGAGGGCGATCCGCCGCTCTTTGCACGAGTTGGCTCGCAGGCAAAATTCCTCGAACCACAGCGGAATGGCACCCGGGTGACACATCTCTTTCGCTACGAGGATCAACCCGGCCTGATTGCCTTTCTCGAGTCACGGCTCGACACACGTCTCGAAATTCCAACGATGAATTGCTCGCCGGTCCTGCCAACCGCCCTGACCGCAACGACAGAGGCCCGGCTCAGGCGCAAGTTCGCGGCGGATTTCTCGCTCTGGCACGGCATTGGCACGCAGGGTCAGTATCTGCCGCACGCCGCCCGCCCGGTGCCGGAAGGCAAGCCCGACTGAACCGGACGGGCTCGCGCGGCCTTAGCCCAACTGACGCTGGACGGTTTCCGTCAACTCGTTCAGCGAAAACGGCTTGGGCAGGAACACCGAATTCGGGATCCGGGCCTGCGTGTCGCCAAAGGTTTCCTCAGCATATCCGGACATGAAAACGACCTTGACATCGGGCCGCGCGACCACCGCCTGACGGACCCAGCTTGGACCGTCAAGGCCGGGCATAACCACGTCAGTGACAAAGACATCGACGGTGAGCGTCTCGTCCGCCAGCAGCTCAAGCGCGGTTTCCGCCGAATCCGCTTCGAGAACCGTGAAGCCGCGCAATTGCAGGGCGCGGCTGGCAAAGGCACGCACCGGGGCTTCGTCCTCGACCAGCAGGATGACCCCCCGGGCGTGACCCACCGGGCTCTGGTCCTGCGGCGCCAGCGGTGTGACCTCCTCGATGCCACTATGGGCCGGAAACAGCAGCTGGAAACAGGCCCCCTCGCCGGGCTTGCTGTCCACAAAGATAAAACCGCCGGTCTGCTTGACGATACCGTAAGCGGTCGATAGGCCGAGCCCAGTGCCCTCGCCGGTGCGCTTTGTGGTGAAGAATGGCTCAAAGACCTTTTGCAGTTTGTCCGCAGCGATTCCGACCCCCGAATCGATCACCTTGACCGAGACGTAATCGCCCGGAACCACCTCCGCGCGATCGCGTCGCAACGGATCATGCAGCGTGATGTTTTCTGTGATGATGCGGATAACGCCCCCTTCGGGCATCGCGTCGCGGGCATTGACGACGAGATTCATCAGAACCTGCTCCAATTGCCGTCTGTCGGCACGGATCGGGGCAAGGGTGGGATCATGGCGCAGTGAGAGAGTCACCTTTTCACCTACCAGACGGTTCAGCAGATGGGTGAGGTCAGACAGCGTGTCGCGCAGGTGGATGACCTGCGGACGCAGGGTCTGCTTGCGCGAATAAGCCAGCAACTGATTGACCAGCGCTGCCGCGCGGTTGGCATTCTGGCTGACCTGCATGAGATCGCCATAGTCCTGATCGCCTTGGTCATGGCGCAACAAAAGCAGATCGCAATGCCCTGAAATCGCGGTCAGAAGATTGTTGAAATCATGCGCGATTCCGCCCGCAAGCTGGCCAATCGCCTGCATTTTCTGGCTCTGCACGAATTGTGCCTCGAGCGATTTGAGTTCCGTCGCATCACTCAACACAGCGATCAGTACCGTCTCGCCCTGTTCGGTCGCGCGATTGAGTGTGACCTGCACGAAAACCTCGCGGTCCTGGCGGCGCACGCGCAGAAACTCGGCATGCACCGTGCCGCGGGCCGCGGCGGCATCCCTGATCCAGTCGGACACCGAGCGCCCCAACCCCTCGAGCATCTCGCTGAGCGGTTGACCGGTGCAGCCTGACACGCCCAGCAGATCCCGCGCCGGTCGGTTCGAGATCTGGATCGTACCGTCGTCTGCCAGTTTCAGCAGTGGCACCGGCAGATCGTCAAAGAATGCCCAGCCATCCGCCGCATGTCCGATGGCGTCGGGGACAGGCAGCAGGAACACTTCACGGCGCCCCGCGCTGCCCTCAAGTTCGACGGCAAAACACAACTGCGTTCCTTCGGTGGTTTTGATGTCATTCAGCCGCCCGGCGCGCAGCGGCAGATGCAGGCAGACCTGATCAAGCGTGCGGGCCCGTTCCCCCACCAGCGCGCGCGCCGCCGGATTCATGAACAACACCGCATCATTGCGCCCCACCGTCAGCATCGGCAGCGCCGCCGACTCCGCGCCGCGTTGCGGGTGATCGGCGGATTTCTCGATACGCCACAGGAAATCGTCTGGTCCCGCGCGATGCACGCTGATCCGCAGATGCCCGGACTCGGTGACAAGATCTTCGACCGCCGAACCCTTGGCCGCGGCGCGGGTTTCCATCCGAAACAGGATGATGCCCGGATTGACCAGCACATCCCTGAGTGCGGCGGCCAGTGTGGCGGGCAGATGCGCCGCGACGGTCCGCGCGGCGGCGGCATTGTGAAACAGGATCCGGCCCTCTGCCCCGGTCAGGATCAGCGGGGCGGGGTCATCGCCAATCACGTCCTGCGCCCGACGCACGAGATCCGCAGTCGTTCGTGCGCGCAGAGCCCCGGCCATCCCGCCCCATGCGGCGCTCAGAGCCAGCACCCCACCCGCCATCGCCAACACGATCTGTCCTTCTCCGGCGGGCAGAACCACGGCTGTGCCCCAGAACAGCACCGCCGCAGCCAGAATGATCCTTGAACGCAGGCCGACCCGCGCGGCGGCTTGGCGGAGCGGTCGGCCGCTGAGAGTCAGGAATGCCACGTGTTGTGCCCTGTTCAAGTCTTTGACGGGTTCTGCGTATCCGTCAAACCTTAAGACAGTTCTAATGAGTCACGACAATACACGTCAAGGTTGTATCCCGGCAGAATCAGATCGGCAAAACTGCGCCAGAAAGAAGCCGTCGCCGCAGCCAGAGACCGGCCACTTGATCTGCTCGATCAAGGTCCAGCCCACATTTTTACTTTCAAATCGAGATACAATATCTTGATTTTCCTCGGTTAACACCGAACATGTTGCATAGGCGAGACGCCCGCCGACCGCCACCAGGGCCGCCGCCTCGTCTAGAATCTGCGCCTGAACCGCGGCCAACTCTGCCAATCGTTCGGGGCGCAGCCGCCATTTGGCCTCGGGCGTGCGCCGCCACGTTCCGCTTCCCGAACAGGGCGCGTCGCACAACACCAGATCGAACGGCGCCTTGGCGCGCACCGAGGCGCGATCCAGAACCTGCACCTCCACCCCGGCACGGGCGGCGCGCAGGGGCAGATCCGCCATCCGCTCCGGCGCGACATCCTGCGCAAACCATTGCGCGTGTTCGCGTCCGGCCAGAGCCAGTGTCTTGCCGCCACCGCCGGCGCAAAAATCCAGAACGCGCGATCCCGGCACAAGGGTGAGGCGCTCCATCGCCGCCTGACTGCTGCCATCCTGAAGCTCGACAAGCCCATCCAGATAGGCAGAGGATCGCGATATTTTCCGTTCGCCACCCGTCACATGCAGGGCCGTCCTTGCAATGGTGCAGGGCCGCGCCAAGATCCCGTCATTCGCCAGACGGAGGATCGCATCTGCCGGGCGACCGCGACGCAGATTGACCCGCAGCATGACCGGCGCGCGGTGTCTCAAGGCCTCGGCCGTCGGCGCCGCACGGTCCCCAAGGGCCGCCTCGAAACGTGGCCAGAGCCAGTCCGGCAGGTCCAGCGCCGCCGGTCCCTCGGGTCTCTCGCCCGACATGCGCTCGGGGGCTGTCAAGATCGCGGGTCCATATCCTTCGCCGGTAAAAACCGTATCGGGGTCAATTCCTTGCCCCCTGAGGGCCCCCACGATGAGGGCACGCCCCGACTCTCCCCCACCGAGCACCGCACAGCTGCGCCAGCGGCGCAGAACATCAAACACGAGATCGCGCAAGGCGGCGCGGTCACTCGACCCGGCAAAGCGGGATCGTCGTCCCCAATTGATCAGCGCCTGTTCGGCGGCGGCACCCGCGCGGATCTTGTCCAGCACCTCGATGGCCGCAGAAATCCGTGCCGAAGGGGTCATTTCATGGCCTCTGAAACGCCTTTCAGATCGTCAAAGATCTATCCGATCCTGTAGTTTGGGCTTTCGCGTGTGATCTGCACGTCATGCACATGGCTTTCCTTCAGCCCGGCCCCGGTAATCCGCACGAACTGACAGTTCGTCCGCATCTCCGCGACCGTCGCACAGCCGGTATAGCCCATCGCGGCGCGCAGTCCGCCAATCAGCTGATGAATGACGCTGCCCGCCGTCCCCTTGTAGGGCACCTGTCCCTCGACCCCCTCCGGCACCAGCTTGTCGCTCGCTGCATCCTTCTGGAAATAGCGATCCGCCGAGCCGCGCGCCATCGCGCCAAGACTGCCCATGCCGCGATAGGCCTTGAACGACCGGCCCTGATAGAGGATCACCTCGCCGGGGCTCTCATCGGTGCCCGCCAGCATCGACCCCACCATCGCACAAGAAGCCCCCGCCGCGATCGCCTTGGCAAAGTCGCCCGAGAACTTGATCCCGCCATCGGCGATCACGGGCACGTCGCCCGCCGCCCGCGCGCTGTCCATCACCGCCGTCAACTGCGGCACGCCGACACCCGCCACCATCCGCGTGGTGCAGATGCTGCCCGGCCCGATCCCGACCTTGACGGCATCTGCCCCCGCACCGATCAGGGCGCGGGTGGCTTCGGCCGTGGCGACATTGCCGGCCATCACCTGCACCGCGTTGGAGAGCGCCTTGATCCGCGCGACGGACCGCGCCACGCCCTCGGAATGGCCATGCGCGGTGTCGATGACCACCATGTCCACACCCGCCTCGATCAGCGCTTGCGTCCGCTCGAATCCTGCATCCCCGACCGTTGTCGCCGCCGCCACCCGCAGACGTCCCATCTGATCCTTGCAGGCGGTGGGATTGAGCACGGCCTGTTCGGTATCGCGCAACGTCAGAAGGCCCGTCAACTTGCCCTTGCCATCCGTCACCAGCAATTTCTCGATCCGCCGGGCCTTCATCAGTGACTTGGCCTCGTCGCGGTCTGCCGGTTCGCGCAGGATCGCAAGATTGTCGCTCGTCATCATCACCCGCACCGGCGTGCGGTCATCCTCGGCAAAGCGCATGTCGCGGTTGGTCACGATCCCCACCACATGTCCCGCCGCATCCACCACGGGAAAGCCGGTGACGTTGTAGCGCTCCTGCAGGGCCTTGGCATCGGCCAGCGTCTGATCGGGGGAGAGCGTGATCGGGTTGTAAACGATCCCGCTTTCGAACCGTTTGACGCGCCGCACCTCGCGGGCCTGTTCCTCGATGCTCAGATTGCGGTGAATGACACCCATGCCGCCGGCCTGCGCCATGCTGATCGCCATGCGCGCCTCTGTCACCGTGTCCATGGCAGAGCTCATCAGCGGAATATTGAGGGTAATCGCCTGGGTGACGAGGGTCCGCGTATCGGCCGTGTTGGGCAGCACATTCGAGGCTGCGGGCACCAGCAGGACATCATCAAAGGTAAAGGCCTCGCGAATCTCCATTCCAATTCTCCATGGATATCTCGTTTGGCGCTTCCCTATTGCATGGATACCCGACAGGGGAAAGGCCGATTCTCGCCATGCGGCAGGAACACTCAGCGGTGGCGGCGTTCCGGCACCGGATCGACCCCGCACCGCCCCCACGGATTGCAGCGCAAGATGCGCTTCAGCGCCAGCCAGCCACCGCGCAGCGCGCCATGCGTCGCGAGCGCGTCAAGCGCATATTGGCTGCATGTCGGATGATATCGGCAATGCCAGCCCACCCAGGGGCTGAACATCAGGCGATAGCCCTTGATCGGCAAGGCCAGCAGATGCGCCAATGGGCTCATCCCTGCCCCCCCAACCTGCGCAGCGCCTGCGCCAGATCGTGCCGGAGCGCGTCATAGGGTTGCACCGCGGTTTCCCCGGCGCGGCCAATCAGCACATAATCCCATCCCGGCAGCGCCAGACCGGGCAACACCTCGCGCGCGATGGCCCGCAAGCGCCGCTTGGCTCGGTTGCGCGTCACCGCATTGCCGACTTTCTTGGAGCAGGTATAGCCGACGCGGATCGTCGCATCGCCATCATGCCGCTCCCGACCCTGCACCATCATCGACCCGGTGCCCTGACGGCGCGCCCGCGCCGCAGCCAGAAAATCACCGCGCTTGCGCAGGACGACCAGTTTTTCCTGCGGCGTGCCTTCTGCAACGCATGAAAACGCCGGCGGCATCGTCCCTGCGTCACGGCGGGGGGCCTCCGGCGGTGTCATCGGTGTCACATGCGCCACGCGCTCAGGCGCACAGCACCTTGCGGCCACGCGCACGACGGGCGTTCAGAACCTTGCGGCCGCCCTTGGTGGCCATGCGCGCACGAAACCCGTGGCGGTGTTTGCGAACCAGGTTCGAGGGTTGAAAGGTGCGTTTCATCGCTCCGTCTCCGACGTTGTCGGGTGGTAAGTCTCATCACAAACTTTCCACCCTTATGTATCCGAAGCCCGGTCTATAAATGCGTCAATTTCACAAGTCAAACCCTCAGACCCCGGAATTGCAACAAAATCGTCCAGGATCGTCCGGCCAGTGTTACAAGGTGCCCGCGATCAGGCCCCGGACAGGCGTCAACCCATCACCCACGATCACCCCCGCGTGAAGCCCCTAGCGGCAGCGCCTGCGACTGTGCAACTAGGAAACGACAGAGACCTCATCAGGCGAGACCATGGATCACAGCACACAAGGCGCCCCTGCCGGAAAAACAAGAGCCTGGACGCGGCACGCGCCGCTTGCGATCATCCTTGTCGTGGCCGTGATCGGCTACATTACCCTGCGCGACTATATCACCTTTGACACCCTGCGGGACAATCGCGAGGCACTGTTGACCTTTCGCGATGAAAACGTCCTGCTGATGGCACTCGCTTTCATCGGCGTCTATATCACCATCGTGGCGTTTTCCCTGCCTGGCGCCGCAGTGGCCTCGGTCACTGGCGGCTTCCTGTTCGGGCTCGTCCTTGGCACAGGTCTCAACGTGCTGTCGGCGTCGCTTGGGGCATGTGTGATCTTTCTGGCCGCCCGCTGGGGCCTGGGCCAGACCCTTGCCGCGCGGATCGAAACCTCCGAGGGCACGCTCAAGCGGCTCAAGACCGGCCTGCATGACAATGAGATCAGTGTGCTTTTCCTGATGCGCCTGGTGCCCGCCGTGCCATTTTTCGTGGCCAATCTGCTGCCCGCGATGGTGGGCGTCAAGTTCATCAACTTCGCCCTGACGACAATGCTGGGCATCATTCCCGGCGCCGTCGTCTTTACCTGGATCGGCGTCGGTCTCGGCGAGGTTTTCGACCGTGGCGAGACGCCCGATCTGTCCCTGCTATGGGAACCACAGATCATCGGACCAATTCTCGGGCTCTGCGCACTGGCGGCACTGCCCATTCTCATCAAGGCCCTGCGCGGCAAAAAGGACATTTGACATGCAACAGTTGAAAGCGGACCTGCTGGTCATCGGGGCCGGGTCTGGCGGACTATCGGTCGCGTCTGGAGCGGTGCAGATGGGGGCCAGCGTCATTCTGCTTGAGGGCCACAAGATGGGCGGCGACTGCCTCAATTTCGGCTGCGTGCCCTCCAAGGCACTGATTGCGAGCGGCAAGGCGGCCTATGCCCAAGCCCATGCGCAGGCATTTGGCGTCAGCAATGTCACCCCGCTGGTCGATTATGCGGCGGCCAAGGATCATGTCGCGGGGGTGATAGAACAGATCAGACCGGCAGACAGTCAGGAGCGATTCGAAGGCCTCGGCGTGCGCGTGATCCGGGAGTATGGGCGTTTCATCTCCCCCCGACAGGTGCAGGCGGGCGATCACGTGATCACCGCGCGGCGCATCGTCATCGCGACCGGCTCGTCGCCGCTGGTGCCGCCGATTCCGGGACTCGATGGCGTGACCTTCGAGACCAACGAGACGATTTTCAAGCTGCGGGAGCGGCCCGGCCACCTGCTGATCATCGGCGGGGGTCCGATCGGCATGGAAATGGCGCAGGCGCACCGCCGTCTGGGCTGCGCGGTGACGGTGATCGAAGGCATGACCGTGCTGAGCCAGGACGACCCCGAGATGGCAGCCGTCGTGGTCGAGCAATTCCGCGCCGAAGGCATCACCATCGAGGAATCGGCCATGGCCGCCGCCATTCGCGGCAGCGCGGGGGCCATCGAGGTCGAAGCCAAGGACGGGCGCGTCTTCAAGGGCACGCATCTTCTGATGGCGGTGGGACGCAAGGCCAATATCGACAGCCTCGATCTTGCCGCCGCTGGCATCGAGACCACGCGCCGCGGCATCAAGGTGGACGCCTCGATGCGCACCACCAACCGCCGCGTCTATGCCATCGGCGATGTCGCGGGGGGGCTGCAATTCACCCATATGGCGGGCTATCACGCCGGGCTCATCATCCGGTCTGCCCTCCTCAGCCTGCCCGCCCGCGAGCGCACAGACCATATCCCGTGGGCCACCTATACCGATCCCGAACTGGCCCATGTCGGCCTCACCGAGGCCAAGGCGCGCGAGGTGCATGGCGGCAATCTCGACGTCGTGCGCTTTGGTTATAATCACAACGACCGCGCCATCGCCGAACGCAAGACCGCCGGTCTCATCAAGGTCATGGTGGTGCGTGGCCGTCCGGTCGGGGCGTCGATCGTCGGCGCGCAAGCCGGCGAGTTGATCAGCCTCTGGGCCTTCGTTCTCGCCAACCGGCTCAGGATGAAACATGTCAGCGCCATGGTCGTGCCCTATCCGACGCTGAGCGAGATCAACAAGCGCGTCGCAGGAGCCTATTTTTCTCCCAAACTCTTTGATAGCACTATGATCAAACGGATCGTGGGCCTTGTGCAGCGCTGGCTGCCCTGAAACGCCCAGGCAAGAGAGGAGGACCGCTTGCTCAATTCCTTGTCGGGGCGCTTCCTGATCCTGACGGCCGTCTTTGTCATGCTGGCCGAAGTGATGATCTTCGTGCCCTCAGTTGCCCGCTTTCGCGAGGATTTCCTGCTCAACCGGCTGGAACGGGCGCAGATTGCGTCCCTCGTCCTGCTGGCGGCAGATGAAGTCAACGCTGATCTGCAAGAGGAACTGCTGCGCAATGCCGGTGTGTTCAATGTCGTCCTGCGGCGCGATGATGCGCGCCAGCTTGTGCTGTCCTCGCCGGTGCCGCAACCGGTCGCCCAGACCTTCGATCTGCGCGATGCGCCCGCCTTCACCCTGATCCGCGACGCCATGCTGCGGCTCTATACGGCGAGGCCCGAAGTGATCCGGGTGATCGGCCAGCCGGTGCGGATGGGTGGCCTGCTGATCGAGATCACGGTTGACACGGGCGAGTTGCGCACGGCGATGATCGACTACGGGCTGCGCATCCTGTGGCTGTCGCTGGTGATTTCGGTGATCACCGCGGTGCTGCTCTTTCTGGCCGTGCGCGGCTTGCTCGTCAAACCGATCAAACGGGTCGTCGCGACGATGCAGGCCTATGCCAAGGCCCCCGAAGACGCCCGCCAGGTGATCAAGCCATCGTCGGGCATCACCGAACTGCGCGAAGCCGAGGAGACCCTGCAATCGTTGCAGATGCAACTGACCGGCGCCCTCAAGCAAAGGGAACATCTGGCGCAGTTGGGCGGGGCAGTGGCCAAGGTCAATCACGACCTGCGCAACATCCTCACCTCCGCCCAGCTCTTTACCGACCGGATCGAGACCAGCCAGGACCCGACCGTGCAGCGCCTGGCCCCCAAGCTCATCAACTCCCTTACCCGCGCAGTGCATCTGTGCGAGGCGACGCTCGCCTATGGCAAGGCCGACGAGCCCGGTCCGACCCTCGCCGGGATCCGGCTTTCCGATGTCGTGATCGACGTGATCGAGAGCGAACGCCTGTCGGTCGGCGATGCAATGGTCAGCCTGTCCGAGGATGTGCCCGCGCATCTGATGGTGCTCGCCGATTCCGAGCAACTCCACCGCGTGATCGGCAATCTGGTGCGCAATGCCCGACAGGCCATCGTCAACAGCGGGCGACCCGGCGCGATACATGTCATGGCCAATGAGGACGACCACGAATCGATCATCCGGGTGGCCGATACCGGTCCCGGCCTGCCACTCAAGGCGCGCGAGCACCTTTTCAAGCCGTTTCAGGGCGGCACGACCAAGGGCGGCTCCGGCCTTGGCCTCACCATTGCCGCCGAACTGGTGCGCGGCCATGGCGGCAGTCTTTCGCTCGAACGCAGCGACGAACACGGCACCTCCTTCTGCATCACCCTGCCGAAGGGAAATCTCGGTGATGGCGCCTGACATCCGCCAGATCGCGCTTGCATTGCCGAACGCCAGAGTCTAAACGCTGCCTCCAACGGACCGATAGCTCAGCTGGATAGAGTACTTGACTACGAATCAAGGGGTCGGGGGTTCGAATCCTCCTCGGTCCGCCAAAAACCCCTAAAAAACAACAAGTTACAAACAGGCCAAAGCAAGCCCTTCCCCCTCGCTCTGCCCTTGTCACCGGATTTGTCACCTGATTTCGTGCCGCTCGTCACTGGCCTAGAATCAGCCCTGCCTCGTGGATTTCGTCACGGCGAAGGCCCAGATCGGCGGCTGTTGAGATGTTGTGGTCCGCAACATCTCGTGGATATTGCCCCAGCCTCGCCACTTCCCCCCGCTCTTGCGCCTCGGTGTATTCCTCGGCCAGACGCATTTCAGCGCGGGCGTGGATCACGCGGCCTTTGTGATCCGCAGAAACGCCTCTGGATCAAACCGCGCCTCAACCGCCTGCGGATCAAGCCCGACCAGATCGCAGACCATCCGAAAGTCGCGTGAGCCGATCCAGCGGGTATCCTCGCCCTTCGCAACATCTGTCAAGCCATGCGCCAGCGCCGCGAACCAGAGGCGTCTTTCAGGCGTCATCGTGCGGCCTCCTGCGCGGCGCGTGCGGCTTGCTCAGGGCTCATGCCGTGAGACAGCAGACGCACTCACGCGCAAGCGTAGAATGCCCCTCTGGCGGGCGATCTGTGGCCTTGTGGGTTTGCGGGCAGATCACCGCATCCATAGCGTCACGCAGCCTCTGTGAGCGCCTGGCGCAGATCGTGAGCCACCGGCCACGACTCGGCCCATGCGGTGCGGTGCGAAGCCCATGCGGGCGGTGCGGGCGTGTCGGCGTCGAGCGGGCTGACCTGCCAAGGCGCAAGCCCAAGCGCCCGGTGCAGGGCCATCTGGTCGCCAGCCCCGAAAGCCGCCACGGCCTCGGGCGTGATCCTGTGCGTGATACCTTTTGCAAGGCGTCGTTTGATCGGCATCTGATTATCTCCTGTTGCTGCGAAGCGCGGGCGGGCGTCGATCCTGCACCGGCTCTGTGTCCAGATCCATCTCGCGAAGGATGCGGGCGAAGGCGAGGCGGCTATCCCGCTCAATCGCAATCGCCGGGTGTGTTTTCACGCTGTCACCGGCTGGCACCGTGATGCCGTCGCGATCAATCGCGGCCCGCGCCTGCTGGCATCGGTCGAAAGCCTCGCAGGCCAGCCGCAGCAGCTTCAGGTGGTGCGGTTCAAGCTGGTAATTCTCCAGCACGTCGCGCCACCACGCAGCGGCCTCGGCGCTCAGGTGATCCGGCGTCGGCGTCAGTTTCTCTGCCATGTCTGGTCCTTTCAAAATCAAACCGGGGCACCGTTTGTGATAGGCGAGCTTGGTCGCCGGTCCTGAAAAGCAATGATTTTCAAGAATTGGCTACCCCTCCCCTTTTCTGGTGAGCCCGGCAAGGTGTGATCCCTGCCGGGCTGGTGGCGAGGCCCGCAACCTCAAAACGTCCTCGCCTGCGAGTCAGCCCTCCCCTAAAAGGCTGTCCCGCCGTTCTCATTACGCCTCGCGACCGACGCCCGTCAGCGTGTAGAACGCGGCGGGGTGTGTCACTGCCACGTCCGCCCGCATGTGTGCGAGCATCACGTATTGCAAATTCGACGCATAGGTCGAGGTCTTGAGGATCTCGACACGCACGTCAGACCGGATGCCGATCAACAGGCGGGTGAAGTCGCCCGCGATGATCGTGCTTTCATCCTCGCCGCTGCCCCCGTTTGTCGGAATGCTGGTCGTGGTCAGCATCGGAATTGCGCTGACACCGGCTGATGCCATCAGCGGTTGACCGGTGCCGTCCACAAGATCGGTGAACGTGCCCTCATCGCGCGGGTGCATGATGTAGGCGGTCGGGCTGTGGTTTGCGCTCAGGATGCCGGTGCGGGCGCGGCTAAGATTGGCCCAGCTTGCGGTGACCGCGTTCTGTGCGTGTGTGCCGATGCCGACCGTGTTTGCGATGCCCCGTGGCTGCGGTGCCGTGCCGGTGCCCAAGAGCGCCACGCGGTCAAGTTCCGTGGCCATCGCAGCGGTCAGGACGCGCGGCAGTTCGGTTGCCAGATTAAGCGTGTCCTCCAGCAGTTCGGCGCTGATCAGCGTCTGCACCGCAAGGCTGCGCGGCACGAGGTCAATCGGGCCGAAGGTCGGATCAGAGGTTGCCACCGCGCCCGCCTCACTGCGCCATGCCGGGACAGGATCCGTCAACAGCTTGGCGATGCGGTTCTGGTCCGATGAAAGCGGCACCGTCATTGCGCCTGCGGTCATCACCACGGATCGCGCGCGGGCCAGGTCGATCAGCTGCGCCGACAAGATGCCGGGCACGGTGAAGCCGCCTGCGCTGTCGCTGCCCTCGCTCAGGGCGCGGCGTTCAACATCGGTTTTGCCGCCGACCAGCATCGAGCGGAAATAGCCGCCAAGGCTCAGGCCGCGATAGTCCTCTGTCGCTGGCGTGCGCGCCTGCGCCCATGCGGTCATGCGTTGCTCGGGTTTCAGCGCCGGGCTTTCGTCAATCGCCGGATCGGTGTCCGTCCGCACGTCAATCGGCTCTGCGCCGGGACGCCTTGCCAGCCGGGCCTCGCGCGCGGTCTGTTCTTCGCGGGCTTGCCTCGCGTCCTCGATCTGGTCGGTCACATCGTCATATTGCATCATCAGGTCGTCATGCTCGTCCTCAAGGCGGCGCAGGTCCGGCTCGGCCTTGGCTTTTTTCATCTTCGCCAGAACGGCGCGCGCGGCATCGCGGATTTCGCGACGGCGGGTTTCAAGTTCTTGCAGAGTCATCAGTCAATTCCTTCGCATCTGTGGGGCGCGCATCAGAGAAAACGGCCCCGGTTTCGGGGGGTGCTTTCTCCTGCGCCTCTGGCGAAGGGTGGCCTGCCGATATCTCGGCGGCGTGCCCGGTCTCGGGCAAATCACACTGTGGTAAAGATACGTTATCACATTGCATTTCGTCAAGCGTTTCACGGCGCAGGCGCAGCTTTTGGCGCAGCCGCGTGGCAAGGAAGTTTGCGCGGGCACGCGCTCGCGACGATCCACCCATCAGTGCGCGCCTTGGTTCTGCGCGTCGATCATGTCAGCCAGCCGGCGAAGCTGGCGCGCCGTTGCCTCATCGCCTTCGAGGAGCCGCATCATCTGATAGCCGCCGACAATGAACGCTGTTGCGCAAATCCGGGCGCGCAGCGGCCCATGTGGCAGATCCTCAATCGCCTTGATGCGAGCCTCTAAGGCGTTCGCAGCGGCGCATGTTTCCTCTATGGACAGCATCGCGTGAAGGTCATTTTCCGGTGTCATCGTCGTTCCTTTCATGTGGGAATGATTGGCTTTCCAGCCATCGTTGCGGCGAAAAGTGACGGTTGTGACGGTTTGATCTCTATCCACCGTATAGGGAAAGGAGACTGAAAAATTTCGCCATACGGGTAATAGAGTCAGAACCGTCACAACCGTCACTCTTTGAGTTTCAGGCCAAGGAAGCCGCGCCCGTAATTGCGTCGGTGTTCTCTCCATCCTCTTGATTTCATGTCCTTTTGCAGCGTGCGCAGCGTCCAGACGTGCAATCCCTGTTTTTCGGCCCAGAATTTGAAATGCTCGTGCAGGTCGGTTATGGTCACAAAGCCGTCCGGGTCTCTTGTGGTCTTGTCGATCAGGAACTGCCCAAGCGTGTCCTCGTCATCCATGTATTCGGTTGATGCCGCCGCTACCTTGGCTGGCACGTTCAGCCCCTTGTCGAGCCATTGCAGCGCGCCCTCGATTGCCCACCGCAGGATCGCCGGGCCTTCGGCCTTCAGCTTGTCGGGCAGGCTCTTGTCGCGCCGCTCTGGCGGTATGGTGACGGTGAAGGGCACCAGCACCACGCGGGCGCGGATTGCTTCATCTACGCCCCTAAAAGACGGTTGATTGTTCCCGGCGATCATCAGCGTCAGTTGCGGGTCGAAGTCGAAAAAGTCGCCGCGCATGAAGCGGGCGGTCATGCGATCCCCGCCGGTCAGATCCTTGATGACCGATTCATCCCATGTCTTGCCGACCGGCAACTCACTGCCCGCCACCAGCCGCGCGCCTTGCAGCCCTGCCAGCCCGGTCGAGTGCTTTTCGCCCTGGGTGTTCAGGAAGGTTTCAGCCGCCGCGCGCCGGGCATAGTCTTGCCAGAGCCACGTCAGCACATTCAGGAAAGCCGATTTCCCGTTGCGGCCTGTGCCGTAGAGAAACAGCAGCTTGTGCTCGGTGGTCAGCCCGGTCAGCGCATAGCCCGCCGCGCGCTGCATGAAGGCCACCAGATCGGCGTCACCGTCAAAGATTTCATGCAGGAAGGTCAGCCACCTTTCCGGGCG
>PFEY01000034.1:8909-19256 GCA_002783205.1 Rhodobacteraceae bacterium CG17_big_fil_post_rev_8_21_14_2_50_63_15 | reverse complement strand
TTGGTGATCATGTCGCTGGGTTCGGCCTGTCGCAGATCTCCGGTGCGCAGGTCCACCGTGCCGCCGGGCGTGCCCAGCAGCAGCGGGTCAGCGTCGAAGGCATCAGCACGCGCCACGCTGGCCCGGTTTGATCTGGCGAGGCTTTCAACCGCCGCGACGGTGTTCTTGCTGCGCATGTTCCGGGCCTGATCCTTGGCCCAGCGGCGCAGCTTGTCGCCCTCGCCTTCCTTTTCGGCGTCGAGTGCAGCGGCCTTGCGTTCGGCCCAGCCGGTCAATTCATCTGCGCGGCCGCGCAGATATGTGCGCACCTGAGTGAGGTGGTCGAGCCTGTCATCGGCCTGCCAATGGGTGCCGGTCCAGAACAGCCACTTGCCCCAGCTTGCGACGTGCCGGGCGTTCTGGTCCCAACTGCGCGCCCCCAGATCGCTTGCGAGGGCGTCCTGGCTCAGGTCGATTTCGTCAGGGGCGTTCGGGCGGGGTTGTCCATCGGCGGTTGCCGCGCCGCCGTGCGTCCACCCGAGGGTGGCGGGGTCTTTGCCCAGCTTGTCGCACAGCCAGAGCGCAGCGTCCTTCGGCCAAGCCGCACCGCCGAATTGCTGCACAACGTCGATCGGGGTCATGGTGATTTCCGGCCCGAAGTCCTGTATCCCGTCCGGGTGCAGGCTCAGATCCTCCTCCAGATCACGGCCAAGATCGCGGGATGATACGCGCCACCCGCCGGTGGCCTGTTTCTTCGCTGACGGAAACAGGGCCGGAGCCCATGCGTCCAGACCGGCCAGTGCGGCGTCGTTCACGTTGCGCCAGAAGCCGCCAGAACCGCCCCCGGTGTCGATCTTCAAGCGCCCGGCAGGCGAGGCTTTCTCCGGTAGCTTCAGGCACCGGTTCAGCAGCCATTCCGGGCAATCGGCCAGGCCGAACATGGGCGGCGGGTTTTTCCAGCGATAAGGCATTGCCGCGCCCGGCTTCACGCTCGGAACGCCTATGACCATGCCGCCATCGCCGCGCACATCAACACCCGGCGCGACAAGCCCGGCACTGTTGCCGATATCCCAGCCATCCGGCCATTTGAAATAGAGGTGCCACGATCCCGAAGGCGAAAGCGCCTCGATGGTGTCAGGCAGTGGCCCGTTCTGGGCGATCAGCGCGGCAAGATTGCCGATGCCGTCTGTCCCGTGGGCCGCTTCCGTATCGGCCTCGATGACCAGCAAGCCCGATTTCGGCCCGCAAACGATCCCGACATTTGCCTGCGGCCATCGCTGCCAGTCGCGGGCAATCTCTGCCGGGTCTGTGGTCGCGCCCCATTCGCGCCCGCCGGAATACTCTGCACTCTTGTGAGACTTCTTTTCGCCCGGTGGCGCCGGAAACACATGCCAGCCCCGCGCGGCGTATTCGAGCGCAGCTGCGGCGATGGTCGGGAAGGTTTCTTGCATGTTCACCGCACCGCCCCCATCACCGGAAAGCCCGCCACGTTGCAGGCTTGGGCCAGATCGGCCAGAAGCCGCACCTCGATCATGTCGCGGGCGTCCTCGGGCGGCAGACCGCGCACCAGCGCCCACCGCGTGACCCATGTGCCGCGCTGCGCAACGTCCAGGCCGAAGGCGGCAAACCATTCGGCCCCCGGCGGCGTTCGGCAGTATCCCGGCAGGGATGCCGCCTCGGTCTCTGTGAGGCGCTGCACAACCGGCTTGCAGCCGTTGCGGATCATGGCAGCGTAACCGCGCGCCAATGTCTTGCGGGCGGTCGGGTTGACCACGATGCCGTTGCTGCCATCGGCTTGCAGCGCGTTCGCGGCCAGCAAGGCGGCGATCTTGGCCGCGTGCCGCTTTGCCTCGCGGATTGTGGATTGGTTGAGTTGCATTGCTCGGTCCTCGGTTCTTGCCCGAGACGCGCGCCGCTGCTATGATACCAATGATCCGCTCAGATCGTAGTTACCATAGCCCGCGCCGTCGCCTCGGTGCGGGTTTCTACTTTTCAGCGGGGGGATTGCCCGCCATCTTGCGGACCGTCAGGACCGCATGAAGGCCAGCGGCCTGCGATTGATACCAGTTCGCCATATCCTGCATTGCGTCGGCGATCGCGGACGCGGCGTCTGGGTGCTGTTCCAGCCTTTTCAGCAGAAAATGAAGCTGGACGGCGGGGTGTTCCCCTGCGCCTTCCATCACGCGGCGGATCACGTCCTTTTGCCAGTCCATCACGCGGCCCCCCGATGTGCGCGGGGTTGCGCCTGTTCTTGCGCCAGCAGCCATTGCTCGATTGCCGCCGGGCGATAGTAGATGTTGCGGCCCAGCTTGATGAATGGCGGGCCGATGCGCTGCGCACGCTCGCGCTGCACCGTGCGAAGGGAAACGCCACGCCATTCGGCGTAACCTTCTTCGGGGATAAGGTTTTGAATGGGCAGGCCGCGCTTGCCCATGTCAGCCACACCATTGGTTTCCAGCACAGAAGCCTGCGCGTGGCGTTTGTCTGTCGGGTTGGTAGTCATTATATGGCCTCACTCGGTCGCGGGGTTGCGTTGAAGTGAGGCCAATGTCGGGCTTTGACTTTGAAGCATCAAAGACACTAAAATTCGGCTAGTTTTATTTCCTGAGTAGCGCCCGCTGGCGATATAGTCTCTCGAAGTATTTGGCTCGGCTTGCTTGCTCAGCGAAGCCTTCCATTGCAGCCGCGTCGCGCGCGGCCTGCGGAATGCTCGCGCCCGCACGGACGGCCAGTCTCATTTCGTCGAGATACGAAACGACGTGGCGCCAAGGCGGCATCGCGTTCGGGCGCCCCTTTGCCTTCTTGGCAGGCTCAAGGCAACTGATTATGTGCCACGTTTCAGACGGCGCTTTGTTCGCAAAGTCGCCTTCTTCATATAGTCTTTGAAACCTCGCCCGCTGTTCTGGATCCGCGCTTTTCAGTCCAGCAAGAAAGTTCTGCAACGGCTCGAATTCTCCCGATTGCACTCTCTCGCCAAGTTTTACCAATTCGGGTGATCTAGGTGGCAGTTTCGCCGCCAGCCTTGCGCGCTCGGCCTTATAGGTTCCTTCTGTTTTCAGGCGTTCTATCTCACGCAGCGCCGCGCGCTCGACTTCGCTGTATCTCTCTAAATCATCGTCTTTTCGGGCGCGGCTCCTCCAGAGGCTTTCCTCGATTTCGATCTCGTCTCGCCCCGCTATCAAGGCGTCGAAGTAAGCCATGCCCATGTATCGGGGAACGCGGCTCATCGTGCGGCCTCCAGTTGGATCACGTCTGCGCTGTCTTTCGCGTCCGGGTCGCGGCCGTCGACAATTGCCAGCAACCTTGCCTCCCATGCCAATGCAGCGGCGCGCAGCTCGTCCTTGAAGTCGTGCCGATCATAGACGCCCCGGATGCCGGGAATCACGTGCCCGATCACGATTTCCGAGATATCCGGTCGCACCTTCGCTGCGCTCAATCCAGTCCGCATTGATCGGCGCAGATCGTGCGGGGTCCACCTGCCCCAAGGCTCCACCACCTTTGCCCCAAGTTCGGCGTGATAGCGCGCCACGGCCCGGCTGACCGCATGACGGGTCAGCGGCTTGCCCGGTCTGGCCTCAAAGACGTTGCCGCTCCACGGCTCTTTCCTGCGCTTGTGCAGCCGATCAATCTCGGCCTTTGCATCCGCGATGATCTGCAACGCAGTGTCGGTCAGGTAAACCGTGTGATCGGTTTCTGTCTTGCCCCTGCGGTTTGCCGGTATGGTCCACCAGCGGCCCGAGATTTCATCCTCGCGCATCCCGCTCACTTCGCCGGGACGCTGGCCCGTAACCAAGACAAGTTTCAGCGCAAGAGCGGTCAGGCGGTGCAGCCCGCATGTCTCGACACTATGCCAGAAGGCCCGGATTTCGTCGTGATCCAGAACGCGGCCTCTTGCCACTGCCTTGAGCGGATCGCGCTTGCCTTTCACTGTGATGCTGGACGGCTTGAGGCCCGCCAAAGGGTTTGCCGGAATGAAGTCCCGATCGGTCGCGTAGTCCAACAGGCGGCGCGCATAGATCAACACATTCGCGGCGGCGCGAGGCGTCTTTTCCGCCTTGGCCTCGATAACCTCGATCACGTCGCGGCGGCGAATATCCGTCACCTTGATATGCCCTAACGCGGGCAAAAGGTCATTGTTGATATAGCCCCGGATCGCCTTTTCACTCTTGAGGCCCGTTGTTGCCTTGTCCAGCCAATCACCTGCCAGTTCCTTGAGCGTCGGTTCGGCCTTGCGCCGGCGCTTTTCCTCCAGCGGGTCGGTGCCCTTTGCAATCTGTTGCGCCAGATCCCGCGCCTCGATCCGCGCGGCCTCAAGGCTCCATGTCGGCCAGTCGCCGATTGTCTTGCGCCTCTGGCGTCCGTCCACCGTGTATTGCAGCACAAACGCCTTGCCGCCCGCTGCGGTGATTCTCAGCGCAAATCCGCGCGGCGCGTCCCGGTGATCGTCAAAGATAAAACGCTGCCCCGTGGCCGGTGCCTCGGCCCTGGCAAGCGTGCCGCTTTTCCCGTCCGTCAGTTTCGCCATTCTGCCGCCTCCTGTGTGGTGACAAATCCGGTGACAAATACCGCCCCTAGGTTGAGTTTCGCCCATTTTGGACGAACAAGAGGCCGGAATTTCCGGTCTGTCAAAAGGTCAGCGGTCAGGCCTTGTCACCGGATTTGTCACTGTTTGTCACTGTGTCCGGCGTCGTCGCTTGTCGCTAACTGTCAATTTACATGAAGAATATGACGATGAAATTCAAGGGTTTATGTGGTGTCACTGGAAAATTTGTCACTAAATCAAGCGTCTGAAATGGTCAAAAATATTGCCTACGAATCAAGGGGTCGGGGGTTCGAATCCTCCTCGGTCCGCCAAACGCCCCCAATATTGATCTTGTTTGCCTGACCAGCCAGAATAGGCGCCATGGCGAGAGGTCGCTCAGGCGCTCGGTGCCGCCGGGAGTGGTGCCAGAACCTTCGGCACGATCCAGAGATAGACGACCATCCCGAACAACTCGACAAGCGCCTGGAACACGATCACGACCGTGGCCGTCTGCCATTGTGGAGCCATTGCCAGCGCGAGCGGCAACACGACAAACGAGTTGCGCGTGCCAAGGCTGAAGATCAACGCGCGGCATTGTGCCACCGGCAGGCTCATGAGACGGCCCAACGCCACGCCGATGAGCGCCGCCAGAACCAGAAAGGCGAGAAACACGCCGAGCACCTGGCCCAGAACAGGCAGCGCGCCCATCACCGCCTGGACCTGCGATGCCGCGATGAGAAACACCACGAGTCCCAGCAGCGGCACCGGAAACCAGCCGATCCGGGCAACCAGATCTACGCCACCCGGCGTCCGCTCGGCCCATCTCTCGGTCAACCAAGAGGCGAGCAGCGGCAGCAGGATGAGGGCGACA
Source organism: Rhodobacteraceae bacterium CG17_big_fil_post_rev_8_21_14_2_50_63_15 (assembly GCA_002783205.1). GTDB lineage: Bacteria > Pseudomonadota > Alphaproteobacteria > Rhodobacterales > Rhodobacteraceae > Roseovarius. Next base: position 13,884 of record PFEY01000034.1, on the reverse strand, counting down.
AACACGCTGGCGATCCGACCAATATCGAGAAGCGCAAGAAAGGCATTGCCCATCAGCAGCCACAGATAGACCGGCAACAGGATGATCTGGAGCAGAAGATTGACCGGTGTCGCTGCGATCGCACGCGCGGTATCGCCGCCCGCAAGATACGTGAAGGTGATGTACCAATCGGTGCAGGGCACCAGCAGCACCAGCGCCACACCCAGCCGGATCACCGGGTCATCAGGCAAGAGAAACAGCAATCCCCAGACCACCAGGGGCACAATAATGAAGTTACCGCCAAGACTGGCCCCCATGAAACGCCGGTCACGAAACGCGGCGGGCAAACCGGTGAGCGGCACCTGAGTGAAGGTCGTATAGAGCAGGCACCCCAGAACCGGCCAGAGCACCGCCTCGAACACCCCCGACACGCCGGGCGCCTGTCGACCGAGGACGAGACCGGCAAGAATGGCGAGGACGTAAATCCAGACCTGATGGCGCTCCAACTGCTGTCTGCTCATCGCTTTCCCTTGCCGCCCCTCTCACAGGTCAAACACCGTGCAGCGGTCCACGGGGCCACGCTCAGCTCAGCGATGTCACCCACAGGATCATGGCGTCCTCGGGGCTCACCGAGATCACGTTATGGCCCATCGTGGCATCATAATAGGCGCTGTCGCCGCGGCGCATTTCGATTGGTTCGTAGAACTCGGTATAAAGACGGATCACCCCCGTGAGGACATACAGGAACTCCTCACCATCATGGCGCACCCAGCCATCGAATTCCTCCACCCCACGCGCCCGGATTCGGGCGCGGTATGGCATCATCTGCTTGCGGCTCAGGGTTTCGGCCAGCAGCTCATGCTCATAGGTCACGGTGGCCTTGGCAACACCCTCGCCGGATTTCGTCACCGCCATTCGGCCATTGATCTGCCCGCGCGAGGGCGGCGTAAAAAGTTGCGGCACCGAGATTTCCAACCCCAGAGCCAACTTTTTCAACGCCTCATAGGTGGGCGACATCTGGCCGTTCTCGATCTTCGAGAGCGTCGAGCGCGCCAGTCCCGCCTGCCGGGCCGCCTGTTCCAGCGTCCAGCCGCGCGCCTTGCGCAGATCGCGCACCCGTGCGCCGAGATCGAGCGGTTCGGCAAGGACAGAGTCGCCGTGCTCACGGACAATTCGGATAAGAGGGGCGGTGCCAGCATCTGTCATGGTCGGGTTTTACACGCAGCCGCGCGTGACTTGCAACTGCACCTCGCACGCCCTAATCGGATCATATGACAGCACTGTTCGATCAGGGCCCGCCGCCCCCCTGCCCGCATCCGTTCAATCTGGCCGCCCATGTGCTGGGCCGGGCCAATGCCGTGCCCGACAAGATCGCGCTGGCGGTGCTCGGCCTCGCGGAGGCTGACTGCTGGAGCTATGCAAGGCTCAAGGCGGCCGTTCTGGGCACCGCCACCGGGCTTTTGCAGGCCGGGTTGCGCCCCGGCGACCGGGTGCTGATGCGGCTCGGCAACACGGTCGAGTTCCCGATCGCCTATCTTGGCGCCATCGCCGCGGGTCTGGTGCCGATCCCCACTTCGAGCCAGCTGACCGCGCCCGAGGTGACGGGCATCCTCGCCACCACCACCCCCGCGATGATCCTGCGCGCGCAGGGCGTGGCCTGTCCCGAGACCGACCTTCCCATTCTCGATGAGGCCGCGCTCGCGGCGCTGCGCGAGCGGCCCCCCGCCGCCTATGCCATGGGCGATCCCGAGCGCCTCGCCTATATCATCTACACCTCGGGCACCTCCGGCAGCGCGCGCGCCGTGGGTCATGCGCATCGCGCGATCTGGGCGCGGCAGATGATGTTTCAGGGCTGGTATGGCCTGCGCGCGGACGACCGGCTCTGCCATGCGGGGGCGTTCAACTGGACCTATACGCTCGGCACCGGCCTGATGGACCCCTGGACCATCGGCGCCACCGCCCTGATCCCCGCGCCGGACGTCACGCCCGATCAGATCCCGCTCCTGCTTAAACGCCATGATGCGACAATTTTCGCTGCTGCTCCAGGTGTTTATCGCAAGCTATTAAAGCCGGGAGAGCGGCTTTTGCTGCCCCATCTGCGGCATGGACTCTCGGCGGGGGAAAAGCTCTCCGACGCGATCCGCCAGCACTGGCAGGAGGCCACCGGCACCGCCATCCATGAGGCCTACGGTATGTCCGAATGCTCCACCTTCATTTCCGGCAGCCCCGATCACCCGGCCGCCCCCGGCACTCTGGGCCGCCCGCAAACCGGCCGCCGGGTCGCGATCCTGGGCGAGAGCGGCCCCGTGGCCACGGGGGCCCCGGGCACTATCGCGATCCACCGCTCCGATCCCGGCCTGATGCTCGGCTATCTCGGCGCGCCCGAGGCCACGGCCGAGAAATATCAGGGCGAATGGTTTCTCACCGGCGATCAGGGCGCGATGGACGAGAGCGGCCAGATCTCCTATCTGGGGCGGGCTGATGACATGATGAATGCCGGCGGCTACCGCGTCTCGCCGCTCGAGGTCGAGGCGGTGCTGAACAGCCATCCCGGCATCACCCAGTGCGCCGTGACCGATATCGAGGTAAAAGAGGATGCACGCCTGATCATGGCTTTCTATACTGGCCCCGAACCGCTCGCTTCCGCCACGCTCGACGCTTTTGCACGCGACCGGCTTGCGGCCTATAAATGCCCGCGTGGATTTTTCCACGTCGCGGCCCTGCCGACAGGGGCCAACGGCAAACTCCTGCGCCGCGCCCTGCGGCCGATCTACGAGGCGCGACATGACCAGGCTTGACATCATCTCCGATCCGATCTGCCCGTGGTGCTATATCGGCAAGACGCTTCTCGATCAGGCCCTGGCAGAGCGCCCCGATCATCCGTTCCAGATCGAATGGCATCCGTTCCAACTCAACCCCGACATGCCCGCCGCCGGGATGGACCGGCACGCCTATCTCGAGACCAAGTTCGGCGGCAGAGAGGGTGCACTGCGCGCCTATGCGCCGGTGCTGGAGCGCGCCGAGGCGGCGGGGCTCAAGATCGACTTCGCCGCGATCAAACGCACGCCCAACACGCTCGACGCGCATCGCCTGATCCATTGGGCAGGCGTCGAGGGGTGTCAGGACCGCATGGCGATGGCGCTCTTTGCCGCCTATTTCAACGAGGGCCGCGACATTGGCGAGGCCGAGGTTCTGGCCGATATCGCCGACAGTCTCGGCATGGACGGCGCGCTGATCCAGCGCCTGTTGCAGAGCGACGCGGACCGCGCCGAGATCGCGGCGCGCGACGCGCAATTCCGCCAGATGGGCATCACCGGCGTGCCGACCTTCATCATCGGTGGCCAACATGCCGTGCCCGGCTGCCAGCCCGCCGAATTGTGGCTCAAGGTCATCGATGAATTGACGACGACAGAGGGCCAGACTGAATGATCGAGGCCTGAACGCGTGTTATCCTCGCCCTCTTGATCACGGTCATCGCGGGCGGCACCGCATTTATTCACTACGTCGAAGGCTGGTATTCACTACGTCGAAGGCTGGAGTTGGCTCGACAGCTATTTCTTTACCGTCATCACGCTCTCGACCGTGGGCTATGGCAATCTGGTCCCGGTAACGGCGATCGGCATGATTGGCACCACAATCCTCATCATGATTGGTCTGGGCATCTTTGCCGTGGCGATTCAGCAATTCGGCTTCTATGCGGTCCGTCGCCGAGAAAACAAGATCCGCTTGCACGAGGAATCCGCCCGCAAGGTCACGGACACGAAAGGGTGATCCGACTCCTGCGCAAGCGGCGGGAATCTGTCCGCCTGCCCGCCGAAAGGTTTGATTTTGCCCTGCGCTGTTGTCACTACTGGGCGCGGGACGATCAAACGGAGGGACAATCATGCGCCTAATTCTGCTGGCCCTCACCTGCCTCCTGACCCCGGCGCTGGCCCTTGCGGCGCCGTCGGGGACGTTTCGCCATGCCCATAATGTCGGCTTCGGCGCACAATCCAGCCTCGATCCCGCCTCCAAGGGGCGCGTCCTGCAAATCATCGAGAAAATCCAGAGCCGTCTCGTGCGCCCCGGCCCCGGCGGCAAACCCGACCCGGATCTCGCAACGTCCTGGACTCCGAACGAGGATGGCTCGGTCTGGACCTTCGAGATCCGCGAGGGCGTGCGCTTTCACGATGGCAGCGCGCTCGACGCCGGTGATGTGGTCTATTCGCTGCACCGTGTGATCGACCCCGATTTCGGCAGCCCGGCGCGTGCCGCCGTCAAGATGATCGAGCGGGTCGAGGCCACCGGCCCCCTGAGCGTGCGCATGACGCTCGACTCGCCCTTTGCCGATCTGCCCCTGCAACTGATGGATCCGCGCCTGCGCATCATCCCCGAAGGCTCCGGCGACACGATCGACCGAACCGGCATCGGCACCGGCCCCTTCAAGCTCGAAAAATTCGACCCCGACGGAATCACCGTGCTCGTGGCCAACGAGGACTATTGGGAGGGCCCCCCCGGCCTCGCCCGGATCGAGGTGATCGGCGTGCCCGACGCACAGGCGCGATTGCAGGCGTTTCTGAGCGGGCAACTGGACATGGAGCGCGGCATCGTGCCGCTGCTGCGCCGGGCGCTCGACAAGTCGCTGCGCTATCAACTCCTCGAGATCCCCACCGGCAACTGGATGGGCCTCGCCTTTCGCACCGATGTGGCCCCCTTTGATGACCCGCGCGTGCGCCGCGCGCTGCGCCTTGTTGTGGACCGTGACGAGATGCTGCAACTGGCGCTCGACGGCGGCGGCGTGGTCTCTTGCGACACGCCCGTTGCCCCCAATGACCAGTATCGCGCCGAGATGGACTGCCCCGCCGATCCGGACCTTGCCCGCGCCTTGCTGGCCGAGGCGGGCTATCCGGACGGCCTCGACATCGAGGTCAATGTCTCGGTGCTCGATCAAAGTTGGCCGGTGATCGGCGTGGCGTTTCAGGAACAGGCCGCCCGCGCGGGCATCCGCGTCACACTT
>PFEY01000034.1:5676-8903 GCA_002783205.1 Rhodobacteraceae bacterium CG17_big_fil_post_rev_8_21_14_2_50_63_15 | reverse complement strand
GCCGCCGCCGATGGCTACTGGTCGAATGTCTGGATGAAAAAGGACGCCTTTGCGACAAGCTGGGGCGAACGTCCCGCCGATCAGGCGCTCAACGAGGCGTTTCACTCCACCGCCAAATGGAACGAAACCCACTACGCGAATTCCGATTTTGACCGCCTGCTCGCGGCCGCGCGCGCCGAACTCGATTTCGACAAGCGCCGCGCGCTCTATATCGAGGCGCAGAAATACCTCGCCAAGAACTCGGGCACGCTCATTCCGTTTCACGTGACCCAGCTCGTGGTGCTCTCAAACCGCGTGACACATTTCGATCCGGTCCCGAATGACGCACTCAGATGGCATATGGTCACAGTGGTGGATTGATCCGGCTCAATACGTCCCGGCCACATATTTTGCGATCGCCCCGCCGCGCGAGTTGACCTCGAGCTTCTGATAGATCGCCTTGAGGTAGTATTTCACCGTGTTTTCCGACAGGCCAAGTCGCGCCGAGATCTGAAAGTTGGTCAGTCCATCCACGAGCAGACCCAGGATCTCGTGCTCGCGCCGGGTCAGCGCATCATTCTGTTCCCCGCTCAGACGCTTGAGCACTTCGATGGGCAGGATGCTGTGGCCCTCGACCAGATGACCCAAGATGCGTGGCAGGCTGGTCAGAACCTGCCCCATCATGCAGACCGCATTGACGCCTGCCTTGATCGCCGTGCGGATAAAGGCGAATTCAGATTCCTCAGCCACGACGACCACGAGGACGGGCGGAAAATCGCGGCGCAACATTTCCAGCACCCTCGCCAGATCCGCATCCGCAAGCCGCACGCCGAGCACCACGATGGCCGGTCCCCGCCGCGCAGCAAGCGCCTTGCGCAGGCTCGCCTTGTCGGTGGCAAATGCGCCAAGTCGCACCGAGGCAATCTGTGCCACAAGCGATCCGAGCCCCTGACAAACGATCGCCTGCCGGTCGGCCACGATCACTTCGGGCACCACGTGCTCCACCTCGTGCACGAGGCCTTCCTCCATGTCGCGCATCATCTCCTCCTCAGGATCACTCTACAAAGACAAAGGAAAACTCTGAAATCAAATAATTTTTGGGCATGCACAGGTATGCAGCCCAAGGCTGGACGGGTAGTCCCCCCTACCTGTCGGGGGAGAGGGGTGCCCGCTCGGTCGCGCATTTCCATGCCGGAGGGCGTTTTCTAAGGCCTTGAGACTCCGCATAAACAGGTCAACGCCTTGGGGTGTGACGGGGGCCTGCGAACCCGGACACGTGCCCCGATCGCGGATCGTGTGACGGTGACACTACGCCACACCGCCAGAGCCATGCAAAGGACGACACCGATGAGCTACACCCTCCACCCTCTGAAAAAGCAACGCCTGCAACGCTCGGAACTGGCCGTGCCAGGCTCAAACCCCGCGATGATCGACAAGGCCGCCGACAGCGAGGTTGACTACATCTTCTTCGATCTCGAGGATGCCGTCGCGCCCCCCGACAAGATCAAGGCCCGCGCCAACATCATTCAGGCCCTCAACGACATCGACTGGAAGGCCAAGGGCAAGACCATCTCGATCCGCATCAACGGGCTCGATACCCATTACATGTATCGCGACGTTGTCGAGATCGTCGAACAGGCGGGCCAGCATCTCGACACGATCCTTGTTCCCAAGGTGGGCGTGCCCGCCGACCTCTACACCGTCGAAACCATGGTCAGTCAGATCGAGACGGCGATGGGATTTACCCACAAGATCGGCCTTGAGGCGCTGATCGAGACCGCGCTTGGCATGGCCAATGTCGAGGCCATTGCCGCGGCCCCCGGCCGGCTCGAGGCGCTGCATTTCGGGGTCGCCGATTACGCTGCCTCCAACCGCGCCCGCACCGTGGTCATCGGCGGTCTCAACCCCGACTATCCCGGCGATCAGTGGCACTTCGCGCTCTCGCGCATGACGGTGGCCTGCCGCGCTTACGGGCTTCGCGCCATCGACGGGCCGTTCGGCGATTTCTCGGACCCCGACGGCTATATCCTCTCGGCCAAACGCGCCGCCGCTCTCGGAATCGAGGGCAAATGGGCCATCCATCCCAGCCAGATCGCGCTCGCCAACGATGTCTTTTCACCGCCCGAGGCCGAGGTGACGCGCGCCCGCCGCATCATCGAAGAACTGCGCAAGGCCGAGGCCCAGGGCAAGGGCGCCGCCAGCCTTGATGGCAAGATGATCGACGCAGCATCCGAACGCATGGCCAACAATGTGCTGACCGTCGCCGACGCGATCGCCGCCAAACGATAAGAGGAGGGAAACCACATGGACATCCACGAGTACCAGGCCAAGGAACTCCTGAAACGCTTCGGCGTTCAGGTGCCACGCGGCGGCATCGCCTACAGCCCCGAACAGGCGGTCTACCGTGCCAGCGAACTCTCGGGCGACAAATGCGTGGTCAAGGCCCAGATCCATTCCGGCGCGCGCGGCAAGGCGGGCGGCGTCAAGATCTGCGCCAACGAAAAGGAGATTGCCGAGGCCGCGAACTGGATGCTGGGGCGGATGCTCGTCACCCATCAGACCGGGCCACAGGGCAAACTGGTCAGCCGCCTCTACATCGAGGAGGCCACCAAGATCGCACAGGAAATCTACCTCGCCTTCGTGATGGACCGCAAGGAAGAGCGCGTCGTCGTCGTGGCCTCGGGTCAGGGCGGCATGGAGATCGAGGAAATCTCGGCCAACGAGCCTGACTCGATCATCCGCTCGGTGGTCGATCCGGCGGTCGGGATGCAGGCCTTTCAGGCGCGCGAGATCGCCTTTTCGCTCGGCCTCGATGCCGCCCTTATCCCGCAGGCGGTCAAGACCATCACCGGCTGTTACCGGATGATGGAGGAAACCGATGCCAGCATGGTCGAGATCAACCCCCTCGTCGTGACCCAGGCCGGAGAGATCATGGCACTCGACGCCAAGGTCAGCTTTGACGACAACGCACTGTTTCGCCGTCCCGACATCATGGAGATGCGCGACAAGAGCCAGGAGGACACGCGCGAGACCTTTGCCTCGGATCGTGGCCTCAACTATATCGGCCTCGACGGGCAGATCGGCTGCATCGTCAACGGCGCGGGCCTTGCCATGGCAACGCTCGACATGATCAAGATGGCGGGCGGCGAGCCTGCGAACTTTCTCGATGTCGGCGGCGGTGCAAGCCCCGAGCGCGTGCTGATGTCGTTTCAGGCCGTGCTCAACGATCCCAAGGTCGAGGCGATCCT
>PFEY01000034.1:0-5635 GCA_002783205.1 Rhodobacteraceae bacterium CG17_big_fil_post_rev_8_21_14_2_50_63_15 | reverse complement strand
GCCCATCGTGGTGCGCCTGTCGGGCACCAATGTCGAGGAGGGCCGCAAACTGATCGCCGACAGCGGCCTGCCGATCCTGACCGCCGAAAGCCTTGCAGAGGCCGCCGAAAAGGCGGTCCTCGCCTGGAAATCCGCAACTCCGAAGGAGGCTCAGTAATGGCCATTCTGATCGACAAGAATTCCCGCGTTCTGGTGACAGGCCTGACCGGTCGCATCGGCAGCTTTCACGCCCAGGACATGGTCAATCATGGCACCAATGTCGTGGGCGGCGTGACGCCGGGCAAGGGCGGCACCAAACATATCGACCTGCCGGTGTTCAACACCGTCAAGGGGGCTGTGGCCGAAACCGGCGCCGATCTGGTGATCTGCTTCGTGCCCCCGCCCTTTGCCGCCGACGCGATCATGGAGGCGGCAGATGCCGGGATCAAGACCTGCGTCTGCATCGCAGACGGGATCCCGACCCAGGACATGATCAAGGTCAAACGCTACATGCGCCGCTACAAGGCGGAAAAACGCATGCGCCTGATCGGTCCGAACTGTGCCGGCATCATCACCCCGGGCCAGGCCTTTGCCGGGCTGATGCCGCCGCATATCTACCTGCCCGGTCGGGTCGGCATCATCGGCCGCTCCGGCACGCTCGGCTATGAGGCGGCAAGCCAGATGAAGGAGCGCGGCATCGGCGTCTCGACCTCGGTGGGCATCGGCGGCGATCCGATCAACGGCTCCAGCTTCCGCGACATTCTGGAATTGTTCGAGAACGATCCCGACACCGATGCCGTGGTCATGGTCGGCGAGATCGGCGGCCCACAAGAGGCCGAGGCCGCCGCCTACATCCGCGACCACATGACCAAGCCGGTGGCAGCCTATATCGCCGGTCTCTCGGCGCCCAAGGGACGCCGCATGGGCCATGCCGGGGCGATCGTTTCAGCCTTTGGCGAATCGGCACAGGAAAAGGTCGAGATCCTCAAGGAGGCCGGCGTCACCATCGTGCCGACCCCCTCTTCCTTTGGCGAGGCGGTCGAGCGCATGGTCGCCTGACGCCCACGCCTCAGGGGTCGCCCGTGCCGACGGGCGGCCCCACCCCCGCATTGCGTACGAAACCCGCGTACAGGGTGCACATCGCGTACCCGCTTGCCCTGCCCGCGACCTCGCCCTAGGCTGCATCACGTTTCAGCCAAAGGTGTTCCATGCGCGCAGCCCTCCTGTCCCGCTACAACAGCCCGACCGAGATCACCGATGTCCCCGATCCCACCTGTCCGCGCGATGGCGCGGTCATCGCCGTGCGCGCCTGCGGTGTCTGTCGGTCCGACCACCACGCCTGGAAAGGGGCGGATCCCGATGTCGTTCTGCCGCATGTCATGGGCCATGAGTTTGCGGGCGAAGTCATTGAAATCGGGACAGAATGTCGCGCCTTCTCAGTGGGTGACAGGGTCACGGCCCCGTTCATTCTGGGGTGTGGCACCTGTCCCGATTGCCGCGCCGGAGAGCCCACCATCTGCAATCACCAAGAGGTCATCGGCTTCACCGGATGGGGGGCCTTTGCCGAACGCCTTGCCATCCCGCGCGCCGATTTCAACCTCGTGCGCCTGCCCGAAGGGATGGATTTTGCCGTCGCCGCCGGCATGGGCTGTCGCGTCACCACCTCTTTTCGTGCCGTGGTGGATCGAGCAAAACTTCAACCTGGTGAATGGCTTAGCGTGCACGGCTGCGGTGGTGTGGGCCTATCGGCCATCATGATCGGCGCGGCGCTCGGGGCACGGGTTCTGGCCGTGGATGTCAACCCCGAGTCGCTGAAGCTCGCCCGATCGCTCGGCGCGAACACGACCCTTGATGCCAGCGGAACGCAGGATGTCGGCGCGGCGGTGCGTGATCTCACCCAAGGGGGCGCGCACGTCTCACTCGATGCGCTAGGGGTCACGGAGACCTTCCACAACTCATTGAAAAGCCTTCGTAAACTTGGAAGACATGTGCAGATCGGGATGCCGCTCGGCCGCCATGCCACGCCTGAATTACCGCTTCTGGAACTGGTCTATTCCCGGCAGATCACCCTGCATGGCACCCGCGGGATCGGCGCGGCCCGCTTTGCCGCGCTCTTCGACATGATCAGCGCCGGTCGCCTCGCGCCCGAGCGATTGGTGACGAAACGCATCAGCCTGTCCGGGCTGAATGCGGCGTTAAAGACCATGGACGGCTATACCGTCGCGGGTGTCACGGTCGTGGACGACATGGCAGCATGACAGGAAAAAGGCCGCAATCCCAAATGGATGCGGCCCATTTCTGATGATTTGAAGGCTTAACCGACCAGTTCCAGACCGGAGAAGAAATAAGCGATCTCGACCGCTGCCGTTTCGGGCGCATCCGAGCCATGGACCGAATTTTCGCCGACAGACTCAGCGAATTCGGCCCGAATGGTTCCCGCTCCCGCATCCTTCGGATTGGTCGCGCCCATCACTTCACGGTTCTTGGCAACCGCACCCTCGCCTTCAAGCACCTGCACCACCACCGGGCCGGACGCCATGAAGTCGCAGAGCTCGCCATAAAAGGGGCGCTCCTTGTGCACGGCGTAGAAAACACCCGCCTGTTCCGGTGTGAGCTGGATCCGCTTTTGAGCGATGATCCGCAGCCCCGCATCCTCGAACTTGGCATTGATCCTGCCGGTGAGATTGCGTTTGGTCGCATCGGGTTTGATGATGCTCAGCGTGCGTTCAACAGCCATTTCAGCCTCTTTTTTATGAGTTTCATCGGCCTGGCCCCGTGCCCGACCGCGTTTGATCGCGGCCCCGATAGCACGCTCACCGCGCCTTGAAAAGCCGCGATTGACGACGGCCGTGCATTGCGGCATTCGGGGTCCATGTTACGCATTGATGATATCACCTATTCCGTCGCGGGGCGCACCCTGATCGAGCACGCTTCGGCGACCATTCCCGAAGGCCACAAGGTGGGCATCGTCGGGCGCAACGGCACGGGCAAGACCACGCTCTTTCGCCTGATCCGCGGCGAGTTGGCGTTGGAGACCGGAGGCATCAACCTGCCCTCGCGCGCCCGGATCGGCGGGGTGGCGCAGGAAGTGCCTGGAAATGAGATTTCGCTGATCCAGACTGTGTTGAACTATGACACGGAACGCTCTGATTTAATGAATGAATCCGATCTTGCTACGGATGGAGCGCGGATTGCTGAAATCCAGACACGGCTCGCGGATATCGATGCCTGGTCGGCCGAGGCGCGGGCCTCATCAATCCTCAAGGGGCTGGGTTTTACCGATGCGGAACAGCTCATGCCCTGCTCTGCGTTTTCCGGTGGCTGGCGGATGCGGGTCGCGCTGGCAGGGGTGCTCTTCGCGCAGCCCGACCTTCTCTTGCTCGACGAGCCCACCAACTATCTTGATCTCGAAGGCGCGCTCTGGCTCGAATCCTATCTCGCGCGCTATCCGCATACCGTCCTGATTATCAGCCATGATCGCGGACTGCTCAATCGTGCGGTGGGTGCAATCCTCCATCTCGAGGACAAGAAACTCACGCTTTATCAAGGGGGTTATGATCGATTTGCGGAAACCCGCGCGGCGCGGCTGGCGTCTGCCGAGTCTGAGGCCAAGAAACAGGATCAGCGCCGTGCCCATCTGCAATCCTATGTCGATCGTTTCCGCTACAAGGCCGACAAGGCCAAGCAGGCGCAGTCGCGGATCAAGGCTCTGGCGCGAATGCAACCGATCACCCGGCCGCAGGAAGCAGCCTTGCGGCGATTCAGTTTTCCCAAGCCTGAAGAGTTGTCACCGCCGATCTTGCGGATCGAAGGGGGCAGTGTTGGTTATGACGGTCTGGCGGTGCTGCGGCATCTGAACTTGCGGATCGATCAGGATGACAGAATCGCATTACTGGGTCGGAATGGAGAGGGAAAATCTACGCTTTCCAAGTTGTTGGCAAGTAAACTTCAACTTATGGACGGACAAATCCACAAGGCCTCGAAACTGCGTGTCGGCTATTTTGCACAGCATCAGGTCGAGGAGTTGCATGTCGACGAGACGCCCCTCGATCACATTCGGCGCCTGCGCCCGACCGAGACGCCGGCAAAGTTGCGGGCCCGTCTGGGCGGGTTTGGCATCGGGGCGGAACAGGCCGATACGTTGGTGAGCGATCTCTCCGGCGGGCAGAAAGCGCGGCTGAGCCTGATGCTGGCCACGCTCGATGCGCCGCATATGCTGATCCTCGACGAGCCCACAAACCACCTCGACATCGAGAGCAGGGAAGCCTTGGTAGAGGCGCTAACTGATTATTCTGGCGCGATAATCCTGGTCAGCCATGACATGCACCTGCTCAGTCTGGTGGCGGATCGGTTGTGGCTGGTCAAGGGGGGGGCGGTGAACCAGTATGAGGGCGATCTGGAAAGCTATCGCGCGATGCTTCTGAGCGGGGAAAATTCTGAAAAGACTGCGGAAAAACCGAAGGATATCAAGACCAGGCGGCCCTCGCGCGAGGCGGTTCTGCGGCTCCGTCAGGACGTGAGGAAATGCGAGGAACGTATTGAGAAACTTCAGGAAATGGAGGGAAAGGTCGCAGCGAAGCTGGCCGATCCCGCGCTTTATGACGACATCCACGGCCTGACCCGCTGGCAGAAGAAATATGCCGAGATCGAGAACGGGCTGGCGCTCGCCGAGACGCTCTGGATCGAGGCGCTGGAGCGGTTGGAGGCGGCGGAAAATCCGATCTGAGAATGTCCAGCCCGTACATCCGGCACGCGGATTTCGTACGCAATTCGACAGGCGCATCACAGGCTTGACGATGCGCCTCATTCAGGATCGAGATGAACCATGGATACCGCATTTCTGATCACCGCCTTCGTCACGCTTTTCGTGATCATCGATCCGATCGGGATGACCCCGCTTTTCGTCGCCCTGACCCGCGGCATGAGCGCGGAGCGACGACGCGCGATTGCCATTCGCGCCTGCCTCACCTCGGCGCTCCTGCTCATCCTCTTTGCCGCGCTTGGCGAGGCGGTGCTGGGCTTTATCGGCATTTCCATGCCGGCCTTTCGCATCGCCGGAGGGCTGCTCTTGTTTCTGACCGCGCTCGACATGCTGTTCGAGCGCCGCGGGCAGCGGCGCAAGGGGCAGGCGGATGCCGCCGAAGAGGATGAGGGCGACGATCCGTCCATCTTTCCCATCGCTATTCCGCTGATTGCCGGGCCGGGAGCGATCGCCACGGTGATCCTTCTGGCCGGGCAGCGCCCGGGACTCGAGGGGCTGGCCTGGGTCATCGGCGTGATGCTTCTGGTCATCGCCCTCGTCTTCGTCATGTTCCTGATGGGGGGAATTCTGGAACGCGCCCTTGGCAAGGTTGGGATCAATGTGGTCACGCGCCTGCTGGGGATGCTGCTGGCGGCGCTTGCGGTGCAATTCGTGCTCGATGGCCTGCGCGGCATTGGTCTGGCGGGCTGAGGCCCTATATCGGGATCATGGAACAGGTCGATTTCGCCCGTCTCACCTATCTGGTCATTCTCGGCTCTGCGATCCTGATGTGGTTCGTGGCGCAGAATCGCGCCTCGTTGGGTAAACTCGCGCAGCAGGCGGCGCTCTGGGGATTGATCTTTGTCGGGGCGATCGCGGTCGTCGGGCTGTGGGAGGATATCCGACAGAGCGTGC
>PFEY01000013.1:6297-7956 GCA_002783205.1 Rhodobacteraceae bacterium CG17_big_fil_post_rev_8_21_14_2_50_63_15 | reverse complement strand
GCAGGGTCAGATCGCCGGTGACGGTCGCGGCCTGCACGGTGCCGGTGATCCTCTTCGAGCGGAAGGTGATCTCGGGGAAGCGCGCGGTGTCGAGCACCTCTGGCCCCTTCATCGCCTGCGTGGCGAAAAAGAACCCGGCCCGCGCGCCGGTGGCGTCAAGCGTCACCTCCACCCGGCTGTTGCCCGGATCGCGCAGGTCGATCCACATCTCGGCGGATTTGACCGGCATCGTGCCGCGGTTGTCGCCCTGCGCGAAGTCATAGGTGAACTGCACGCTCGATCCCGCGGGATCAAGGCGCCAGACCTCGGGCGCGGCGGCGATGGGCGGCGCGATCAGGCAGAGCGTGAGGGCAAGGTGGCGGATCATGCGTGAGGATACGCGCGATGCGGGTGTCTGGATGTCACGTTTGCGTCAGCTGCCACGCGCCGGGATGGCCGGAGAGCGACCATGCGGCAAGCGGGTCGGTCCGGGCGCGGCGGCGTTCCAGATGCCAGCGGTTCGTGTGCAGCTCATGCGCCGGGGCCATGTGCCAGCGGGTCTCGACCCCCGGTGCGCCGCCCTCGGCGGGGGTCAGGATCAGGCCCAGCGGGCGATGGGGGCCGCGCGCCGCGCCGTTCTCTGCCGCCAGATGCAGGCGGCGCACCGGGGTCAGGCCGGGCGGGTCCGGCAGATCGGCCACCACCAGCGGCACCGCGCCGCTGCGCAGCGCCTCTTCCATGCACCACAGGAGATCCTCGCGCCGCTCCGGCGTGGCAAAAAGAAACTGTTCCGGCCCGTTCGGGGCGCCGGTCAGCGCGGTCATCCCCTCGGGGTTGAGGCGGTCGGGCAGCCAGGACGGCGCGATCCACAGGACCGGGCCGCGCAGCGCGCCCGCGACGAGCATGGCAAAGCTGTGGCGGGCCGGGCCGCAGACCTCATGCAGGCGCGCGAGCGGCAGATCGAGCCTGTCGAAGAGGCGCAGGGCCGGGCGGGGGCGCAGGGCCTCGCGCGTGAGAAGCGGAATCGTCATGGCGCTCATATTACAATGTTCACTTAATGTTCTCAACTCCTCTTGCCGGGTCCGGGTGTCGTCCGGTCGCGTCCTGTCGCGCCCCCTTGTATGGTCAGACCGGGCGGCGTATACGCCCGCCCTGACCCAAAGGAGCCTCTCGCCATGGTAGGTAGTGCCAATCTCAACGTCATGCTCAAGGCCGCGCGCAAGGCCGGGCGGGCGCTGGCCAAGGATTTCCGCGAGGTCGAGAACCTGCAGGTGTCGATGAAAGGGGCGGGCGATTTCGTCAGCCGCGCCGATATCGCCGCCGAGAAGATCCTCAAGACCGAGTTGATGGGCGCGCGCCCGACCTATGGCTGGCTGGCCGAAGAGGGCGGCGCGGAACCGGGGCAGGATCCCACCCGCCGCTGGATCGTCGATCCGCTGGATGGCACCACGAATTTCCTGCACGGGCTGCCGCATTGGGCGGTCTCGGTCGCGCTCGAGCACAAGGGCGAGGTGGTCGCGGGCGTGATCTATGATCCCTCCAAGGACGAGGCGTTCTTTGCCGAGAAGGGGGCGGGGGCCTGGCTCAACGAGAGCCGGTTGCGGGTCTCGGGTCGTCACAAGATGATCGAGTCGATCTTTGCCACCGGCCTGCCCTTTGGCGGGCGACCCGATCTGCCCG
>PFEY01000013.1:6154-6265 GCA_002783205.1 Rhodobacteraceae bacterium CG17_big_fil_post_rev_8_21_14_2_50_63_15 | reverse complement strand
GCCTGTGCCGGGGTCCGCCGCTGGGGCTCGGCGGCGCTTGACATGGCCTATGTGGCGGCGGGGCGTTATGACGGGTTCTGGGAACGGCGGCTCAATGCCTGGGATATTGCG
>PFEY01000013.1:0-6043 GCA_002783205.1 Rhodobacteraceae bacterium CG17_big_fil_post_rev_8_21_14_2_50_63_15 | reverse complement strand
ACCTTCGCGGCGGTGATCCGGGGGTAGACCGGATCTGGGGGGCGCTGCCCCCGTCGCGCCGGGGCGCGACTCCCCCGAGGTATTTGCGGCAAGAAGAAGCTCAGCGGTCGGAGGGGTGATTGACGCCGTCAAGCCAGGGGATCGGCTCGAAATCGGCCGGGTTCATGCCCTCGATGCAGCCAAGGTTGACGCCGAATTCCTGCGGGTTCGAGCGCCGCTGGTGATGCGTGTAGATGCCACAGGTCTTGCAGAAGCAGTGTTTCGCCGTGCCGGTGCCCCATTGGTAGCAGGTGAGGCTGTCCGCGCCTTTGACCACCCGGAGGGCCGGAAGCGGCACAGAGACATTCGGGGCGGCCCGCCGCGCACAGAACGAACAGTCGCACCGATGTGGCGCTGGCAGGCCCTCGGGAAGGTCAAGATGCAACTCGATCGCGCCGCAATGGCAGGTGGCAATGAGGGTTTGGGTCATCGACGTCGTTTCACGTTCGGGATCGAGGTCCGGCGGTAGCTGTAATCTGCCTCGGGATTGGGCGGCAGGCCATGGGTCACTTGCCAGAAGCGCGCGCCGCCGAGGCGCAGGAACACCGGAAGTGTCAGCACGATGCCAACGACAAAGCCGCCCGCATGGGCCCAATAGGCCACGCCGCCGCTGTCGGGATCGCTGGCCAAACCGGCGAAGATCTGAATCCCGAACCAGAGCGCCAGCATCAGCGCCGCCGGGATCGTGATGATCCGGAAGAAGATGATGAAGATCAGAAGGATATCGACCCTGGCGCGCGGAAAGAGCAGGAGATAGCCGCCCATCACGCCCGCGATTGCCCCCGAGGCGCCGACGGTGGGCACCTGCGACATCGGTCCGGCCAGCACATGCGCGAGCGCCGCCGCGATGCCGCAGGCGAGGTAGAAGGCGAGATAGGGCAGATGGCCCATGCGGTCTTCGAGATTGTCGCCGAAGATCCACAGAAACAGCATGTTGCCGCCCAGATGCAGCAGGCCCCCGTGGAGAAACATCGAGGTGACAAGCCCGGCATAATCGCCGGTCAGCGTCACCTTTGCCGGCGTCATCGCATAATCGTCAAAGAAGTGCTGAAGCGCTCGGTCGTCGGCAAAGAGGGTCCAATAGCCCAGAAAGATCGCCACGTTGAGGGCGATCAGCGCGTAGGTCACATAAGGCGTGCGCCCCGAGGGGTTATGATCTCGGATCGGGAACATGGGCGAAAGCTAGCGCGCTTCGGCCCCTTGGGAAAGGCGCAAATGACTTAGGCGGGGCACTGCTTTCTTGAAAAGAAAGCGGCCCGAAATCTTTGAAAGATTTCGGGCTTTGGCGCAGATCAGGACATGCCCCCCAGGAGTGCCGCGTTGCCGCCTGCCGCCGTGGTATCGACGCAGACATGGCGCTCGTGCAGCGCGTGGCCGAGATCGGGCAGGCCGGTGATCAGCGGCAGGATCGGGCCCGCGCGTCGTGCCATCGCCTGCGCATAGATCCGCGCCTCGCCCGCCTCGCCCCACCAGAGCACGCCCGAGAGCCCGCCCATGGTTACGAGCGCCTCGGGATCCACGCGCCCGGTGGCTTCCACCGCCACGCCGCCCAGATCGGTGACCGCGCGCGCCTGCATCGCCGCGATCTCGGTGCCAGGCCCGAGGCAGAGCAGCGCCGGGCGCAGATGGGTGGTGAGGCGGTTCGATTCGCCTGTCGGCCCTGGCAGAACGAGGGCGGCGCGGGGGGTGCGGGTTGCGGCATTGGCGGCATCGAGCGCCTTTTGCGCGGCATTGGCCGACATCGCCGCGCCCCATTTGCCCCCCGTGACGGGCGCGGGCCGGGCTGTGAAGCGCGCGAGGTAATGCGGCCCGCCCGCCTTGGGGCCGGTGCCCGACATCCCCTCGCCGCCAAAGGGCTGGCTGCCCACGATAGCGCCGATCTGGTTGCGGTTGACATAGATGTTGCCCGCACGCACCGCCTCGGTCACATGCTGCACACGGTCGTCGATCCGGGTCATCAGCCCGAAGGTGAGGCCGTAGCCGGTGGCGTTGATCGCATCAATCACCCGGTCGAGATCGCCGGATTTGAAGGTGGCGAGGTGCAGGACAGGGCCGAAGATCTCGCGTTCCATCTCCTTGATGCCGCCGACCTTGATCAGCGTCGGCGCGATATAGGTGCCCGCATTGGGCGTTTTCAACTCGTGCAGCAGGCGGCCCTCGGTGCGGGCTTTCTGGATATGGGCGGCGATGCCCGCACGGGCCTCCTCGTCGATCACCGGGCCGCAATCCGTGGCGAGGTGCCAGGGATTGTCCACAGTGAGTGCATCCATCGCTCCGATGAGCATTTCGGTGAGATGCGGTGCGATGTCGTCCTGCACATAGAGACAGCGCAGGGCGGAACAGCGTTGCCCGGCGGATTGAAAGGCCGATTCCACGATCGCCTGCACCGCCTGTTCGGGCAGCGCGGTGCTGTCCACGATCATCGCGTTGAGCCCGCCGGTCTCGGCGATGAGCGGTGCGCCGGGGGCGAGGTGGCGGGCCATTGCGGCGCGGATCTTGAGCGCCGTCTCGGTCGAGCCGGTGAAGGCCACGCCGCCGACACGCGGATCGGAGGTGAGCATCGCGCCGACATCACCCGCGCCGGGCAGAAGCTGGAGCACCGGGGCGGGCACGCCCGCGCGGTGCATGAGGCTGACGGCGAGATGGGCGATGAGGGGCGTCTGTTCGGCGGGCTTTGCGAGCACCGCATTGCCTGCGGCCAGGGCGGCGGCAATCTGGCCGGTGAAGATGGCCAGAGGGAAGTTCCATGGGGAGATGCAGGTGAAGGTGCCGACGGGTGCTGCCTCGGGTGCATGGGCGGCGTAGTAGCGCAGGAAATCCACCGCTTCGCGGAGTTCTGCCACGGCGTCGGGGATCGATTTGCCGGCCTCGCGGGCGAGAAGAGCGAAGATCTCGCCGAAATTCTCCTCGTAGAGATCGGCGGCACGGTTGAGGAGCGCGGCGCGCTCTGACGCGGGGGCCGTCCAGGGGGTCGCGGCGGCCAGTGCGGTCGCGACATCGGCCTTTGACGCCCAGGCCACGGTGCCGGGTGTGTCGGCGGGATCGGCGGGGTTTGCGACGCGCGCGGGCGCTTGCGGTTGCGCGGGGCCGGCCAGCAGCGGCGCGGCTTGCCAGTGATGCGTCGCAAAGGGCGCGCGGGCAGTCTCGATGGTCTCCAGCGTCGGCCAGTGGCGCAGGTCGAAGCCGCGCGAATTCCGGCGTTCGGGCAGGAACAGGTCCGGCCCGGCAGGCAGGTGGGGGGCTGGGTCGTTGATCGCGTCGAACGGATCGCGCGCCACCGTTTCGGGAGCGACGCTCTCATCCACGATCTGATTGACAAAGCTCGAGTTTGCGCCGTTTTCCAGCAGGCGCCGCACCAGATAGGCCAGAAGATCGCGATGCGCGCCGACGGGGGCGTAGATGCGGCAGCGCGTCCCCTCGGCGGCAAGGATGATGCCATGCAGCGTCTCGCCCATGCCGTGCAGGCGCTGGAACTCGAAGGCGCGCTTGTCGGCGGCCATGTCGAGGATGGCGGCGGCGGTGTGGGCATTGTGGGTGGCAAATTGCGGATAGATGCGGTCGGTCATCGTGAGCAGCTTGCGGGCATTGGCGATATAGCTGACATCCGTTGCGGCCTTGGAGGTGAACACCGGAAAGCCGTCAACGCCCGTGACCTGCGCGCGCTTGATCTCGGTGTCCCAATAGGCGCCCTTGACCAGACGGACCATGATCCGCCGATCCAGCCGCGTTGAGAGATCGTAAAGGAAATCGATCACATGGCTGGCGCGTTTGCCATAGGCCTGCACCACCACGCCGAAGCCGTCCCACCCGGCGAGCGCAGGCTCGGCCAGAACGGCTGCAATCACATCGAGCGAGAGCGACAGGCGGTCGGCCTCTTCGGCGTCGATGTTGAGCCCCATCTTCGCCGATTTTGCCAACAGGGCAAGGCTGCGCAGGCGCGGCACGAGAATGTCCATCACGGCGGCGCGCTGCGCCACCTCGTAGCGCGGATGCAGCGCCGAGAGCTTGACCGAAATGCCGGGATTGTCGCGAATGTCCTTGTTGTTGCAGGCATTGGCAATCGCGGTGATCGCACGGGAATAGCTCAAATGGTAGCGGGTTGCATCGGCATCGGTGCGCGCCGCCTCGCCCAGCATGTCGTAGGAGTAGGTATAGCCGTTCTTCTCCATCCCCGCCGCGCGCTCCATCGCGGCCTGAATGGTCTCGCCCAGAACGAACTGACGGCCCATTTCCTTCATCGCACGACCCACGGCGGTGCGAATGACCGGCTCTCCCAGCCGCTTGATTGCGGCCCGCAGATGGCCCACCGGGCTGGGCGCCTCATCCTTGAGCACCCGGCCCGTGAGCATGAGCGCCCAGGTCGAGGCATTGACGAGCGGCGATGTGGAGCGTCCGATATGCCGGCCCCAGTCGGAGGGGGCGATCTTGTCCTCGATCAGCGCGTCGATCGTGTCAGCGTCGGGCACCCGCAAGAGCGCCTCGGCGAGACACATGAGCGCGATGCCCTCATCGGTGGAGAGGCCGTATTCGGCGAGAAAGACCTCCATCAGGCCGGGGCTTGACTCTCCTCGGATCTCGCGCACGAGGTCTGCCCCACGCGCCGTGATCCGGGCGCGATCGGCCTCGGAGAGCGCGGCGGCGGCGCTCAGCCGCGCCAGCGTTTCGGCCTCATTGGCATAGGTTGCCAGATCAATCGCGCGGCGGCTGTCAGTGTCGTATGGCATGGAATCACCCTGATGGTTGGTTGACCCATCGTATCATCATTGAACAAGTGACTTTTCCTGATTAGAGTTCGCATTCAGGCCGGATGGTTTGATTTCGGAGCAAGACATGGATCAAAACGCACAGCTTGATCTCGACCGGTTCGACCGGGCAATCCTGCAGGTTCTTGCCGGCAATGGGCGGATCAGCGTGACCGAACTCGCGCATGAGATCGGATTGTCGAAATCGCCCACTCAGGCGCGGCTGCGCAGGCTGGAGCGCGACGGGGTGATCACCGGCTATCGCGCGCTGTTCGATCCGATCCGGCTTGGCCTCGATCATGTCAGCTTTGTCGAGGTGCGGCTGCATGACACGCGCGAGGCAGCGCTGGCGGAGTTCAACGCGGCGGTGGCGAAGATCCCCGAGATCGAGCAGGTGCATCTGATCGCGGGCAATTTCGACTATCTGATGAAGATCCGCACCCAGAGCATGGCCGATTACCGCCGGGTGCTGGCCGAGCATATCTCGACCCTGCCGCATCTGGCCAATACCTCGACCTATGTGGCGATGCAGGCGGTCAAGGAAAACGCGCTCTCGGACGTGATCTGACCGCGGGCGGAGGGGCGTCTTTGGCTTTACACCCCTGGCAAAGCCGGTAATCTCCGCGCGGCATCCCGTGCCCGCGTGGTGGAATGGTAGACACAGGAGACTTAAAATCTCCAGGCCCTCGGGCCGTGCCGGTTCGAGTCCGGCCGCGGGCACCACCAAGACCACTTGAGGCCCCTGTTTATCAAGGATATCAGGCACTTCACGCCCCCCTCCCGAGATCTTCAACACCGATCAGGGATCGCAGTTTGCCAGCAGCGACTGGATCGACGAACTGAAGGAGGGCAAGGTGAAGATATCGATGGACGGCAAGGGCCGATGGATCGACAACCGCATGATCGAGCGGTTGTGGCGGTCGCTGAAATACGAATGCGTCTGCCTGCGTGCCTTCGAGACAGGCTCACAGGCCCGAGACGCTATTGGGAAATGGCTGGCCCATTCCAATGCCGAGCGGCCCCACTCGACCCACGGCATCTTGACCCCGGACGAGGTCCATGCCAGCACAACAGAACCCATGAGAATGACAGCCTGACAAGAAACCCTGATCCACCTTAACTTGGCTGCAAACTGGTCGAAAAAGCAGGGCCAACTCTCCGATCGCCTTCGAGCAGCAGCAAAAACTGAAATTGCAAGGCGTCTAGCGAACTAGGGGCTATTCACACTCATGCTCTTGCCAAAGTCGCTATGAGTAGGCAAC
>PFEY01000037.1 GCA_002783205.1 Rhodobacteraceae bacterium CG17_big_fil_post_rev_8_21_14_2_50_63_15 | reverse complement strand
AACGGGTCCTGCCCCAGCAAACTCGCGGAATTACGCAGGACTTCGATTGAACACGACGTGACTCCCCGCTAGCGTGCAGACATCACAAAAAATGGGCGCGCATATTAATCGTACGCGCCAGATCGGGAGTGCGAAGTGGATAACTGATTTCCACCCAGAAGTGACCCGCGTTTTCAATAGAGAACTGACCCACCTTGAGATTATGTTTCGGGGGTCAGGCTTGGGTCTAGACATCATTGTCCTCCCTCTTTTCCGCGCCGATCCGGTTACACTAGCTTTTAAGCGGAAGCTGCCGGCTCGCCACAAAACGGGCAATGCAGCGGAACGTCATAGTAAGTCGTCATCTCTATTGTCGGCATTATTTTCCCCTTCTGGTCTCTTTCAGCGGAAATTTACTGGATTAACTTCCAAGTGGCATACATTAAAAGAAAATACTCGGCAGAGCACACAGCGTATTCACCAGTTGCATCTGTTGGACCGTGTTACATTTTGCCTCTCGCAGTCGAGGTGCCCCAAAGACGAGCGCCAGACCCTTTGCGCGCGACACCGCCACATTTATGCGGTTCAGCGAGAACAGGAATTCCATCCCACGCGAGGTTTCTTCGGCGGAAGAAGCCGTCATCGAAACTAGGCAGACCGGTGCCTCCTGGCCTTGGAATTTGTCTACGGTCCCGACGCGCACGCCTAACGGAAGGGCATCCCGGAGAGCGTTCACCTGCGCGTTATAGGGGGCGACGACGATGATGTCTGCCTCGCGCATCGGCCGCGTGCTGCCGTCCTTCTCCGTCCAGCTTCCGCCAAGCAACTCAGTGACGGTTTTTCTAATTGCCGTGACTTCTTCCTGCGCGATCTGGGCATTGCCTTCATGCGCTACAGGCACCCAGAAAGCTCCCGCTTCAGCAAGCGTCGTACCAGTCACGCGCTGGTAAGCCGTATCTGGATGGCTGGTCAGCCTGCCTTCGTAGACCTGTTCCGAGATGAACCCACAGATTTCCGGATGCATACGCCGAGAGGTGGGAAGGAAAATGCCGCGATCGGCCGGGATCGTGGCATGATCCCCCAGCATCCAATCGAGGCACGAAAGGTTCGCCGGATCGGGATGCGCACCCTGAATGACCTGTGGCAACTGGCGTGGGTCGCCTACAAGCACGATGTTCCGCGCGGCACGCCCCATGGCGGCTATGTTTGCCAGGCCAACCTGGCCCGCCTCGTCCACAAAAAGCCAATCAAAGGCCTGCACATTCTCGTCACGCGAAAAGAACCATGCGGTGCCGCCCACGACATGGGCTTGGGTGAGCGCAGCGTCGTCGTTTGACTGGGCGCGGGTGATTCCCGAGAATCCGTCAGGGTAACCATCCTCACCGCCACTGACCTTGTGCGCCAGTTCGGCGTTCTCCAACGTGATGTCGGGATCGTTATCCTCGAGGGCGAGAAGACAACCCATCAGAACATTGCGGATTGCCTCATGACTGTTCGAAGCGACACCGACGCGATAGCCCTTGCGGACAAGAGACAGGATCGCGCGGGCGCTGACATAGGTCTTCCCGGTGCCGGGCGGTCCCTGGACCGGCAGTACGGTTCCATCCATGTCATTCACGACGGCAATGGAGCCCGCAACGGGATCTTTCCCGTCAAGAAGATCAGCCCTTGGCCCAGAACCGAGACGCGGTGCCGTGCGCGACAGCAGATCATCCACCGCCGTGAATCGGCGCGCGCCACACTGATCGGCGATCACATCGCGCAATGCCGAGGCGATGACGCCTGTATTCAACGGCCAGTCTGGATGCAGCGTCAGTTGATCCGCGAGAAGATCAGCCTTGCCCGGGCCCGCTTTGACGGTGATCTGGCGCGCACGGCGATCCATGGATTCGATCCCGACAGTTGTGGGTGGGCCTTCGAATACGGGAACCGTCGCCTTTTTGCCGCCCCGCAGTTTCGTCTCCTGTTCAGGATAGGTGTAGCTGCGGGCGAAAGATCGCTTGACGGGTTCGACGGGGCCCACCGCTTCTAGCCCGGCAAGAGCATCGAGATCGTCGAGCAAATCATCCTCGTCCTTTGCGGCGCTGTCGAACACGGCCCATTGTGCGGGTTTCACCTCGCGGCTGTGAAAGACGCCCAGATTGAACAGCATATCCTGCCGATCCTGAGGCAAGCCAGACCCTGCCAGCAGGCTCCGCAATGCTTGCGTGTCGGCGTTTTCCTCAACCTCTTTATCTCCAGCGTCCGGGGCGAGCATCGGCCAAGGGCCGCTGGGTCGGATGCCCACCAGCCAGTCACGTAATTCCTCGGTCGAGATGCAGTCGACACGATTGTAATCCTCGATCTCATCGAGGATCTGCCGGTCCTGTGTTTCGCGCCAGCGCTCATAGGCTACGACCGAGCCGCCCGCCGTCTTGACCTCACCGTCCCGCTTGCGGTCGTAAAAGACCTCCATCGACTTGATGGAATAATTCGGCTCCGACCCGATCAGCCCCCCGCGCACCACGGCAAACAGATCGACAAAGCGGCGTTCCCGCAAAAGCCGATCAAGGTAGGCCTCTCCGATCCCGAATTTTTTTGTCAGGCGCTTGAGTGCGGTGATCTCGTAAGGCGCGTAGTGATAGATGCCCGCGTTAGGATACGCCGCAATCCGCGTGCGAAAGAAGGCCAGTAAGTCGGTCAGAGCCATCGCTTCGGCGTCGTGATCATGAGCCCAGAAAGCTTGGAACTGCCCGTCAAACCAGATGCCGTGCAAGTATTCGAGGCCGCCCTCGTAGTGCGGATCACCCTCGATGTCATAGAACAGGTCGCCAGGTTGGGGTTCCGGCAAAAGGTCGAAGCCCTTGCCCGGTTGGGGTGCGCGCAATTCATGATCCGGCTCTCCGGTTTTGCGGGCATGTTGCAAGCGCGCCTGTGTCACCAAGCGGGCCTGCGTGTTTTCAACCATGCCACGGATCGGGTGATCCAGCTTCGAAAGAGACTCCAACGTATCAACGTCAGCTGCCTCCAGCTTTTTTACCTGACCACGGCTGATACCCGCAACATTGAACAAGCTGTCTTCGGCCTGCCAGACGCTCTCGCAATGATCGGCCCAACGGCAAAGCCCGCAATCGGCACATGGCATCGGGCGCGTCGGCTGTGGATCAGCGACGAAGACTTCCAAACGTTGCCGCGCCATCCGGGCATAGGCGGAATAGTCCGCAAGGCGTAGCGTCGCGCGGGTACCGTCGCCCAATTCGACATGGGCGAACTCAGGCGCCGCCCACTGAATTTCTGCCAGCAGATCGGAGTACAGAACCAGCTGAAGGACATGTTTGGGGTCGGCACGACGTTTCAGCTTGGTGTCGGCCACCTCATAGCTGAACGGTCCGAGCGCCGAGGGGGTCTCGACACGCTCCAGGAAGTCAGACCAGCCGCCCCAGTTCCCCGACAGAAACGCGCCCTGAAACACAACATCGGGGCCAGTGGTCAGCGCCGCGCGCGTCGCTTCAGCGTTGCTGCTTAGTCCACCGCGCTCGATCTCCACGACCCTGCGCCCAGCGTCTTTGAGGCTGGCCAGATGCGCCACCTCATGGGCATCGCCCTGCTTTTGCAACAGCGCCGCGTCCTCGGTGTCTTCCCTCGGCTCCGGGCCAGTTCCGCGCATATACGCCAGATCAAGTGTGGTTGCATGTGGGCAACCCATGAAGCGCATGAGATCCGTGGCAGATAGAAAGATGCGGCCGTCGAGATCCCTCATAATCACCCCAAAGCTTGCGTCACGTGGCTCTCCGAGGGAATCGCCTCGACAGATCGCAAGGTCTTCAATAGCTTATGATGGTGTCAATTTCTGGCATGGAGGTCAATTTGTCTTTCGCCAAAGCGCAAGATCTGCTTCGCCTCGCACAGATCGCGGCGTCTAGGCGGGGCGGTGTCAGCCTAGAGGACATCTGCGCCGAGTTCGACGTATCGCATCGCACCGCCCAGCGGATGACCGAGGCGCTAGACGCAACATTTACCAATGTCACGACCTCTGACGATATCGAGCGGAGGCGCTATTGGCGGCTCGAAGCGCCATTGTCCGAGCGACTTCAACCTCGCCAAGAGACGGCGATCGAAGCGCTGGAAATCGCCGCACGTACCGCTCGCGAAGAAGGTCGGATACGACATTCACGCGCACTGGAGGATCTCCGCAACGGGCTGCTGGCGCGCCTCAACACTCGGGATGCGCTTCGGTCCGAAGCCGATGCAGAGGCGGTACTGGCTGGATTGGGCCAGGTCACGCGGCCCGGCCCTACCGTCGCAATGAAGCCTGCCGTGACAGAAGCGGTCATTGAGGCGCTGCGTGGTCCGCTTCGGTTGCGCGTCTTCTATGGAGCCCAGGGCGATGCGCCGCGTGTGATCGAGCCACATGGCATGCTGCTGGGGCACCGCAGCTATCTCGTGGCGCGGCAACCCGCGCGTGGCGAAAACATCCTGAGTTTCCGCATGGACCGCATTCATGAGGCGCAGGTTCTGAACGAAAGCTTCCAACTGGCTCAGGGTTTCTCCCTCGAGAACTATGCGGCTATGGCCTTTGGCGTCTATCAAGACCCCGAACAATACGGCGAAGTCGTGTGGCGCTTCACACCTGCGGCCGCAGAGCGCGCGGCCGAATTCCGTTTTCACCCAACCCAAACCGTCGAGTTGCAGGACGACGGCAGCCTGATCGTCAGGTTCCAAGCAGCGGGTTGGCTGGAAATGGCATGGCACCTTTATCAATGGGGCGACAAGGTGGAAGTCCTAGCGCCCGCAGGCTTGCGCGAATTGGTTGCAGGTCACCAAAGGTCAGATTTCGACGCTCTGCCATGACGATGTTGAACTGGAATTAATAATGAAAAACGGTCTCGACCATGCAGCCCTGAAAGCAAAACAACGCGCCATACGCGAAGGTTTTCCCGAAACCATGGGACTGCGCGCCCATCGCGCAATCAGTTGGATCGGTCGTGCAGAGGCCTGCGGCGAGGATGATGATGCGCGCTTCATTTTCCTCTGGATTGCGTTCAACGCCGCTTATGCCGACGAGCGTGAGTTTCAAGCGGTGGCCCCGGGTGAACGCGCTGCTTTCGTCGACTACTTCGGTCGCCTGGTCGCTCTTGATCGCGACCAGCGCATCTACAAGGCGCTGTGGCAGCGATTTTCCGGCCCGGTTCGGATGCTCATGGAAAACCGGTATGTCTTCAATCCCTTCTGGCAATACCACAATGGGATTGACGGGTTCGAGGATTGGGAGGATCGCTTCACAACCTCGGCCCGCTCCTTCGCGCAGTCCTTCCAGGCAGGCGACAGTACACGCGTCCTGAGCTTTGTTTTTGACCGGTTGTATGTCCTGCGCAATCAGCTTGTTCACGGGGGGGCGACTTGGAACAGTGGTGTCAACCGAGCGCAGGTTCGGGACGGCGCTGAGATCCTCGGGTTTCTGATGCCTGTTTTCATCGACATCATGATGGAGAACCCAAATGAAAACTGGGGCAAGCCGTTCTATCCCGTTGTCGATTAGATGTTGCTTCCGCGTAAAGCCAAGACGGCCGAGTTTCTTATCAGCGCGCCTGGCTCTTGCTCTAAGCCACGATGCAAGAGCCGTTGAAACAGACCGCGCGGGGCTCAGGCGAGTAGCGATTTGCTATTTTTCTTTTTGTCATAACCATCATCCTTACTTAACTTGATGGTCTCCGACAGACCCCGGGGCGATACAACTGCGTGACCACGTTTGTCATCTCCTGAACAATTAAGGTGGAGCAAACCGACAAGCTATTGTTTTGAATCTGACACAAAGTACCCTCTGCAGAAGTAATATGTGCGTTAATGGCTCTCGGGGTTCAAGATAAGCAATCTCGTTAAGCAGGAACCTTTTGTCGGACGGCGAACACTATGGCCTCCCTACCCTCACGCGGGCATACTACTATGAATAGGTAGTAAGGCCGCCTATTGAAAGGCGCAGCAATGCATGCGGAAGATCCTGGGAAGCTAGTCGCGGGTAACCGCTACCTGCATCGAGACGCGGTCGCCCATCTGGAGCAAGCCTTGCAGTCAGAAGTCTGGGAGGCAGAAGCGATAGCGAATGCATCGCACTGGAACGTCGTCAAGATTAACACGATTGGACTAAAGCGAATTTCGCTCCTAACTTACGAGGATTTTGAACGACCGTTTCCGGCCTTGCTCGAGAGCATCACCGTGAACCTAGAGAACCAGACTGCGGTTCGGCGTTCTTACCGTGCACGCGTCAACCCACCAGTACTTCATCGCAAAGAACTTCTCCTGCCAGCTGATCACCCAAGGCGCGAGGAGTTTAGCGACCTGACGATGTGCCTCGAACGCATAGGGCTTCTCAGAGAGACGAGTTCCATTGGGACACGGCGTGCATGGGACGAACGTATGCGGGAAGCGGGCGTCAAAATTGTCGGGCATACAATTGAGCTGCTCGACGAGCCCCTTTCAAAGCCAGATGCCACCATCCAGCGACATCTCGCGGCCATCCGGAGAGACGGGCTATCGTCACCAATTCAGTCGCTGATCCGTTATGGCTTAATCAATGAAGAGACCACCGTATTCGACTACGGGTGCGGATTCGGATCGGATATCGAAGGGCTTCAGGCGGCTGGCATTTCGGCCGCCGGGTGGGATCCATACTACGCTCCGGATCAGCCACGCGAGCCAGCTCACGTGGTAAACCTCGGCTTTGTTCTGAATGTGATCGAGACCCCCGCTGAGCGGCAGGATGTCCTGCGTTCGGCCTTTGCCCTCGCGCAACGCTGCCTTGCGGTCGCCGTCATCACCTCTAGCCGGGCGCGAACAGAGACGTGCCGACCCTATGGTGACGGGCATGTCACACGCCGCGGTACGTTTCAGAAATTCTATCGCCCGGTCGAACTCAAGGAAGTTATTGAATCCACGCTGGGCAGAGAGGCATTTCCGGCAGGACCAGGTCTCTTCTTCATTTTTGCAGATCCGTTGTCCGAGCAATCCTACCTGCTGTCTCGACAAACTCGCCGGTCCGTTCCGACCGTGAGCGCCGCCGCACGGCGAAAGGAGGCGCGAGAAGCGGCCTTCGAGGCCCTCCAACCTGACCTCGAAGCCATCGCGGCAGTAGCGACAGAACTTGGAAGGTGGCCAGCGGTGGTCGAACTTCCGCAAGAAATACTTGACCGGCTCGAGGCGGCAAATACCTCGGCCGCGAAGGCAATCAGTTTGGCGAGCAGCCTGTCCCACCCCGAAATTCTCGACGAAGTAGCCCTGCAGAGGCAGGAAGATATCGCTGTCTATTTAGCGCTCAATCAATTCAATCGGCGCAAGAATTACAGGGACTTGCCAGAGCGTCTCCAAAGGGATGTCCGCGCGCTGTTCCAAAATTTCACCATGGCGCAAGCGACAGCGCGTGATCTGCTTTTCTCTCTTGCTGACTCTGAGCGTCTCTGCGCCGCGGCCGAGGCTACCGCCAGCGAAGGTCTGGGTTATTTGGACGAAGAACATAACTACTGGGTTAGCACCGAACTGACACCGCGACTCCCCGCAGTGCTGCGTTGTTTTGCAGGCTGTGCTGAGAAGTACGCCGGTGGCTTCGACGAGATGCAACTTATAAAATTTCATCTTCGAACCGGCAAGTTGACAGGTTTCCGCTATGCAGACTTTGAGCTTTCCCCTCTTCCGCGTCTAGAGGTTCGAATCAAGGTCGATCTGAGGCGGCAGCGAATTTCGGACTTCGACCACCACGGTGAGGATCAGCGCCTGCTATTGAAGTCTCGTTTCATGGCAACTGATCAAACTGGGTTTAAGCGTCAGAAAAGGTTCGATGCGCAAGCGACTGAAATCGGATTGGATGGGTTGGGGATCCGCGCCACCGGAACGGAGATAGCGTTGGCCGCCGAAACTGCGGGCCTTGTTCTTAGCGGGTGGAGTTGGGGGTAGTGTCATGAACTCTGTGTATCTGGGCTGGCCCATGCGGGTTTCAGATACGGTCACGCGTTGAAGCGGTCGTCGAACATGATAGCGAATTGGTTTCGGGCCGCAAACCATTCCCGGACATTCCTGCCGCCTTTCTCGAAGTTTCGGATCGCCAGATAGATCAG
>PFEY01000041.1:9753-9905 GCA_002783205.1 Rhodobacteraceae bacterium CG17_big_fil_post_rev_8_21_14_2_50_63_15 | reverse complement strand
AGATCCGCAAGCGCTATCCGTTCCTCAACTTCAACGATGCGCGGTTTCCGATCAAGGGCGGGCTGGCGCAGCATCGCGGCGGCACCGTGCGCCATGACGCGGTGGCCTGGGGCTATGCGCGCGGCGCCGATCAGCGCGGGGTCGATATCATC
>PFEY01000041.1:1860-9730 GCA_002783205.1 Rhodobacteraceae bacterium CG17_big_fil_post_rev_8_21_14_2_50_63_15 | reverse complement strand
TCGCATCGAGAGCGGCGTTTGCAAGGGTGTCGAGACCAGTCGCGGTTTCATTGCCGCGAAAAAGGTCGGCTGTGCCGTGGCGGGATCCTCGGGGCGGCTGATGGCCAAGGCGGGCATGCGCCTGCCGATCGAGAGCCATGTGCTTCAGGCCTTTGTCTCGGAAGGGCTGAAGCCGGTGCTGCCGGGGGTCATCACTTTTGGCGCCGGGCATTTCTATTGCAGCCAGTCGGACAAGGGCGGGCTGGTCTTTGGCGGCGATATCGACGGCTACAATTCCTATGCGCAGCGCGGCAACCTGCCGGTGGTCGAGGATGTGGCCGAGGGCGGCATGGCGCTGTTCCCCGGGCTGGGGCGGGTGCGACTGCTGCGGATGTGGGGCGGGATCATGGACATGTCGATGGATGGCTCGCCGATCATCGACCGCACGCATATCGGGGGGCTCTATTTCAACGGCGGCTGGTGCTTTGCGCATCTTCTGGCGCGCGACGCGCCGCATCCGGTGGCGACCGCCTATCGTTTCGATCGGTTCGAAAGGGGTCGGATGATCGACGAAAAGGGCGTGGGCGCGCAGCCCAACCTGCATTGAGGGATCGGGCACATGATCATCAATCATCCGCTACTGGGGCCGCGCGATGCGCAGGAATTCACCTATCTGGGCGATGCCGCGCTGATCGAGCGGCCCGACGGACAGGCGGAGGACGCAGCCCGTCAGTTCTATGAGTATCTCTATCTGCGTGACAATCCGGCGGGGAAACATCGTGAATTGTGGTTTCACGAGCAGGGCGACCGAAGCTGGCTGGTGGTCACGCGCGATACGCTGACGCATGAGATCACCAAGGTCGAGCTGGCCCGCGACGTGGCCCGCGCAAGGGGACGGGGCAAATGACGCAAGTGAACCGTCTGAGCGGTGGGCTGATCGACCGGTCGCAGACCCTGAGCTTTACCTTCGATGGCAAGCGCTATCGGGGTCATGGCGGCGATACGCTGGCCTCGGCGCTTCTGGCTAATGGCGTGCGGCTGATGGGGCGCTCGTTCAAATATCACCGCCCGCGCGGCGTATTGTCGGCGGGCAGCGAAGAGCCCAATGCGCTGGTCGAGTTGCGCACCGGCGCGCGACAAGAGCCCAATACCCGCGCCACCACCGCAGAACTGTTTGACGGGCTGGAAGCGAAAAGCCAGAACCGCTGGCCGTCGCTGGCCTTTGATGCGATGGCGATCAATGACAGGTTCAGCGCGTTTTTCACCGCCGGATTCTACTACAAGACTTTCATGTGGCCCGCCGCCTTCTGGGAAAAGCTCTACGAGCCGATCATCCGGCGCGCGGCGGGGCTTGGCTCGATCTCGCTGGAGCCGGACCCGGACAGCTACGACAAGGGTTTCATGCATTGCGATCTGCTGGTCATCGGGGCCGGGCCGGCGGGCCTTTCGGCGGCGCTGACGGCGGGGCGCGCAGGCGCGCGGGTCATTCTCGCGGACGAGGATTACCTGCCGGGCGGACGGCTCAATGCCGAGACCATCGCTGTCGGGACGCAATCTGGCAGCGCCTGGGCGGCGGCGGTGCTGGCGGAACTGACGGATTTGCCCAATGTGCGCGTCATGCTGCGCACCACCGTCATCGGCGCCTTTGACCACGGCATCTACGGGGCGGTCGAGCGCGTGAGCGATCATCTCGCGGTGCCGCCCGAGGGCAAGCCGCGCCAGATCCTCTGGCGGATCACCTCAAAGCGGGCGCTGCTCTGTGCGGGCGCGATCGAACGACCGATCGCATTCGCCAACAATGACCGGCCGGGCATCCTGCTGGCGGGCGCCTTGCGCGCCTATGTCAATCGCTGGGCGGCGGCGCCTGCGCGCGACGTGGTGATTTTTGGCAATAACGATGATGCGCACCGCAGCGCCGTCGATCTGATCGCGAAGGGCGTGCATGTGGCGGCGGTGGTGGATACCCGCGCGCGGGCAATCGCACGCGGCGAATACGAACTCATTGCCGGGGCGCAAGTCATCGGCAGCGCGGGCAGGCTGGGCCTGAGCCGGGTCGAGGTGCGGCTTGCCTCGGGCGAGATCCGGCGCATCGATTGTGGTGCGCTCGGTGTGTCGGGCGGCTGGAATCCCAATGTGCATCTCACCTGTCATCAGCGGGGTCGCCCCGTGTGGCGCGAGGATATCGCGGCCTTCGTGCCCGGCCCGGACGGGCCGGTGGGATTGCGCGTTGCCGGGGCGGCGGCGGGTCTTTTCAGCACCGCAGAGACGCTGTCCTCCGGGTCAGCGGCCGCCGTCGCGGCGCTTGGCGATCTGGGGATCAGCGCCCGCGCAGCGCGGCCGCCCGAGACCGAGGATGCGCCCGTCGCGATCACGCCCTTCTGGCATGTTTCGGGCGGCAAGGGGCGGGCCTGGCTCGATCAGCAGAACGATGTGACGGTCAAGGATGTGAAACTGGCGCATCAGGAGAATTTCCGTTCGGTCGAGCATCTCAAGCGCTACACGACGCTTGGCATGGCAACCGATCAGGGCAAGACTTCCAATCTGGGCGGGCTTGCGGTCATGGCCGAACTGACCGGGCAGACGATTGCCGAGACCGGCACCACGATCTTTCGCCCGCCCTATACGCCGGTGGCCCTGGGGGTGCTGGCGGGGCGCGCGCGTGGCAAGGAGTTCCGACCGGTGCGCAAGTCGCCGAGCCACAGATGGGCCGAAGAACAGGGGGCGGTCTTTGTCGAGACCGGCATGTGGTTGCGCGCGCAGTGGTTTCCGAAACCGGGCGAGACGCATTGGCGCGAGAGCGTTGACCGCGAGGTTCTGGCGACGCGGCGCAGCGTCGGCATCTGCGATGTGACCACGCTGGGCAAGATCGACGTGCAGGGATCGGATGCGGCGGCCTTCCTAAACCGGATCTATGCCAACGGCTTTGCCAAGCTGGCGGTGGGCAAGGTTCGCTATGGCCTCATGTTGCGCGAGGACGGGATCGCGATGGATGATGGCACTGCCGCGCGGCTGGCTCAGGATCATTTCGTCGTGACCACGACCACCGCCAACGCCGTCAGCGTCTATCGCCACATGGAATTTGCGCGGCAATGCCTGTGGCCGGACATGGATGTGCAGTTGATTTCGACCACTGAATCCTGGGCGCAGTTTTCGGTCGCCGGGCCGAATGCGCGCCGGCTGTTGCAAAAGGTGGTGGATCCAGAGCATGACCTGTCGAACGCGGCCTTTCCCTACATGGCCTGTGGCGAGATCACGGTGTGCGGCGGATTGCGGGCGCGGCTCTTTCGCATATCGTTCTCGGGCGAGTTGGCCTATGAGATCGCGGTGCCGACGCGCTATGGCGATGCCATGATCCGGCGGCTGATGGCGGCGGGCGCCGAATTCGATGTGGTGGCCTACGGCACAGAGGCGTTGGGCGTGATGCGGATCGAAAAGGGGCATGCGGCAGGCAACGAGCTCAACGGCACGACCACGGCGCGCAATCTTGGCATGGCGCAGATGATGTCAAGGGCCAAGGATAGCATCGGTGCGGTCCTGTCAGAGCGCGAGGGGCTGACCGCGCCGGATGGGTTGGTGCTGGTCGGCTTGCGGCCCGTGGACCCTTCGCAGCAAGTTCTGGCGGGCGCGCATCTGATGATCCGGGGCACGGTTGCCAATGCCGCCAACGATCAGGGGTATATCACCTCTGCCGCCTATTCGCCCAATCTCGGGTATTCGATCGGTCTGGCCCTGCTCCGGAACGGGGCGGCGCGCATCGGCGAGGTGATCGAGGCGGTAAGCCCGCTGACCGGGCTCAATGTCGAGGTCGAGGTGGTCAGCCCTCATTTCATAGATCCAGAGGGGGAACGGCTTCGTGCATGACCTGATTGCAATCACCCCGCTGGGGTCCGACGTGGCGCGGCAGGATCGGGTGGGCGCGCTGACGCTGACCGAAGTGCCGGACTGGGCGCTGGCCTCGGTTGCGGCGCGTCCCGGACAGGAGGACGCCTGCCATGCGGCGCTGACGGCGTTTCTCGGCGCCACCTTGCCCGGACCGGGCCACGCCGTGGCGGGGGGCGCGTTCGGCGCCTTCTGGACCGGGCCGGAGCAGTGGATGATCGAGGCGTCCTACACGGGCCACCAAGACCTCGCTGGCGAGGTCAAGGCGGTGGTCGGCAAGAATGCGAGCGTGACCGATCAAGGGGATGGCTGGTGCCGGTTCGATCTGGTGGGCGAAGGTCTGAACGCGGTTCTGGAACGGCTCTGCAACCTTGATCTGTCGCGGATGGGCAGCGGATCGGCCAGCCGCACCGCGATCGAGCATATGGGCTGTTTCGTGGTCTTCCGCAGCGCGGGGGCCTCGGTCTCGGTGATCGGGGGTCGTTCCGCGGCGGGCTCGCTGCATCATGCGATCCTGACCGCGATGCGCGCGGTGCCCTGAGGCGTCAGATCGAGGGCACGGGCGCGTTGTCGCGCACCCGGAACATATTGATCTTGCGCCGGTCCTCGGCGGGCGAGAGGCCATAGGTCTGGCGATAATACTGGTTCAGAGAGGCGGCGTTGGCATAGCCGCAGGCCAAGGCTATATCGCCCATTGCTCGGTTTGAATACATCACCAACTGGCGCGCTGCGGCCATGCGCAAGCCGCGATAATAGAGCGACGGGCTCTTTCCGGTGGTGCGTTTGAAGTGGCGTTCCAACTGCCGCGGCGAGATGCCCACCCGGTCGGCAACTTCGACCATCGATACCGGTTCTTCGATGTTTTCAGTCAGGATGGCGACCGCCCGCGCCACCGGATCGGGCAGCATGTCCCCGGTCACAGCTGCGGAAACAACCGGCACGCGTTGGCGCACATCTTCGGCTCGCACCATCGGGTGCTGGAACCAGCAGGCAACCTCGGTCATGATGCCGGCCCCCAACTCTTGTTCGATCAAGAGAAGGGCAAGATCGAACGCCGCCCCCGATCCCGACGCCGTGTAAATCCGGCGGTCGCGCATGATCACCTGATCGGTGGCGGTGATCTGCGGAAATTCGTCGCGAAAGGCCGCATCATAGCACCAATGGACAGAGCAGACATGGCCATCCAGCAATCCGGCTCGCGCGAGCGGAAAGACCCCGCCGCTGATCCCGCCCAACACGGTGCCGTGTCGCGCCAAGGCCCGCAGGGTGGCGTTGCCATGGCGAGAATCGACAAAGCGGCCCATCGGCGGGCTGAGCAGGAAAACGAAATCCATCTCCGGCGCGGTTGCCAGCCCGACAGAGGGGAAGAAGGCAACCTTGGCGCTGGCCTCGACGGGCGCACCGGTTTCCGAAATCAGCGTCCAGGAAAAGATCTGAGTGTCAGAGATCTCATTGGCCGCGCGCAGGGGCTCGATCATCGAGGTCAGGCAAGCCATCGGAAATCCCGGGAAGATCAGAAAGCCAAGATGTATGTTTTTATTTTCAGGTCGCATTATTATACTTCCATGAATATTCTGGCACGCGGCAGCCTGACCATTGTCGGGTGCTCAAGTCCTCGTGAGCTTGACATCTGATCGACTTTACCCTGAAGGGAGACCAACGGTTGACAAAAGCAATGACCATACTGACCCGGAAAGACGCTGTGGCCCCACTGAAACAAGACCCTCACAAGGTTCGCGATGAGCGCGAGAAAGTCCTTGAAGTTGCCATCGGGCGCGAAGTGCGCGCCTTTCGGCGTCAGCAGGGGATCACGGTGGCGGATCTGGCTGGGCTCACGGGCCTGTCGATCGGGATGCTGTCGAAGATCGAAAATGGCAACACGTCGCCGTCGCTGACCACGTTGCAAACGCTGGCCCATGCGATGAGCGTTCCGATCACCGCGTTCTTTCGCCGTTTCGAGGAGCATCGTGGCGCGATGCATACCAAGGCGGGGCAAGGCGTCGAGATCAGGCGCGAAGGCACCCGCGCGGGGCATCAATACGATCTTCTGGGTCACATCGGGGCCAATGCCAGCGGCGTGATGGTGGAGCCCTACCTCATCACGCTGACCACGGAATCGGACATCTTTCCGACCTTTCAGCATGGCGGGATCGAGACCATCTACATGCTTGAGGGAGAGGTGGATTATCGCCATTCCGACAATCTCTATCCGCTCAAGCCGGGGGATACGCTGTTTTTTGACGCGGATGCGCCGCATGGCCCGGAGGTTTTGCGCAAGCTGCCCGCGCGGTATCTGTCCATCATCTGCTACCCACAGAACACCTAGGCCTTTTGCAGCGGCGGTTCGCTCTCCAGGTCAGGCCAGATGCCGTCAGAGGTAGGCAGGCCGTCATCGAATTGCGAGAGATAAGAGACGATCAGCGGTCGGTTGCGGATAAATCCCTTGTAGGTTGCAAGTTCCACCGGCAGGTCGCGGATCACCCGGTGCAGGCGGCGGCCCCATTTCGGCACGCTCACCACATCCTGCAGGGCGATCAGGTAGCAGCGGATCGGAAAGACCAGGGCATTTGAGCGCGGCAGCCGGAAAAACGTCTGCAATTCAACCCGGAGATGCTGTTTGGCCCCGACATTCCCGGGGGTGAGTTCGGTCTTCTGGATGCCCCATTTGGGATAATTCTCGGGGCTGGTGTCGAGCAGAGGGTTGACCGTCATCGTCCAGTTGAGACGCCGCGCCGGGCTGCCCTGCTGAACATTGAGCAGGAATTTGAGCGCCCGCTTGAAGACGTTCAGTTCATGCGCAAGCGGCACCGGCGCGTGCCACTCGAAGAAATTCATGCCGATGTCGAAATCAAGGCTCCAGTCCGCCTGTGTCGTGACCATGCCGGCATCCATCCACAGGTTGTCGTCGCGCTGATCGAGCACCGCGAAATCGCCTTGGGTCTGGCGGGTGATGTATTCCATCGGCCCATAGGGCAGGGTGGCCTCGTCAAGAAAGGTGAAGCTGTGATCAATGCCCATCGGGCGGTTCACCCACCGCCAGGAGTTGCCGTTGCGATGCAAGTCGAAAAGCTCCGGGTAATCCTCGGACTTGGACACCATGATGAGTTCGAGCAGATCCCAGCCTGCAAGCGCCATATGCGGCAGCGACTGACAGCGCAGCGGGTCTTCGGCGAGCACCAGCGCGCGGTCCTTCATTTCGGACAGATAATGCTCGTCGACATCAAAGCGCTTTTCATAGACAGATCCCTTGGGCCCGCCCCTGTGGCGCTCCATGTTCACCGAATACATGTAGCTGTCTTCGTGAAACGGAAAGGGAAAGCGCTTGATGGCCCAGGGTGAATTGCGAAAGGTGTAGTCGCCACGAAAGGTTTCATCGTTGAACTGGATAGTCATCTGTCTCTCCTGTCCTAGCGGTCGAGCACAAGTGTGCGGCCCTCGAAACGGCTCACGCAGGGCATGATCTTGCGGCCACTGGCGCGCTCTGCCGGTTCGAGCCAATGATCGCGATGCACGAACTCGCCCTCATATTCGATCACATCGGTCTCGCATTGCCCGCAGGCGCCGCCGCGGCAGAGATAGGGCGCTTCGACCCCGGCGCGCTCGATCGCCTCAAGCAGGCTTTCATGCTCGCCGACCCGGATCCGCAGGCCAGACCGCTTGAGATAGACCTCGAACGGCTTGCCCGATTGCGGGACGAGAAATTCCTCGTAATGGATTGCCTCGCGCGGCCAGCCCAAGGCGGCTGCGGTCTTGCGCACCCATTCGATCATGCCTTTGGGGCCGCAGACATAGACATGCGTGCCAAGCGGCTGGCCGTCGAGCAGATGGTCGAGGTCGATCACCTGCTGTTGGTCGTCGAAATAGACATGGACGGCATTGGGATAGGCCGCGGTCAGCTCGTCGACATAGGATCCGAGCGCAGGCGTGCGGCAGGCATAGTGCAATTCGAACTTTCCGTTGCTGCGCGCCAGTTGCTTGATCTGCGCCAGAAAGGGCGTGATGCCGATGCCCC
>PFEY01000041.1:1105-1821 GCA_002783205.1 Rhodobacteraceae bacterium CG17_big_fil_post_rev_8_21_14_2_50_63_15 | reverse complement strand
AAGAGGTTGACGGGATAGCTGATCACCATCCGGTCGCCTTTTTTCACCTTGTGATGCATGAAGAGCGATCCGCCCCGGCCCGCGTCATCGCGGCGCACGGAAATGGTATAGGCGGTCTGGTCCATCGGGTCGGACATCAGCGAATAGGGGTTGAGGCGCGTGATCTCGCCATCCTTCATCTCGACGACCGTATGCGCGCCGCCGGAAAAGGTGGGCAGAAGACCACCATCGGCGCGTCGAAACTCGAACCGCGTCACGAGATCGTTCACCTTGACGATGTCAGAGACGATGATGTCGATCTTTTCGGTTCCAGCGCTCATTTGTACAGCTCCACCGGGGCAGGAATGTTGCCGGGGTCTTCGGCGTCGATGCACACCCCCTGAAAGGCAGCGAGACGGCGCGAGTAGTGATCGCGCACGAAGAGCGTCAGCCCGCAATGCGAACAGACGAAGGGATCGGTCATCACATCCTCGGTGATGCCCTTGCAATGCACGCATTGCATCCGCCGCGCGACCGATCCGCGATGTTCGGTCTGGATCGCGCTATGCGGGATGCCCGCATTGGTTGCCTCGAGCATCGCCTGTCCGATCAGCCCCTCTGTGCCCGCGAGATAGACCTGAAGCCCCATATGCGCGTCCGACAGGATCCGGCGCAGACGCGGC
This sequence comes from Rhodobacteraceae bacterium CG17_big_fil_post_rev_8_21_14_2_50_63_15, assembly GCA_002783205.1. Taxonomy (GTDB): domain Bacteria; phylum Pseudomonadota; class Alphaproteobacteria; order Rhodobacterales; family Rhodobacteraceae; genus Roseovarius. The sequence goes on along the minus strand of PFEY01000041.1, from coordinate 1,159 downwards.
ACGCAAGCGGGATAAGACGGGCTGAGATGCAGGATCTCGGGGGCTGCGGCCCGC
>PFEY01000041.1:0-1079 GCA_002783205.1 Rhodobacteraceae bacterium CG17_big_fil_post_rev_8_21_14_2_50_63_15 | reverse complement strand
TGTAGATGATATGGGCCTTGGCAAAAAGCGTCGGATCCGCGACGGCCAGCCCAAGCAGGGCTTCGGCGCCTTCGGCGTCAGCGATCATCAGATGCGCCTTGCCCGGTCTTGGCGCGAGGGTGCCATAGACCGGGCGGCTCTTGATCGACGGAGGAAAGGTGAACTCAGGCATGGATGTCTTCCGGGTTTGACCCTGAGGGATGCCGCGCCTCCGGCCTCAGCCTTTGGCGGTGCGGCGCTTTTTCTCCGGGTCGTAGAAGGGCAGGGAATGGGCGATGCAGGGAATGTCCTTGCCATTGCTTCTGACGGTCATTTTCGTGCCATCGACGGCACAGTCCACCGGCATCCGGGCGATCCCGACATTGTGCTTGTTGAGCGAGGAATACATCCCGATCGTCACGATGCCAACCTGTTTGCCGTCCTTGATCAGCGGCGAGCCTTCCTTGGCGGGCTCGGTGCCGTCGAGCTTGACGCCGTAGATCTTGAACCGCTCCTTGCCCTTGAGGCGGTAATGTTCCTCGGATCCGCGAAAGCCGGTCTTGCCCGGCGAGACGGTGAAATCGAGGCCCAGTTCCCACAGCGAATCGCCATGTTTCTCGTTCTCGAACGGATACATGTCGGAATTGTCGAAGGGAAAGAACAGCAGGTAGCTCTCGGTGCGCAGCCAGTCGAGCGTGGTAAAGCGTGTCGGGATGATCCCCATCGGCGCGCCTTTTTCGACCAGCGTGTCCCAGATCTCGCCCGCATCCTGCCCGCGGCAGAAGATCTCGTAGCCGCGTTCACCGGTATAGCCAGTGCGCGAAATCATGACCGGCTTGCCCCAGAGCATCGTCTGCATATGCGCGAAATAGGGCAGATCGCGGATACCGGGCACATCCTGCTTTTGCAGGAAATCGACCGCGAGCGGTCCCTGCAGGGAAATGTCGTGCAGATTGTCGTCAAACCGGATGTCGACATCGCGCCCCATGGCCGCCATGGTCAGCTGTTCGTGACCCTGACCCGATCCGTGCACCACCATGTAGCTGTTCGGTCCGGTGCGGTAGATGATGCAATCGTCGATGAACTTGCCATCATCGTTG
>PFEY01000047.1 GCA_002783205.1 Rhodobacteraceae bacterium CG17_big_fil_post_rev_8_21_14_2_50_63_15 | reverse complement strand
AAGAAGCCATCGGCCGGATCGCGCAACTCTATGCCGTCGAGAAGGAGGCACGGGGATCACCACCTGACCGTTTCATGATCTTCTCTCCTGTATTGATCTGCGATGCGGTCAATCTGGGGCGCAGGTGTCTCACAGGTTTGTCAGCCGGTCCGGCCTTTTGTATCAAATTGTTGCAAGAACCGGCGCAGGGGATGGTTTGCGACAAACTTCCGCCCGCAAAACCCGCAGGTTCAGCTAGGGTCAGCATCAGGATCCCAAAATATGACCCAGCCGCCGCATATCCTGATCGTCGATGACCACCGCGAGATCCGCGACGCGCTGGCGAAGTATCTCGAAAGGAACAGCATGCGCGCAACAAGCGCTGCCGATGCCGTGGCGATGGACGCCGCGCTGAAGGCGGGTCGGTTCGATCTGATCGTGCTCGACGTGATGATGCCGGGCGAGGACGGCCTGTCGGTCTGCCGGCGCCTCCGAGCACAAGGCGATATTCCGATCCTGATGCTGACCGCTCTGGGCGACGACACCGACCGCATCGTCGGGCTGAAGGTCGGCGCGGACGACTACCTGCCGAAACCGTTCAACCCGCGCGAGTTGCTGGCCCGGATCAAGGCGATCCTGCGCCGGTCCGACCGGACGGAAATGGCGGGAGGCAGTCTGGCAGGGCACAGGCTGGCGTTCGACCGCTGGGTTCTCGATACCGACCGTCGGACCCTGACCGCGTCGCCGGGATGACACACTGCACTGACCTGAGACGAGGTTCTGACCGGACAGAATGGGTCCGAATGTGCCATCAGACCAGAGAAGGACAATTCGCGGCTCAGGATGAGCGTTTCGCCAGATTGTCGGAAAAGACGGCAGACCTTGATCTTGTGATGCGACTTTCCGAAAACGGTCCTGCTGCGCAGCATTGGACCGGTGGCCAGAAATGGAGAAGCTCGGATGAACCTGGAGTCGAAACTGACAACTGGCGCGCGAAGCTTCTGGGCAGACTACGCAGCCGCCCAAGTGGCGCGAGGGGAGCCGTCGCCCCGCATTTACGATACAATGGTCATTGGAGATGACGCAGCATCAGCGGATACCGGAGCCCGATTGATCCTGTCGCGGAAAAAGACCGCGACTTCGGCCTTGCCGTCAGACTTCAAGGGACCGAGCCAACGCCCACCGAGGCCGGGAGACCTGAGTCTTGTCCTCGACGGCAACGGCAGTCCGGTCTGCATCGTAGAGACCAAATGGGTCTTGACCCAGCAGTTCGGGGATGTGGACGAGGCCTTCGCGCGCGACTACGGCGAATGGGATGGCACACTTGCGACCTGGCGTGAGCGCATGCTGTCGCATTACGCTGATCGACTGCTCTCTGATCCGCTCGCAACCCAACTCGTATGCGAACGCTTCCTCCGCGTTTGGCCCGAGCATCCGGACTGACTACGGCCCCATGCTTCGCCTAGCATGTATGTCCTTCGTCAGATTCTCGCCGAAGAGCCGAAGCTTGACGAGCGCGCTCGCCGGATCTGCGTGCGCACAGGCCTCCGCGAAACCGCCAAGGCCCGCAAGTTCGGGCCACCCGTCAAGAAGGATCTCGAAATTGACCGACTTCATGCCATCGCCTCCGCAAGCGCGGCGTCGATGGCAGCGCGATTTGCAACCACGACCGGGATTTCGTGCGGGTTGTCCAGCTTGTCGGCGATGTCCAAACGGAGGCGCTTCTGAAAATAATAGAGCAGCGCCTTGCGAACCATTACTTCGGCGCGCCCGTTCTTCATCTCGTAGTCTTGAGCGATAATCGACTGCTGGCTCTCGCTTAGAGCCGGATTCGGCGCGAGCGCGACTGCAAATCGATCATGCCAAAGCATGTCATCGTTCGCGGATGCGCCCGGCAATCCATGCTTCCGGGTTTTTATGCATCGCGACAGGATGAAGTCCTTGAACTTGTGATCGACGTGACAAAATGCACGAGCGTGCCAGCGCAGTCCGTCATTGCCGAAAGCATGGGGTGTAACTGGTCTCCACTCCGGGGCAGGTCTCTTGGAGCTCATGGACTGATAGAAGACTTCGATGGATCGGCCTTCTCTCACAGCCTTGAGGACGTCACGGAGGACGTCAGCGTCCACGCGCCTGTGGGCGCCCAAAGGCGACCGCCTGCCCGGAGCGGCTCCCTTCGGACATTGGAACACTTCCACCTTCATCGCCGCCCTGCGCCACCCGAACATGATGCTTTGCCGATCCCGCAGCCCCGCAGCGGGGCCATGTTTGTCTTCACCCATGTCTCGTCGATGAAGACCAGTCGTGTCGGATCAATACGTCCCTGATGGCGTTGCCACCTGTCGCGACGACGTTTCACATCGGGGCGTTCACGCTCGTCGGCAACCATTGTCTTTTTTTGAAACTGAACCCACAGCCGCGCAGGAACCGCCAGACGGTGTCGTGGCTCACCGCGATCCCGCGCCCGGCCAGCATCTCTTGCAGCATCGCCAGCGTGATGTGCGGACGGGACTGCACCTGATCCAGCAGCCAGACCCGGTGCGGTTCAAGAACGGGTTGCCGATACCCATCCATCTGCGCCGGGCTCACCGACCCGGTCTGCGCCGCGCGCTGCGTCCATTTCACCACGCTCGACGGCGCGACCCCAAACCGCGCAGCAACGCTACGGCAACTCGCCCCGGATTGCATCGCTGCGACAACACGCTCCCGAAGGTCGTCCGAATACGGTTTTGTCATCCATGCTGGCCTCCTTCACCAGTATGGATTCTGAATCACACCAAGCACAACTTGGGAATCTCCTTTCGATTCAGAGAAAGGCTGAGACGCTCTAGGAATGGATCCAGAACGATGTCGCTGACGCCAGTCACGTCCAGCAGAGCTTCCTCGATCAGCTTCAGCGTCTTGACTGTTGGATGTGATCTGAAATCGTCGTCATCATCCACCTTACCACCGGTGGCGCCTGGAAACTGCCAGACATTGGACCTGTTGCGGCCATGGGCGCAATTCGGTGCGTTGATACATCGCAAGAGCGGCAGTCAGAGCGCTCATAGCCTGCCACCAATGGCCCGCAGCTGGCTAAGCAAGGGGTCACTGACCACCACGCCCGCGACGCTGATGTGGCGACGGTTGGCATGGCGACGGTCTCCGGGAACACGTACACCGGGCTGTGAAGCCATATCGGACAGCAGGCTTTCGATGCGACGGGCAATGTCCGCGCTGCCCGGATGAACAGCAATCAATGTCTGGCCAAGGCGCGGTGGTCCGCCCAGGTCATCGCCCAAGGATGTCGCCTCGTGCGAGAAATGCGCCCCGGTCAAGCCTGCGGCGAGAACCTCAACCATAAGGGCCAGCGCACTGCCCTTGTGGCCGCCTGCGGGCGCAATACTGCCGTCAAGTGCGGCTTGCGGATCGGTAGTCGGGTGACCGTTGGAGTCGAGCGCCCAGTGCGGTGGGATCGACTCTCCGGTTTCGGCGGCCTGGACCAAGTTGACATACGCCGTGGCCGAGGACGAGGAATCCACGATCAGCGGCTCGCCCGCTCTGGGGGCACCCATGGACCAGGGGTTGGTGCCAAAGAACGGCTGCCGTCCGCCCCAGGGAGCCATGGTCGAAGAGGCATTGGCAAACATCAGCGCCACCAGCCCTTCACGTGCCAGCCGTCCGGTGAAATAGCCCAGAACCCCGCAAGCAGAAGCATTGGCGATACCCATCATGGCAATACCCTGATGGTGCGCAGCAGCCATCAGTGCCGATTCACCGGCCTCATAGGCGGCGTGGGCAAACCCATCGGCGGCATCAACATGTATCACGCCGGGGCGGGGTATCTGCACGGCAGGCACGGCATGACCCACGATCTTGCCCGCTTTCAGATGCCCGCAATACCACGGCAGATAGCCCAGCCCGATCCCGCGCGTGCCTTCGGCCTCGGCATCGCGGATGGACCGGGCAACCGCCGCCGCCTGCAGGGGCGCAGCACCGCTGACAGTCAGACACTGGTTGGCAAGCGTTTCAACGGCGTCCAGTGTCAGCTGCATTCGAACCTCCTGGGTCAAATCTTGCGAAAAGAGCTGCCATAGGTCGATCCCGGCGGGGCGGCAGCCCCCGCCGGGAAGCGCCCTTCTGTCAGATACCGCTCATGGCAGCGCTGCAAGGCCACGGGGTCCAGCGTGACCCCAAGGCCGGGGCCTTGGGGCACATGCACGACCCCGGATCTTGGCACAAACGGGCCGCCCTCGATCACATCATCGGCGTACCAGCGCAACAGGGTCTGACTGGCTCCGCGCAGATGTTCAAGCGCCGCCGAAAGTTGCAGATAGGCCGCAGTGGCGACCCCAGTCTCACCCGAGTGAAAGCGGAAGCCTACTCCCATCAGCTCGCAAGAGGCGACAAAGTCCATCGTTCCGCGAATCCCACCTAATTCGTTGATATTGGTTACGATCGCGTCGGGGCAGCCCAAGCGAACCGCCGATGGGAGATCGACAGTATGGGTCGAGAACGGGCAGTCGTAATGCTGGCGCAAGGCGGCCATTTCTTCATAGTGCTCGCAAGGTTCCTCAAACCATGAAATGTCGAGAGGCATCAACTTGCGCAGGGCATAGCGCGCGGTGGGCAGGGTCCAAATTCCGTTGGCATCCAATTGCAAAGGTCGCTGCTCAATCGCCGCGCGCACCTCGGCCACCATCTGTAATTCTTCGGTCAGATCGACGGTCCCTACCTTGCCCTCAAAGATACGGGCGTCGTAATCCTCGACCATACGGACACAAAAGCGGGCTATGTCAGCAGGGCTGGACTCTCCCGGCTCGTCGCCGCACGGAAGGCGATAACTGAAGTATTCGGTCAACGCGATCTCATGCCGAGCAGCCCCACCGAGGAGGCGATACAACGGCTGGCCTTCGGTTTTTCCGCGAGCATCCCACATCGCCATCTCGATCCCGGCAAAGACGCGGGTGTAGGCGGGCATGGTGTCCCATGGCGTATAGGACATACCCGGCACGCAGGCCCGCCTTAACGGACCTATGTCGCGTATGTCCTGACCGATCAGCCGGTCGGCCATCTTAATCACATCCGCCGCGCGGTCTCCGTCCGCGCATTCGCCGAGCCCGCAAACGTCGTCCTCGGTCTTGAGTTCGATGATTGTCTTGGTCAACGATCCGGTCGCGCCATAGCTGAAACGATAGGGTGCGCGCAGTGGTATGTTGACCGGCGTGGCTCGGATCGATCTGATCTTCAATGGGGCTTCCTCGTCTGCCGATAGGTGGGTTTGTTCCCCCCGGGTGATATCCGGGGGACCCCTCAGCGATCAAGCCACACAGCCTCAAGATGCATTTCACGCAGGGGATGACGCTGATACCCCTGAACCGCGGAAACCCTGTGCATGATCAACTCGTTCCAGTACGGCTGAATAATCACGCCAGACTCCTGCAGCATTCTCTGCATCTCGGCCATCAACGGTCGGCGCTGGTCGGGATCGAAAATCCCAAGAGCCTCTTCCAGCTTCGCATCGAAGTCAGGGTTTGAGTGCGCACTTTCGTTCCATGCTTCTCCCGAACGATATGCCAGTGCATAGATTTGTACCCCCAAAGGGCGGGCACCCCACGATGTCGTCGAGAATGGATATTTCGTCCAGTCATTCCAGAAGGTTGAGCCAGGCAGAACTGTCCGTTTTACCCTTATACCGGCATCGCGCAACTGCCCTGCGATCGCATCCGATGTTGTCGCCAACCACCCCTGATCAAGCGAGATCAGGTCCAGTTCCGTATCTGAATGCCCGGCTTCGGCCATCAGCGCGCGTGCCTTGGCGGGATCGGGGCTTATCTTTGGGATTTGTGCATATTCGGGATGGACGGGAGCCACATGATGATTCTCTCCGACCGAACCTAGGCCAGCCACCCCCAAATCCAGCACGACTGCGTTATCGACCGCCAACTGCACCGCATTCCGCACGCGCTGATCATTAAATGGCGCGGCTTGTGTATTCATCCGCGCCACCATGGTTGTGGCCGTCAAGGCGGTTTCGCGCACCAACCCGGTTGCATCCAGCAGCGTCACAAAATCAGCGCTGGTTTCATCGTTCATGTCTATCTCGCCATCGTCAAAGGCTGATGCGAAAACAGCCTCATCCGTGCCAAGGTCGATGAACTCGATCCCGTCCAAAAAGGCCTCGCCACCCCACCACTCTCCCGACTCGCGCCGCTTGAGCACGGCTTTCCCGCCGACATCGAAGAACACAAGCTCGAATGCGCCCGTGCCGATCGGTGCTTTCGCAAGGTCACCACCCTCAGGAAATGAGGGATGGACACAAAGTGCCGGATAATCGCCAAAGCTGGGGATCAGGGTGATGTCCGCAATTCGCAGATTCAATTGCACGGTGAAATCATCGATCTTTACGATCGCGTCATCTGCTGCCGTCTTTTCCTCACCATTGCGCAGTGCCACCAGACGTGCCGCCATCGAATTGCCCTCGACTGCCGCATCGGCCATGCGGCGTATGTTGAAGATCACATCGTCGGCCGTGAAGATATCGCCATTGGTCCAGGTCGCGTTTTGGCGAACCCTCAGGGTGTATGTCCTCGCGTCATCCGACACCTCCCAGCTTTCGAGCAGCGAGGGGGTGAAGCTGCCGTCCGGTTGCCAGCGCACCAGCGGCTCGCAGAACTGACGGGCCACGTTCGACTTCTGGGGCCAATCGAACACGCGCGGATCGTTAGTCGACAGGATCTGTTGGCCAACCCGCAGGATACCACCACGCTTTGGTGTCTGCGCCCGCGCCGCGCCAGGCAGGCAGAGAGGGCCGACAGCCGCCGAAAGGCCCAGAATACTCGCAAGCGCCAGAAACTCTCGCCGGTCAAGATCTCCGGCATTGTTGGATTTAGTCAGAGACGCGAATAGGCGCTGACGGTCCTCGGTCGTGGCTTTGGTCATCATGAGCTCTCCTTGGCAACGGTGTGAAAGAATCGCGGGGGCGCTGGCACGCCGGGATGGTTCGATTCCCGATCCTGCACTGGTCGGGCAGCAATCCAAATTGACAAATCGGATCGGGACCTTTTACCTGAGGTATAAGAGGAGAGCCGATGCGCAATGCACCTTCGATGACGGGACTGCGCGTGCTGGAGGCCGTAATCCGCACCGGATCACTCTCGGCGGCATCCCGAGAGCTATGTGTCACCCCGGCGGCCATCAGCCATCGTCTGCGTGATCTTGAAGCACAAAGCGGAATACAACTGGTTCAACGAAAGCAGGGCCGTTTCGTTGCAACCCCTTTGGGTCAGACCGTTCTTGATGCGGTTGGCAACGCCTTTGAGCGGATTCGCGCGGCGGATGCGATCTTGTCGGGGAACACAGACACATCGCTGCACATCGTCGGATCCTATTCGTTTTCCGTTCTATGGCTGTCGCCGCGACTGTCCCGATTTCAGGCGCGCCATCCCGAGGTCAAGCTTACACTTGAACCCTCGCATAGTCCTCTGGATCACAAGCAGGCTGACATTGTCATTTTGCACGCCGTCGATCCACCAGACAGGGCCGACTGGACGAGCTTGTTTGCGGACAAATGCGTGGCGATCGCCCGAGCCGGACATGAACTGTTTCAGAGGGCCGAGGTTCATCCGGCAGATGTCTTGCAGGCAAGGCTTCTGCATGTTTCGCACGGCAAAGGCCCCGCCTGGGGCGAGTTCAGTTGGCACCAATGGGCCAAGAGCCTCGACGTTCCGCTGACCTTGCCCTTGGCCGGACCAACGGTAACGGCGGAACATATGGCCGTTGACATGGTGCTTGCAGAAGAGGCGTTTGCGCTGGTCAGCCAGGTAAACGCATCCCATCTGATCGGTGAGGGCAGGTTGCGTGCGGTGGGGGCGAGCGAGGTGGCTACAGGGTGCGGCTATTGGCTTCGGCGGCGGTCAAAGGAAGGCAAGACCGGAAAAGCTACCGGCGATTTTCTGAGCTGGATGCTGGAGGAACTGGCCGATACACGAACGTGTCATTCGGATTTCTAGCAGATTGGATGGCCACTCGCCAAGAACTCAAGCGCGCTCATCATCATGACATCGGAAATAGTTCTGGAAATCCGCAATACAGGCTTCGAAGCGGACCACAGCAGGTCCACTGTCGCGTCGCCCTAGAGCGCAGCGCGACAACAGGCTTGCCGGGTAAAGCAGATACTCCTTGACACCTGAGTGACACCTCACAACTGCAAGATCGACAAGGCCTCGGACAGCCGTTTCGGGTCGCCAGCGGCAATCACCGTGCCTGCCATGTCAAAGGACAGGGCATTTCCCTGCCAATCGGTAAAATGCCCCCCTGCCCCTTCGATCACCGCCGCGCAGGCATAGACATCAAAGGGGC
>PFEY01000027.1 GCA_002783205.1 Rhodobacteraceae bacterium CG17_big_fil_post_rev_8_21_14_2_50_63_15 | reverse complement strand
AACGCGCAAAGAATTCGGATATCGGCGGCGTCCAGCTCGATCAGTTTCATTCGGGGGCAGGCCGCATGATTAAGGCATTGAGTAAGAGCAACCGTTCCACCGTGAGTGTTTTTTGTGCTTTACGCCGTGACACCGAAGAATGCCAGAGAACAGGAACTCGGCAGCGCTTGCGACGATCATCTTGGTCACCTGTCTTTCAAAAATCAAGGTGCTGCAACCCAATACGGGATCTGAAGTGCGGTTGTTCCAGAGGAACCTGACGCCGACGGTGATGCGGCGACTGAGGCCGCATCTGAGCGCACCGATCTGAACATCGACGTGGTGACGCGTGAGGTGTTTCTGGGCGCGTTGAAACAGGCCATGCCTCCGGAAGACGGGAGTGTTGTCCCGCTGGTACGAAAGCCCGGCCTCCGGACCAGGCAACGCGGGTTGCATCCGAGCTTGCGCCGCGCACAGGCCACGTTTGACCACCCGCAGTTTTATCGACGGATCTCCACGAGCGGGATGGAGGTGATCGATCCGAGCCGCTCGACATCGCGGGTGACGTCGAGCGCATCGGTGTCGAACCGCACCGGCACATCGAAGGCAAAACCGGCGGTGATGCCCACGAACACGCATTCCACAACAGCCGCCGTCCACATTCGTCGCTTGACGGGAAAACGCCCGATCAGGCCTACTCCAACCTGCCGATGCCCGAAGCGGTGGCGGCATAACCAAGGCGGAAAACCACTTAAGAGACACTCGGAAACTGTTCAGTTTTCCGCAGCCACCTCTGGCAATCCAATAGGCCGTCATAGTAGGCCGTCATGGCGGGCTTTCCAACAGAGTACGGGCAATTTCGGCCGCATCGACAAGATGGTTTCGCACGGCCTCGGCGGCAGCCTCGGGGGCGTTGTCGCAGATGGCAGCGCAGATACGGGCCATATGGGCAGGCCCCGACACGCGCCGATTGGTCGTGGCCAAGGTCAGGGCCCGCAGGCGCGAGATCCGGCCATTCAGCCGCTGGACAACCTCCCACGCGATGTTGTGCCTCGCAGAAGTGAAAATCACCTGATAGAAATCCGTGGTCGCGGCATAAAGCTTGTGCGGGGCCGCATCCTGAAACGCAGATTCCAGCGCGGCCAATGCATCGCACAGACGCGCTTTTACGGCTGCATCGGCCACGCGGGCGCAGGCGGCGGCGGCCTCGGCTTCAAGCAATCGGCGGATTTCATAGATCTGCCGCGCGCCGTTCCAATCCAGCTTGGCGACAACCGGGCCGCTGCGCGCCAAGGTTTCCACTAGCCCCTCAGCCTCAAGATAACGGATCGCCTCGCGCACAACCGACCGCGACACGCCCAGTTGATCGCACAGCGTGCGCTCAACCAGCCGATCACCACCGTCGAAACGGCCAGAAATAATGGCCTGGCGCATCTTCTCAACCACCAGTTCCCGCAGGGTGGTGTGGGAATGGGCAATGCGAAGATCGTTTTCTGGTGTCTGATCCATGGCCCGCAGAATAGGGTCGGTCCCAAGGCAACGCAAGTTTTTCTTGACATGCAATCATATGGTATACCACCTTACGGTCAAGCAAACGGGAGAGCCCAACATGTCGGCGCAGATTCGGAAGACTTTCACCACTATCGAGACAACGCTGATCGAAGGCGGGCGGGCGGCGCCGAGGCCGCTAAAGCTGATCTCTGCCGTTGCAGTCTTGAAAAACCCCTGGGCCGGGATGGGCTTTGTCGCGGATCTGAAGCCGGCGATCCACGCCGTTGCCCCCGAACTGGGCGCATTGTTGACAGCGATGATCCTTGACGCTGCCGGCGGTGCCGATGCCGTCGAAGGCTATGGCAAAGCCGCGGTTGTCGGGCTGGACGGCGAGTTGGAACATGCCAACGCGCTGATCCACACGCTGCGCTTTGGCAACCACTACCGTCAGGCCCTTGGGGCGAAAACCTATCTGGCCTTCACCAATGTGCGCGGCCCGGCCAATTGCCCGATCATGATTCCGCTGATGGACAAGAATGACGAAGGCCGGCGCTCGCATTATCAGACCATCCATTTCTCGATCCCGGATGCGCCGGCGGCGGATGAGATCGTGGTGGCGCTTGGGGCCTCTTCCGGGGGGCGACCGCATCACCGCATCGGCGACCGTTATCAAGACTTGAAGGATCTGGGCCATGATGTCGCAAACCCTGCGGCTGTCTGATGGCCTGACCGTCCGCGCCCTGATGGCGGGGGCTGGCGCGCCGGTGGTGCTGATCCACGGGGTGGGGATGCTGGCCGAGGCCTGGGGGCCGCAGATTGCGGCGCTCGCGGCGGATCACCGGGTTGTCGCGGTGGACATGCCGGGGCATGGCGACAGCGACCCGCTGTCCGAAGAGGCGCTGCTGCCGGACTATGTGGCTTGGGCCGCACGGGTGATCGAGGCGCTGGACCTTGGCCCTGTCAGCCTTGCGGGACATTCGATGGGGGCGCTGATCATCGCCGGGCTGGCGGTGGAGCGTCCCGACCTCGTGTGCCGCGCCGCGCTGTTGAACGGGGTGCACCGCCGCAGCCCGGAGGCCCGTGACGCGGTGCTGAAACGGGCGGCCGAGATTGCCGCCGATGCGGGTGGGATCGAAGGTCCGCTCGCCCGCTGGTTCACCCCCGAAGATGCGGCAGTGCGCGATCAGGTGGCAGGCTGGCTGCGCGCGGTTTCGCATCGCGGTTACGCCGCCGCCTACCGCGCCTTTGCCGAGGGCGACACAATCTATGCCGACCGGCTGGGCCAGATCCGCTGCCCGCTCTTGGTGCTGACAGGCGATGGCGACGCCAATTCCACCCCCGCCATGACCGAAGCCATGGCCGCCATGGCCCCAATGGGGCGCGCTGCGGTGATTGCCGGACACCGGCACATGGTCAACCTGACCGCCCCCGCGGCCGTCACATCCGAGCTGCGACGCTGGCTGTCCACAAAGGAGGGTGAGCAATGAACGCTGAAGGTCCCGCGATTGATCCGCGTGCCCTGCGGGACGCATTCGGCTGTTTCATGACCGGCGTGACCGTGGTGACCACCCTGGATTCTGCCGGAAAGCCGCTTGGCTTTACTGCCAATTCGTTTTCGTCGGTGTCGCTGGACCCGCCGCTGCTGCTCGTGTCGATCGCCAACAGCTCGGCCAATCTGACGGCGTTTGCGGCGGGTCAGGGCTTTGCCGTGAACATCTTGGCTGAAGGGCAAAAGGATGTCTCAGGCACCTTTGCCCGCCCGTCTGAAGATCGTTTTGCCCAGACTTACTGGCGGCGTGGCCCCATTGGATCGCCGCTGATCGCCGGGGTTTCGGCATGGTTCGACTGCGCGATGGAACAGGTGGTTTCTGCTGGCGACCATACCATCCTGATCGGCCGGATCGGCGCAATGGAGGCGACGCCCGCCCCCGGTCTTGGGTATTATCGCGGTGCCTATGTCACCCCGGCGCAGACGGCGGCGCAGCTGCCTACCGGCCCCGATGTGGTGCTGACTGCCATTCTTCAGGCCGACGGTCAGGTGCTGCTGATGGATGACGGGCATGGCGGACTGACCCTGCCGATGGCCCGCGTCGGCAAGGAAGGTGTGCAAAGCGCGCTGGCCGGCTTGTTGGCCGCAACCGGTGTTCCTGCCGAACCGGGCTCGATCTATGCGGTCTACGAAGATGTCGCGCTTGCCCAGCAGCACATCGCCTTTCGCTGTCCTGCCACAATCGGCAAACCCGCCAAGGGCGGCTTTGTCGAACTGTCAGCCGAAAGCGTATCGGATGTCACCGACCCCGCCATGCGCATCATGCTGGAGCGACTGGCCGACGAAAGCCGCATCGGCAATTACGGTGTCTACGTCGGCACGCATGAGCAGGGCCGCGTCACACGAATCCGGGAAAGGTAATCCTATGAAATTCTCTCTCTTTATCCATATGGAGCGTGTTTCGGCCAACGAAGACCAGAAACAGCTTTATGATGAAATGATCGAACTGTGCCTCATCGCGGACGAAGGCGGGATGCACGCCATCTGGACCGGCGAACATCACGGCATGAATTTTACCATCGCGCCGAACCCGTTGCTCAATCTCGTGGATCTGGCGCGGCGCACCAAGAACGTGCGGCTTGGCACCGGCACGGTGATTGCACCGTTCTGGCACCCGATCCGGCTCGCGGGTGAAGCGGCGATGGCCGACATCATCATGGATGGCCGGCTGGATCTTGGCATTGCGCGCGGGGCCTATGGGTTTGAATACGAACGCCTGTTGCCGGGGCTGGACGCTTGGGGTGCTGGCGGGCGGATGCGCGAACTGATCCCGGCGGTAAAGGCGCTGTGGCAAGGCGACTACGAACATCAGGGCGAATACTGGCAGTTCCCCAAGACCACCGCCTCGCCCAAGCCTCAGCAACAACCCGGCCCGCCGATCTGGGTGGCCGCACGCGACCCCAACAGCCACGACTTCGCCGTGTCGCAGGCCTGCAACGTGCAGGTCACGCCGCTGCATCTGGGCGATGAAGAGGTGGTCAGCCTGATGGAGCGTTTCAACGCCGCCTGCGCCGCTCATCCTGAAATAGAGCGCCCCAGGATCATGGTGCTTCGCCACGCCTATGTCGCCGACAGCGAGACCGATGCCCAATTGGCCGCCGATGAGATCAACAGGTTCTACTGCTATTTCGGCGCCTGGTTCAAAAACGAGCGCCCGATCACGCAGGGCCTGATTCAGGAACTGACCGAGGCCGAAATCGCGGCCCATCCGTTCTATTCAGCGGCGGCGATGCGCAAGAACCAGATCATTGGCGAGCCGCCCGAGGTGATTGAACGCATCAAGGGCTACGAGGCACTGGGCTATGACGAGTTCAGCTTCTGGATCGACACCGGGATGAGTTTTGCCCGCAAGAAAGCCTCGCTTGAACGCCTGATCCGCGACGTGATGCCCGCTTTTGCCTGAACGAGGAACATGATGGAGCGCTTCCAGCACTATATCGACGGCGCGTTCGAGGACGGGGCCGCGACCTTCGAAAGCCTGGACCCGGCCACGGGGGTAGCCTGGGCGGTGATGCCTCTGGCCGATGCGGCGGATATCGACCGGGCGGTGATGGCGGCGCATCGGGCCTTTCACGCCCCGCAATGGGCTGGTCTGACCGCGACCCAGCGCGGCAAGCTGCTTTATCAACTGGCCGATCTGGTGCAGGCGGCGGCGCCGCGTCTGGCGGCGCTGGAAACCCGCGACACCGGCAAGATCATCCGCGAAACCAGCGCCCAGATCGCCTATGTGGCCGAATATTACCGCTATTACGCGGGCCTTGCCGACAAGATCGAAGGCGCGCATCTGCCGATCGACAAGCCCGACATGGAAGTGTGGTTGCGCCGCGAACCGGTGGGCGTGGTCGCCGCCATCGTGCCGTGGAACAGCCAGTTGTTCCTGTCGGCGGTGAAACTGGGCCCGGCGTTGGCGGTGGGTTGCACCGTGGTCCTGAAGGCCAGCGAAGACGGCCCGGCCCCGCTGCTGGAGTTTGCGCGACTGGTGGATCAGGCGGGGTTTCCTGCGGGCGTGGTCAATATCCTGACCGGCGGGCCAGAGGCGGGGCAGGCGCTGACCCGTCATCCAAAGGTGGCGCATATCGCCTTCACCGGCGGGCCGGACACGGCGCGCCATATCGTGCGCGCCAGTGCGGAAAACCTGGCCCGCACCTCGCTGGAACTGGGCGGCAAATCGCCGTTCTTCGTGTTCGAGGATGCCGATCTGGACAGTGCCGCCAACGCCCAGGTGTCGGGGATATTTGCCGCAACCGGGCAAAGCTGCGTCGCGGGATCCCGGCTGCTGGTGCAAGCGTCGGTCAAGGATGCTTTTCTGGCGCGGCTGAAAGCCAAAGCCGAAGCGGCGCGGATCGGCGCGCCCGACCGGATGGAAACCGAGATCGGCCCGCTCTGCACCGCGCGGCAGCGCGACCGGATCGGGGCGCTGATCGCGCAATCCCTGGCGGCCGGCGCCAGGCTGGTGACCGGCGGGCAATCGGTTGAGGGCGCGGGGTTCTACTTCCCGCCGACCATTCTTGACTGCACCGACGCCCCCGATGCGCCCTGCCTGCAGCAGGAATTCTTTGGCCCGGTGCTGTCGGTGGTCACCTTTGAGACCGAGGATCAGGCGCTGGCGCTGGCCAATGGCACCGAATTCGGCCTGGCCTCAGGCGTTTTCACCCGCGATCTGACCCGCGCCCATCGGATGATCCGCGGCCTCCGCGCCGGGATCGTCTGGGTCAACACCTATCGCGCCGTATCGCCCATCGCGCCCTTTGGCGGCCATGGCCTGTCCGGCCACGGCCGCGAAGGCGGCATGGCGGCGGCGCTCGACTACACCACGGTGAAAACCGTCTGGCTGCGCACCGCGGACGATCCGATCCCGGACCCGTTCGTGATGCGGTGAAACTGAGATCATCTGAGGGAGAAAAAAGATGAAAAGACCCTGTTCGCGTTGACCACAGCCGGTGCCGTGATGGCGCATGGTGCAATGGCGCAGGAAATGGTGTTCACCTTTTCTCATCCGCCCAAAGCCGCTTCGTCCGACGCGCCACGCCATCACCATAGTGTCCACTATCAATGGGGGACACTATCCCGCACTCTCAGCCCGCGGCAGAGCAGTCAGGCCGGACGCTTACGGTCCAAGGGTTTTTCGGCCAGTTCGGAAATGGCCTGTTCGATTTCAACGGCGTTCAGTCGGCATTCCAGGGGTTAATCACGCGAACGCCGCAGCCGTCGAAATCCTTGACGTTGCGGGTGGCTATGGGGGCATCTGTGGCGCGGGCGATGGCGGCGATCTGGCAGTCGGCCTCGGCGATGGGGCGGCCCGACGCACGGCGCCGGGCTGCGATTTCCGCATAGGCTTTGGCGGCAAGGCTGTCGAAGGACAGGACGCGTGACTGGAAGTCCTGGTCGATCATCGCGTCGATGGCCAGTTGCAGCCGGTTGCGGAGCCGTGCCGCAAGCATTGGATCTGCACATCGTTCCAAAAATGGCGGACCAAGCACGGCGGGTGATCCGCCCTCGGCCTCCATCAGGCCCGGGGGCGGATCAGGCGTCAGTTCGGGCTGATCTGCTTGATCTTCGTCGCCTGAAGCCCGGCGCCGGCCATCAACCCCTGCTCGGAAAAGAAAATGGCGACAATGCCGCTCTGGATGTTTCGAGTGCCCAACTCCCTGACAAACCCCTTGTCAGCGATCACCAGGGAAGGCGCGGTGCCAAGGTCAAAGCTGCCACGGTTGGCTTCAAGAGTTTTGAGATCCTCCTCGCCAATCAGGAACAAGGCGTAGCCGAACGTCTCGACTCCCGCCTGATACCCGACGGACAGAGCATGGCTTTGAAAGTAGCCGCTGGTCCGTCCATCCACGCGAAGAGCCCCCTTTCCCCCCGCGCCGCCGACGACGAGGCCGGCCTTGGTGATCTTTGGGAAGAGAAGAACGCCGGCGGATTTCCCGGCCAACTCGCGCGCCTCGGGAACTTCCGCGAAGAGCCTTTCGAGGCCTTCGTCAACGGCGGCGTCGATTTCGGCCGCTTCGGTCGCGTGGGCCGTTGGGCTTGAAACGGTCAGCACCATCGCTGCCACGAAGAGGGCAACGAGGGTGCGAAGGGCGAAGGCTTGGAGGGATTGGTTTTTCATCACTTTGACAGTCCTTTTGGGTAGGAAGGATGGTTGTATTAGATAGACTCTGGCGTTTGGTCTTTCGGGCCTCCGCCAACGCACCGGAATGTTTCCAGAAGGGCCTGCATCCCGTGGGGCAGGACGATGCCCGGCGCAATTGCGGCGGCCATCGTGATCGGCGTGCCGGTCACGGCACAATCCGGCCCGGCCCCCCTAGCCGGATTTAAACCTCATTGCAGGGTGAGCGTGACGCGCGGGATCTCGCCCGAGAAATGCGAGGCGCGGCCCGCCCCGATGTCAGCGACCACCGCCGTGCCCAGATCAACACCCACATCCGCCGTCTCGTCGGCCGAGAAGATGGCGCCTTGGGTCTGTTCGATCCGGCCCTCCGCCACCGCCTTGCCATTGACGAGAATGGTCGCAAGCCCGCCCTTGCCCGGCCCGCCGCCATCATAGGCGAAATCGACCCGGATATTGGCCGCGCCCGGCGCCAGTGCCTCCGTGGCGAGGATGTCAAAGATCTGGAGGCCGAGGAAGTTATAGGTATATCCCGGCACACCATCCTTGAGGTAGAGCGACCAGCCGCCGAACCGGCCACCTTGGGCAATGATCGCTCCGGTCGCGCCGCCCTCGGGCACGACGATATCGGCGTCGATGGAGAGCGAGCGGTTCTTGACATTGGGGAAGGCCGACTCCGACATGCCCTTCATGCCTTGGGCCAGCGTGATGGTGCTGCGCCCGTGAAAGAGGTCGGGCCGGCCCACCCCGACCGGATCGGTGAGCCGCTCGAATTTGCGATCATCGATCGGCAGGACATTGTTCTTGCGGGCTTCCTCAAGGAAGAGCGCCTGCATTTCGGCCAGCTTTTCCGGCATCTGGGCGGCAAGATCGTGGGCCAGGCTGAAGTCGGAGCGCACGTCATAAAGTTCCCAGACATCGTCTTCGAGCGTGGTGGCGGGCTTGGCTTCCCATGGGGCTGCGTGAACCGTTCCGGCAAGCCAGCCATCGTGATAGATCGCCCGGCTGCCCGCAATCTCGAAATACTGCGTGGTGTGGCGCTCGGGCGCGGTGGCGTCGTCGAAGGTGTAGAGCAGGCTGGTGCCGTTCATGGGCACCTGAGGCGTGCCGTTCACGCTGGTCGGCTCGGGCAGGCCCACCGCCTCCAGAATGGTCGGCGCGATGTCGATGACATGACCGAACTGCGTGCGCAACTCGCCCTTGCTCTTGATGCCAGCGGGCCAGTGCACTGCCATGCCGACGCGGGTGCCACCAAAGCTCGAGGCGACCTGCTTGACCCAGGTAAAGGGCGCATTCATGGCAACCGCCCAGGCAGCGGTCATGTGAGGATAGGTCTCGGGCCCACCCCATTTGTCGATCAGCGGAAGCATGTCCGCGACCTGTTCGGGCACACCGTTGAAATAGGTGTATTCGTTGAACATGCCGTTGGTGCCGCCTTCGGCGCTGGTGCCATTGTCGCCGGCGATGTAGAAGATCAGCGTATCGTCCAGCTCTCCCATATCCTCGATGCTCTGGACCATCCGCCCGATTTCATGGTCGGTATATTCGGTGAAGGCGGCGAAAACTTCGGCCTGACGGGCGAAGAGACGTTTTTCATCCTCCGAGAGACTGCTCCAATCCTTGATGGCCGCCGGTTTTGGCGCAAGCACGGTATCCGGGGGCACGACGCCTTCGGCGATCTGGCGCGCGAGGGTCTCTTCGCGAAGCACATCCCAGCCCGCGTCAAACTTGCCTTTCCAGCGGTCGATCCATTCCTGCGGCACATGGTGTGGCGCATGCACCGCGCCGGGTGCGAAATAGGTAAAGAACGGCTTGTCCGGGGTCATCGCCTGCTGGTGCTTGATCTAGGTGATCGCCTGATCGGTCATGTCGGTCATGAAATTGTAACCGGGAACTTCCGCCGGTTCGACCTGAGTCACACCGTCATACAGAAACGGCGCCCACTGGTTCGTCTCGCCCCCGAGAAAGCCATAGAATTTGTCAAAGCCCTGATGCGTGGGCCAGCGGTCATAGGGGCCGGAAACGCTGGTTTCCCAAGCGGCGGTCTCGTGCCATTTGCCAAAGGCGCCGGTGCTATAGCCGTTGAGGCGCAGGATTTCGGCCAGTGGCGCAACGCTGTTGGGGATCTGACCCGTCGATCCGGGAAAGCCGGTGGCCATTTCGGTGATGAACCCCATCGAGGCGACATGGTGGTTGCGGCCCGATTTGAGCGCGGCGCGCGTCGGCGAGCAAAGCGCCGTGGTGTGAAAGCTGTTGAAGCGCAGGCCCTCGCTGGCAAGCTCATCCAGCGTCGGGGTGGCAATCGGGCCGCCGAAGGTTTCCGTCGCGCCAAAGCCCAGATCGTCGATCAACACGATCACCACATTCGGCGCGCCCTTTGGCGCGGTCACTGTAAGGCGCTCTGGCAGAGTTGCGTCCTTCACGGTCAGTGCCGTGATCGCGGGCTGGGCAGGCAGTTGGATCGGCAAGACCGAGCGGTCGATTGCCGCCTGCGCGGCAAAGACCGAAACGAGGCTGGCCAGCACGGCCTCTCGCCATGGGAGGTTACATGTCAGTTTCAGCTTCACTCGGTTCCTCTCTCAGGATGGTTGGACGTTGATCATGTTCAGTTCGCCGCCTGGCACAGCGGAGACCGGTCCGGCAGGATGACGTTGTTTGCGGCGCGACGCACATGATTTCTTTTACTCAATAACAACACGTTACCCATTCAATTCGCCCTCAATCCACCCCTTGAGTCACCAAGCCGACGCGATCAGAAGCGATAGGTCGCGCCCAGGATCGGGCCGGAGAACTCCAGCGATGCTTTCCCAAGGCTCGTGTCCCATTCGTGCTCGAGATATCTGTATCCCGCCTGAAAGGTCCATTTCTCGTTCAGCTTGTATCCGACTGTCGCCAGCACCTGCCATGTCTTGCTGTCATTCGTGCCGCCCCCATCCAGCCAGAGCGCGCCGAAAAATTGATCGGTGAACGTCAGGCGGATGCGGGCCGCCGCGACCGGATCCAGCAGGTTCTTGCTTTCCTTGAACTGCTCCGCGGGCAGGGCACCGGCCAGGAGCCTGGTGTCGGTGTTCACCCAGAGCGAGCGCACCCCCGCACCCAGATCGACGGCGATCATGCTGTCCTGATGGACGCGATAGGTGACATAGGTGCCCAGGATCGTCGTTTTGCTCTCGGCCTTGACCCCGGAGAACAGCACGCCGGCCGGGCTCGGACCCTCTGCCGTCAGTTTGAAATACATCAGATCCCCGACCACACCCCATGGTCCGTTGCGGGCCTCGACCGTGCCCATAAAGGCAAAATCGAGTTTGTCGATTGCATCGCTGAAATCCAAGGTCGATGTGACCTCGCCGCGCGGCGTGTCGGCCGTGACGGTGGTGTCGTTCAGCCACAGATAGGCCGAGGTGCTGAACTTCCAGTTGCTCTCTTGCGCGACAGCCGGGGCTGTCGACAGTGCCAGCAGCACCGCTCCGGCGCAGGCTTTCTTGAGGTTCTTGATTGACATGGTTCGACCTCCCTTTGAATTCATCGCCTCAATAAAATTGCGGACTCGTTCTCCGCACACAGCTTGAGCCGCGCCAAAGGTCAATGCTGGACTCGGAGGCGATAACGCTTCCGTGAACTGTCTTACACAGACGCTACAACTACAAGATCGTAGCCTGCCTGATCTGGATCAA
The DNA here is from genome assembly GCA_002783205.1 of Rhodobacteraceae bacterium CG17_big_fil_post_rev_8_21_14_2_50_63_15. Classification (GTDB taxonomy): domain Bacteria; phylum Pseudomonadota; class Alphaproteobacteria; order Rhodobacterales; family Rhodobacteraceae; genus Roseovarius. The sequence continues at coordinate 23,418 of PFEY01000027.1, read as the reverse complement.
TTCACCTGAAATGGCGTGCGAAGGCGAATTTGCGCGCTGTCCGGCACTGGCTCAGGGCTTTTGACCGCGCGCTATGTTGCGCGGCGATGCGCCTGTCCAGCGGCGGACCGCGCGGGTCAAGGAGGATTGCTGATCATATCCGAGCGTTCGCGCGATCTCATTTGCCGAACTGCCGCCCGTCACGAGGCTGGCAAGCGCAAGATCTCGGCGCACGGATTCCAGCAATCCCTTGAATGTTGCACCTTCCGCGCGCAACCGGCGCTGAAAGGTGCGGGCGCTGAGCCCTGCGGCACGCGCGAGGCGCTCCATCGAGGGCGTGCCGTCAAGCAGCATGGCTGCAATCACGATTCTGGCCGAGGTGCTCAGTGTTCCGTCGCCGCGCAGCGCTATCAACCCCTGCGTGAGATCGGGTGATGGTTGCGCGATCTCCCGCAGGGACAGCGGCCGATCCGCCACATGATCGGGCATGAAGAGTTCGAGAAGTTTGTTCGGTGAGGCTTCGACAGCGTCGCCAAAACAGGTCCGCAAATGCGCAAGGCCATGCACGGGATGGGGCATGATCGCCATACGTCCGAAAAGCGGAAGCGAAGCCCCCGCATTCGCACAGATTGCCTGGATCAGTGCGGCCACCTATTGCTGCACCACATGTCGCGTTTCATCGTCCATGCGCAGCCCCCAGGCCTCACGCACCAGCAAGCCGCCCGAGGCCGGGCTGACCGTGATGATCTCATGCGTGGTGTGCAGCGGCAGCGAGGCCGCCACGCGAAAGAGCGCGTCGCGCACGGTGTCCGCGCCAAGTGCGACCGCGCCAATCATGCCAAGCGCCCGCAAGCTTGCACCGGTCACGGCCCGGCAGGCAAAGTCCGGTCCCTCGGCCCTGATTGCGGCGCAGAGAAATTCGATCGCCGGTCCAAGCGGAATGGCCAGGTTGCAGTCACCCTTGAGAACGTAGCAAAGATCAACCTCGCGCAGGCGCTCTTCGACCGGCCGGGCATTGTCTTGCATCCAGTGAACAAGAGGCATGATCGCCCCGGCGCGGATAAGTGGGATCATGGCAGGTGAGATGGCCCCTGAGTTCTCCTGTCGGAGCGAGTCCAAGCATGTTTTGGCGCGTAAAGACAAGTTTCATCGTCATCCACCGGCAATCTGGCGTTCGCAAGGGACCAACGGTCACGCTTGACGGGTCTCGCCGCCATCGCCTCTGACGGCATAACGAAGGGATTCCCCTATGGCACGGCCAAGCTCCCGGCGTCATGCGCAAGAATGGCAATGAGGTTTGGTTGGCGTCGTGGATCGCAAGGCCCGAGCGGGTCTGGCGCGCGCCCGTCCACCTCACATCTGCATCGCGCCTTCCCGCACCATCATGCTGTGGGCCTGCGCCTGATCCGGCGCGAAATCATCTTCGGGCAGAGCGCTTGCAACCTTCTTGAGGTAGACACTTTTTGCCAACCGAACCGAGATATACGCGAAAACTGCCGTATGCAGCAGCAATCCGAACGCAAGCCCCCAAAGACCGTAGAGATACGAGCCAACCACCAGAAACGGCCACAGCCCCACGGTGTTCTTGACCCAGCTGAAACCCATCACATAGGTTGGCTGCCCCAGACTGTTCAGCGCCCCATTCGAAATGGCAATCAGGCCGTTGAGGAAGGCGATGATCGCGAACGGGCTGCAATAGAGATAGATCAGCTCTTGCGCTTGGCCGGTCGCACCGAAGATCGAAACGATCTGCGATCGCAACAGAAAGAGCAGGATGGCAACCGCTGCAACGTAAAGCCCGAGAAACTTTGCGGCGTCCCTATAGGCTTCGCGCACACGCTCCATCTGGTTCGCGCCATAGTTCTGCGCCATGATCGGCCCGATCGCGCCTGACAGCGCGTTGATGACGGCAAAGACTACCGGAGCAAGGCGACCGATGATCGAGATCCCGGCGACCGCCTCATGCCCGAAGGAGGCAAACTGGCGCATCATCATTGCCTGCCCGATCGGTGCTGCGACAGACGCGAAGGCTGAATAGAGCGCATAGCTGCCGATCTCGTAAATGTGCTTGCGCATGGCCTGAAAGCCCGGAAACAGAATCTCCCGGATTTCACCCCGAAAGGGATAAAGCGCCACGGCCAGCGTGGCCGCGCGCGCCATCACCGTGGCTGCGGCCGCCCCCTGAAGCCCCATCCCGAGCCCGAAGATCAGGATCGGGTCGAACACGAGATTGACCAGCGCCCCGCACAGCGAGGGATACATTGCCTTGCGCGCAGCGCCATCGGCGCGCAGATGCGTGACGAGGCTCATCGAAATGCCGGACATGAACGTCGCTGGCAGCAGGATGATGATGTAGCTATAGGCCATATCGGCAAGCTCGCCCGTGGCGCCGATCCAGCCCAACAAAAAGTAGAGGTTGGGGATCATCAACAGGGGAACCACGATACCGACAACGGTTGACACCATGATTGCGGTGCCGGTCATCTCGCGCGCCTGCTGAGCATCGCCCTTTCCCAGGGCGCGTCCGACCAGCGTTCCGGTTGCGATCGAAAGCCCGATATTGATCGTGCTCACGAAGAACAGAAGGGTGCCGGCCATCCCGGCCGCCGCCGCCAGTTCCTTGTCGCCCAGCATCGAGATGAAGAGCAGGTCCATCAGGTCGACGACGTAGATCGCAAGAATGCCGATGCTGGCCGTGAAGGACATCACACGGACATGCTTTGACAGGCTGCCCTTGGTGAAATCTACACTCGTTTTCTTTGTCATGGTCTACACCTTCTCTTGATAATGCTGAGAAGCCGAGCGCAGGTGTCGAATGGCTTTGGTAGAATCTATCTCGAAGACGCCTCAGATTACACGCGGCCGTGAGAACGCCACAAGATCACCTTTGCGGAGCGTCGCTCATCCGTCTCGTCGTGAATGCTCTTGGCGACCCTCTCGGCCTGCTTTTCTTTCTTCCGGATTTTCATCTCATGTTCATTCCACTTGGGAAAAGGTGCTTGCGACAAGTCGCGTTGCGCCCTCCTATTGCAGGGACAACAGCCGGCTGTTCCCCGGATTGGCGGTCAGCGCGCGTGCGAGTGCGGCTTGCGCGGCGTCAGTATTGCCCATGGCGGCGTGCAACCGCACCACCATCGACCAGGCATCGACCAGTTGCGGATCAAGTGTCACCGCTCTCTCGAAGGCGGTGAGCGCCGCCGCAAAGTCCCGCGCCTGCAATGCTGCGCCGCCCATCTGCAACTGGGTTTCCGGGTAATCCGCGCGCAGGCGCAGCGCCTCGGACCATTCCTGCCGCGCCGCCGCGAGTGCTGTAGCCTGCGGTGTATCCAGCGTGACCTGCGCATCGATCAGCGCCTTGGCCGCCGCTTCGCGGACGGTGCGCCGGGGATCCGACAGGAGCGGTTCAAGCCGGGCAAGGCGGTCCTCGGGCGGCAGGCTGCGCAGGACCGAGGCGGCGGCAGAACGAACGAGGGGATCGCGATCGCCCAAGAGCCGGGTGGCGCGGTCGGCCGACGCCATATCCGCGACCGCCCCCAGGAGATCGAGGGCCGAGGCGCGCACCACGCCCGGCCCGTCCGCCCATTCGGCGATCTCCAGCAGCATCTGTGCCTGCCCCTGAGGATCACGCCGCGCAGCGGCAAAGACGGTCGCGAAATGTGGGCCGCGATGCAGGCTGTCGGGGACGCGCGACGCAAGGTTGCTGGCTGCCCACTCCGCGCTGCGGTCGGTATGGCAATCGGTGCAGGCGTCGGGTGATCCGGTCGCGGCAAGGTCAGGTCGTGGCACGCGGAAACTGTGATCGCGCCGCGTGTCGATGCCCATATAGGTCCGCTCGATCATATGACAGGACACACATTGCGCCCCCGCGCTTGCCTGCGGGTGGAAATGATGGTCGGGGCTGTCATAGACCTTGAGAGGCAGCGAGGGAAATTCAGGATTGCCTGCCGGGGAATGGCATTGCACGCAGACGGCGTTGCCTTCAGCTCTTAGCTGCGCGGAATGTGGGTCATGGCAATCCGAACAGCGCACGCCCCTCGCGTGCATTTTCGATTGCAGGAAAGAGCCGCCCTCGAACACCTCATCGAGGATCTGCCCGTCGGGGTGATAGATGCCCTCGCGCAGCGGTGTGAGGGAAAAGGCGTCGTGATAATCCGTTCCTGGCATCGGATTGCCATCCTGCATCGCCTCGCGGCGGGAATGACAGGTGAGGCATTGCATCACCTCGATCTCCTGCGAGGCACCCAGATCGACTGTCAGGCCTATCGGGGTCAGCCCGTCCTCCGGCTTGCGCGTCATGGGGTCGCGCGCCCAGGCGATGTGCGCGGCCCCCGGACCATGGCACGCCTCACACCCCACGCCGATCTCAGTCATCTTCGGGGCGTAGCTATTGGTTGGCGGATCGTAATTCCGGCTATAGCCGGTGGCATGACATTCCGCGCAGCGCGACTCCCAGCTCTTGTAGGTTCCGGTCCAGTGAAACCCGTCTCCGGGCGGCGGGACCGGATCGGGAAAGACCGGATACCAGCGTTTCCCGGCGACATCCCAGGCAATGTCATAGGCCTGCGTCCGCCCCGGCTGCGGTGAGAGCAGATATTGCTGCAAGGGGTCAATGCCTGCAACCCCGACAACCTGGTAGGCGCGACGTTGGCCGTCGGCACCTGCGGTTTCGATCATATATGCATCGCCGTCGCGAAAGAACCGCGTCACCTGCCCGCCATGCGTAAAGGTCACGTCGCTGAAATCGCCAAGAACCGTCGTCTCGTCTGGCAGAGTCCAGGCCTTGGCGTGATCGGAGTTGTGCCAGGCTGCGTCAACCTGCCTGTGGCATTCCGTGCAGACGGACGATCCGACATAGGCAGGTTCTGCCCACATCACGCCCGCTCCTAGACCAAGCTCAAGCAGCGTCGCAATTGCCAGAATATGTGGCCTTGCCTTTGTCAGGCACCGCATCATTAACCACATCTGTCAGGGCACCCCAAGATTGCCACCAGAATACGAACTTGCGGACGCGCCATCAAACCGCCCCGCGACACCCAGACTTGTTCCGATCTCGCATCGGCGTTCGCCTAATTAAAAAGTCCCGCCCCGTTGCCAAAGATCTGGATCGGCGAGGCGGAGAGAATCTTCTGCATGGCCGGCGTGTTGTCCTGACCGAAGTTATGCCCAGAGTTCAAACCGGCCCCGATCAGCTGCACCACTTCTGGAGAGCCCGCATATTTCGAGTGGCTGCCCGATGAGGAATCCTCGATCTCCGACAGGTCGATCACCGTGACGCCCAGGGCTTCGAGCTCTTCCGTGTTCGCAACCCCCACGCGCGGCACGCCGCCGGCGATCCTGGACGACAGGAGCAACGCCTTGTCATCCTTTGAAACAAGGACATACATCTTCTTCCGGATGGCGGGGGAAAGCTGCTTCAACTGTGTCCGAAAGACATCGAGATCGATGTCGGGTGCTGCCAGCATGATATGGCCGATCTCTCCGCGCCGCCCCAGAGTGCCGGCCTGTTGCAGGTCGAGCAGTCCCTCCATGGTCAGGAAGGTGCCCATCGAATGGGCGAATACATCCGCGCTTTCGGCTTTGCTGCGCACCATGATCTCGGCAATTCTCTTGACCTGTCCGCGCGCGACGAGCGTGCTGTTGAGATCATAGACATAACGCGAGGTCTTGGCCGCAGAGGCCCATGTAAAGAGCATGGGCACCCCCTTGAATCCCGTATCCTCGACAAATTGTGCCAGCCGCAGCGTCGCATCGCTGGACGTGTTGTTGAAACCGTGAACGAAAAGCAGCAACTTGCGATCCCCTCGCGGTCGCTTTGCCAGTTCGCGTTTGATTTCCGCGATCATCTCGGCATCCGATGCATAGCTGACGGGATTGATCACGGTGAAGTCTTTTCGCGGATCGGGCGGAAGTTTTTTGGGCCGCTCGAGCTCGCCTGCAACATGGGTCGGAGGGATCGTAACCTCCACCGAGGCAAGGCCGAGCCCTTGCACGCGATCCGGCCCGAGGAAGACGCCCGGTTCCTCTGATGGCCGTCGCGTGGTGGTGATGAAGATGCGGTTCCGCGTGACATCGGACAGCGAAGCGGCCGAGACCGCCGGGTTGTCAATGCCCATGATTTCGGGTGGCCGACTGCACCCGGAAAAGACCAGCGCCGAAAGCAGCAACAGCAAGGACATGGCGCGCATGGGGTTTTTCCGATCCATGATGCTCTATCTTCTGACTATGCGACAAATCTCTGGAACTTGTGTCATTGAAATGGGCGTTCGTCACTCAGAAAACGCTCATGTCTGGACTGCGGTTCAAACGGCGAGAGCTTAACCATCCAATCAAATCCTTACGAAGGTAAAAGACTTCCGCGTGCTGCATTCTGCCAGCACCAGCGTTCATCCTTTCGGGTAGAGGAATGTCAAGATCACCCGCACACCCCAACCTTCGGGGCTGTTCGGGCTGCTTTCGGCCCAGTAACGCAGGCCAGCGCCAAGGCTGACAGGCTGCTTTCCGATCCGGGTCAGCTTGGACACCTGAAAGTTGACCGGCACAGCCCAATCCTCGGCCTTCCAGTCATAGCTTGACTCGGTGTTGAGCGTGAAGGTCCAGGCATCGGGCGTGGTATAGCTCAGGAAGGGTTGCAGGAAGGTATTGCTGATGTCGGCGCGGTTGCCATCCCCCGCAACAGACCAGATATGGTTGGCCAGCATGCCAACCGTCCAGGGCCCGGTTTGCGACAGGGCAACCCCGGTGATCCCTGTCCCCCATTTCTCGCCCCCCAGAAGATCATCCGTGGCCGTCGGCAAGAGCGCGACCGGTCCGACCCCCCATATCACCTTGCCAAAGGCCGGCTTCTGCGGCGAGAAAAAGAAGCTCGCCGTGATGTCCCCCAGCCCGAACTGATCGCCCGCCCCGGGAAAGATGTCCTCTTGGGCGGTGATCGGCAGAATGATGCGCGTGATCAGGTTCCAGTCTTCGTTCAGGGTGATGGGAATGACCGGCTGGATGTTGAAATTCAACCTCTCACCATCGTCATTGGGGCCGATATTGCCATCATAGTTACCCTGAATGGGCACGCTGATCAGCGACGCCAACGGGTTGGCGAGCTTTTTTGCGAGATCCTGAGCCTCTTGCGCCATCGCGGGATTGCCAAGGGCCAAGATGATCGCCGCTGCCATCAGGGCAGATCGCGTCATCGACCGTCCTGCCGTCATGATTGTTTCCTTTCATTGACCCTCCGCATCCTTGCGAAAGGATGCGGAGGCATCATACTTGCAGAGATCACTCGATGATGACGACCACGTATTGCGTGCCGGTGTATTCGTAATAGGTCGCCCCGCACTGATAGTAGCCCGCCCCGTTGATGGTCACGGTCGCGCATCCTGCGGGCAGGGTCGAGACATAGACCGCAGAGCGCCGGACAACGCGCCGGGTTGTCCGACGGGCCACACCCGCCGCACTGACGGGCGTTGCCGGCCGTCCGACGCGCGCCTCGACGGGTTCACCCAACGCGCTTCCCGTGATCCATGACATTGGATCAGGCTCTGCGGCAATCGCGAAAGCGAGCACGGCCAGACCGATCATGCGGCGTCTGAAAACAGTCCTGTTCATCGTGTTCACCCCTCTCCGATGATGTTCTCGCCGTCAATCGTTGCGGGGTCGAGTTCCTTTGACCCCTCTGGCGGCGTGAAGTTGAAGGTATTGGCATCCGTTGTCACGCCGGGCTCAAAATTCCACAACTGGACCGAAAAGGCGGGCGCAGCCGTCATCCATTTGCTCGTGATGACATATTTTACCGGGATTGGATCTCCTTCGGAGCGCACCCAAAGCTGCCAGTCTATGTCCTTGGCGCGATAGAAGAGGTGATGCGCACTGACCCCGCCCACTGTGACCTCTCCAAGATACTGGCCCGTTTCGACCTCGAACATCAGACCTTCATAGGGATTTGCATAAAGCAGATCGGCCCCGCCGGTGACTTCGGTTCCAAGAACGGACCTGACTTCGTCGATCGCCTGATCGATGTTTCCTTCGACGGGAATTGAAAAATGCACTCCCAAGGCACTGTTCGAAATTGATACCGCCGATCCGTCAAAAACAATGGTGCTCTCGCCGAGGGGCCCCTCACGGACAACCCGGAAACCCTTTTCGCGGTCGAGCACAAGCGTGCCCGTCGCCGTCAACTGCATCTTTGCCCCGTTGCGCAGGAGGACGTCGGTTGCAGCATCTGCGGTAACGGTGAACGTGATGAGGCCGGCCAGATAATCCGACATGGCATGCAGGACTTCGTCGGCCTTGGGCTCGACCTCCTGAGCGAGGGCAAAGGTCGACATGGCACATAAGGGAAGGGCCGCAAGGACCCGCCGAAGGGCACGGCCAGATCCATTTTTGATTATTGCTCGAGACATTACGAGATCTCCTTTCGGACGCCTCATGATCGAGGTTGGCTTCTTGTTGCCCCTCACGCCCAGTAAGATTCTCCCGCGTCAGGTGACGCGTCAGACGGGCGTAACGATTCCGTGAAGTATCATATCAAAGGAATCATCCGAGCAAGTCGGAAGGCCCCTTGCGCAGTGCCAGGATGTCGTAAGCGGCGTGCAAAGGCAAATCCCCGGACCGACAAGGACACAAGCGTTGCGCCGTGAACGCCGCCAAGGCCAGGACCAAAGCAATCGGGCCGGAATTCCGGTTTCTGCGGCATCTTGGCCCGCCGCAGCCAGAGCGTGACATCTCCTTCGCTTCACGCTGTCCGGCGATCCTGTCGTCTCCAGAAAACCGGTGATCTTGTTCGGGATGCAGGCCGATCCAAAGCTGTTTTGCGGGCGGCATCCTGACCGGGATGGGCGTCAGGATCTTTCGGAACGTCATCCTTGATCATCTGACATGAGAATCAGCGCCCGTGCCGTGACCTCAAACATCCAACTCCTCCACGAACCGCGCATTCTCGGAGATATACTGGAACCGCAGTTCCGGCTTTTTCCCCATCAGACGCTCGACAAGATCGCTCGTCTCGCCCGGTTCGTCCTCGTCTATCGTCACGCGGATGAGCTTGCGCGAATTCGGGTCCATCGTCGTTTCCTTCAAATCCTTGGCGTCCATCTCGCCCAGACCCTTGAAGCGCGAGACGTCGATCTTGCCTTTGCCCCCCAGCCCCTTTTCGAGCCAGAGATCGCGCTCGGCCTCGTCGAGGCAATAGACCCGCCGCGCCCCCTGCGTCAGCCGGTAGAGCGGCGGGCAGGCGAGATAGAGATGGCCCGCGTCGATCATCGGGCGCATCTGGGTGAAAAAGAAGGTCATCAGGAGCGCCGCGATATGCGCGCCGTCCACGTCGGCGTCGGTCATGATGATGACCTTCTCGTAGCGCAGGTCGTCAAGCCGGAACTTGGTGCCAATGCCCACGCCGAGCGCCTGCGCGAGATCGCTGATCTCCTGATTGCTGCCAAGCTTCGAGCTGGCCGCACCCAGCACATTCAATATCTTGCCCCGGAGCGGCAAGAGCGCCTGTGTGCGCCGGTCGCGGCCCATCTTGGCCGACCCTCCCGCGCTATCGCCTTCGACGATGAACAACTCGGTGCCCTCGCGAGTGTTCGAGGAGCAATCCACCAGCTTTCCGGGCAGGCGCAGTTTCTTGGTCGCGGTCTTGCGCTGTGTCTCTTTCTCTTGCCGACGCCGCAGCCGTTCCTCGGCGCGCAACACCAGAAAATCGAGGATCGCACCGGCGGATTTGGTATCCGCCGCAAGCCAGTTGTCGAAATGGTCGCGCACCGCCCCTTCGACCAGGCGCGCGGCGTCCACGGTGGCCAGCCTGTCCTTGGTCTGACCGACAAATTCCGGCTCTCGGATGAAACACGACACCAGCGCGCAGCCCCCGGAAAGCAGATCCTCACGGGTGATCTGTGCCGCCTTGCGGTTGTTCGACAACTCGCCATAGGCCTTGATCCCCTTGAGGATTGCCGCCCAGAACCCGGCCTCATGGGTGCCGCCCTCGGGCGTCGGCACGGTGTTGCAATAGGACTGGATGAAGCCGTCGCGCGCGGGTGTCCAGTTGATCGCCCATTCGACCTTGCCCGGCAGGTTGTATTTCTCGCGGAAATCGACCGTTCCGGCAAAGGGGCGTTCGGCATAGGTGCTGGCCCCATGCAGGGTTTCTTCCAAGTAATCCGAAAGACCGCCCGGGAAATGGAAAACGCCTTCCATCGGTGTGTCGTTATCGGAAATGTCGCTCTTCCAGCGGATTTCGACGCCTGAAAACAGATAGGCCTTGGAGCGCGCCATCCTGAAGAGCCGCGCTGGTTTGAGCGTCAGAGAGCCAAAGATCTCGGGGTCGGGATGAAACGTGACCGCGGTGCCGCGCCGGTTGGGGGCGGCGCCGATCTTCTGCAACGGACCTTGCGGAATCCCGCGCGAGAACTCCATCCGGTAAAGCTCGCGGCCCCGTGCCACCTCGACCGCGAGATGATCCGAGAGCGCGTTGACGACTGACGAGCCGACGCCATGTAACCCGCCCGAGGTCTGATAGCTGTCGCCCGAGAACTTGCCGCCCGCGTTCAGGGTGCAGAAGATGATCTCCAACGCCGATTTCGTCGGATCCTTGGGATGCGGGTCAACCGGGATACCGCGCCCGTTGTCGCGGATGGTGACATGGCCATTGGCATGGAGTTCCACCTCGATCCAGGTCGCATGGCCCGCCACCGCCTCATCCATCGAGTTGTCGATGATCTCGGCCACCATGTGATGCAGCGCGCGGTCGTCCTTGCCGCCGATATACATGCCGGGGCGCAGGCGGACATGCTCCATATCCTCGAGCACCTGAATGGAAGAGGCATCGTAGTCGGATTTGAGGGTGGACGAGAGGAGATCGTTCATGCCGCTGCTCTTTTTGGTTTTATGGGTTGGGCAGCAGTATGGCAGAGGGGAGCGGATGGGGGAAGTGGCCCTTGCGCTCATTCCCGCTCCGGCCCGTGCAAACCCTTTGGAATCCGGGGGCGACTCCTATATGGGAAGTCAAACCGATCCGAAACCGTGCGATAGAGTCATGACCCCCAACGCCCCGATCACCCAGGATGTGCTGACCATCCCCCGCAAGCTGACACAGGGCAAGCCCAATATCGTGGGGCTCACGCGCGAGGGGCTGCGCGCAGCGCTGATAGCACATGGCACCCCGGATCGGCAGGCGAAGATGCGGGCCGGCCAGATATGGCAATGGATCTATCAGTGGGGCGTGCGCGACTTTCAGGCCATGACCAATCTGGCCAAGGCCTATCGTGCGGAACTCGCCGAGAATTTCGTGGTCGAGATCCCCGAACTCGTCAGCAAGCAGGTGAGCCTTGACGGCACCCGAAAGTATCTGGTGCGGATCGCCGGCGGGCATGAGGTCGAGGTGGTCTATATCCCCGAGACGGACCGGGGGACGCTGTGCATTTCCTCTCAGGTGGGGTGCACGTTGACCTGTTCGTTCTGCCACACCGGCACGCAGAAACTGGTGCGCAACCTGACGGCGGGCGAGATCATCGGGCAGGTCATGCTGGCGCGCGACGATCTGGATGAATGGCCGAGGCCGGGCGAGGGGGCGGGCGAGCGGCCGCGCCTCATTTCCAACATCGTGCTGATGGGCATGGGCGAGCCGCTCTACAATTTCGAGAATGTGCGCGACGCCATGAAGATCGCGATGGACGGCGAAGGGATCTCGCTCTCGCGTCGGCGGATCACGCTCTCGACCTCCGGTGTGGTGCCCGAGATCGCGCGCGCGGCCGAGGAGATCGGCTGTCTGCTGGCGGTGTCGTTCCACGCCACGACGGACGAGGTGCGCGACCGGCTGGTGCCGATCAACAAGAAATGGAACATTGCCACGCTGCTCGATACACTCCGCGACTATCCGCGCCTCAGCAACTCAGAGCGGATCACCTTTGAATATGTCATGCTCAAGGGCGTGAACGACAGCGACGAGGATGCCCGCCGTCTGGTCAAACTGATCGCGGGCATTCCGGCCAAGATCAACCTCATCCCCTTCAACGAATGGCCGGGAAGCCCTTACGTGCGCTCTGATCGGGACCGGATCGCGCGCTTTGCCGACATCATCTACAAGGCAGGCTATGCTAGTCCGATCCGCACCCCGCGCGGCGAGGACATCATGGCCGCCTGTGGTCAGCTCAAATCCGCCACCGAACGCGCCCGCAAGTCACGCGCCGAGATCGAAGCCGAGACGAAGCTCGGCTGATGCTGTTCCCGCCGTCATCCCCTGCCAGAGTCATGTAAAGCCCAAAAGCTCATTCGATGCACTAAGGCCCCAGGACTGGGAGATGAGGAGCATCGTCGATCACGTGACCGCGCCGCATGACGGATTGACCCCGAGAAGCCTCGATGATTCCCATTCTGTAACACATTCCGGTGCGATTGTCGCCACATCGCCTCATTACGCCTGAGTCAGGAATGAACTGTAACAGGGTTGGAAACGATGAACTTGCACCACACGGACAACACCACCGAGATCCGCGCGCTGGTCCTGCGCGAGCGCCTGCTGGCCGTCTCCGAGCGCGAATGGCTGCACCGGTTGCGCGGCTATGGCTATGCGATCCGCGACACGGCCGAGGGCCGCTTTGTCACCTCGGTCCTGCGCGACGCGCCGCTCTGTCGGCTGACCTGACCGGGCTTCTTCCCGGATCAAATACCCCCGGGGGCACCGCTTGCGGCGACAGGGGCAGAGCCCCCAGATACGGGCTCCTGATACGGGCCCAAAACGACAAACCCCCGAAGCATCCGCCCGGGGGTCGTCAAAAGTGCCGCAAAAAACCGCGGAAAACGCTCAGACCATGCCTTCGCGCAACGCCTTCTTGCGTGCCAGTTTCCGGGCACGACGAATCGCTTCGGCCTTCTCGCGCGCTTTTTTCTCGGAGGGCTTTTCGAAATGTTGCTTGAGCTTCATTTCCCGAAAAACGCCTTCGCGTTGCAGTTTTTTCTTCAGAGCGCGGAGCGCCTGATCGACATTGTTGTCGCGAACACTAACCTGCATGTGGTGTCACCACCTTCCTAAGTTAAAGTTGCAAGAGATTGCAGGAGAGGACCGTATAGCAAAGCGCCCCGGATTTGTCTAGGCTGCCCACCGAAAGGAAATGCCGATGCCCGATCGCGACCTGATGACCCGACTGCTGCAAGCCGCCAAGCCGCTTGTGCCCTTTGACGGCTGGACCGAGACCACGTTGCGCGCCGCCGCCGAGGAGGCCGGAATTGCGCCTGCACTGGTCGCCGCGATCTGTCCGCGCGGCGCGGTCGATCTGGCGCTGGCCTATCACGCGGCGGGCGACGCGGCCATGCTTGCACGGCTGGCCGGGACCGATCTTGGCGCTCTGCGGTTCCGCGACCGCGTTGCCTTTGCCGTGCGCGCCCGGCTCGAGGCCGTCGAGGATCGTGAACTGGTGCGCCGGGGCATGACGCTCTTTTCCCTGCCGCCTTATGTCGCCGACGGCGCACGCGCGCTCTGGCAGACCGCCGATCATATCTGGACCGCGCTCGGCGACACCTCCGAGGATGTGAACTGGTACACCAAACGCGCCACCCTTTCGGGCGTCTATGGCGCAACCGTGCTCTACTGGCTGGGCGATGACAGCGCGGGGCAGACCCGCACATGGGAATTTCTCGATCGCCGGATCGAGGACGTGATGCAGATCGAGAAATTCAAGGCGCGGGTCCGCGACAACCGACTGATTTCCGGTCTCATGACAGGCCCACTCGGGTTTCTGGGCCGCATCCGCGCGCCTCAGGGCGCGCGGCCTATCGGTATGCCGGGCCGATGGAACGGTCCAAACTGACAGCAGGGGACACCGAGATGAGCAAGTTGATGAAGGCCGTCGAAATCACGCAGGCTGGCGGGCCGGAGGTCTTGAAGCCTTGTCTGCGCCCGGTGCCGAGTCCCCGCGTGGACGAGGTGGTGATCCGGCTGGCCTATGCCGGCGTCAACCGCCCCGATGCGTTGCAACGCGCCGGGCTCTATGCGCCGCCGCCGACCGCCTCTGACCTGCCGGGGCTAGAGGGCGCGGGCGAGATTGTCGCCCGCGGGGTCGGCGTCACGGACTGGGCGATTGGCGATCAGGTCTGCGCCTTGCTGCCCGGTGGCGGCTATGCCGAATACGTGACAACGCCTGCCGCGCATTGCTTGCCAATCCCTGCGGGTCTGAGTCTCAAGGTGGCCGCCTGCCTGCCAGAAACCTTCTTTACCGTCTGGTCCAACGTCTTTCAGCGCGGGGGCCTGAAGGGCGGCGCGCGCTTTCTCGTGCATGGCGGCTCGTCCGGCATCGGCACGACGGCCATTCAACTTGCCCATGCCTTTGGCGCGCGGGTCTTTACCACCGCCGGATCCGCCGAAAAATGCCGGGTCTGCACAGAGCTGGGTGCGGAGCGCGCCATCAACTATCGCGAGGCGGATTTCGTCGAGGTGCTCTGCGCCGAAGGGGGCGCCGATGTCATTCTCGACATGGTCGGTGGCGATTATCTGCCACGCAATATCCGCGCCCTCGCCGATGACGGGCGGCTGGTGCAGATCGCCTTTCTGCAGGGTTCCAAGGTCGAGCTCAATTTCTCGCAGGTGATGCTGCGCCGACTGACGATTACCGGCAGCACCCTGCGCCCGCAGAGCAATCTGGCCAAGGCGCGCATCGCCGAGGCGCTGCGCAGCCAAGTCTGGCCGCTGCTCGCGGCGGGCCGGATCGCGCCGGTGATGGATTCCGAATATCCCCTGGCCGAGGCGGCGGTGGCCCACGCCCGACTGGAATCGAGCGGACATATCGGCAAGATCGTCCTCAAGGTCGGCTGACCCCGGATGAGCCTTGATCGGTTTCAGATGCGGATTTTGAGTATTTGAAGAACGATGAAAGCTGGGGTGTTCATCGGATTGGCGCAAGGAGCGAATTCTTCATCTGGCAATCGCGCCGGAGGTCTGGACCGCAGGGGACTGGGGCAAGGTCCCTGGACAGGCACAGGCGCGCCTCCGCGATTCGACCGTCACGACAGGTGATCGTGAGCATGTCCGGGGTCCAGTCCGGATTGGCCTTGAGAAATGCATCTTCCACGACCTGCGCGGGCAGTTTGACGGATGTCGAGAGCTTGCGAAAGACGATCGGCCGGTTCACCCGCGCGTAAGCCTCTCGGGCGAGGGCGAAATAGGCTGGTGCGGACAGGCCGGAACAGCTGCCGTGCTTTTTCCATTGATACCACGCAGGGCCCGGCGAGCCCATGATATCGGCCATGGCCTGCGTCATCTGGCGCGACGGCGGACGATGTGTGCTCTGGCAATGTTCGGGCCAACCGTGAAGGTATTGCGGCCAGAGCCCGTGCAGCAGCCAGCCGTGATCGGTGGCGTTCTGGCACGCCGCGTCCCCGCGCGCATCGCCCTCGAGTGCACACCAGGTGGGTTGCCAGCTGAGGCTGAGGACATAGTAGTCGAAATCGCCGGAGCGGTGTGATTGCGCGGCGGCCGGCACCGCACAAAGGCACAGGATGAACAGCAAAAAAACGCGCATTCTTTGGACTTCCAATTTCCGAATGGCGTGATTATAAGCGCCGCAAGTTCCCCGACAATGGAAACCCGTTCCGGCCAGACCGGAACCGCCCTTTCAGGCGACGGGGAAGATTTGTGGCAAGGAGACCGAGATGACGTCAAAGCCGATCATGGCCAGAGCAACCGCTGTCTGGCTGGTGGACAACACGACGCTGAGTTTCAAGCAGATCGCCGATTTCTGCGGGATGCACGAGCTCGAGGTGCAGGGTATTGCCGATGGCGATGTCGCGACGGGCGTCAAGGGATTCGATCCGATCGCCAACAATCAGTTGACCGAGCAAGAGATCGCGGCCGCACAGAGCGATCCGACGCGCAAGCTCAAACTGAAGGTCTACGCCGCCGCCCATGGTGAGGAAAAGCGGCGTGGGCCGCGCTATACGCCGCTCAGCAAGCGGCAAGATCGGCCCAATGCGATTCTTTGGCTGGTCAAGTTCCACCCCGAACTGGCCGACAGCCAGATCGCCAAGCTGGTCGGCACGACCAAACCGACGATTCAGTCGATTCGCGAGCGCACGCATTGGAACATCTCAAGCATGCAGCCGATCGACCCGATCGCACTTGGTCTGTGCAAACAGTCCGAACTGGATGCCGCGGTGCAAATCGCCGCAGCCAAAAAAGCCAAGGAAGGTGCTGCGCTGAGTGACGACGAGCGGCGCAAGCTTCTGAGCACCGAACAGAGCCTCGGGGCCGGAGCAGAGCCGCGCATCCCGACCGCCATCGAGGGGTTGCAGAGCTTTACGCTGGGCCAGGATTATCATCCTGAAGAGCGGGAAAAGTCCTACGATGCCGACAGTTTTTTCAACTTGCCCGATCTCGAAGATGAGGATGATGACGAGAACGACAAACGCTGAGGGCAGATTTGCGGCGGCAACGATCCGGCCGCTCTGGCGCGCTCTTGCGGACCATGTCCGGGGCACGAAAACCTTGCGTGAACTCAATTTTTGCGCTGGTCAAAAAAACCCTTGCGCGACGTGGAATATGATCCTAGATCAACACCCATAGACGCCAACGCACGCGCCTCTGGCCGGCACAATGACGCCTCGTGTTTACGTAGCGACGGTAACGTCTCCTGTTATGAACTGGTCGGGTGAAAGCCCGGGTCTGATTGGAGATGACCATGAACGCCTATGTGAACCCCCTTGCGGGCGGCGATGCCGTTTTTGCACCCTCGCCCATCGTCGACTTCATCCGCAGCCGCGATTTCGACCGCCCGACGCTGGTCTTGCATCGCGACACCGTGGCGCAGCAATACCGCGCGCTGAAATCCGGTCTTGGCCGGGCCGATATCCATTATGCGGTCAAGGCCAATCCGGCCCGCGAGATCATCGAGGTGCTGGTTGCCGAGGGCAGCCGGTTCGACGCTGCCTCGCGCGGCGAGATCGAGCTGTGCCTCGGCCTTGGCGCGCATCCCGAACATATTTCCTTTGGCAATACCGTGAAGGGTGCCAGCGACATCGCCTTTGCGCATCAGGCGGGGATCACGCTTTTCGCCGCCGACAGCGAGATGGAACTGGACAAGATCGCGGAACATGCGCCCGGCGCAGAGGTCTATATCCGACTTCTGGTGGGCGCGACCGGCGCCGACTGGCCGCTGAGCCGCAAGTTCGGTTGCGCGTCCGGGCGTGCGGTGGCGCTGATGGATCATGCCGTTTCACTCGGCCTTGATCCGGTCGGCCTGTCGTTTCATGTCGGCAGCCAGACCCGCAAGGCGGAGATGTGGCGCGAGACGCTGGATCGGGTGTCGGTGGTCTGGGCGGACGCGCGGGCCGCAGGCCATGCGCTGAGCCTGATCAATATCGGCGGCGGTTTCCCGGCCTTTTATGGCGAGGAAATCGAGGCCCCTCAGAATTACGCCGCGCATGTCATGGCGATGGTCGAGCCGCGCTTTCCAGGGGCCCTTCGGATCATGGCAGAGCCGGGCCGCGGCATGGTTGCCGAGGCGGGAATGATCGCGGCCGAGGTGCTGCTGGTGAGCCGCAAATCGGACGAGGATCTCTGCCGTTGGGTCTATCTCGACATCGGTCGTTTTTCCGGTCTGGCCGAGACCGAAGGCGAGGCGATCCGCTATCAGTTCCTGACCGAGCGCGATCACGAGGCCACCGGCCCCTGCATTCTGGCGGGTCCGTCCTGCGACAGCGCCGATGTCCTTTACGAGAAACGCCCGGTGGCTTTGCCCGTTGGATTGCAGGCCGGAGACCGGATCATCATCCGCAATTGCGGCGCCTATACGTCAAGCTATTCCTCAGTCGGCTTCAACGGCTTTCCGCCGCTCGATGTCGTGGTGATCTGAGGCGCGTCGATCCGCCTTTGATGAGACTGTGTGTTGCAAGGCCCGGGGAAAATCCCGGGCCTTTCGGCGTTATGTGCGGCTTGGATCGAGGATGCAGGAGATCCAAGGCATCCGCCTGCGTGTTCGGGGCGATGGCGATGCGGCCGCCCGTGACTGTCTGGATGGCGTTGGTCTAGCGAAAGATCCAGAGCGTGATTGCCTCGAGAATCTGAAAAACCGCCGCCCGAAATTCCGGCAGCACGAGCGCCGCGAAAAAGGTCAGATGCAACACCGCGATGGCATTGAGCGAGGTGCGGAATGGCTCCTTGCGGGTCTTGTGACGAAAGATGCCCTGTCCGGTCTTGGCCCCGAGCGCCCCGCCTACAAGACAAAGGGTGAGCAGCGTACTTTCGGGCACCCGCCAGCGGCGGGTGATGGCACAGCGCTTGTCCCACCAGAACAGGCCGAAGGTGAGCAGGTTGAGTGCCAGCAGATAGAGCAGGAAGAGGGCTACAGGGCTTATCACGTTTTTGGCGCGTCCGGTTCTGGCCGTAGGAGGCACAATGGCGGGTTTCAGAGGCTCTTGCGCGCAGCCAGTGCCGCGCTGATCGTGCCGTCGTCGAGATAATCCAACTCGCCGCCGATGGGAACACCCTGCGCGAGCGACGTGAGCGTCACGCGACCCTCAAGCTGATCGGCGATGTAATGCGCGGTGGTCTGCCCATCGACTGTGGCGTTGAGGGCGAGAATCACTTCGGTGATTGCCTCGCCGGCGACACGAGCGACAAGCTGCGGGATGCGCAGGGATTCGGGCCCCACCTGATCGAGCGCCGAGAGCGTGCCGCCCAAGACGTGATAGCGCCCCTTGAAGGCGTGGCCGCGTTCCATCGCCCAGAGATCAGCCACGTCCTCGACCACGCAGATCTGGCCATTGGCGCGTTTCGGCGCGGTGCAGATATCGCAGATCTCCGTGGTGCCGACATTGCCGCAGATGGCGCATTCCCGCGCGGTGGCGGCGACCTTCTGCATCAGATCGGCGAGCGGCGTGAGCAGCAGCGCGCGCTTGCGGATCATGTGCAGCACCGCGCGCCGGGCCGAGCGCGGACCAAGACCCGGCAGGCGGGCCATCATGTCGATCAGGGCGTCGATGTCGCGGGTAGAGGTCAATCTCGAGGTCCGTTCGGGAGGCTGGGTTAGGCGCCTTCGGCGAGAGTATTTTGGGAACGATGAAACCGCGTCAGAACGGCAGCTTCATGTCCTTGGGCAGGCCCATGCCTTCGGTCAGTTTGCCCATTTCCTCCTGCGCCCGCGCGCTGGCCTTCTGCTGCGCGGCCTTGATCGCGGCGAGGATCAGATCCTCGACCACCTCCTTGTCATCGGAGTTGAAGATCGAGGGATCGATATCAAGCCCCTTCAGCTCGCCCTTGGCGGTGCAGGTGGCCTTGACCAGACCGGCGCCGGACTGACCCTCGACCATCAGGCTGTGCATTTCCTCCTGAAGGGCCGCCATCTTCTGCTGCATTTCCTGCGCGGCCTTCATCATCTTGGCCATGTCGCCCATGGCACCGAGCCCCTTGAACATGCTGTGATCTCCTGTGATCGAAATGGATTTGGCGCCTTTAAGCATATCCGGATCCGAAAGGCGACAGGCAAGAGGTGGCCTGCGGGGTGTCCGGGGTCAGCTTTCCTCGAACGGATCCCATTCCTCGTCCACCTCGGGCAGGGCCTCGACATGCGCAGCGCTGGCAATCTCTTGTGCGGTCCGGATTGCGGTGATGCGCGCCTTCGGAAAGGCCGCCATCACGGCCTGCACGAGGGGGTGTGAGGCCGCCTCTGCCTTGCGGGCCTCCTCTGCGGCGTTGCGCGCCTCGAGGATCGTGGGGGCGGTGGCGGAATTGACGAGGCTGACCGCCCAGCGATTGCCCGTCCAGCGCTGTAGCGCGCTGCCCAACCGTTGTGCAAGGTCACTGGGTGCATCAGCGGTCGGGGTGAATTCGATCCGTCCGGGACGGTAGGCGGCAAGGCGGAGATGGCTTTCGACCTCGACCAGCAGCTTGATGTCGCGATTGGTGCGAATGAGCTCGATCACATGTGCGAAGCTGGGATAGTGCGCGAGCGCCTCTTGTGGGTCCTGTGCCAGCGCCATGGCCTGACCGGCGCCATGGGCGACAGGGCCTGATGGGCCGGAATGTGTGGGTGCGGACGGACCGCTCTGGGCGTTGGCGGTCTGCTGGACGACGGTCCTGAGGCCGCCTGCGTTCCCCGGCCCGGTGGGAGGATTGTCCTGCAACCGGCGCACCAGATCCTCGGGCGAGGGCAGATCGGCCACATGGGTGAGTCGGATCACCGCCATCTCGGCGGCCATCATCGCATTGGGGGCCTGCGAGACCTCGTCGAGCGCCTTGAGCAGCATCTGCCACATCCGGGTGAGCACACGCATCGGCAGGGCTGCGGCCATCTGCCCGCCGCGAAGGCGTTCGTCGGGTCCGATCGTCGGATCCTCGGCGGCATCGGGTGTGATCTTGACCACGGAGATCCAGTGCGTGATTTCTGCCAGATCCCGCAGCACCGCCAGCGGATCGGCGCCATCGGCATACTGTGCGCCAAGCTCTGCCAGGGCGCCCGCGGCATCGCCTTTCAGGATCATGTCGAAGAGATCGAGCACCCGTCCACGATCCGCCAGCCCCAGCATGGCGCGCACCTGATCCGCTGTTGTCTCGCCAGCGCCATGGCTGATCGCCTGATCGAGCAGCGATGTGGCATCGCGCGCCGATCCTTCGGCGGCGCGGGTGATGAGGGCGAGCGCGTCATCGGTGATCTCTGCCCCCTCTGAGGTGGCGATGCGGCGCAGGAGCGCGATCATCACCTCGGGCTCGATCCGGCGCAGGTCAAAGCGCTGGCAGCGCGATAGGACGGTCACCGGCACCTTGCGGATCTCGGTTGTGGCGAAGATGAATTTCACATGCGCGGGCGGCTCTTCGAGGGTCTTGAGCAGCGCGTTGAAGGCATTGACCGAGAGCATGTGCACTTCGTCGATGATGTAGATCTTGTAGCGGGCCGAGGCCGCGCGGTAATGCACGCTGTCGATGATCTCGCGGATATCGCCCACCCCGGTGCGGCTGGCGGCATCCATTTCCATCACATCGACATGGCGGCCTTCCATGATCGCGCGGCAATGTTCGCACTGGCCGCAGGGTTCGGTCGTCGGGCCGCCCTGACCATCCGCGCCGATGCAGTTCATGCCCTTGGCGATGATCCGCGCGGTGGTGGTTTTGCCGGTGCCGCGGATGCCGGTCATGATGAAGGCCTGCGCGATCCGGTCCGCCTGAAAGGCGTTCTTGAGCGTGCGCACCATGGCCTCCTGCCCGACGAGATCGGCAAAGGTCTCGGGCCGGTATTTGCGGGCGAGAACCCTGTAGCCTTTGTCTTGGGGATCGGACATGCGCGGGGGCCTCATTCGGGATTCGTCTGCGCGCATAGGGTAAGGCCGGGGCGGCGGGGCGTCCACCTTGCTTTTTTCCCGCGTTGCGGCAAAGCTGAGGGTGTTGATGTGGGGGGGATGTCATGCGGTTGAAAGATGTCGGACGGAGCCGGAATGTCGAGGACCGGCGGCGCATGGGGGGCGGTCGCGCGAGCGCCCGGATCGGCGGCGTGGGCCTGCTTCTGGTGCTCGCGATCGGTTATTTCGCGGGCATCGACGTGACTCCACTGCTGGAGGATCAGGCAGGACCGCAGGTTGCGCCCCGTGAGGTGAGCGCGGCGGATGAGCATGCGGCCGCGTTTTCCGCGCAGGTGCTGGCCACGACCGAGACGGTCTGGTCTCAGGTCTTTCCCGAACAGCTTGGGCGCGCCTATCGCCCGCCGGTTCTGGTGCTCTTTGCCGGCGTGACGCAGAGCCCCTGCGGCGGCGCATCGGGCGCGACCGGGCCGTTTTACTGCCCGGCGGATCAAAAGGCCTATCTCGACACCGAATTTTTCGACACGCTGGCGCGGAAATTGGGAGCGAGGGGCGATTTCGCCGCTGCCTATGTCATCGCGCATGAGGTGGCGCATCATGTGCAGAACGAGTTGGGGATTTTGCCCGAAGTCAACCGGATGCGGCAGGCCGTGGGGCAGGCAGAGGCCAACGCCCTGACGGTGCGGCTGGAATTGCAGGCCGATTGTCTGGCCGGTGTCTGGGCTCGGGCGGTGGATGGCCTGCTGGAGCCGGGCGATCTGGAAGAGGCGCTGAACGCGGCAAAGAGGATCGGTGACGACCATTTGCAGCGTCAGGCAGGCCGTGTGCCGCAGCCGCATACCTTCACGCATGGCACGTCGGAACAGCGGGCGCGCTGGTTCGCGCGGGGCTATGAGGGGGGAGATGTTGCGCGCTGCGATACCTTTGGGGCAGAGCGTCTCTGAGATCGTGGGGAGATGTCCGATTTCGTCATTCATGCGCTGAGCGTTGGCGGCGGGACGCTGGCGCTGGCGCCGTTACCGGGGAGCGGCGGCGATTATGCCGCCGACATGGCGCATCTGCGGGACTGGCAGCCGGCGTTGGTGATCTCTCTGACCACGAAAGCGGAGATGGTGTCGGCAGGATCGGAGACGCTCGGATGGGATATACAGGCTGCAGGTACGAGATGGATATCCTTTCCGATCAAGGACTTCGGTATCCCTTCCCCCGATCAGACGGAGGCGTGGCAGACCGCAAGTAGCGCGGCGCGCGCCGCGCTCTCGGGGGGTGGACGGGTCTTGATGCACTGCCGGGGAGGGTGCGGGCGCTCCGGCATGGCGGTGCTGCGCCTGATGATCGAGGCGGGCGAGGAGGCCGGGGACGCACTGGCGAGACTGCGCAGTTTGCGCCCCTGCGCCATCGAGACCCATGCGCAGATGGCCTGGGCGCTGCGGCGATAGGGCCGGCAAGCCGGGCAGGGTCCGTACGGTTCGGGCGGTGTTTCGTACGGTTCACGCGAGCGCGTGGATCTCGCCCGCCGCAGCCTCGGCATCCGTATGGTCATGGGTGACCTGAAGCACCGGCAGGGCCCGGCGGCGGGCGGTCTCGAACACCAATTCGCGGATCTGCGCGCGCAGGCCGGTGTCGAGTTTGGAGAAAGCCTCGTCCAGCAAGAGCGCGCGGGGTTCCGAGAGCAGCATGCGTTGCAGCGCCACCCGTGCCCGTTGCCCGCCCGAGAGTGTGGCCGGGTCGCGGTCGGAAAAACCGGCCAGCCCAACCTCGGTCAGCGCCTCCTCGATCCGGGCGCGGCGGGCGGCGCGCCCCCGGAGCGACGCCTTGAGGCCAAAGGCCAGATTGGCCCCGACGGAGAGATGCGGAAAGAGATATTCGTCCTGAAAGAGGATGCCCACCTGCCGCGCCTCTGTCGGCAGGTCCGACAGGTCGCGCCCGTCCAGCCGGATGCGCCCGGTCATCGTGAAGGCCGGGTCGAGCGTGCCGGTGATCGCCGCCAGCAGCGTCGATTTGCCAGAACCGGAAGGCCCCATCACGGTCAGCACCTCACCGGGTGCGATGGTGCAATCGAGCGCGATCAGCCGGGTCGGTCCGAGCGCGATCGTCAGTTTCTCGAACCGCAGGCCGGGTCGAATTGTGATGGTTTCAGCCATCGAGCAATCCCTTTCGGTTGCGCCACACGAGGCG